>JAXLTF010000029.1:0-28796 GCA_046330185.1 Actinomycetota bacterium
GGTCGTGGGTTTCACGTGCTGCAGGCGGGAGAGCCCCTTCTCTTCAAGCTCCATGCACCGCAGAACGTCATTGCAGGCGGCGGCTTCTTCGTGGGTCATTCGGTCGTCCCAGCGAACCTCGCCTGGGACTCGTTCGGTGAGAAGAACGGCGCAGCGACGTTCGAACGGATGCTGCAGCGCATCGAACGCTATGTCCGGCACCCCGTGCCATTGAATCATCCGATCGGCTGTGTGCTTCTCGGTGACCCCTTCTTCTGGCCGGAGCAGAGTTGGATCCCTCAGCCGACGGACTGGAAGCCGAACATCGTGTCCGGGAAGTCGTATGACCTCACAGCGGCTCCGATCGGAACGCGGCTTTGGGAGGACGTCCAGTTCCGACTCCTGACCGCGGAGCTCGAGTTCGAGGATGACGAGACCGATCCGATGTTCGGGCTGGCACGGCCGGTTCGGCCACGGCTTGGCCAGGGAGCTTTCCGTATCTTGGTCACCGACGCTTACCAACGACGCTGCGCGATCACTGGGGAGAAGATCCTCCCCGTTCTCGAAGCCGCCCATATCCGACCAGTCTCGAAGGGCGGACGTCATCGAGTTCAGAACGGACTGCTGCTGAGGTCGGACTTCCACACTCTGTTCGACCAGGGATATGTCACCGTGACTCCCGAGCTCCAACTGCGCGTCAGCCCATCCCTTCGCACGGACTTCGACAACGGTGCCTACTACTTCGGGTTCGACAAGGAGCATCTACGATCGCCAGCGCAGGAGAGAGATCGTCCGGAGGCTGATTTGCTTCTTTGGCACGGGGACGTGCTGTTCAGAGGGTGAGGGGCAGTGGACTCGATACTCGACGTTGGCGCCGTCCAAGCTCAGCTGCGGACGTTCGCTGCAGAGCGCGATTGGGAGCGGTTTCATTCACCCAAGAACATCGTGATGGCCCTGGCGGGCGAAACAGGTGAACTCGTCGAGGTATTCCAGTGGCTCACTGAACGCGAGTCCGAGGGGCTCTCAGTCGAGCAGAAGGCGGCCGCTTCTGAGGAGATCGCGGACATCGTCATCTATCTCCTCAGGCTGGCGGACCTACTCGATATCTCGATAGCCGAAGCCGTCCAAGCCAAGATGCAGTTGAACGCCAAGACGTATCCGGTTGACCTAGCGAAGGGCAATGCGGCCAAGCGTTCTCGTGAGGACGCGAGCTGATGCATCTATACAGCGGTGCCACGGTGGACTTCGTGGCGGACGCCACGCACAACAGGATCGCGGAGAAGCTCAGGAGCGCCTTCTTCCGCTTCTTCAGATATGAGCCTTCGCCGAGCGAGGTCGGTTCTTGGCAGAACTCGCTCCGCGCGATGTCTGACGTCATCGAGGTCGCCGCTCTTGACGATCATGGCATCGTCGTCGAACTCCAGTTGCCGCTCTCGTCGAAGCGCCTTGATTGCATGCTGACGGGTCACGATGCTGGCGAGCGGTCGCAAGCGGTCGTCGTGGAGCTCAAGCAATGGACCAACGTCGAGCCGTCGCCGATCGACGACTGCGTTACTGTGTTCATCGGTGGGCGGAAACGGGATGAGCTGCACCTGTCGGCTCAGGTTGAGGTGGGTATCAGCGCTACCTTCTGGACGTTCCTGCGTTCTACAGACGGATCGATCGGGCTTTCCTCTTGTGCGTTCGCCCACAATGCCACGCACCGTCCCGATGACGAGCTGTGGTCTTCATCACATGATCAGTTGCTCGCCCGATGGCCACTCTTCGCAGGTAATCAGGTAGACGGGTTCGCATCCTTCCTCGACGAGCAGTTGTCCGGCGGGGATGGGCGAGTTGTTCTCGAGCAAGTCCTGAAGGGGAAGTATCGCCCTCACAAGAGACTGCTTGAACACACGGCCAGGGTGATCCGACGGGAGCCCACCTATGTGTTGCTCGACGAGCAGCAGGTCGTGTTCAACCACATCCTGGGGCGCGTGCGAGATCGACAGGCCAGCTCTGACCAGAGCGTGTTCTTGATCCGGGGTGGGCCCGGCACGGGCAAGTCCGTGCTGGCCGTGAATCTGTTAGCCGAGCTCTCGGCTGACGGCTTCGTAACCCAGCACGCCACTGGTTCGAAGGCGTTCACGGGCAACCTCCGCAAGACGGTTGGTACTCGGGCACGAGCCCAGTTCAACTTCTTCAACAGCTTCGCAGGAGCCGAGCCGCAGGTCCTCGACGCGATTATCTGTGACGAAGCGCATCGGATCCGAGGCACGAGTGGTAGCCGCTTCCAGAAGAAGGAGGATCGATCGGGACTGCCTCAGATCGATGAACTCATCGGCTCGGCCAAGGTGAGTGTGTTCTTCATCGATGACCTCCAGGTGGTTCGCCCGGGTGAGGTCGGCAGCTCTGCCCTCATCAGAGACTCCGCAGCTCGTGCTGGGATCCCCGTCTATGAGCACGAGCTCGAGACCCAGTTCCGGTGTGGCGGCTCTGATGCATTCGTCGGCTGGATCGACAACACGCTCGAGATCCACCCGACGCCGTTCGTTCTTTGGGAGCCGGGCGAGGAGTTCGACTTTCAGATCGTCGACTCCCCCAGCGAGCTCGACATGATGATTCGAACCAGGGCAGAGGAGGGACATACGGCTCGACTCACCGCGGGGTTCTGTTGGCCCTGGTCAGAGCCGCTCGCAGATGGATCGCTCATTCGAGACGTACGCATAGGTGACTGGGCGGCGCCTTGGAACGCAAAAGATCACGCTGGCAGACTCGGGCCCGGCATTCCTAAAGCCAACTACTGGGCGAGCGATCCAGCGGGGATCGAACAGGTTGGATGCGTCTACACGGCGCAAGGGTTCGAGTTCGACTACGTAGGTGTCATCTTCGGGCGGGATCTCGTGTGGCGTTCACGCGAGCAGTGGGTTGGACACCCCGAGGCGTCATATGACACACAGGTAAAGCGCGGGGCGACGAAAGACCAAGAGCGCTTCACGGAATTGGTGAAGCACACGTACCGGGTGTTGCTTACACGGGGACTCCTGGGGTGCTACGTGTACTTCGAGGACGACGCCACTCGCGACTTCTTCCTGTCCAGGGTCGATTGGCACGAGGAATGAAATCGTCCATCCCAACTCCTGAATCCTCTGAAGGATGAAGGCTACGTTCCGTCGGTCCGCCACAGCGCCCGTCCGTGGACACCGTCGCGGGCCGTGAAGTAGACGACGTTGCCGATCGCATCGATTCCCTGGAACAGGTTCACGGGGAAGGAGCTCGGCTCACCCGGGAGGATGTCCTTCACCATCTGCGTCGCCGCCTCCGTTCCATCGGTCAGCCAGAGCTCGACGCCGTGTCGCCCGTCGCTGGCTCGGAAGTGGAGCGTCCTGTCGACTCCGATCAGGGCGTACGGAGCTCGTCCACCGGTGCCGGGGTGGATCTCCTGAACCAGGTGCGTCCCTGGCTGCGACCCGTCCGATGCCCACAGCTCCCATTCGTGCTGACCGTCGTTCGCGGTGAAGTAGACGGTCCCGGGGAAGGGCTCGAGCTCGACCGTCCGTGCCTCGATCGCTGGGAGTGGGAGGGCGAGCAGCAGCCCGGCGAACGAAAGCGCGACCGCGGAAGCCCTCATCCGGACTCCGGGACGAACATCGGGTTGCCGATCCAGCTGTTCTCCACCCTCGGGTCCACGTCCGCGATCAGGTTCGTTCCCTCGGGCCTGCCGTCCGATCGCCACAGAGCCGCTCCGTGGATCCCGTCGTCGGTGACGAACAGGGCGATGTCGCCAGCCGCGCTGACGGAGACGGACTGCGAGTCCGCCTCCCCGGGTGTGACGTCGAGCGTCATCAAGGTGCCATCCTCGGTCCCGTCCGTCACCAGATCCCAACCGAACCCTCGGCGAACGCCACGAAGAACAGCCGCTGGCCCGTCGACGTCAGGAAGGTTGGGTTCGACGCGTCGGTGCCGGGCTGGATGTCAGTCACCATCCGCGTTCCGCGTGGATGTCCGTCGCTGCGCCACAGCTCCCTGCCGTGGACCGGGTCGTCCGGCCGTGAAGAAGACGGCATCGCCTGCCGCGAGCGGTTCGCCGCTCGCTTGCCCGTAGCGATCGGGGCGGCCGAGGATCGATCGCGTGCCTCCCACGCTCCCGTCCGTCGCCCACAACGAGCAATCGTGCACGCACATCGTGAAGTACATCTCGTCCCCGAGCGGGATCAGGTTCGAGAGGATGCTCGTGGCCCCTGGAGCCAGGTCCGTCAGCCGGATGGTGCCCGAAGCCGAGCCGTCGCTCCTCCACAGCTGCGTGCCGTGCCTGCCATCGTTCGCCGTGAAGTAGAGGCGGTCGCTGCCTGCGGTCGAGAGGAAGGGCTGAGATCCATCGGACCCGGGGGCGATGTCCGCGACCATCACCGTGCCGGCCTTCGTGCCATCGCTCTCCCACAGCTCCAGCCCGTGCACGCCATCGTCCGCGAAGAGGTGCAGCGTGGTGCCCAGGTGCGCGAGCCCGAAGGGGCCAGCACCCTTCCTCCTCGGGCGGATGTCCCTCACCATGGAGGTGCCGTCTGGCGTCCCGTCGGTCCGCCACAACTCCTGTCCGTGGACGCCGTCGCGAGCGGCGAAGTAGACGGCGTGGCCGATCGCGTCGTACACGCGGTAGCCCGAATCGGGGAAGGAGCCCTTCTCGCCCGGGAAGATGTCCCTCACCATCCGCGTCCCGGCCGCGGTGCCATCGGTCAGCCAGAGCTCCAGGCCGTGTTGCCCGTCGTCGGCAGCGAAGTAGAGCACCCCGTCGACACCGATCAGGGGCGCCGGGGGCCGCCCGCCGCGGCCTGGCCGGATGTCCTTGACCATCCGCGTCCCCTGGGCGGTCCCGTCCGATGCCCACAGCTCCCACCCGTGCTGCCGGTCGTTCGCGGGGAAGTAGGCGGTGCCTGGGAGGGGTTCGAGCACGGGCGCCCGCGCCTCCATGGTTGGCCGCGGAAGGGTGAGGAGCAGCCCGACGACCGACAGCAGGGCTGCGGAGCGGAGGATGAGGCCGGATCGCACGCAGCTCTCCTCACGACCGGCGGGCACCGTCAGGACCTTCAGGGAGCATCCTGGCGCACGCGACGCGGTCGTGCCAGCCACGGCGTGTGTCTCGGTTGGACGTTCAGGGTGATGGCACGAAGATCGGTGCGACGATCGAGTAGGCGCTGAGCCATGGATCGACGTCCGCGACCATGAAGGTCCCTGTGGCCGTGCCGTCGCTCCTCCAGAGGGCGTCACCGTGTTCCTCGTCGACGGCCGTGAAGATGGTGCTCGAGCCAGCCGCCAGCATGTACTGAGAGAAGGCCCCGGTGTCACCAGGTGGGAGGTCGAGCGTCAGCCGCGTACCAGAGGTCGTTCCATCAGAGACCCAGACTTCCGACCCGGTTCCTGCCCCGGTCGCGATGAAGAACAACCGATCGCCGACGGCAACGAAGGAATGCGGTCCCGATGAGGTTGGTCCCGGATAGATGTCCGAGAGCAGATGGGTACCTCCGGGGGTTCCATCGCTCGTCCAGAGCTCGGCGCCGTGAAGCTCGTCTTCCGCGTAGAAGAAGATCGCCTCGACGACGACGGCTACGTCGTAGTACGCGGCGCTGTAAGCATCGGGCCGACCGGGAACCGGTCGTGTTCCGTCGCGCGTGCCATCGGTCTTCCAGAGGAGGCATCGCCTGGCACAGAGCGTGAAGAATGACTCGGGGCCCAAGGCTCCGAACCCCCAGACGTTCACGCCCCCCCTTCGTGGCGTGAGACTCGTCAGTGGCAGGGTTCCGCCGGCCGTGCCGTCGCTCGTCCAGAGCTGCATCCCGTGGGTGCCGTCGTTCGCTCTGAAGTACAGGAGGTCCGCGCTCACGGATGAGTAGTACGGATCAGCGCCATCCGGACCGGGCGCGATGTCCGCCACCATCACGGTCCCAGCGCGCGTTCCGTCGCTCTTCCAGAGCTCCTGGCCGTGGATCCCGTCGTCCGCGAAGAAGAAGAGCGTGTCACCTATGTGCTCCAGAGAGTAAGGGTTGGGGTCGTTCGCCCCGACTCGGATGTCCTTCACGAGACGGGTCCCTGCGGCGGTGCCGTCGCTCCGCCACAGCTCACGCCCGTGGATGCCATCCCTGGCGGTGAAGTACACGACATCGCCGATCACATCGATGCCCTCGATCAAGTTGACGGGTTTGGAGCCCTTCGGGCCACGCCGGATGTCAGCTACCATGCGCGTGCCTACGGACGATCCGTCGGTCACCCACAGCTCCGTGCCGTGCTTCCCGTCGTTCGCTCTGAAGTACAGGAGTCCGTCGACGCCGATCAGCGGGATCGAGCCCCAGCCTTCGCGCGGTCCGATGTCCTTCACCATGAAGGTGCCCTCAGCGGTCCCGTCCGACCTCCACAACTCCCGGCCGTGAACGCGATCAGAGGCGGCGAAGTACACGAGGCCCTCGAGCGGCGGAGCCACCTCCCCTCCGTGTGGCCCGAGGTTCGCGTTCGAACGAGCCACCGAGAGGGCGAGGAGGACTACCGCGATTAGGAGCGGGCAGGACGTTCGAGCTGCGAGCCGCACGCTGCGCTCCTCGCGACCGATCGGGCAGGATGACGCTATGCCCACATCGTGACGCGGGCAACCTCCTTCCGAACATCCGTTCGTGTCAGACCTCTTGCGTAGCTTGGCCTCAGCACGAGGACGTCACCCCTGCTCCGCCGGTCAGCCGGCGGAGGACGGCCTCGGCGAGGAGGCTCCCCCCATGCACGCTGCTCCCGGTCCGCTGCGCCGGTTCCTGGATCGCGCCCGGGCTCGTCGCGACGGTAAGCGCGACGGCGTCCTGGGCATCCCCACGCTCGACGAGGTCGCGCACCCGCCGGCGCTGATGGCGATCGCCCAGCGCGCCGACGAGGCGCTGGCCGAGCTCGCCCGCGGCTGGGCCGCCGACGAGGCGCGCCTGCGCTCGAGGTTCGGCGCCACCGAGCGCGAGCTGGGCAACGCGCGCGAGGACGTCGAGCTGGCCGCGCACGACATCGCCGAGGCCGAGCGCCGGCGCGAGACCCAGAAGCACCGGACCGACGTGCTGGTAGCGCAGCCGCAGCAGCCGAGCGGGCCGCGGATCTCGATGCGCGTGTACGTGCCGGCGATCGTGCTGATCCTGCTGGCCGAGTTCCCGCTGAACGCGATCGCGTTCCGGCTGTTCGGCGAGGCGGAGGTCCTGACGTGGGTCATGACCGCGGGCCTGGCGATCATGCTCGTGCTCTGCGCGCACGGCCTGGGCACGTTCCTGCGGATGCCGCACCGCGGGCCGGTGGAGCGGCGCTGGGTGTGGGTGCTGATCGGCCTGCCGGTGCTGACGATCGTGGCGATCGCGGTGATCCGCGCGCGGTACCTGTCGCTCGAGGCGATGCTCACCGGGTTCGACGCGCTGGGGCCGGTGGCCGGGAGCCTGGCGTTCGGCGTGATCAACCTGCTGATCTACACCGGCGCCACGATGCTCTCGTACCTGGCGCACGGGCCCCAGCCCTCGCGCGCGGTGCGGGAGGCCGAGGAGGCGCGCGACCGGGAACGGCGCGCGGTGGGCGACGCGCGGCGCGAGCTGACCGACGCGAAGCGCACGGTCCGGGCGCGCGAGGAGGCGCTGGGCAACGCCGAGGTCGCCGCCGACGAGGCGCTGCGGCAGGCGCGGGCCCGCGCGAGCGAGCTGGTCGCGTACCACCGCGGGCTGATGTCGAGCTACTGCGCCGCGAACCTGCGGGCGCGGAGCCTGCCCGAGACGCCGCCGATCCTGCGCGAGCTGCCCGAGCTGCACGTGCCGGCCGAGCTGCTCGTGGGCGAGGCGAAGCTGACGGTGGTCGCGTGAGGACGCGTTCCGCCTAGGAGGTTCCGCGGGCCTCGCAGATCCAGATCCGATGTCAGAGGCAGACGCTAGCGTTCATCCATGGAAGGAGCTCGACTCCCGTCCCTCGCGCTCGTGGAGCGAACGGTTCGGGAGGAGCGGGCTGCGCAGCTCACGCTCTTCGACGCGTTGGACTCGAGAGCAGGCGTGATCCTCGGGTTCGCCGGGGTGTTGATCGCGCTTCCGCCCGCCGTTCGGTCCATCCCGATCGGTCTCGGCAAGCTCAGCGCCCTCGTCAGCGCTGCATGTTCGATCGCGGCCTTCTGGCCTCGTCGATCCTGGGCCTCGATCTGCGTGAACTGCGGGACCGCTACCTGGCGGCCGAGCCTCGCTTCGCCGAGGTCAGGCTGATGGACACCATGATCGCCATCGCGCGGAAGAACGAGGAGGTCCTCGCGCTCCGCGGGCGCCTCATCAAGGTGGCCATGTCGACGCTGGGCGTCGCCGCTCTCCTCATCGCGCTGGGTGCGTGGCTACACTGAAGGCGGAGGTTGCCATGGAGGAACAGCCCACGGACGGCGCGTCCCCGGAGCCGCAGCCTCCTGCGGCACCGCCGGAACCACCACCCTTCGAGCCGGACCTGAACCTCATCTCCCTGATGGAACGGGGATCGAAGGTCGATCCGAAGAAGCTCTGGGCTCAGGAACGACGCGCGTCGCGCTGAACGTTCCCAGCGCCCACGGAGATCCGCTGGCGGCTCGGATCACGTCCAGACCGCGCTGGTCGACCTGATGCTCGACCGGCCTCGCGGAGGCGACGAAGCCTACAACAGACCCAGGATCTCGTGGGCGACGAACACGCGGTTGCGCTCCCGTCCGGTGATCTCCTGCAGGATCCCGGCATCGACCAGCTTGCCCACGTTCAGCGACGCGGCACGGAACGTCACGCCCAAGACCTCCTCGGCCATCGCGATCCGGATCGCCGGCTGGGCGAAGAGGTGATCGACGAGCTTCAGGAGCAACGCCGACGCCCTCGTGACCTGCAGGCGCCGGTGATACTCCTCCCGCAGGGCCTGCAGGCGCCGGGCGCGATCGATCACGTCGGCTGAACCATCGGCGACGCCGTTCAGGAAGAACCTCGCCCACCCGAGCCAGTCGCCGGCGCGGCTCACGGCGAGGAGCCGGTCGTAGTACTCGGAGCGGTTCGCCTCGAAGTACGCGCTGAGGTATAGGAGCGGCTTCGGCAGGAGCCCCCACTCGATCAGGAGCAGGCTGATGAGGAGCCGCCCGACGCGCCCGTTGCCGTCCAGGAACGGGTGGATCGCCTCGAACTGGTAGTGGATCAACGCCACGCGCAACAGCGGCGGGATGTCCGATGACTCGTGCAGGTATCGCTCGAACGCGTCGAGGCACGCGTGCATCTGCTCGACCGGCGGCGGCACGTACGTGGCGTCGTTCAGCACGCACCCGGGCGGACCGATCCAGTTCTGGGACCGGCGGAACTCACCGGGGGTCGCGTATCCACCCCGGACCCCCGTCATCAGCGTCCGGTGCATCTCGCGGATCAGCCGGAGGCTGAGCGGGAGCGAGCGTCCGGGTGCCGTCGCGTGTTCGAGGGCCCGCACGTAGTTGAAGACCTCGCGGACGTCCGGATGATCGGGTGTCGGGGCATCCGCTTCGAACAGGACCAGGTCGGTCAGGGTCGCCTCGGTTCCCTCGATCTTGCTGGAGAGGACCGCTTCCCTCCGCAGGAACGGACGGATGAGGAGGTGAGGCTCTGGGAGCCACCTACCCACGCCCCCGAGCTCTCCGATCGCGCGGTCGGCGGCCGAGAGGGCTCCGATCAGCTCGAGGTCCAGGTCGAGATCCGGAGGGAGGGGCGGCGGAACGAAGGCCCAGTGGTCGGTCGGGGCCCGGATCACATGGGAACGCTGCGCTTCGGCGAAGTCGCCGGGATCCAACCGTACTCACCTCCTATGGCCGGTCACGTGATGATACTTTCAGGCCGCTAGGTACTATAAGCGGTTGACGCAGGATACGAGGGTATCGAACGGATCCGAACAACCGTTCGTGTAGGGCGACGATCCGACCGGCGAGCGTCGTTGAACGAGCTGGACGACCACGCCGGCAGGATCTCGCTCACGACTCCTCATCGCCTCCGTCGGGTGTCCTGCGACCGTACCGGTCGGGCATGCTCCCCAGCCCCACACGGCGACCGGTCCCTTGGGACGGACACCGTAGACGTCCTCAGGACCTCGGCCATCGCCGTCCGGGCGGCGGGCTCCACGAAGAGGTGATCGGGTGTGATGCCTCGCCTGGAACCGTCGGAGGCGGGTGCTACGGTGCTCATGAACATGAAGGTGAAAGCAAGGACCGCGACGCGTCACGAAGGGGAGGCTGGTGATGGCGGCACTCGAGCGTTCACCGGGATCGGACGCCTCGGCGGACATGGCGGCGGTGCGGCGGAAGCTGGCCGAGGATCCAGACCTGCAGCAGCGGCTCCGGGAGGTCCGAGAGGTCATCGGATCGGACGAACAGCTGGAGCCGGGGATCACCGCGGACCAGTTGCCAGAGTTCCTGCGTGAGCGCGGATGAGGGCTGGAGGCTCGACCGCGCCCGGCTAGAAGGATCCCTCTCGCGCCGGCGCGCTCAGCGCCCGGACGCAGCCACCACCAAGCACGTCCACGAGTTCCTGATGGATCTCGTGATGGACCCACAGGCGTGTGGTCAGCCCGACGATCACGGGCGACGACGACGGGTCTTCGTGGTCGACATCTCCTTCTGGGATGGATGACCGCCCGTCCTGTCGCACCCCTTCGAACATCCGTTCGTGTCAGAGCTCTTGCGTAGCTTGACCTCTGCACGAGGACGTCACCCCCCTGCGCCGCCGGTCATCCGGCG
Organism: Actinomycetota bacterium; assembly: GCA_046330185.1. Taxonomy (GTDB): domain Bacteria; phylum Actinomycetota; class UBA4738; order UBA4738; family HRBIN12; genus DATBLY01. Next base: position 10,691 of record JAXLTF010000029.1, read on the forward strand.
GAGGACGGCCTCGGCCAGGAGGTCCACGATGAAGTCTCCCCAGCTTCCGCGCTGGATCGTCGCTGTGGTGTGCTTGCCGCTGCTCGCCGCCTCGTGCTCGGCGGTCCGGGCGGCCACCGGCGCCGAAGCCGACGCCGGCGCCGGCCGCTCACGGTCGTGCTGTTCGACGTCTCGCGCAGCACCGACGACCCGGACGTGCGCGCCGGCTACCTGGCGACGTTCGAGCGCGTGCTGGACCACGCGGTCGCCGAGCACGGGACCGTCGTGGGCGACGTGATCGATGAGAACCCGCTCGCGCACTCCACGTACCCGATCGACGCGACGTTCTCCGCGTGCGACCCGCTCACCGACAACCGGCTGAAGTGCGACGCCGAGGCGGGGGAGGAGCGCGCCGCGGCGCTGGCGGCCGCGCGGGCGTTGCTCGAGCGCGACGGCGGGCGCGCCGGCACCGACATCCACGACGGGCTCGCGCTCGCCGAGCGGGTGTTCGCCGCGTACCCCGAGGCGGCCGAGCGCTCGCTGGTCGTGCTCTCGGACATGGTCGAGCGCAGCGCGCGCCTGAACCTGGGCCGGCCCGGCTTCGGCGAGGACGCGATCGACGCGGAGCTCGACGCGCTCGACGCCGACGCGCTGATCCCGGACCTGACCGGCGTGCGGGTGTACGTGGTGGGTGCGGGCGTGCAGCAGGCCTCGGGCCTGGACGCGGAGCGGTTCCTGGCGATCCAGCGGTTCTGGCAGGCGTTCGCCGAACGCGCGGGCGCGACGCTCCCCGACGAACGCTACGGCGCCGCCCTCGTCCGGTTCCCATGAGCCGTGTCAGCAGCCAGGGGTACGGTGCCGTCGTGACGGACGAGCCGAGCGGCGACTTCCTGGGAGCTGAGCGCGGGGCGCAGCCGATGCCGCGGGAGCGTCTCCGAACCCTAGAGATGCAGGCGTCGATCCGGGAAGCGGAAGCGCGGGCGTCGACCGGTCGACCCGGTCGGGGCTCGACGGCCGAGGAGCTCGCGAGGATGGCGCAAGCGCAGCTGGGACTGGATCCGGCGACCGAGGCGGTGCGACGGCGACTGGCAGAGGATCCCGAGCTCCAGCGCCGGCTCGGAGAGATCCGAGAGACGATCGGGTCAGACGACCCGCTGGGTCCCGAGATCACGCCCGAGGGGTTGCCTCGTTCCTGCGAGCGCGGATGACGACCCGACGCCGACCGGGCACGGGTTAGGGGAAGCCATGACACCTCCCCCTCCTGACACGGGAGGTCCAGATGCGAATCCCACAGGGGTATGCTGTTCGCATGTCGCCACAGATCGCGGTGCGCCTGCCGACGACGCTCCTGGACCAGATCGACGGGCTGGTGGCCGCCGGCAGGTTCGAGACGCGCGCCGAGGCGATACGCGCCGGGATCGAGGCGCTCGTGGATCGGGAGCGGCGGGATCGGATCGGCCGCGCCATCGTAGAGGGCTATCGTCGCGTGCCGCAGGCGGACGACCTCGACGAGGATCTGGGCGACTTCCCCGGACCGGGATCGGGCGGTGGCTGATCCCGCGCGCCACGAGAGCTGGTGGGTGGAGGTCGAGGATCGCTCGCCGCGCCCGTACCTGATCCTCACCCGCGACCAAGCGATCCCGGTCCTGCACCGGGTCGTGGCGGCGCCGATCACGCGCACCGTTCGTGGGATCCCGACCGAGGTCGCGGTCGGCGTCGCGGAGGGGTTGGCGGCCGAGGGTGTCGCTTCGTTCGACAACCTCGAGACGATCCCGAAGGCCGCGTTCACGCGCCGGCTTGGGAGGCTCAAGCCCATACGCGCGCACGAGGTCTGCGAGGCGCTCCGCAACGTCGCCGACTGCTGACCGCGGCCCTTCGAGCCTCTCGGTTCAGCCTCCTGGCGGCGGCTCCCGGAAGGGGTCGACGACGCGCACGCCCTCAAGGACCGCGCCGTGCTGGAGATCCTCGGTGAGCAGCGTCTCGCAGCTCGCCGATCCGGCCGCTGCGACGATCAGCGCGTCCCAGAACGAGATCCCGTACCGCTGCTCGATGGACCAAGCGCGCTCGAGGACGAGCGGACCGATCGTCACGGGACGCCACGCCATCAGGTCGCGGACGTCGGCCCTTGCGTCCTCCGGGTTCATCCCCGGGGCCAGCTTGCGGGTGAGCGTGACGTACAGCTCCTGGAGCACCTGGAAGCTCAGCCGGCCGCTTCCTTCGGTCCAGAGGCGATCGATCCAGGCGGCGGCTCGCTCCTGCTTGGCCGGGTCCGCGTCGTCCCAGGCGTAGACCAGGACGTTCGTGTCAACGAAGACCGGCACGATCGTGGAGCTCGTCGCGGCTGGGGTAGGGCTTGCCGGATGAGAGGTTGGAGGGCTTCCGTGAGCGGTACCGCTCCCGGGCGCTCGCGTAGGCCTCCTGCCCGCCCATCGCCTCTCGGAGCAGGTCGCGGAGCAGGCTCGAGACGCTGATGTCCCGGCGGGCCGCCTCGAGGCGCGCCCAGGTCGCGGTCTCCTCGTCCAGGGTCACGGTCACGTTCTTCACGAACACGATGTTCGTGTAACACGGATCCCGTGTCAAGGCTGATCTGGGTCACCCGAGGCCCGACGGTGCCTGGTCGCTCCAGAGCGCGCTCATCGGCATCGCGTACATCCCGGGTCCGAAGGGAAGCACCTCCGTTCCCGTGTACAGGAGGAGCCCCCGAACGAACCGTTCCCCGGCGTCTTCTCGGAAGGCGCTCAGCCCGGCCACGTCGCGGGTCTCGACCGTGGCGGCAGCCTTGACCTCGATCCCGACGACCCGGCCGTCGCCCCCCTCCAGCACCAGGTCGACCTCCCGACCCGCGTGCGTCCGGTAGTGGAAGAGCTGCCCGCCGCCGGTCCAGCCGATCTGCTTCTGGAGCTCGTTCGTCACGAAGCTCTCGAGCAGCGGTCCGACCACGGTGGGCTCCCGGCTGGCGCGCGCGGACGTGAGGCCGGCCAGATGCGCCATGAGGCCGGTGTCGACGATCGCCAGCTTCGGCGACCTGACGGGTCGCTTCGAGCGGTTCGACGACCACGCCGGGATCCTGCGAACGAGGAACGTGTGCTCGAGCAGGGCGAGGTATCGGTTCAGGGTCGAGGTTGGGATCCCCGAGCTGCGGGAGAGCTCCGACACGTTCAGCAGGGTCGCGCTCCGCACGGCGAGCAGGCTGAGCAGCTGCGGCAACGCGGTCAGGCCCGCGATGTCCGCGAGATCGCGCACATCTCGTTGCAGGATCGTCGTGACGTACGAGGCGAACCAGGCTCGTCGTCGCCCCTCGGACCGGCGGAACGAGCTCGGGTAGCCGCCGCGCAACGCCGGGCGATGATGTCGCTCCTGTCCGACGAGCCCCTGGCGCACGCGGCGTCGGGTCGAAGATCGCGACGCGAACGCATCGCCGGTTCCCTCGATCTCCCTGCGACAGCGGCCAGAGGGTGAGGATCTCCATCCTGCCGGCGAGCGATTCCGAGATCAGGGCAGGCTCAAGACGTCGGCCGAACCCGTCAGGAGGAACCGTCCTGACCCCGGTCCCGATCGACGATGACCTTGATGGCGGGCAGGAGCTCGGGTGCCTTCTGGATCTCGTCGAGCACGAGCGGCTCCTCGACCTGCACGAAGGTGACGGGGTCGCTCCGAGCGGCGCTGAGCGTGGCCGCGTCGTCGAGGCTCAGGTAGCGCATCCCGCGCTCGGCTGCGATCGCGCGCGCCAGCGTGGTCTTGCCGACCTGCCTGGCGCCGTTGACCAGGACGACCGGCATATCAGACAGTGCCGTTCGGAGCGCAGGCTCGACATGTCGCCGAATCATGGTGGAAATCTAGCCATATAATGGTGGATATTCAACCAGCTGCGAGCCGAGGATCCGTTCTTTGCCCGAACACCCGTTCGTGTCGGACCCGTTGCGTAGCTTGGTGTCAGCGAGGACGCCTCCCCTGTCCGCCTCCCCGGGCGGACGGCGTCCTCGGCCGAGGAGGTCCTCCCCTGTCTCACGTCGTCCCGGGTCCGCGCGGCCGTGCACGCGATGCGGACGTCCCCTGTCGATCGAGCCGGTCCTGGGCTGGCGCGTGTGGCGGCTCGGCCGGCGCATCGACGGACGCCTGGAGCTCCGCTCGACGACGCGGCCGGTGGTCTGGGCCCCGGCGAGCCGTCGAGCCCGGTGCCACGTCCAGCGGGGTCATCGTGCGCCCGCAGAGCGCTGCACGTGCGGCGTCTACGCGACGTCGCAGCCCGAGGACCTGCCCGCGCCGGGGTGATCGACCCGGCCACCGTCGTGGTCGGCGCGGTCGCGATGTGGGGGACGGTGGTCGAGCACGCACGGGGCGCCCGGGCGCGGTTCGCGTACCCGGTCCGCCTGCGCCTGGTGTGCGGGCCGTGCCTGGCCGAGGGCTCGGGCGCGGTCGAGGCCACCGACGTCGCCGGGTCGCCCGAGGGCTCGGCGTGTTCTGCCCGCGGCACCCGTCGCGCCGGGTGGGGACGTCGCCCGCGGAGCAGGTGCAGCAGGAGCTGCTGTCGACCTACGGCGTCGAGGTGATGCCGCTCGAGCGGGTCGCCGGGCCGCTCCGCAGCCCGGTGTTCCGACGCAGGGCCGCGCCGGCGCCGTCGCCGGCGCGGGTGGCGCGGACGCTCGCGATCGGCCTGATCCGCGCGATCGGGTTCGCGGTCCAGGCGGTGTTCGTCCTGTGGATGTGCCTGGGGTTCCTGGGGTTCGCGGCCGCGTTCCTGTTCGCGGTGCTCGGGCTGTTCGAGCGCACGGTGGACGTGCACGTGACGCCGGCCCGGCCGAACGTCGAGGCCGTCGTCGCCACCGACGGGTGGATGGCCGACCCGCCGGTGACACCGTCGTCCGCGTTCCCGCCGTTCGCGTTCCTGTGCGGGCGCTCGGACGGGCCGGTCGTGCACATCGTCGGGTGCGACGAGCCCGACGTGGACCTGTGGGGGTTCTCGGTCGGCGAGCCGCCGAGCGGGCCCGGGCACGACTGCGCGCCCGGATGGCTCGCGTACACGCGCGAGCCGGATCGGTGGATCTGCTGGCACCCGGTGCCTGGCGAGACGCCCGACGTCCGTGCGTGGACGGCCGCTGACGAGAACCCGTTCGACGGAGATGGAGGATGAACCCATGAACATCGGCGAGCCGAAGCACGTGCGCGAGATCGAGCCGGTCGACGTGCCGCTGCCGACCACGGTGCCGCTGCCCGCGGAGGAGCCGGCGTCGGTGCCCGCAGGGCCGGATCCCGAGCCCGCGCACGAACCGGCCGAGGTGCCGGCGGGGTGAGCCGCCGCGCTCGCGCCGCCGCCGCGGTCCTGCTGGCCCTCGCGGCCGCGTGCACCTCGAGCGGGGCCGGCGGCCCGGGCGGCACCGGCCCGATGGGGACCGTGCCCGCCGGCACCGGCGCGTTCCACCCGACCGGAGCGACGGGCGCGAGCGGCACCACCGGCGCGGGAACGCCCGCCCCGGAGGTCCCCGGGGCGCCTGGGACCGTCACCCGCGTCGTCGACGGCGACACGGTCTACGTCCGCTTCCGAGGGCGCGAGCTGGACGTGCGGCTGATCGGGATCGACACGCCCGAGGTCGACCCGTCGATCGGCGTCGAGTGCTACGGCGACGAGGCGTCCGCGTTCACCGAGCGCGAGCTGGACGGCCGCGACGTCAACCTGGAGTTCGACGTCGAGCGCCACGACCGATTCGGGCGCGTGCTCGCGTACGTCTGGCTCCGCGGCGAGCTCTTCAACGAGCGCCTCGTCGACGAGGGCTACGCGGTCGTGACGACGTTCCCGCCGAACGTCCGCTACGTCGAGCGCTTCACGGCGGCGCAGGCGCGGGCGCGCGACGCCGGCCGCGGCCTGTGGGGTGCGTGCCCGCAGGGCGCGCCGCCGCCGGTCGTGGGGCAGACGTGCGATCCCTCGTACCCGGACGTCTGCATCCCGCCGCCGCCCCCGGACCTCGACTGCGCGGACGTCGCGCCACGGTTCTTCACGGTGGAGCCGCCCGACCCCCACGGGTTCGACGGCAACCACGACGGCATCGGCTGCGAGATCCCGTAGCCGGCGGTGTCAGACGCGGGCGCTACGGTCTGTCCCCGACGTTCACGGGACGGTACACTTTGAGCATGGCACAAGCGCCACAACGGGGAGCGCCGCCGCTCGAGGTCGGGATCCGGGAGCTCCGAGACCACCTGAGTTCCTGGCTCGACGAGGTGAAGGACGGGAACGAGCTCGTCATCACCGAGCGGGGACGTGCGGTCGCGCGCATCGTTCCGGTCTCCATGCCCGCCCGGTACCAGCAGCTGATCGATCGCGGAACCATCACGCCGGCCTCGCGCCCCCGTCGGCCGGCGAGCGAGCTCCCGAAGATCCCGGTGCGGATCGGCATCGACGAGCTCATCCGCGACCAGCGGCGTTGATCGCCTACCTGGATGCATCGGCGATCGTGAAGGTGCTCCTTTCGGGCGAGGATGGGTCCGGCACGGCCGCGGAGCTCTGGGACGCTGCGGACCTGGTCGTGACGTCCCGGGTCTCGTACCCGGAAGGGCGCGCCGCCCTCGCGGCGGCCCGGCGAGCGCGTCGGGTGACTGGCTCGGCGGCCGACAGGGCTCGGCTGGCGTTGGACTCGATGTTCGATGATCTGGACGTCGTCGAGCTCGACGACGGACTCGCCGCGTCCGCCGGTGACGTCGCCGACCGATTCGGCCTCCGCGCGAACGACGCGATCCACCTTGCGTCCGCGCTCGCCCTCGAGGACCCGCGAGTCGTCGTCGTCACGTGGGACCGGGAGCTCGCCGCGGCCGCCCGCCGTGCGGAGCTCGCGGTCGCGCCCTGACCCGCCCGTCCCGCGGGCGTAGCATCGAGACATGGCGATCGAGGTCGGATCCGTCGCCGCGCCCGTCGACGGAGTGCGGATCCGAGGCCCGCACGCGCTCGTCTTCTACAAGGTGACGTGCTCGACCACGCAGCTGGCCGGCCCGCCGATCTCGCGGCTGGGCGACGCGTACCCGGGAGCCGTCGCGGGCGTTGGCCAGGATCCGCCCGACGCGCTGGCCGTGTTCGCCGGGACCCACGCCTGGCGGTTCCCTCAGGTGCCGGATCCGGCGCCGTACCCGGCGTCCGACGCCTACGGCATCGTCTCGGCGCCGACCGTCGTGGTGGTGGACGCCGAGGGCCGGGTCGCCGACGTCGTCGAGTCGTGGGACCGGAGCGGGATGAACCGCGCGTCGGCGACGCTCGCGGCGCTGCTCGGGGCGGAGCCGGTGATCGTCTCGGAGCCGGGGGACGGCCTGCCGGACTTCAAGCCCGGCTGAACGACGCGCAACGTGCCGTCCGTGTGACGGCCCCGTTGGTGGTCGCCCGATTCGGCCGCCGTCCGTGCCGCTCAGCGTGGGCGGTCGAAGATCTCGCTCAGGAAGTGGACGATCGCCCACGTCGTGACGCGCGCCGCCGCGCCCACATGGTCGTACGGCGCGTTCAGCTCTACGATATCGAAGCCGACGACGCGGCCCCGGCGCGCGATCTCGACGAGCGTCTCGCGCAGCTGCCGGTAACTCAGCCCGCCCGGCTCGGGCAAGGTGGTCCCCGGAACGATCGCCAGGTCCAGCACGTCGATATCGATCGAGACGTACAGGCGGTCGGACTCGGGCACGAGCCGGTGCACGACCTCGGCCGGGCCGTGCTCGAGCATCTCCTTCGTGGTGGCGAACCCGTAACCCGCCGCGCGCATCGGATCGATGTCCTCGCGGGTCGCGTTGCGGAACCCGAGGCCGGTGACGCTGCGGACGAACGGCAGCTCCGAGATCCACCGGAGCTGGCTCCCATGGGTGAACCGGGCGCCGAAGTACTCGTCGGCGAAGTCGGGGTGTGCATCGATGTGCACGACGTCGATCTCGCCTATCGGCGCCATCCCGCGCGCGACCGGGTAGCTGATCGAGTGATCCCCGCCGACGGCCACGACCAGCGCGCCGCGATCGACGAGCCGACGCGTCACCTCGGTCGTGCGATCCAGGTTGCGCTCGACCTCGGCCCCCACGATCGCCACGTCACCGACGTCGGCCATCGTCACGCCGACCAGGTAGTCGCGGTCGGCCTCGACGTCGAACCAACCCGCCGCGCCGCCAGGCTCCCGGGAGCCTGGCGGCCACCGGTACTCGAGGTGGTTGATCGAGCACATCCGCGCCCACGCCGGCCCGGCGCTCTGCCCGGTGCGGATCATGGGCTGGATCGTGCCGGCGTCATACGGGACGCCCAGGAACGCGACCTGCGCGTCGAGCGTGTCGATGTCGGGCGCGCTCGGGGCCGCGAAGAACGTCCGCGGCGCCGGCCAGAGCAGCTCCTCGAGCGAGGTCGATCCGTCGATCGGTTCCATGACCCTCCCATCCACGGCCGCCGGGATCCGGTCGTCGTGCGACCGATCGGGGCAGACGCTAGACGCACGAGACGGCCGCACGGTAACCAACCGGACGGTTCGAGGAGGATCCGGATGCAGGATGACGCGAGGCAGGCGTGGGGCGAGGTCGGTGAGCGGTTCGCCGCCTGGGGCCGGCGGGTCGCCGACCGGTACCAGGAGGCGGGCGCGGCCGACGACGATGCCGAGGCCGATCAGGCGGAGCGCGAGCTGAGCACCGCCGCGAAGGAGCTGTTCGACGAGATCGCGAACGGTGTGAAGGCGCTCGGCGTGACGATCAATGATCGGGAGGCGAACGCGGAGCTCTCCGGCGCGCTGAGCGCGCTGGGCAACGCGATCGGCGCTTCGGTCACGGAAGCGGCGGACGCGCTCCGCTCGAAGCGCGATCCGGGCCCGCAGGACCGGCCACCCGGCTCGTGACCGCGCGGATCACGACGTAGGCCGCGACCGCGAGCCCCACGCCGAGCGCGTCCGCGTACCAGTCCCGAGGGTCCATGTCGCGGCCGACGTAGCGCTGCGCGAGCTCCATCAGCGCCCCGAGCCCGAGCATCGCGGCGGCGATCACCAGGGTCCAGGCGTGCGAGCGCCAGCGCCGGGCGACCGGCCGCCACCCGACCGCGAGCAGGATCGCGAGCGTGTTCGCGAGGTACGCGACGGTGTGCAGGTCCTCGTCGGTGCCGACCGACGGCGGCGCGTGGCCGAGCGAGTACCAGATCGTCAGGAAGGTCGTCCCCACCGCCGCGGCCGTCAGTACGGCCGACAGCAGGGGCCCGTCCCACTGGGTAGCGCGGCGCTCCATCCCGGGGAGGGTAACGAGCCCCCGGCCCCGCGCACGGGACGGGGGCTCGATATGTCACGGAGCCGTCACAGGTCGCTTGGGCGACCGGCACGACCGCGTGACGAGCATCACCGCGGGTCCGTCCTGGCTGCCCTTCCGCTCGGGGGCCGGAAGTGGCACCATCCCGGGGTGGAGGCCCGCGGAAGCACGCAAGCGCAGCTCGATCAGGCGCGCGCCGGCGCCGCCGAACGCGCGTGGGACCGCGCCTGGGAGGCGCTCGCGGCGGTCGACGAGCACGAGCTCGCCGCCGCCGACCTGGAGCTGTTCGCGAGGGCGGCGTTCTGGACCGGTCGTTCCATCCGCTCGATCTCGCTGCGGGAGGCCGCCTACGCCGCGCACCTCGAGGACGGCGACACGACGCGCGCCGCCCTGTGCGCCCTGACGCTGCGGCGCGAGCACCTGGCGAACCTGCAGGACGCGGTGGCCGCCGGCTGGCTGCAGCGCGCCGAGCAGCTGCTGGAGGGCCGCCCCGAGTCGTTCGCCGACACGTCCGCGGCCGACGGCTACCTGGCGATCGCCCACGCCGACGGGGCGCGGGCCCGGGGCGACTTCGCGCGGGCGCTGTCCATGATCGACCGCGCGCTGGGGATCGCCGACGGGTCGGGCGACCGCGACCTGCGCGCGTGGGCGACGATGCGCCGCGGGCTGTTCCTGGCCGACGAGGGGCGTCTGACCGAGGGCACCCGGCTGATGGAGCAGGTGGCGGCGAGCGCCGCGGCCGGCGAGCTGGGCGGCTACACGACCGGCGCGGTGTTCGCGAACGCGATGGGTCTGTGCCGGGACCTGGCGGACCATCGGCGAGGGCTCGAGTGGTCCGACACGGCGAGCAGGTGGCTCGGGCGCCAGCGGATCCGCGGCTTCCCGGGGGTCCTGCGCATCAACCGCGCCGAGCTCCTGCGGTCGCTCGGCGATCTGAGGGCGGCCGAGGGCGAGGCCGTGGGGGCGTGCGAGGAGCTCGACGGGTTCAGCGTCGTGCACCTTGGCCTGGCCCAGCACGAGCTCGGCGAGATCCGCCTGCGTCTGGGCGATCTGGACGGGGCCGAGACGGCCTTCGCCCGCGCACGGGAGCTGGGCGAGGATCCCAACCCGGGGCTCGCGCTCCTGCACCTGGCGCGGGAGGACGGGATGGGCGCGTCCGTGGCGATCGGGCGGGGTCTTGAGGGCGCGGCGTTCGACGGGTTCGCGCGCGCCCGCCTCCTGTCGGCCCAGGCGCAGATCGCCGGCGCGTCCTGCGACATCGAGCGCGCCGCGGAGGCGTGGGACCGCCTGCAGGAGCTCGGCGAGCGGGTCGCGTCGCCGGGCGTCCGGGCGGCCGCGGCGTGGGCGGGCGGCCTCGTTGCGCTGAACGCCGAGGATGCCGACGCGGCCTCGATCAGGCTGCGCGAGGCCCGGGACGGCTGGATCGGCATCTCGGCGCCGTACGAGACGGCGAAGGTCGAGCTGGCGCTCGCCGACGCGTCGCTCTTGCGCGGGGACCGGGACGGAGCCGAGACGCACCTGCGGACGGCGCGCGAGGCGTTCGAGCGGATCGGGGCGGCGCTCGAGGCCGAGCGGGCCGCGGACCGGATCCGGCGCCTGCCCGGCGAGGGCTCGCCGTCGCGGATCGTGCGGACGTTCGTCTTCACCGACATCGTGGACTCGACCTCGCTGCTCAGCCTGATCGGCGACGAGGCCTGGGACGACCTCCGGCGCTGGCACGACGAGACGCTGCGGGCCGCGTTCGCCGCCTACGGAGGCGAAGAGATCGACCACGCGGGCGACGGGTTCTTCGTGGCGTTCCCGGACACGGCGTCCGCGCTGGGCTCCGCGATCGAGATCCAGCGCGGGCTGATGGAGCACCGCCGGGCGCACGGGTTCGCGCCGCAGGTCCGGATCGGGGTCCACGCCACCGGCGCGACCCACGACGGGACGGACTACACGGGCATCGGCGTCCACACGGCCGCCCGGATCGGCGCGCTGGCCGGGCCCGGCGAGATCGTCGCCAGCGCGTCGACCCTGGAGGACGTCCCGGGCGTCCGGCCGGTCGAGACCCGCGCCGCGGAGCTGAAGGGGATCGCCGGGCCGGTGGAGGTCGCCGTGGTCGACTGGCGGGAGGAGGGATCGCCGTGAGCGACGGACGGCCGGACGCGCCGAGCCCCCGGGACCCGGAGCCGGCGGGACGGGACGATCAGGCCCCGCGGCTGGTGCGGCCGTTCGCCGACCGCGTGGCACGCGCCCGCGCCACGATCCACTCGAAGCTCCTGATCGGGTTCATGGTCATCGCGGCGCTCCTGCTGGCGATGGGCGTCACCAGCATCCTCGTGATCGGGCAGATGAACGATCGCGCGCGCGAGCAGATCGAGCTGCTCGACCAGAGCGACCTGGCCCGCCAGGCGATCTACGCCGTCACGTCCCAGAGCCACTACAGGGCGATGGCGCTGATCACGCGCGACGGGTCGTACAACGACAAGGTCGACGTGGCGAAGCAGGGCTTCCGCGAGGACCTGGACGGCATCGAGTCGATCGGCGGTCCGGGCGTGGCCGAGAGCGTCGCACTGATGCGCTCGATCGATGAGCGGTACGCGGCCGCGGGAGAGCAGGTGCTGGAGCTGTACGAGGCCGGCGACCTCGACGGCGCGCTCGATCTGCACGTGTCCGCCGAGCACGCGATCTCGCACGAGCTCGAGGACGAGCTGAACCGGCTGATCGGCGCGATCTCGGGGCGTGTTGAGGCGAGCGCGGCGAGCCTCTCGTCGCTGCACCGCTTCCTGCTGTGGGCCGTCGTGCTCTTCGCCGGCCTGAGCCTGCTGATCGCGCTCGGCCTGGGCGCGGCGCTGTCGTGGTCCATCATCCGGCCCGTGCGCAAGGTCGACCTGGCGCTCGCCCGCATCGCGGGCGGCGACTTCGGCGAGCACGTCGATGTGGCCAACCGCGACGAGTTCGGCCGCCTGGCCGTGAACCTGAACAGCACGAGCGATCAGCTGGCCGCGATGTACGCCGACCTGTCGGAGCTGAACGCCGGGTTGGAGCGCAAGGTCGAGGATCAGATCGATCAGCTCCAACGCGCCGAGCAGCTGCGTCGCTACGTCGCTCCGCAGGTCGCCGACGCGCTGCTGCGTGGCGGCGCCGACGTGGCCATGACGTCGAACCGCCGGAACCTGACGATCCTGTTCGCGAACGTCCGCGGGTTCACGTCGCTGTCGGAGCGGCTGGAGCCCGAAGAGCTGATCGACGGCCTGAACGAGCACTTCACGGTGATGACCGACGTGGTCTTCCGCCACGACGGGACGCTCGACAAGTACATCGGCGACGGGATCCTGGCGTTCTTCGGGGACCCGGTCCCGTTCGAGGACCACGCCGAGCGAGCGGTCGCGTGCGCCCTGGAGATGCGGCAGCGCCTGCGGAGCCTGAGGACGCGGTGGACCCTGCAGCGCGACGAGGAGCTGAACGTCGGGATCGGGATCAGCACCGGCTACGTGACGGTCGGGAACATCGGCTCGGCGACGCGCACCGAGTACACGGTGATCGGGAGCCACGTCCGGCTGGCGTCTCACCTGGCCCAGATCGCCGGTCCCGACCAGATCCTGATCTCGGATGCGACGCTCGCGGTCCCCGGGGTGCGCGACCGCGTTCACGCGATCTCGCTGGAGGCGATCTCGCTCGAGGGATCGCGGAAGCCGGTCGGCGTCTACGAGATCTCCGACCTGCCGGCACCGCTCCGCCACCGGCTCTAGCGGGGGTGGTAGCACCCGGTCGCCGCCGCGTGGCCCCGCGCGCCGCGACGGGCCTGCCCTCCCCCTTGGGGCGCGAACCGGCCGATGCGACGATGTGGCCGTGATGGAGATGAGCGCCGATGCGGGGAGCGGTCCCGGACCCGCGGCCGAGGGCATGTCGCCGACACGCCGCCGGCGCCTGGTCCTGCTGGCGCGGCTGATCACCGCGTGGACCGTGCTGGGCATCGCGTTCGGCCTGTGGCTCTCGACCCTCGGCGACCGGATCGGCGACCCGGGGATGCTGCTCGCGTTCGGCCTGTTCCCGGTCGTCGGGTACCTGATGGCGACGCGCCGGCCCGACAACTCGCTCAGCTGGATCATGCTCGGGATCGGCGCGGCGATGGGGCTCGGCTCGCTCGCGGACGGCTACTCCGCGTATGCGGTGGGCGGCGGCCTGGGTGGCCGCGACCTCGGACTGATCGCCGTGGCGCTCAACGGTCCGCTGTGGATCCCCGTCGTCGTCCTGCCCGTCACGTTCCTGCTGCTGCTGTTCCCCGACGGCCACCTCCCTTCCCCGCGGTGGCGATGGTTCGCTCGCGTCCTCGGCGCGAGCCTCGTGATCGCCTACCTGACGATCACGCTGACGCCGGGGAGGTTCGGGGACGAGGTCGCCGAGTTCGCGAGGTTCCGGAACCCGCTGGGCATCGAAGCACTGCGACCCGTCCTGAACGTCGGGATGGCCAGCCTGATCATGCTGCCGGTCGGGGTGATCGGATCGCTCGTCGCCCTGATCCAGCGGTTCCGGCGCTCGAGCGGGATCGAGCGGCTCCAGCTCCGCTGGCTCGTCTCCGCCGGGGCCGTCGTCGCGATCCTCTACACCGTGGCCCTGCTGATCGGGTTCGCCGGGTCCTGGGCCACGAGCGACCAGCCGGCGTGGATGACGGCCCTGCAGAACGTCGCGATCCTCTCGTTCGGCCTGATCCCGGTCGCGATCGGCGTGTCGGTGCTGCGCTACCACCTGTTCGACATCGATGTCGTGATCAACCGTGCCGTGCTGTTCGGGATCCTCGCGGTGTTCATCGCGGCCGTATACGTCGCGATCGTCGTGGGCGTCGGCGCGCTCGTCGGCAGCCGCACGGACCCGATCGTCTCGGCCGCGGCGGCCGCCGCCGCGGCGCTCCTGTTCCAGCCCGCCCGCCGCCGAGCCCGGCGGCTCGCTGACCGGCTGGTCTACGGTGAGCGAGCGGCGCCGTACGAGGTGCTGTCGGAGTTCTCCGAGCGGCTCGGCAACGCGTACGCGACCGAGGACCTGCTGCCGCGGATGGCGCGGGCGCTCGCCGGGGGCACCGGCGCGATCCGGGCCGACGTCTGGATCCGGGTCGGGGACGAGCTCGTGGCGGAGGCGACGTGGCCCGAGGATGCCGAGCGGCCGGCGACGATCGCGGCGTCCGAGGACGACGCGGGCGAGGTCGGTCCCCACGAGATGCGGGAGCCGATCCGGCACGACGGTGCGCTGCTGGGCGCCCTGTCGATCGTCAAGCGCCCCGGGGATCCGGTGACGCCGACCGAGGAGAAGCTCGTGCGCGACGTCGCGGCGCAGGCCGGCCTGATGATGCGCAACGTGGCGCTCACCGAGCAGCTGCGCGATCACGTCGAGCAGCTGCGCGCATCCCGTCAGCGCCTGGTGAACGCGCAGGACGAGGAGCGTCGCAAGCTCGAGCGCAACCTGCACGACGGCGCGCAGCAGCAGCTCGTCGCGTTGTCGGTGAAGCTGCGGCTGGCGCAGGGGCTGGTGGATCGCGACCCCGAGGCGACGAAGGCGATGCTCGGCGAGCTCCAGACCGAGACCGGACAGGCATTCGACGACCTGCGCGACCTGGCGAGAGGATCTACCCGCCGCTGCTAGCCGACGAGGGCCTCATCCTCGCGGCGCTCGAGGCACAGGCGCGCAGGCCGCGGTCACGTCGCGGTCGAGGCCGACGGCGTGGACCGGTTCCCGCAACAGGTGGAGGCGGCCGTGTACTTCTGCACCCTGGAGGCGCTCAACAGCGTGGCGAAGTACTCGGGGCCTCGAGCGCCGAGGTCCGGTTCGCCCGCAACGGCGACCTGACGTTCGAGGTGACCGACGCCGGCGTGGGGTTCGATCCGGGCGTCACGAAGGCTACGGCACCGGGCTGCGCGGGATGTCCGATCGGATCGACGCGATCGGCGGGACGCTCGAGGTCCGTTCGGCGCCGGGGGAGGGGACGTCGGTCACCGGCCGGATCCCCACGGCCGAGGCCGCGTCGTAGGCGAGCCAGTTCGGAGCCTCAGGCCTTCGCCACGCGGTCGCCGGTGCGGACGACGCCCCCCTCGACGACGAAGCAGTTCGCCCCGCGCAGCCGCGGCGACCGCCCCTCGTCGGAGTTCACGAAGGCGAGCGCCTCGTCCGAACCGCGCGGCGAACTTCCTGCACCCGGTGTGCGGCGGGCGCTCAGCTCCAGCAGCGCCGTCCCGATCCTGAAAGCGCGCGCGCCGGGCGGCAGGCTGGCCTCGCCGAGGTCCAGGTCGACGTACAGCTGATCGCCGGCCAGGGGCCAGCGCCCCCGGTCGCCGCCGAGCAGGTCGATCGTCCGCGCGTTCATGAGCGCTGACCTCGGCGTGCAGGAGGTTCCGGCCGTCGGCCCGGCGTCGCCCGACGCCGCCTCCCCGCTCGTCGTGGCGCTCGCGACGACCTCCCGGGCGTCCACGGCCGGGCGGCGCACGATCAGCTCGACCGTGCCCTCGTCCGCGGGCGCCTGGCGGATGACGGCGAGCCCCTCGCGCAACGCGGCCGCGGCGAGGATCGTCATGGCCTGGAGGGTACCGCCGGGTCGCGCTCACCCCCGCCGCTGGCTACCATCAGTCGTGGAGCCCCGAGCAGAGGGAGACGACCCGCGATGACCACCGTGAAGGCCGCGCTGCTGCAGACCGACTGGTCCGGCGACCAGGCGTCGATGATCGACAAGCACGAGGAGGCCGCCCGCGAGGCCGCGGCCCAGGGCGCGCAGGTGATGTGCTTCCAGGAGCTGTTCTACGGCCCGTACTTCTGCCAGGTGCAGGACGCCGAGTACTACAGCTACACGGAGCCGATCCCGGACGGCCCGACCACGCAGCGGTTCCAGGCCGTGGCGAAGGAGCTCGGGATGGTGCTGGTCCTGCCCATGTACGAGATCGTGCAGGCCGGCCAGTACTTCAACACCGCCGCCGTGATCGACGCCGACGGGACCTACCTGGGCAAGTACCGCAAGCAGCACATCCCGCAGGTGAAGGGGTTCTGGGAGAAGTTCTACTTCACGCCCGGGACCGGGGGGTACCCGGTGTTCGAGACCGCCGTCGGCAAGGTCGGCGTCTACATCTGCTACGACCGGCACTTCCCGGAGGGCTGGCGGATGCTCGGCCTGCACGGCGCCGAGATCGTGTTCAACCCGAGCGCGACGCACCGCGGCCTGTCCGAGTACCTGTGGCGCCTGGAGCAGCCGGCCGCGGCCGTCGCGAACATGTACTACGTGGGCGCGATCAACCGCGTGGGGATCGAGCCGCTCGGCGAGAACGACTTCTACGGGCAGAGCTACTTCGTGGACCCGGAGGGCCAGTTCGTGGGCGAGACCGGCGACGCCTACAAGCCCGAGCTGATCGTGCGGGACCTGGACCTGGACAAGATCAAGGCGGTCAGGGACCGGTGGGCGTTCTACCGCGACCGCCGGCCCGACGCGTACGACGACCTCGTCGCGCGCTGACGGCGACGACCGCAGAGGGAGGATCGAGATGGACATCGGCGTGGTCCTGCAGACGACCCCGCCCGCGGCGCGCGTGATCGACCTGGCGGCGCGCGCCGAGACGTACGGGTTCAGCCACGTCTGGGCGTTCGACTCGCACCTGCTGTGGGAGGAGCCCTTCCCGGTCTTCACGCAGATCCTGGCGAACACGCGCAACGTGATGGTGGGGACGATGGTCACGAACCCGCTGACGCGCGACTGGACCGTGACCGCGAGCCTGTTCGCCACGCTGAACGAGATGTTCGGCAACCGCACGGTCGTCGGGATCGGGCGAGGCGACTCGGCGGTGCGGGTGATCAACGGGAAGCCCGCGACGCTGGCCCATCTGGGCGAGGCGATCCACGTGATCCGCGAGCTGGCGAACGGCCGGGAGGTCGACTACAGGGGCTCGATGATGCGGTTCCCGTGGGCGCAGAAGAGCCGGGTCGAGGTCTGGGGGGCGGGATACGGTCCGAGGGCGCTGAAGATGATCGGCGAGGTGGCCGACGGGTTCATCCTGCAGCTGGCCGACCCGGACATCGCGGCATGGACGATCGGCGCCGTACGCGAGGCGGCCCGTGGAGCCGGGCGCGATCCGGATTCGATCTCGATCTGCGTGGCCGGGCCCGCATACGTGACCGACGACCTGGAACACGCGCGCGACCAGACACGGTGGTTCGGCGGGATGGTCGGGAACCACGTCGCGGACCTGGTGGAGCGCTACGGGGAGTCGTCGGAGGTCCCTGCGGCGCTCACCGACTACATCAAGGGCCGCGAGGGCTACGACTACAACGAGCACGGCCTGGCCGGGAACGTCCACACGACGTTCGTCCCCGACGCGATCGTCGACCGGTTCTGCATCCTGGGCCCGGTGCAGGAGCACGTCCGGAGGCTGCTCGAGCTCCGCGACCTGGGCGTGGACCAGTTCGCCGTGTACCTGCAGCACGATGACAAGGACGGGACGCTTCAGGCCTACGGCGAGAAGGTGATCCCCGCGATCGCCGAGCACGTGCTGGCCAAGACCTAGCCCGTGGGGATCCTCGGCTACGCGACGCTCGCATCGGTCGACGGTTACGTCGCCGACGCCGACGGGCGGTTCGACTGGGCGATGCCGAGCGAAGAGGTCCACGCGGCCGTGAACGACCTCGCGCGGGGCGTCGGCACGTTCCTGCTGGGCCGGCGGATGTACGAGGTCCTGGTCGTCTGGGAGACGATGGACGTGAGCGGCCAGCCTCCCGTGATCGCCGACTTCGCGCGCATCTGGCGCGACGCGGACAAGATCGTCTACTCGAGGACGCTCGCCGGTGAGTCCAGCGCCCGGACGCGGATCGAGCGCCGGTTCGACCCCGAGGCGGTGCGGGAGCTGAAGGAGGAGGCCGAGCGTGACCTGTCGATCGCCGGGCCCACGCT
>JAXLTF010000003.1:0-1921 GCA_046330185.1 Actinomycetota bacterium
GGTCCGGGAGACCACGGGCCGCCATTCCGGCCCAGTTTCGCGGTCCGTTGATCCGAGGCCGGGTACGACCCCCACTGCTACGCAAGCCGTCGCCGCCGCGCCCGCGCCGACGCAAGCCACGACGGCCTTGACCGCGCTCCCCGTCCCGGCGAGCTTCGCGACGACGCCCGCGCCGACCGTGCCGGAGCCCTTCGCGCCGCCGGTGGCGGCCATCGTGCCCAGCGTCGACTCGACCCGCTCGACCGCCCCCGCCCCGGTCGAACGGATCGCGCCGAACGCGTCCCCGACCCGCTGCAGGAGGCCGAGCCCCGTCCCGCCGATGCTCCCCGCCACCGACGAGAGCGCGATCAGCCCGCCGATCGAGTGCAGCTCGTGCCGGAGCTGAGCGGCGAGTCGCGCGCACGCGCCACAGTGCCGGAGATGCTCAATCGCCTGTCGGCGCTCCCACTCGTCGGCTGTGCCCGCGACGAGATCACGCACCAGCCGCTCGCGATCGCTGCACCATTCGCCGCTCTCGACCTGCCGCAGGCCCTCGATCAGCTCCTCCACACCGCGGGTGATCTCCTTGCGGTAGGCGCGCGAGGAGAGGCCCGGCACCAGGGCGCAGACCTCCTTCGGGCTCAGACCCCATCCGTACCGGAGCAGCATCACCGCACGCCGACGCTCCGGCAGGCTGGTGAGGAGATCACGCGCCACCCCGCGCGCTTCGGAGCCGATCACGAGCTCGTCGGGCAGGGCCGCATGGTCGTCGACGCTGACCTGCTCGCGCTCCTGCCCGAGCGGGTGCGACGGCTTGCGCGAACGACGGCGCATCTCCTTGCTCGCGTGACTCGCCACCGCGGTGAGGACGTAGGCGCGGAGCTCTCCGTCCTCCATCTTCGGACCGCGGTCGCGGAGCGCGGCGAGGGTTGCGGCCCACGCCGCGGAGTAGACGTCCTCGATCTCCTCGTCGCCCAACGCCCGTCCGTAGGCCTTCGCCACCATCGCCCGCGCCGGCCTGCGCAGATCCTCGAAGAGTCGTCCGCAACGATCGGACCAGGTCTCCCCTCCCGATGCGACGCCGGATCCGGCCAGATGCCTTGATCGCTTCGGACCGTCGTGTTGGCTGGGAGGCGTCATCGAGCAGCGAGTCCCTCGATCTCCCTAAGCCCGGGCGTCACCGACGCGCCCCCGCGGGTCGTCAGCCTCCTGCTTCCACTGCACGGCACATCCATGTGCACGTAGCCCCCTCTTATGAGTCCCAAGTCACAAGACGGCGGCAGTCATGACACATCCGGGAACGACGCTGCGATCGGAATGTCGCAATTTGCACGGATCCTTGTTGGAATTGCGACGTTCGTCCAAGCAATAGTCTCGACGAATGCTGGAGGCGCGCGAGCACGCGTACAAGCAGGGCCTCGCCGAGCGGATTTCCCCACAGGTCCCGGCCGGCGAGCGGATCGAGGCGATCGCGGTCTGCCAGCTCGGCCCGGCGCCGTGGCTGCAGGTCGTACCGATGGCGGTCGGCATCGTCGTCCTGATGGTCAGCGTCCTCGCGGCGTCGCTGCCGGCCTCGGTCGGCGTGATCGGCGCGCTGCTCGTCCTCGCCGGGATCGTCGTCGTCGCCCGAACCCCGCGCCGCCTGGTGGCGCGGACGAACCGGAACCTCCACCTCTTCGCGATGCCACGGTCGCAGAAGGCGGAGCTCGGCGCCCCGCTCGCCACCATCGCCCTCGTCGACGCGCCCGCCTACCGCGGCGGCCCGGTCGAGCTCGGCGGCGAGCGGATCTGGCCCAACTACGGAAGCGGCCTCGAGCGCGCCGCGCTGGCGCAGGTGCTCCGCGAGACCCGAGCCGAGCCTGACGCCTGAGCGCGCGGGCCGAAGGTGGTCCGGTTCCCGCCGCGCCGGGGCGCCCCGACCGGGAACGAGTCGTGGCGTCCG
>JAXLTF010000030.1:0-28347 GCA_046330185.1 Actinomycetota bacterium
CGCCGCGCTCGCCGGGCGTCAGGCAGCGGTGCGCTCGGGCGGCCGGGGCGACATCGCGGTCAGGTTCGGCGAGACCGCCGCTTCGAAGGCGCTCTACGCCCTGCGGCCCCAGGCGGTCCCGCCGTGGGACGCGCCGATGCGCGCGGCGTTCGGATGGGGGGACACGCACGAGGCGACGTTCATCCGGTACCTGGCGCTTTCGCGGGATGCGCTGATCGGGCTCTCCGCCAGGCTCGGCGTGCCGGTGGACGCGCTCCCCCGCGCGCTCGGCCGGCCGCGGAGCTCCCCGGCCCGCCTGGTCGACGAGTACCTCTGGATGCGGATCGCTTCCGCCCGGTGATCTCGACCGCGCGCCGTGGTCCCTGCGGCGTGCTGATCTCGGCCGCAGGATGATCTGGGCCGCCGAGTGATGCAGCTCACGGCGGCGTACGTCGCGGCGGCGTAGCGTCGCCTCCGTGACGGGGGTGCGTCTCGAGTGACTTCGGATGTGCGGAACGTGAGCGAGCTCCGGTCGGCGCTGGATACGTTGCGAGGCGAGGCGCTCGGCCAGGTTGCCGACGCTCGCCTCCGCGAGGACTTCGCCGAGCTCCGGTCGGTTGCCGAACGGCTGCACCTGGAGGCGCTGCGGCGGCTCGCCGAGATCGAACGGCGGCGGCTGCACGAACGCGACGGCCACCTGTCGGCGGTCGCCTGGCTCGCGTCGATGCACCGGATGACGTGGGGTGCGGCGCGCGAGCAGGTGCGGACCGCGGTGGCGCTCGAGGCGATGCCGGCGACGCGGGCCGCGCTCGAGGGCGGCGAGGTCACGCTGTCGGCCGCTCGACCGCTGATCGCGGCGCGGGAGGCGGAACCCGAGGCGTTCGCGGGCGCGGAAGGGCGGCTCGTCGAGGCCGCGCGCGTCGTGGCGGTCGCCGACCTCGGTCGCGTGGTCGCGTCGTGGCGCGAGGCCGTGCAGCGCGAGCGCGGGGTCGATCGCGAGGGGTACCTCCGGTCGCGTCGTCGCCTGGACGCGACGCCCACGTTCGGCGGCATGGTGCGCGTCGACGGCGAGCTCGATCCCGAGACGGGCGAGACGGTCCTGACCGCCCTCCGCTCGATCGTGGATGCCGAGCTGCGCGCCGGTCGGTCCGGCGCGGGGCACGTCGACGAGGGGTCCTTCGACGACCGGTCGCCGGCCCAGCGGCGGGCCGACGCGCTGGGGGAGCTCTGCCGCCAGTGGCTCGATCGCCAGGACCGGCCGATGGTCGGCGGCGAGCGACCGCATCTCACGGTGACGGTGCGCGCCGAGACACTCGCGGGCGGATCGGTCGGGGGCGGGGACGGGGGCGAGATCGATCCCGAGACGGGCGATATCGTGTCGCCCATGGCCGAGCTCGACCACGTTGGACCCGTTCCGGTCGCGATGGCTCGGCGGATCGCGTGTGACGCCGCGGTGATGCGCGTCGTCCTGTCGGAACGCTCCGAGCCGCTCGACGTCGGGCGTCGTTCCAAGGTCATCCCGCCTGGGATGCGACGCGCGGTGATCGTCCGCGACCGTCGATGTCGGTTCCCGGGATGTGACCGCCCTCACACCTGGTGCGACACGCACCACGTCGTGCACTGGGCCGACGGCGGCCCGACCGCGCTCGCCAACCTCGTCCTGCTCTGCCGCCAGCACCACCGCGCGATCCATGCGGGTCGCGCGTCGCTCGAGATGACCGATGGGCAGCCCGTCTTCCGACGACGGAACGGCTCCCGCCTCGGGAAGGACCAGACGACCGATCCCCGTCGATCGCGCGCCGCCTGACGGTCGCCCCGTGCAGCAAGCCCGAGGTCGAAAGCGGCAGCGGGCTGGAGGGTCGACGCAGGTCGGGTGGACCGAGGCCAGCCCCTCGAGCGGGATCCCCGCATCCTCGAGGGTCACCGCGAGCTGCACGCGGCGGACATCGCCTGCGGTGAAGCGGCCGGGTGCCTCGCACGCGAGGATGCCGAGCTCCACGAGCCGGTCGAGGTAGGCCGGATCCGCGTCCGCCCGTCGGGCGGCCTCGTCGCGGGGATGCGTGGTCGTCTGGGTCCGAAGCCTACGCAGCAGGCGGAACGATGGGCGCTTCTGCTATCGCCCGAGTGGGTGACACAATCGATCCCTATGCCCACCGGGACCTCCGACCTCGCCGCGGCCGCTCACGAGGCGCTCGCGCAACATCGATGGCAGGAGGCGTTCGACCTGTTCACGCGCGCCGACGAGCAGGGCGCGCTCTCGGGCGCCGACCTCGAGGCTCTGTCCGAGGCCGCGTTCTTCACCGCGAACGCGGACCTCAGGCTGGAAGCCCTGGAGCGGGCGTTCACGGCCCTGCAGGCCGAGGGCGACCGCGCCCGCTCGGCGTACGTGGCGGTGGACCTCGCGCAGAGCCACGTGTACCGGGGCGCCGGATCGATCGCGTCGGCCTGGATCCATCGCGCCGAGCGTCTCCTGCAGGACGAGCCCGAGGGCTACGCGCACGGGTACCTTGCGCTTCACCGCGCCGAAGGGGCGCGGGCATCGGGCGATCCCGAGACCGCGCGGCGGCTGGGCGAGGAGGCGCTCGGGATCGGCACCCGGACCGGCGACGCCGACCTGCAGGCGAGCGCGCTGACGCAGCTGGGCCACCTGCGGATCGGGCTCGGCGAGACGGCGGAGGGGTTCGCGCTGCTCGAGGAGGCGACCGTCGCCGCGGTCAACGGCGAGCTGTCCCCGATCGTCACCGGCATCACGTACTGCACGATGATCGCCGCCTGCCGCGACCTGTCCGACTACAAGCGCGCGAGCGAATGGACCGAGGCGACGGAGCGCTGGTGCGAGCGGCGCTCGGTCTCGGGCTTCCCGGGCGTCTGCCGCATCCACCGCGCCGAGATCGTGGCGCTCAGCGGCGAGTGGGAGCGGGCCGAGCGCGAGCTGATCCGGGCCACCGACGAGATCTCCGCCTATGGGCCGGTCCCGCCGCTCGGCGACGGCTTCTACTCGATCGCCGAGATCCGGTTGCGGACCGGCGACCTGGAGGGCGCCGAGGAGGCGGTCCGGCGCGCGCGCACGCGCTCGGCCACACGCCGGAGCCTGTCCTCTCGCCGATCCGCCTGGCCGAGGGGAAGCGGCCGCGGCGCTGGGTTCGATCACGGCGGCGCTCGAGGAGCAGACCTGGGACCGGTGGACGCGGACGAAGCTGCTGCCCGCCCAGGCCGAGATCGCGATCGCGGCCGGCGATGTGGCGCTCGCGCGGCGGGCGGCGGACGAGCTGGACGAGCTGCTGCCGGCGTACGACTCGCCGGCGCTGCATGCCCGCCGGCACGAGGTGTTCGGCCGCGTGGCGCTGGCGGAGGGCGACCACGTCGGGGCGGCGAAGGAGATCCGCGCCGCGATCGAGGCGCTGGCGCGAGGTGGGGACGCCGTACGAGGTCGCGCGGTGCCGTGTCCTGCTCTCGCGGGCGTGCCGCGCGGCCGGCGACGACGAGACCGCCGACCTGGAGCCTCGGGCTGGCGCGGACGCGTTCGTGGAGCTGGGCGCGGGCCCCGATGCCGCCGCGGCGGACCGGTCGATCCGCGAGGAGCAGGAGCGGCGCTCGGGCCCCGTGCCTGCTCGCAAGACGTTCCTGTTCACCGACATCGTCGGCTCGACGAACCTCGCCGAGGCGATGGGCGACGCCGTGGGAGCGGCTCCTGCGCTGGCACGACGAAACGCTCCGAGCGCTGTTCGCCGCGAGCGGCGGGGAGGTCGTCAACCACACGGGGACGGGTTCTTCGTGGCGTTCGACGAAGCCGCGACGCGGATCGGGTGCGCGGTCGCATCCAGCGCGCCCTGGACGATCACCGTCGCGCCACCGGCTTCGCCCCACCGGTGCGGATCGGCGTGCACGCGGCCATGGCGAACCGCCGGGGCGGGGACTACAGCGGGGTCGGCGTGCACGTCGCCGCGAGGGTGCGCCCTCGCCGGCGGCGGCGAGATCCTCGCGAGCGTCGACACGCTGGCCGAGGCGGGCACGGAGGGGAACGACGTCCATCAGGTGGAGCTGAAGGGGGTCAGCGAGCCGGTCGCCGTGGCGACGGTCCCGTGGGCGTAGGTCCGAGCGCGGAACGGGTGCTCGCTCGGCTCACCCGATCGCGGCGGCCGGCCGCTCCAGGAACGGCGCCTACCGGACGCCGCATCGGGTCTCGGCGGCGACGCCTCCTGCCTCGACATCGTCACGCCCCCATGGGCCGACGTTGGCGCGGGCAACCTTGCCCATCATGGTCCCTTTCGGCCGCCGGGGGAAGGGTCGACCCCTGGCTCCACGTCCACCCGGCTCACGAACGGACCACCCGGCTCACGAGCGGACCACCCGGCTCACGAACGGACCACCCGGCTCACGAACGTCGGTCGAGCTCGGCGCGCAGCAGCTCGATCGGTGCCGACACGCCCTTCAGCTCCACCGGGCCGATCCGGGAGAACGCGAGCCCGTCGTCGCCCGAGGCGTCGACCACCGCCTGGCTCACGAGCACCTCGCCTGGACGGGCGTAGTCGGCTATCCGCGCCGACAGGTTCACGGTCTGGCCGAAGTAGTCGCCCTCCTGGAACAGCACGGGTCCCGCGTGCAGCCCGACGTGCGCCGGCGGCAGCCCTGCCGCGGCGATCCCGTCGACCATCTCCAGCGCGGCGCGCACGCCGCGTCCAGGCTCCGGGAAGAGGAACATCACGCCGTCGCCCAGCCACTTGATCGGCTTCCCGCCGTGCTGCAGCGAGCTCCGCTGCACCAGCCGGGCGACCGTCGAGGCCAGCTCGGCGGCCGCGTCGTCGCCCTGCTCCTGCGTCAGTCGTGTGTACCCGGTGATGTCCAGGAAGCAGATCGCCGGCACGCGCTCCAGGCGGCTGTGGATCCCGGCCGCGTCGAGCGTCCGCTCGAACCCCTCGATGATGTTCGCGGTCCACTGCCGGGCCTGCCATGAGTGGTAGATCGCCAGGAACGAGCGCTCCGCCAGCGGGGCGGTCCGAGCAGCGAGCTCGGGCCGCCCGATGTCCTCGCCGGGGTCGAGCTCCGCGGACCGGCCGGCCACCTCCGAGAGCCACCACGCGCCTTCCTGCTCGCCGATCCGGCGCGCGCTGTCCCCGTAGACGCGGAGCAGGCGCTCGATCGCCGGCCAGCGGAACCCCTCCTCGATCTGGAGCTGCAGGAACGGCAGGACCGTCTCCTCGTCCTCGCGCATGCGATCGTCGGGCTCGGGCGGCGCCAGACCCATCGCCTCGCGCAGCGTCATCAGTATCTCCAGGGGAACGCCGGTCCGGTCGCTCGCCTGGAGGAAGGTCTCGGAGCCGAGCGCCGTGAACCGCTCGTAGGCGGGCGAGTCCAGGAACGCGGTCGAGATCCCGCCCGTCCGGACCGCCTCGGCGAACCCCTCGAGCGGGATCCCGCCCCTCTCGAGGGTCGCCGTCAGCTGGACCCGCCGCACGTCCCCGGCCGTGAACCGGCCCGGCTCGGCCGGCACGAGGACCCCCAGCTCCACGAGCCGGTCGACGTACGAGGGTTCGACGCCGGCCCGGCGCGCGGCCTCGTCCCGCGAGGAGGTGGTCACCCCCGAAGGCTACGCCGCGAGAGCCGCATGGGGCCGCCCTCCGGCTGGGCTGGGAAAGTCCGCTGGGCTGGGAAAGTCCGCTGGGCTGCGAACGCCCGAGAGGCTGCGAACGCCCGGGGGCGGCGTGCGGCTCGTCGCGCGAGGACCCACGATCGACCTCTCGGGCTAGATGGCGACACGTCATTCCCAAGGACGCTCCACGGGAGCGCGGGGTGAGCGTCGTCAACGCACCGCAGACAGGGCAGCTAGTCAGACAGGTCGGCTCGTCAGACAGGGCGGCTCGTCAGACAGGATGGCCCGTCAGACAGTCCGGCTCGTCAGACAGGTCAGCTCGTCCGTCCACGGGGGCATCGAGGCACCCTCGCTCGCCGGTCGCGGCGGCTACTCCGGCGAACGCGTTGCTCATAGCGGTCGCCCGATCCCTAGCTCGCCCCCGTCACGCCACGACGTCCTTGCCCGGGTCCAGCCGGATCTCGCCGAGCGGACCGAGCGGGGCGTCGCCCGAGGGCGCGCGGCCGGTCTCCTCCTCGAGCTCGCGAACCGCTCCGGCGGAGCGCGGAACCCTTGCCTACCCCGTGAACGTCCGGGCGTGCTATGCATGAACGAACGCCCGCGAACCTAGGAGGAACGGATGAGCGACGAGACCCCTGGCCACCTGGATCGGCGGAGCTTCCTCAGGCGGGCCGCCGCGGCGGGGATCGCGCTGCCGTCGTTCTCGGCGATCCTGGCCGCGTGCGGCAGCGACGAGGGGGGCACGACCGGGAGCGGCACCGGTGGCGCCACGGGTGGTGGGGCCACCGGCGGGATCCAGCTCGCGCGGCCCGACAACCCGGTCAGGCTCCCGGTGACGGCGGACAACCCTGCGATCGCCGACGGACTTTCGCCCGAGGCCGGGCCGCTCAGGATCTTCGGCTACAACGACTACATCTACAAGAAGGTGCGCAAGGGCTTCGGCGAGGCGTACGGCGTCGACGTCGAGTACACGGTCTTCGACACGCCCGACGAGATGGTCGCCAAGATGAGGTCGGGCGGCTCCAACTACGACCTGATCGTCTCGGTCACGCTCGAGAACATCGGCAAGCTGGCGTACGGCGGGCTCATCCAGCCCCTCAACCACTCGTACCTCACGAACTTCTCGAACGTCTGGACCGAGCTCCAGGATCCCTACTACGACCAGGGCTCGCAGTACACGGTGCCCTACACGGTCTACACGACGGGGATCATCGTGCAGAACGACAAGGTGACCGACGACGTCGGCGCCATGGAGGACCCGTACGACATCCTGTGGGACCCCGCCTGGGCGGGCCAGACGCACCTGCTGAACGGCTCGCGCGACCTGCTGGCCACCGCGCTGATGCGGATGGGCGAGGACATCAACACCGAGGACGAGGCCGTCCTGGACCAGGCGCAGCAGATGCTGCTGGACGGTGTCGACGCGATGAACTGGAAGTTCGACCACGTCGACTACAACGAGCTGGGCGACTTCGCGATCCACGAGTCCTGGTCGGGCCAGGTCGTCTACTACCAGTACTACCTGCCCAAGGGCCTGGGGATCGATCGCTTCACGTACTACTGGCCGCCGGCGACGTCGTCGGCCGCCGGGATCCTGACCGACGACATGCTGGCGATCCCGAAGGGCGCCGCCTCGCCGGTGCTGGCGCACGCGATGATCGACTACCTGCTCGACGGGGACAACGCCCTGGTGAACTACGGGTACGAGGGCTACCAGCCGCCGCTGAACTCGATCGACCCGGACCAGCTCGTGGCGGACGGCTACGTGCCGGAGAACCTGGCGAACATCCTGATCTCTCCCTCGGACCTCGGCCTGGGCGTCCAGGAGCTGGAGCTGCCCGCCGCCACCACCCAGCGGTACCAGCAGATCTACGAGCAGGTGACGGGCGGCGCGTAGACATAGACCGCGCGGACGCGCGTTCGGGCCGGCGCTCGCCACCCCGGCGATCGTGTGGCTGCTCCTGCTGTTCGTCGTGCCGTTCTACGTGCTCCTGTCGATCGCGTTCGGCCGCCTGGACCCGCTGTTCCTGACGCCGATCCCGGTCTACGACCCGATCCGCTGGGACCTCAGCACGTTCGGCCAGACGCTCGGGCAGGTGTTCGCCGACGGCTCGATCTACCGGGCGGCGATGGCCCGCACGTTCGTGTACGTGGGGATCTCGACGGCCCTGTGCCTGGCGATCGGATACCCGGTCGCGTACCTGACCGCGCGACACGCCGGCCGCTGGCGCGGCGTGTTGCTGGTCGCGATCCTGGCGCCGTTCTGGATCAGCTACATGATGCGGATGCTGGCGTGGGTGAACGTCCTTCGCCCGGCCGGGTACGTGAACGACATCCTGCTGTGGCTCGGGCTGATCGACCGCCCGGTCGCGTGGCTCGGAGGCAAGCCGATCACCGTGATCCTGGGCCTGACCTACGGCTACGTGCCGTTCATGATCCTGCCGCTGTTCGCCGGGCTGGACCGCATCTCCGCGGAGACGATCGAGGCCTCGCGTGACCTGGGTGCGGGGCAGGTCTCCACGTTCCGGCGCGTGACGCTCCCGCTGTCGCGCCAGGCGATCCTGGCCGGCCTGATCCTGGTGATGCTGCCGATGTTCGGCGACTACTACACGCAGACGTTGCTGGCGGGCACGCGTGACACCTCGATGCTCGGCAACCTGATCGTCTCTTCGATCCACAGCTCGCTGGTGCAGACGGGCGCGAGCCTGGTGCTGGTCCTGATGGCGTTGCTGATCGCGCCGATGCTCTACTACCTCCGGGCGTCGAGGAGCGGGGTCGTCACGTGAGCGCGACCGCCGTGCCGGCGACGCGCCGGGCGTGGACGCGCCGGGCGTGGAGCTGGCTGCGGAACCCGTGGGCGCAGGCCCGCTTCCTGTGGGTCGCGGGCATCGCCTACGTGCTGTGGTCGCTCGTGCCCGTGCTGATCGCGGTCGCGTTCTCGTTCAACGCCGGGCGATCGCTCACGACGTGGCAGGGATCCTCGACGCGCTGGTACTGCTGCGGGATCAACTCCCTATGGGCGGACCCCGAGCTCCGCGACGCGTTGTTCCAGAGCCTGAAGCTCGCCTCGATGGTGACCCTGGTGGCGGTCCCGCTCGGTGTGGCGTTCGCGCTCGGCCTGCATCGCTGGCGCGGCTCCGTGGCGACCGGCGCGAACTTCACGATGCTGCTGTCGTTCATCACGCCCGAGATCGCGATCGCCGTCGCCCTGCTGCTCACGTTCACCCAGCTCGCGCGCGCGATCGGTCTCGGCTTCGGGGCCCAGGCGAGCGGGCTGTCGATGTACCTGATGCCGTACGCGCTGATCGTGGTGCGCGCCCGGCTCCTGACGATGGAGCCGAGCCTGGAGGAGGCGGCCAACGACCTGGGGGCGTCGACCTGGGGCGCGATCCGACGCGTGACGCTGCCGCTGCTGGTGCCGGCGATCGTGGCGAGCGCGGCGATCGTGTTCGCGGTGGCACTCGACAACTGGCGATCTCGCAGCTGCTGTCCTCGGGCGCCGGCACGCAGACGATCCCGATCCCGATCTACACCTCTGCCCGCCGCGGACCGCTGCCGTCGGTGAACGCGCTCGCCAGCGTCACGCTGTTCGCCTCGACCCTGCCGATCGTGGTGGCCGCGCTGATGTTCCGAGGACATGCCCGGCGCGCCGCCAGGACCGTCGCGTGGATCCGAGGGGGTCACGAGGACCCGAGGGGGTCGCGGGGATCATCTGAGGACCGTCGCGGGGATCCGATGGAGGGTCGACCGAGGCGGACGGTCCGTGATACAAGGCACCCCGGCATGTCCAAGGGGGAGGTTCGATGAGGCATCGTTCGATGATCAGGTTCGTCTCCATCCTGTCGGCGGTCGCGGCGCTAGCGGTGGTGCTGGCACCCTCCGCGACCGCCTGGCCGCGTACGAGTTCGCCGGCCCGGTGCTCGGCCTGGCGGCCGGGCCGGGCACATCCTGTTCGCCGCGGACACCGGGGGAGGGGTCGTGCGCCTGCAGGACGGCGAGGGGCGCCTGGTCGTCGCGCTCCCCGGCGTGACCGACATGGCCCCCGTGGCACCGGGCAGCATGTGGGCGATCGCCGGACGCAAGCTCTACACGACCACTAAGAACGAGCCGGCGTTCCTGGTCGGCCTGGGCAAGTACGAGCGGAACGTGAACCCCGACGGAGGCGAGGTCGACTCGAACCCGTTCGACGTCACCGCGCTGGGTGAGAAGCGCGCGCTGATCGCCGACGCCGGCGCCAACGCGGTGCTGGTGGCGAACCGTCGCGGCGGCGTGAACTGGATCGCGACGCTGCCGGATGAGCTGGCGCCCACCGCCGACATCAAGGCGCTCGCCGGGTGCCCGAACGGCCCCGCCGACATCTGCGACCTGCCCGACCGGATCCCCGCGCAGGGTGTGGCGACGAGCGTCGCGGTCGGGCCCGACGGTGCGCTCTACGTCACCGAGCTGAAGGGGTTCCCCGCGCCGCTCGGGATGTCTCTTGAAGCGATCGAGCCCGACGCGCGGCACGTGGCCTGTGACGCGGCGGACACCGACGGCCCGTGCACGCTCGTGGCCGACGGGTTCACCTCGATCGTCGACATCACGTTCGACCGGACGGGACCGCCTACGTCACGGAGCTCGACGAGGCAAGCTGGGCGGCCGTCGAGATCTTCACCGACGGGATGCTCGGCGGGACCGTGAACGCCTGCGACCCGGACACGTGGACGTGCACGGAGGCCGCGACCGGTCTGCCGATGCCGATGGCGGTCGCGGTGAACGGCGACGGCCCTTCCGTGGCGATCAACGCGCTGGTCCAGGGCCAGACGGCGGTCGTGCCCGTCGGCTGACGGGCCGAGCTTCGGCGCGGACGCCGGTCAACGACCGGCGTCCGCGTCCAGCGCGTCGGCCAGTCGGTCAAGGAACGGGCGCCTGCGCGCCCTCGACCTCACGCGCGCCCGGTCCAGGTCGAACCACGCGACCCGGTCGATCTCGGGGAACTCCTCCGCCTGCCGCTGCGCGGCGGCCACTCCAGCTCGAAGGTGCTGCTGACCGCGACCTCGGGGTCGAGATCCCCCTGAACCCCCCACGCCAGCACGTCCTTGCCCGACCTCTGCCGTATCTCACCCAGCGGGACCAGCTCCGAATCCTCGGGCAGGGGCTGCCCGGTCTCCTCCTCGAACTCCCTGCGGGCGACGGCTTCCGGGGCCTCGTAAGGACCGTCGATCTCGCCCTTGAGCACCGTCCAGTCCCCGGCGTCCTTCTTCGAGAAGTACGGGCCGCCCGGATGGCCGAGCAGGACCTCGAGCCTTCCTTCGCGGCGGCGCCACAGCAGGATGCCCGCGCTCACCCGGCCCCGCTTGTCGACCTTCGGCTTCTTGGGGAACGCCATCCCTTCGAGGATAGGGCGCCGTGGTCGGGGTGCCGGGCGGAGCCCCTAGTGAGCCCCCGACCCCGCCTGCTCAGCCGTCGCCGAACCAGCGGGCGATCCGGCCGGAGCCGAAGGCGGCCTTCTCGGCGAACGTCTCGGCGGTCGGGGGGACGAACGCTCCGCTCGGGTGACCCGGCGTGGAGTAGAAGTCGACGTCGACACGCCCTACCTCACCGTGTCCGAACTCGATGTAACACGTTCCGATGCCGTCGTACCCGGCGGCGTCGCCGCCGCGATCCCCGCGATCAGCCGGTCGGCGACGACCATCCCCTGCCGCTCGGCGAACACGCCTTCGGCGTCCCGACGTCGTGACGTCGCCGATCGCGTAGACGCCCGGGAACCGGGTCGCGAGCGTCCGCGCGTCGACCGGACATCCAGCCGTCGACCGCCAGCCCCGAGGCCTCTACGACGTCCGGCACGCGGTGCACGGGGATCCCCAGGAACAGGTCGTACGGGAGGCGGCCCCCATCGTCGAGGACCACCTCGCGGGCGCCGCCGTCTACCGAGGCGACGCGGCGGTCCGCGACGTAGGAGATCCCCCGCTCGGCGAAGGCCGTCAGGATCGCGGCCGACGTCTCCGGCGACGGCGGGATCGGGACGCCGAACGGCATCACGACGTGGATCGTGGTCGCGTCGCGCCGTCCGCTGGAACGCAGGTAGTGGTCCAGCAGGAACGCCGCCTCGCTCGGCGCGGGGGGACACTTGAACGACGGGCCGCACACGCCGACGACCGCCTCGCCCGACGTGAACGTCGGCAGCGCCTCGCGGAGCGCCCGCGCGCCCTCGACCGAGTAGAACTCGTTCCCGGCCTCCCGCAGCCCGGGCGTCGCGTCCAGGTCGTAGTCGGCACCCAAGGCGATCACGAGCACGTCGGCCTCGTAAGCGTCCAGGTCGGTCGTGACCCGCCGTGCCTCGGGGTCGATCGACGTGATCGTCTCCTGCCGGAACCGGACCCGGGGCGTCGAGAGCGACGCGTACGGGATCCGAACCTCGTCGAGAGAGCGCCTGCCGAACATCACGTCGAGCTTCGCGAACCCGAACACGAACGCGTCCGCGCGGTCGATCAGCGTGATCTCGACATCGTCGCCGAGCCCCCCGGCGAGCCGGCTGGCGCACTCCAGGCCGCCGAACCCGGCACCGAGGATCAACACGGAGACGGCCATCGCGCCAAGGATACGCACCGGCCCGCCCGACCGAGCCGAGTGACCGTCATCACGCGTCGGACGCGCGCGGACCTCGAAGGGGCGCGAAGGGATCCACCCACAGGAGCAAGGAGCCGATCGCCACGAGCGCCACACCGGCGCCGGTCAGCACGACCCGCTCCTCTCCCGGCACCGGGAAGGCGTCCGCCGCGAGCACCGCCAACCCGCCGGCGGTCGCGGCCGTGCCCAGCACCGCCAGCACGAGGGCGCCCGCGGGGCCCGATCGCATATCCCTCACCGGTGCCGGTCGCTCGGTCCACCGGAAGGCCAGCAGGAAGGGGATCAGGCAGGCGGCGCACACCAGCACCCATGCCGGACGGAGGAGCCACCATGTCCGACTCAGCGGCTCGGGCTGCGGCGCGATCCCGGTCGGGAACGACAGGACGGCGGCCAGCACGACGGCGCTCATGTTCCAGAGGTAGAAGGTCATCACCATCGAGTTCGCGGCGATCACGTCGCGCCATGCACGGGGTCGCGCCAACGCGCGGTTGCCCGCCCCCTCGAACAACAGCGTCACGCCGCACTGCCACACCGCGAGCGCCAGCAACACGATCGAAGGCGGCTGCACGTTGTTCCGGATCCCGTGCGTCAGGTCGATCATCGACATCGGGAAGTCGAACCCACCGACCAGCACCGCCATCGCCGCCAGGCCGCCGGCGGCCATCGCCCAGGGGAGCCATGCGCGGGCCCGGAGCCTGCCCTCCGCCCACAGGAACCCGAGCTCCAGGACCGCACCCCATACGATCAGGTAGTTCGCGAGGCCCACGTGCGGCACATCCGCGCCGAACCGGAGGTTGTCCACGACGAGCGCCGCGGCCGCGAGCGCGACGACGGTCCAGCCACCGAGCCGGTCGTGCAGGGCGTGCAAGGCCGGGACCGCCGCGACGGCGACCAGGTAGACGGCCAGGAACCACAGCGGGAGCGCCACTTCCTGCCCGCCCGCGCGCGCGACGCTCGACGGCAACAGCCCGGTCGCCACGCCGGCCGCCGGCAGCACCGTCCAGAAGGCCACGAACCACAGGGCGGGCCGCGTCAGCCGGACAGCCTTCATCCGGAGCCAGCGCCCGTAGGTCTGGCCGCGCCGTCGCGACGAGACCCACGACGTGCCGTTCGTGAAGCCGCCCACGATGAAGAACAGCGGCATGACCTGGAACACCCAGGTGAGGATCTGGAGGTCCGGCTGGATCTCCAGGAGGTTCTCCCCCGTGAACCTCCCTCCTCGGTAGCCGAGCACCGCCATCAGCCAGTGGCCCAGCACGACGACCCCGATCGAGACGACGCGGATCAGGTCGACGTAGCGATCGCGTGAGGCGGGGGTCGCGGCGACGAGCGCGTCGAGCCGCGAGGGCTCCCGCGTGTTGCCCGCGGCCTCGGTGTCCATCGGTCGCTCCGCTGCGGGCAGCTCGGCCGGGCAGACCCCGACCCTATCCCCGGGTGACGCGATGGTCCAGCGACCGGCGATCGTCGCCGATCCGGGATCGCGGCGCTCGGTGAGCCGGACGGTCGGCCCGAGCCGGACGGCCCGACCGAGCCGGACAGTCCGACCGAGCCGGACGACCCGCACGCTGGCCGTACGACCCGCACGAGGCGGACGACCCGCCCACCGGTCGGACGACCCGACGACCCCTGGCGACGTCCGCCGTCTCGGCATATCGTGCCCCCCACGCCATCACGGGAGGGGGACCGTGTCCGAAGCGCGACGATCGCTGGGGCTGCCCGCGACGATCGCGGCCGGGGTGATCGTGGGGCTCGTCGAGGCGGTCCTGGCGATCGCGTTCGCTGCGCTCGTGTTCGGCGGGCTCCTGGTCGGGCACCTCGCTGACGGGATCGGCCTGTACCTGGTCGGCGCGGCCCTGACGATGGGGATCCTGGCCTGGCGCGCGGGCGGGCGTGGCGTGGTCGGCGGCGCGCAGGGCGCCGCGGCCGCGGTGCACGCAGTCGTCGCGACGAGCACGGCGCTCGGCGCGTTCGGCGGCCTGGACCGCGCGTTCCTGACGGTGGTCGGGGTCACGCTCGTCCTCACCCTCCTGATCGGCGGCGTGTTCCTGCTGTTGGGCGTGCTCAAGCGGGGCAACCTGATCCGGTACGTGCCGTACCCGGTCGTCGGCGGGTTCGTGGCGGGCACGGGCTGGCTGCTCATCAAGGGCGGGGTCGCGGTCTCCTCGGGCACCGTGGTCGCCCTCGAGCAGCTCGGCGACCTCATCGCCGCCGAGCAGCTGCGGCGCTGGTTGCCCGCCCTGGCGTTCGGCGTGCTGCTGCTGGTCCTGACGCGCTTGATCCGCAAGCCCCTGGTGATCCCGATCGCGATCGGCGCCGGGCTCTCGGCCTTCGCCGTCGGGATGCTGGTGACCGGCTCGTCGCTCGAGGTCGCCAGGGACGGGCGCTGGCTGCTGGGGCCGCTCCAGGAGACGAGGCTGTGGGAGCCCTGGACCGTGCGCGCGGTCGCCGGGGCGGACTGGGTGGGGGTGCTCAAGCAGGCGCCGGGCATCCTGGCCGCGACGTTCGTCGTCGTCCTCGCGATGCTGTTCAACGTCGCCGGGAGCGAGACGATCCTGAGTCGAGACCTGGACACGGACCGCGAGCTGCGCGATGCGGGGGTCGCGAACCTGATCTCGGGCGCCTTGGGCGGGATCCCCGGCTTCCACGCGCTCAGCCTCACGTCGTTGGTCCGGCAGATGGCCGTGGACGCGCGGCCGGCCGGTGCGATCGCGGCGCTCGTCCCGCTGTGCGCCGCGTTCTTCGGCGGCGACGTCGTCACGATGATCCCGCGGATGTTGGTGGGAGGGATGCTCGTGTTCGTGGGCTCGGGACTCATGGTCGCGTGGGTGATCGACCGGCGCGGGGCCCTGCCGCCATCCGAGTACCTGGTGATGCTGGCGGTCGTCGCGGCGATCGCCACCAAGGGTCTGGTCTTCGGCGTCGGCCTGGGTGTGGTCCTCGCGCTCGTGCTGCTCGCGGTGAACTACGGCCGCATCGAGATCGTCCGCGAGGTCGCGTTCGGCGAGACGTTCCGCAGCAACGTGGACCGGGCGTCGGTGGAGCGGGCGTTCCTGAGATCGGCGGGCGAGCGCCTGCAGATCCTGCGGGTGAACGGGTTCGTGTTCTTCGGATCGGCGAGCCGGCTGCTCGAGCGGATCCGCGCGCGCGCCGAGGCGACGTCCCTGCGTTTCCTGGTGCTCGACCTGCGCCGCGTCTCGGGCATGGACTCCTCGGCCGTGGTCGCGTTCCGCAAGGCTGCGGGCGTGGCGCGGGCGGGGGGGTTCGAGCTGGTCATCACGGGAGCGTCCGAGCGGGCGCGCGCGCAGCTGGCACGCGGTGGGGTCATCGAGGAGCCCGGCGTCTTGGGCTTCGAGCCGGATCTCGACCGGGGCCTCGAGCGCTGCGAGGACGACCTGCTCGCCGAGGCGGCGGTCGGCGGGAAGATGACGGCGTCCGGCACCAGGGCCACGCCAGTCCCGGACGGCGGCGACCCGCTCGCCGGGATGCCCGCGGGGCTCCGCGAGGTCGCGGAGCGCGTGAGCCTTCCCGCCGGGACGGTCCTGATGCGCCAAAGCGAGGCGCCCGACGATGTGTTCGTCCTGGCGTCGGGCCGGCTCCGGGTGGAGCTCGAGACCCCCGAGGGGACGCGGGTGCGGCTGCGCACGCTGCTGCCCGGGGTCGTCGTGGGCGAGGTCGCCCTCTACACCGGCATGGCGCGCACGGCCGACGTGGTAGCCGAGGTGCCGAGCGACGTGCTGCGCTTGTCGCGCGAGGCGATCGCGGGACTGGAGACGTCGCGACCCGAGGTAGCCTCGGCGCTTCACCGCTGGCTCGCCGCGACCGTCTCGGAGCGGCTGACCGAAACGCAGCGCGCCATCGGCGCGCTGACGGGATAGACGCGTGCCGAAGCCGAACCCGAACCCGGACCCGGGCGCCGGCGTGACCACCGAGCGGCGACGCGCCGGGAGGATCCTCGTGTCGCTCGCCGCGGGCGTGATCATCGGCGCGGTCGAGGTCGTCCTCGCCATCGCTTTCGCCGCGTTCGTGTTCGGCGGCTACATCGCCCGGAACCTCGCCGACGGCATCGGGCTGTACCTGGTGGCCGCGGCGCTGACGCTCGCGTTCCTGGCATGGCGAGCGGGACGCAGGGGCGTCGTCGGGAGCGTGCAGGACGCGGCCGCCGCCGTCCTTGCCGTGGTCGCGGCGACCACGGCCGCCAAGGCGATCGCGATCTCGCAGGTCGCGCAGGCCACCGGCCTGAAGGACTACGAGGCCCCGGACGTCTTCCTGACGGTGATCGCCGCGACGCTGGTCGTGACGGTGTCGTGCGGCATCCTGTTCTGGGTCCTGGGACGCTTCCGCCTGGGCAGCCTCGCCCGCTACCTCCCGTACCCGGTCGTCGGCGGGTTCCTCGCCGGCACCGGATGGCTCCTGTTCAAGGGCGGCCTGTACGTCGCGTCGGGCATCGAGGTCCACCTGCGCACGGTCGGGCTACTGATCCGCACGGAGTCCCTCCAGCACTGGCTCCCGGCGTTCGTCTTCGGCGTGATCCTGCTGCTTGCCGTCAGGCTGGTCAGGAAGCCGCAGGTGATCCCGATAGCGCTGGCCGCGGGGCTCGCGGCGTTCGCGCTGGGCATGGTGGTGACGGGCTCGTCGCTCGACGCCGCCCGGGACGGGCGGTGGTTCCTGGGACCGTTCGAGTCGACCCGGCTGTGGCAGCCGTGGACGCTCCGCGCGATCACCGGGGCGGACTGGTCCACGGTGCTCGGCCAGTGGACCGGCATCGCCACCGCCGTGCTGGTCGCCGCCCTCGCGATCCTGTTCAACATCAGCGGGACCGAGATCGTGCTGCGCCGGGACCTGGACACGAACCGCGAGCTCCGCGACGCGGGGGCGCTCAACGTGATCTCCGGCGCGATCGGCGGGATACCCGGGTATCACGCCCTCAGCCTCACGGCGCTCGCGGAGCGGATGAACGTCGAAGCGCGTACCGCCGGGCTCTTCGCGGCGCTCGTCCCGCTGAGCGCGGTGGTGTTCGGCGCGGCGGTGATCGAGCTGATCCCGCGGGTGCTCGTGGGCGGGGTGCTCGTGTTCCTCGGGCTCGCGTTCATCGTCGAGTGGGTCTGGGACGAACGCAAGACCCTCCCGAAGCTCGAGTACCTGGTCGTGCTGGTCATCCTGGCGGGGGTGATCGGCAAGGGATTCCTGCCCGGCGTCGCCCTGGGCCTGGTGCTCGCGCTCGTGCTGTTCGCCGTGAACTACGGCCGGATCGAGCTGGTGCGCGAGGTCGCGTTCGGCGACACGTTCCGCAGCAACATCGATCGTTCGCGGTCCGAGCGGGAGACCCTGCTGGGGGCGGCCGAACGGGTGCAGATCCTGCGCGTGCACGGGTTCGTCTTCTTCGGGACCGCGAGCCGGCTCCTGGAACGGATCCGCATGAGGGCTGAGTCCGGATCGCTCCGTTACCTGGTGATCGACCTCGGTCGGGTGACGGGCATGGACTCGTCGGCCGTGGTCGCGTTCGGCAAGGCGGCGAGGTTCGCCGAGGCGAGCGGGTTCGAGCTGGTGCTCCGCCGGCGCGCGCGACGACGTCCGCGCCGAGCTCGCCCGCGGCGGGGTGCGGGAGACGGACGGTGTCGTCGGGTTCGAACCCGATCTGGACCGCGGGCTCGAGCGCTGCGAGGAGAGCCTGCTGGGGGAGGCCTGGAGCGGGGGCGGGACGGAGGGCATCGGCGAGGACGAGGGGGAGGCCTGGAGCGGGGACCGGAGCGGGGCCGGCGGGGCCGGCGGGGCCGGCGGGGCCGGCGGGGACCGGTCCGTCAGCGATCGACGCCCCGGCGGGAACCAGGCGCCGGCGAGGACGCCGGTCGGGACGGCCGCGGGCATGCCGGCCGGCCTGGCCGCCCACCTCGAACGGGTTCCGCTGGCCGAGGGGGCCGTCCTGATCCACCAGGGCGAGCCGGCCGATGACGTGTACGTGCTGACGTCGGGCCGCCTGGGGGTCGAGATGGAGACGCCCGAGGGCGCGCGGACGAGGCTGCGGACCGTGCGCCCGGGCGCCGTCGTCGGCGAGGTCGCCCTCTACGCCGGCACGGTCCGCACCGCGGACGTCGTGGCCGAGGTGCCGAGCGAGGTGCTTCGGCTCCGCCGAGCGTCGATCGAGCGGCTGGAGACGTCGGAGCCGGATCTCGCGGTCGCGCTGCACCGTTGGCTCGCGACCACGGCCTCGGAGCGGCTCACGGACTCCTTGCGCACGTTCGACGCGCTGCTCGACTGAGGCCTACCGGAGCCGGCCGTCGCCGTCCTCCCGGACGCCCCCGGCGATCCCTGAGCGGGCTCCCAGATGTTCCACAGGTGTGAGGCCCAGGCTGGACCGAGCGACCGCCAGGCCGACCGGCCGTCCTGGCCGAGCGACCGCCGGCCGACCACCGGGGTCGAGCGACCGCCAGGGCCGAAGGGCCGATGCGGCGAGGGATGCGCCGCGGCGAACATCGGTCTCGAGCGAAGGAGCAGAGAGCCATGAGCGACGACCGGGAAGGCGCACCGTCCGTACCGAGCCCGTCCGAGCCGAACCCGACGGAGGCGGATGCAACCACCCCGTCCGATCCCGCGCCCGTGGCAGAGCCGGCGCCCGGGACGACCCGAACGAGCCCCGCGCCGCCCCCGACGCCGACCGCGCCGCCGCCCGCGACCGCATCGGGCTGGTCACAGCCGAGCGGCGTGCCCGTCCTCACACTCGCGCTCGGCGCGCTGCTGATCGGCGTGCTGGCGTTCGGGGTCGGCGTGTTCGCCGGCCGGTCGTCGGCGGACGCCGCCTGGCGCGACGCCCGTGGGTGGATGCGGGAAGGCCCCGGCGGGCACGGGACGACGCCCGGTCAGGGCGGCGCGATGCCCGGCCAGGGCGGGATGTTCCCCGGCATGCCCGGCACGATGCTGCCGGGGAACCGACATGGAACGCTCCCCGGGACGATGCCCGGCATGGGAGCGATCCCGGGGAACTGGGCCGTCACCGCCGGCACCGTCACGAGCGTCGACGCCGACACGATCGTCGTGTCGAGCGTCAGGGGCAACGTCGTCGCGGTGCACGTCTCGGATGCCACATCGATCAGGATCGTTCGCGAACAGGGTCAGGACGGCGACGACGTCGCGAAGGGCGACGACATCGTGGTCGCAGGTCCGCCGGGCGACGAGGATCTCTCGATCGACGCGATGCAGATCGTGGCCGGGGACCTGCCGTGGATCCGCTCGATCTCCGACGCGGGCGGCGGATCGAGCTGAACGGGCCGAGACGCGGGCGGCGGCTCGAGCTGAACGGGGGCCGGCGCGTCAGCTGCGGCCGGCGCGTCAGCTGCGGCCGGCGCGTCAGCTGCGGCCGGCGAGCCTCGCCAGCCGGACCGCCTCGACGATCCCGCCGATCCAGGGCTCGCCGTGCCCCCGCGGCACCAGAGGTCGCCGAGGCGGCCCGCGAGGCCGACGAGCGACGAGTGACGAGCGATGAGCTTCCCGCCCTGCTCGGCCAGGTAGAAGTCCACGACGCCCTGGGTCAGGCGGTGGAGCCCGTCGGGGACCCGCACCGCCGTAGCCACCCCGACACTGAGCGGGAGGCTACGCAGGCGGCGTGCCGACCGGTTCCTCGGCGGGTTCCTCCGCAGGCTCCGCGATCGGCTCGACCGCAGGCTCCGCGATCGGCTCGACCGCAGGCTCCGCGATCGGCTCGGCGGGATCCCCGCTCGGCCTCTCCTCCGGCATCGGGATCGTCTCCGGCACCGGCAGCACGACCGGGTCGATCTCGTGCACCTTCTTCGGCTCGCCGATGTTCACCTCGGCCCTCCCGCGGCGCTCACGTCGGCTCCGGCAGGACGCCGAGCATCCCCAGGATCAGCACCAGGATCCAGGTCGCGGCCATCACGAGGGCCATGCCGCGCACCAGGAACCCGACCACGCCCCACACCGTCCGGCCGATGCCGAGCCCGATCTTGCCCGGTGTGAAGAGCGTCCGTGGTCCCGGACGGCGGAGCTGGCGCGCCACGCGCTCGAGCGGCATCGGCTCGACCGCGTACGCGTCCAGCAGCGCCGCCTGCACGATCGCCGCGTCCATGGTGCGGGAGCGATCCCGCGGGGAATGCCGAGCGCAGCACGCGACCAGCTCGGAGTCGGAGCGTCGCACGACGACGGCCTCCACCCCGCCGCGGCCCCGACGCAGGCAAGTCGCGCACACCAGCCGCAACCGCGCGGGATACGCGAACGCCGACCGAGCGCCGCGCGCGTGCTCGACGACGCGGCCCCACATCGCGATCGAGCCCACGACCGAGGCGTCCGTCGAAAGGACCTGCACCCGCGAGAGGTCGTTGGGGTTCGCCGCCGCGTAGACACCGCACGAGCAGCGGACGTCGGGCGTCGGCAGCCGGCCGTGGTGCAGATCGCACTTCGCGCGGATCGGCTCGGCGGTCGGCCAGACGTACGGTCGCGTCACCGACATCAGGCGAGGGCCGTCCGGTCCGGCGTGCAGCCGCCAGACGCGCCAGCCCATGACCGGCTCGGTGCTGAGCTCGGGCGGATCGGCGAGGAGGGGGGCGATCGCCATCGCTCCCTAAGCGAAGCGCATCTGGGCCGTCGCGTAAAGCCCCTCGGCCCTCCCGGCCCGGGAGAGCCATCGGACCGAGCGCTCAGACGGCCGATCCCGGCGGCGCCGCGCGCCACGATCCTCCGACCTGCCAGGAGACGAAGTACTGCTCCCCGCTGCCGTCGGCGCGCATCAGCCACGTCCCTCCCCCGGTCGGCCGCCCCATGACCATCCAGCGGCCGTTGGGCGACCAACCGACGGCGAGGAACTCGGCCGGCCCGGCAGGACCGGCCGCCCCGGACCGGAGCGGAACCACCGGGAGGTCGCCCAGGAACACGCGGAGGTCAGACCCGTCGGCCCGCATCGACAGCAGGG
Organism: Actinomycetota bacterium; assembly: GCA_046330185.1. Taxonomy (GTDB): domain Bacteria; phylum Actinomycetota; class UBA4738; order UBA4738; family HRBIN12; genus DATBLY01. The sequence goes on from JAXLTF010000030.1 coordinate 21,096, forward strand.
CGTCATCCCCCTCCAGCCTCCCCCAGAAGACGATCCGGCGACCGTCGGGGGTGAAGACGGGCGCGGGAGCCCATGCCTGCTTCCTCCGATACACCTCGACCGGGTCGGACCCGTCGGCCCCCATCACGTACACGCCCACGTCGGTCGACGATGAGTCGCCGTGCACGACGCCGACGACGAGCCGCTCGCCGTCGGGCGACCAGGACGGGGCGAACAGGATCTCGTTCTCAACCTCGAACAGCGCACGCCGGTCGCCTCCGTCGGGACCGACCACCTCGATCGCCTCCCGCCAGTCGGGCGTTCCCTGGTCGTCGGAGACGAACGCGATCAGGCCTCCATCGGGCGACCAGGACGGGAACAGCTCATCGCCCATCTCGTTCGCGACCGTCGCGATATCCGAGCCATCCGCATCCATCACGTAGATCCCGAAGTCGTTGCCCGAGCCCACGTACACGATCCGCCCGCCGTCGGGCGAGAAGCCCGGACCCCAGTTCGGACGGGTGTCCGAGAACACGTCGAGCTCGGTTAGCCCGAACCCCCCAGGCTCCATCGTGGCCACGAGCCCAGCGCTCTCGACGGCGAGCGTGCCGCCCGGGGCGCGGGACCAGGGCACCACGTCCGCCTGCGGACCGGCGCACGAGCCTCCATCCTCGAAGTGCCAGAGCACCTCACCCGCATCGAACGTCCACGAGAACGCCGCCGGCGTCGTGTCTCCCTGCTGTTGGTTGGAGCAGAAACCCGACAGCGGCGTGAAGATGGCGACGCTCGGCTTCCGGAAGGCGACGGTTCCCTTCTCCTCGATCTGACCTTCGAAGGCGTACTGGTACGACCCGTCCCGGATGTAGAGCGCCTCGGTGTGACGAACGCCCGAGTCGTCGGGCAGGCCGTTCGTCAGGTAGGTCCCGTCGGGGACCGGCGGGACGACCCCGGGGGGGACGTCCTTCCGCGCCGCCGGCCCGCCGATCCCCGGAACGACGGGCCCGGCCCGCAGCCACCAGCGGTACAGCGTCAGGTCGCTGCCGTCTCGCCGGAGCGCGTCCGCGAACACCAGCAGCCGCTCGTCGGTCCACTGCACGTGGGAGGTCGTCGTGGGGAAGATCTCGCCGGCGGGACCGATGTTCCGCAGGAAGCACAGGATCCGGCCGGCCTCCTCCCCGCCGACAGCGTACGTCGACACCGCATCGTGCTCCGCGGCGCACTCTCCCTCGGGCGCGCCGACGATGTTCGCGCCGATCTGGAACGCGGCGTCCATCAGATCCGGCCGGGGGAACAGCTGGTACAGCACCTCCACCTCGCCGTCGACGCAGACGAGGCTGGCGAGCTCCCCTCGCGTCGGCTCGTCCCGGTCCAGCGGGAGGCAGGTCCCGGCGGTCGCGGGAATGTAGCTCTGCAGCCGCCCCTCGTGCCTTCCGGAGCGCGTCGGCGAACGCGCCGCACGTCGCGTACCGGTCCGACGCCGCCTTCGCGAGGCCCTTCGAGATCACGCGGTCGGTCGCCGGCGTCCGCCAGCACGAACACGACGATCCCGGCGACCGCGGCGGCGACCACGGCGACCGCGGCCGTCCGCCACCCACGTCGCCCTCCGCCCCCATCGCCGTCGCTCCCCTTCGTTGCATCCCCGGCGAGCAGCCCAGGGCCTTCGGAGCGTCGCGAACGCGCCGCAAGTCGGGTACCGGTCGACGCCGCCCGCGAGCCCTTCGCGATCACGCGGTCCGTCGCCGGCGGCAGGTCGGGGCGACGACCGTGACCGGCGGCGGCCGGTCGCGCAGGTGCGCGTACAGCGTCGCCACCTGCGTGTCTCGCGCGAACGGCGGCCGGCCGCTCAGGCAGTCGACCGCGACGCAGGCGAGCGAGTAGACGTCGACGCGGGCGTCGAGGGTCCGGCCCTCGATCTGCTCGGGCGCCACGAACTCGACCGTCCCGACGAACTGGCCCGTCTGCGTCAGCCCGCCGGTCCCGCCCTCCAGCCGTTTCGTCAGGCCGAAGTCCGACAGGTAGACCTGGTCGCGGCCGTCGCGCCCCTCCCCCTCGACGATCAGGATGTTGCCCGGCTTCACGTCGCGGTGGACCAGCCCCCGCGCGTGCGCGGCGTCCAGCGCCGACGCGACCTCGCCGACGATCCACGCCGTCCGCTCCGGGTCGAGCTGCCCCTCGCGCCGGATCAGGCCGTGCAGGTCCGTGCCCCGCACGTAGCGCATCGCCAGGTAGAGCAGACCTTCGGCCTGGCCGGCCTCGTAGATCGGCACGATCGACGGGTGCTCCATGCTCGCGGCGATCCGCGACTCTCGGACGAAGCGGTCGTGGAAGCGCTCGTCCTCGGCCAGCCGCGGCGCGAGCACCTTCAGCGCGACCTTCCGCTCGAGGCCGATGTGCTCCGCCAGGTACACGACGCTCATCCCGCCGCGGCCGAGCACCGACTCGATCCGGTAGCCGGCGAACACCGTCCCCGGCCCGAGGTCCCCGGGGACGCTCCGCGGTCCGCTCGCGACCGGCGGACCCGGCTCCAGCGCCGGCGTCGCTGGGGCCGCCAGCTCCGGGTCCTGCCGCAGCATCCGCTCGTGAAGCTCCTGCAGCTCGGGTGACGGGTCGATCCCGAGCTCGTCGGCGAGCACCTCGCGCGCGCGCCGGTACGCATCGAGCGCCTCGGCCTGCCGTCCCGACCTGTAGAGCGCGAGCATCAGGCTCGCCCAGAGCCGCTCGCGCAGCGGGTACCGGTCGGTGAGCGACTCGAGCGTCCCGACGACCGTCGTGTGCCGGCCGAGCGCGAGCTGCGCGGCGATCCGGTGCTCCGTCGCCGCCAGGCGGAGCTCCTCGAGGCGCGCGACCTCCCCACGGAGCGAGGGCTCGTCGGGGAAGTCGGCGAACGCCGGGCCGCGCCACAGGCCGAGCGCCTCGTCGAGCCGCTCGAGCGCCCCCGCGGGATCCTCCGCCACGCGGGCGCGCCCCGACCGCACGAGCTCCTCGAAGCGCACGGCGTCGATCTCGGCTGGCTCCACGTTCAGCACGTAAGCCCCGCCCCGGCTCTCGACGCGCTCCTCTCCGAGCACCTTCCGCAGCCGGTACACGTAGGTCTGCAGCGTGTTGCGCGCCGTCTCGGGCGGCTCCTCGCCCCACAGCTCGTCGATGAGCTGCTCCGCCGGGACGGCGTGCCCGGACCGCAGGATCAGGTGGGCGACAACGGCGCGCTGCTTCGGGCCGCCCAGGGGCAGCGCCTGATCGGCCTCGACGACCTCCAGCGGCCCCAGCACCCGGAACTCCATGGCGCGAACCGTAGCGTCCGCACCCCGCCAGGGCGAGGACCCCGGCCGAAACGTTCCGCCAGACCGGGCGTCCCACCTGCGGAAACACCGTTACCAGGTGTGACGCGCATCACGTTCCAGCGGCTTGCCAGGCCCTGCGGCCGGGCTGCGACGGCCCGGCTCGAGCGTGCGGCCATGGACACCGCCAGCCGCCCCCACACCGGCACCACCGCCCGGATCCGCCTCGGCCGGACCACCACCGTTCGGACAGCAGTCGTCCGGATCGCCACCATCGCCCTGGCCGCGGCCGCCACCATCGCCCTCCTCGCCTCGACCGTCGGGCTCAGCGGAGCCGCCGCCGGCGCCTCGGACCGCTCGGCCGGCCCGGTCGCCACCACCATCACCGGCGGTGAGGCCGACGCCCGGCCGCCGTCGGCGGCGCTCGACCGCTACAGGGACGCCGGGCTGGCGGCCCTCCCGGCGGTCGCGATCCACCTCCACCCGGGCGAGACCGGATGCCGCGGCAACCTCGGCTACTACCGGGCCGGCCGGCTCGACCTGTGCACGGCTGCCGCGTCGGAGCCGTACCGGCGGAAGTTCGCGCTCCACGAGCTCGCCCACGCTGGACGGCCGTTCACCTGGACGCCGCGATCCAGGCGAGTTCATGGAGCTCCGCGGGCTCGAGCGCTGGAACACCTCGGACGACGCCTGGAAGGAACGGGGCATCGAGCAGGCGGCCGAGATCATCGCCTGGGGGCTGGGCGAGGCGAGACCGCGCCGCTGCTGCCGGAGCCGGCCACCGACGCCGAGCTGGCCGCCGCGTTCGAGCTGTTGACCGGCGAGGCGCAAGCGCAGCTCGGCGGGCTCGCATGATCGGCCCGCGGGCAGGCGCCGGTGGATGGCGCGCGACCCACGCCCGAGCCCGGACGCGGTCACGAGGACCCGCTACGCCTGGACCCCGAAGAGCCCTGCCTCGGGCACTCCCCGCAGCTCGTGCGCGCCCCGGTCCGCGAACCGCAGCTCGGAGCCGACGACCGCATCCTTCACGGTCCGCGTCACGAGCACCTCGCCCGGATCGCCGAGGGCCTGCACGCGCGCGGCGATATGGACAGCCAGGCCGCCCACGTCCACGCCGCGCTGCTCGACCTCGCCGGTGTGCAGGCCCGTGCGGATCTCGACGCCCAGGCCGCGGAGCCCGTCCCGCAGCGCCAGCGCGCACCTGATCGCGCGCGCCGGGCCGTCGAACGTCGCGAGCAGCCCGTCCCCCGTCGTCTTCACGAGCGTGCCGCGGTACCGCGCGAGCTGCCGGGCCGCCAGCTCGTCGTGCGCGTCGAGCACCGCCCGCCAGCGCTGATCGCCGAGCGCCGCCGCGCGCTCGGTCGAGCCGACGATGTCGGTGAACAGGACGGTCGCCAGGACGCGATCGGTGTCGGGCGCGCCGCGCGCCCCCGTCAGGAACTCCTCGACCTCGTCGACGATCGCGTCGACGTCGCCGAAGGCGACCGCGTAGTCGGCGCCCGGGAGCTCGATGAACCGGGCTCCCGCGATGTGCGAGGCGAGGTAGCGGCCGTGATCCGGCGTTAGGACCTGGTCGTCCCGCCTATGCAGGACCAGCGTCGGCACCCGGATGGCGGGCAGCACCGGACGCACGTCCAGCTCCAAGAGCATCCGCATCACGGCGGGCCACCGGCCGGGCCGAGCGAGGACCGGAGGGCCACGAGCTCCGCACGGATCGCCGCGAGCTCTCGCCGCAACGCCGCGTCGCCAGCAGGTGCGCTCGCCAGGTCGTCGTCGTCCTCATCGGGACCGGAGACCAGGATGCTCGCCAGGATGCTCGCCAACGCTCCGATGATCCCGATGCCCGCGAACATCACCAGGACGGCGGCGATCCGGCCGAGCGCGGTGACCGGGTACTCGTCGCCGTAGCCGACCGTCGTGATCGTGACCACGGCCCACCACAGCGCGTTGCCGCCCGTCGTGATCGACGCGTCCGGCGCCCCGCTCTCGAACTGCAGCACGAACACGCTCGCGAGGACCAGGACGATGAACGCCGCCAGGACCGTGACGAACGCGGCGTACTGTCCGCGGTGGCGCACGACGTCGTCCAGCAGCTCCCGCTTGTGCTGGCCACGCAGCAGGCGCGAGATCCGCGCCAGCCTGCTGATCCTGGCCAGCCGGAACAGGCCGGCCCACGGCGCGAACCCGAAGCTCGGGATCGAGCCGAGCAGGTCGAGCCAGCCTCGACGCCCGACCACGTACTCGCGCTTGGGGTGCGCGCGCTTCAGGTTCAACCCGAAGTCGAACAGGAACACGAAGCAGATCATGTTGTCGTAGATCACGAGGAGCCTCGTGGTCTGCTCGCTGAGGGGCAGCACCAGCCCCACCATGATCGCGAGCGACAGGACCGTGAGCACCAGGATGAACAGCTCGTAGGCGTTGCTCGTCTTCGACTTCCGCCGTGATCGCCATGACCATGCACTCCCTCCGCCACCGGCTCTGCGGCGCAGGGTAGTGCGGGTGCCGGCGATCAGTCGGCGACCGGGGGCGGCCGGCTCCTTCTGCCCGGGAGCTGGTCGACCTCGGTCTCGTCCCAGACCGTGCTCGACTTCCCGAGCGGCTCCACGTTGAACTGGTAGTCGAAGACCAGCGAGCCGCCGTACGTGGCGCCGAACGCGACCAGCAGCGCGGCTACGACCGACAGGACCGTGACCGCGAGCGAGCTCGCGCCGTCGTGGAGCTGGCCCAGCCGCACGACGATGTCGATCAGCACGATCACCGTGGCGGTCAGCATCACGGTCATGTGCCAGTTCGCGGTCCGCCACACCTGCGTGTGCTGCGCGCGTCCGATCGGGCCCTCCTTGGAGCGCGGCATCCCCTTCCACCAGTCCCAGAACCCGGTCAGCACCGCTCCGAGCGACACGACCCAGCCCGCCACGATCACGATCGTGCCCGCGATGAAGAAGTCGTGCGCCACGTCGGCGCGGTCGCCGCGCGAGGCGACGTACGAAATCACGTCACACGCCGCCGCGATCACGTAGCAGACGACCGGGAAGTCGGTGAGGGGCGGGTGCGTGGGCTTGCCTCCCCACCCCCGGATCCCGTGGAACTTCCGGCCCTTGAGCGTGATCGCCGGCCGGATCGAGAACAGCCGTCGTGACATCCGCGTCCCCCTTCGGTCCTGTTGGAGGCGAGCGAGCCCGTAGGCCGATCGCCTCACTCACAGCCTAGTTCCGGTCGGCGGAAGCGACGGTTCGACGCACTCGTCGAGATGGCAGGTCGAGCGCGGCTCGGGCGGCATAGGCTCCACCCGTGCCTGCCTGCCCCTCCTGCGGCCGCGAGAACCCGGCGGACTTCGAGTTCTGCCCGGCGTGCGGCGCGTCGCTCGACGCGGTGGCGGCTCCCGCCCGCGAGGTCCGCAAGACCGTCACGATCGTGTTCTGCGACGTGACCGGCTCGACGGCGATGGGCGAGCGGCTCGACCCCGAGTCGCTCCGCCGGGTGATGTCGCGCTACTTCTCCGAGATGCGCACCGCGCTGGAGCGGCACGGCGGCACCGTGGAGAAGTTCATCGGCGACGCGGTCATGGCCGTGTTCGGCGTGCCGCGGATCCACGAGGACGACGCGCTGCGCGCGGTCCGGGCGGCCGCCGACATGCGCGAGGCCGTGCGCCTGCTCACGAAGGAGCTCGAGCGCGATCACGGCGTCGCGCTGCAGACCCGGATCGGCGTCAACACCGGTGAGGTCGTCGCCGGCGACGGCACGGACGAGTCGCTCGTGACCGGCGACGCGGTCAACGTCGCCGCCAGGCTGGAGCAGGCCGCCGCGCCGGGCGAGATCCTGATCGGGGCCGACACGCACGCGCTGGTCCGCGACGCCGTCGTCGCGGAGCCGGTCGACGCGCTCGGGCTCAAGGGCAAGGCCGAGGCGGTCCCCGCGTTCCGTCTGATCGAGGTGACGGCCGGCGCCGCCGGGATCGCGCGGCGGCTCGATTCGCCGATGGTCGGGCGCGACCG
>JAXLTF010000031.1:0-26111 GCA_046330185.1 Actinomycetota bacterium
GATCTGGGTGGCGTCGGTGGCGTCCACCTTGGCCGCCGAGAAGCGGCCGTCCCGGCCGTGGCGGTCCACCACGGCCCGCGCCTTGTCCTCGGCGAGGTCCGCGAACACGATGTGCTCGTAGAAATCGCGCCGCGCCGCGATCGGCGCGAACGCCGACCCGACGCCGCCCGCGCCCACCACCAGGACCCTCATCGTCGCCGGAGTCTAGTGGAGGGGTCGCACGGTCCGGCGCGGTCGGATAGTGTTCGCCGATGGTCGTCTGGTACGTCGCGATCGGGATCGTGTTCGCCGCGGTGGCCGTGATCGTCCTGATGCGGATGAAGTGATCCGCTCGGCGCTCAGGCCCCGACGGCGACCCTGAGCATCTCGAGACAGGCGCCGTGCACGAGGCGAGGAGGCTCTCCCGACCGAGCCAGCACCACGTGCGACGACGCCGCATCCACCGGCTGCTCGCACACCTGGCACTTGGCGGTCGCGGGAGCGGGCTCCATCACGGACGTATCGGCCGACCGGGCGGGCTCCCTGAGCATCATCGCTGGCGCGTTCGCGTGATAGCGAAATCACCTGCTAATCACTAGCGTTTGAGTGATACGATCCTCTCCGCCATGTTGCCGCTCACCGAAACCATCGCGGTCGAAGAGCTCGTCGGGGAGCTCGACGCATGGAAGAAGCTTCTCGACCTTCGAGTGCTCCCCCGCACTTGGGATGGTCGGCTTCGCCGCGACCTCCGAGCAGAGGCGGTGGCCGCGTCTAACCGCATGGAAGGCGTGAACGTCACCGTGGACGAAGTACGCCGCATCCTGGCCGGTGACAGACCGCCCGAGGTCGGGCCGGAGGATCGGCAGCTCGTCGAGGGCTACCGGGACGCCATGAGCTTCGTTCTCCGACAGGCGGACGATCCAACGTTCTCTTGGGACAAGGGTCTCATCGTCGGCCTACACGATCGCGTGCTCGCCGGTCGCTACGACCTTGGTGCCGGTCGGCTCCGCGTTGAACGACAGGTATGGGTCACGAACCACGCCACGGGCGAAGAGGTGTACCTGCCGCCCCTCGGGGAACGTGTCGACTCCCTCGTGGAGGAAGCCGTCTTCGAGATGCGCCGGGCGAACCTCCATCCGGCGATCGCCGCCGCATGGATCCACGTGGTCGTCGTCGCGATCCATCCCTTCGCTGACGGGAATGGACGATCTGCCCGGATCCTGGCGTCGCTCGCGATGTATAGGGGTGGGTTCAAGCGTCCCGAGTTCACTTCACTGGAGGAGTGGTGGGAACGGCACCTCCCCGAGTACTCCGGGCTCTTCGGATGCCTCGGATCGGAGTTCGATCCGAGCGCAGACGTCACACCGTTCATCGAAGGCCACCTCCGCGCCCAGGTTCAGCAGGTGCGAGCTCTGGATCTGCGCATCGAGACCGAGCGGCAGGTCTGGATGGCCGTCGAAGAGGCGGCTGAGGATGCCGGCATGGAGCGCCGGCTCGCGAATGCACTGTGGGACGCATTCTTCGGACGGGACGTGACCGCGGGTTACTACCGCTCGCTAACCGACGTGAGCCCGGCTACCGCCACGAATGACCTCACCGGTGCGGTCGCAGCCAGGCTCCTCGCTTCCACGGGAGAGCGGCGCGCACGGAGATACGGCCCGAGCGGCGGGCTATATCAGGCCGTCGCCGATGCGCTCATCGTCGATATCGACACGGCCTCTTCCGCACGGGACCGGATCATCTCCGAGCTTGGCAGGAGGCTCACGTCGGGGATGGCTTTCGGATCTCCGGGCCGGCCCTTTAGGACCGAGTGACCCGCCCGGTCTGGAGGTTGAGTGGTCTCGGCTGCGACCCTCATTCCTTGCGCTCTTCCACCTGGGTGATCTTCGACGAAGCCTCCTAAGCAGCCTCACCACGATCGCCGGTCGCGCGAGGCTCCCGAGTCGCGTCCGCGGAGCGATCCCCCGAAGGTGACTAGCCCGTCGTGGCCAGCGAAGTTCCGGCCCTACGCTCGAGGGATGGACGACCGCCCGGTGCGCCAGGTCGGCGTCGTCGCCGATAGGTTCGCCATGAGCGAGACGACCGTCGAGTCAACCGAGGTCCGAGGACACGCCGTTCCGCGACCGGGAAAGTTCACCGCCGAGCTCCAGGAGATCGCTCGGGCCAAGGCGCCCGACCACGTCGCGTCATCCAGAGGCTTCTGGAACAAGCTCCGCGGCAAGAGCTGAGCAGACCCGAGCTGGTGGACCCAAGGGATTCGAACTTCGACCTCGGCTGCCAGCCAAGCGCTCTACCAGCTGAGCTATGGGCCCTCGGGAGGTCGAGTCTACCCGGAGGATGCGGCGCCCGAGGGTTCCCACGCGACCCGCGGCGCGTTCCGCCAGCAGGCGCTCGAGGTCGTAGTACTCGCGCTCCTCGACGCCGACGTGCACGACTACGTCGATGTAGTCGAGCAGCCACCAGCCGCCCTCGGGCTCGCCTCCTCGCGCCGGATGGGCCCCCCCATCCCCTGCAGCGCGTCCTCGATCGCCTCGATCACGGTCTTGATCTGGCGCTTCGTACCCGCCGTGGCGATCACGAAGTGGTCGGTGATCACGATCAGCTCGCGGACGTCCAGGATCACGATGTCGGTCGCCTGCTTGTCGTCGGCGGCCCGGGCGGCCGCGATCGCGAGGGCGTGGCTGGACGGTGCGCTCGCGTCGGTGACGCGCGCGCTGGTCCCCGGTTCGGATCCCGTCAAGCCGTGAAGTCCTTCCCCACCACGATCATCACATCGCCGATGCCCGATGGTACCCGTGACACCGTCACCTCGCCGACCCCGAGCGTCGCCTGGGCGCGGCGCGCGGCCCCGACGCTCGGCCGAAGGATCGCGATGATGTCCGTGGTCTCGTGATCGAAGGTCGCGGCGTTCTGCGACAACGTGATCCGGAAACCCCTGGGGATCAGCAGCCGTCCGACGACCTCCCCGAGCCCCGGCGTGCCGACGCCGTTCTGCACGATCACCGGCGTCGGGATCCGCTTCACGCCGAACCGCTCGGCCATCAGCGCGTCGAGCTCCCCGTAGTCGGGGACGCGCACCCGGGCCGCCGCGATCACGATCGGCATCGTCTCGAGCCTGGCCCCGCGCGCACGGTCCAGCACCGCCTGCACGCCGTCGAGATCGTCCGTCTCCACCAGGTCGCCCTCGCGCAGCTCCGGCGGATCATGCAGCAACGCGGTCAGGACGATCTCCCAACGCGTGAAGCCGTTGACGCCCGGCAGCGCAAGGAAGACCTGGAGCTGGGTGCCGTCCATCACCACCTCGCCCGGCCCCAGGACCTCCTGGCCGACGACCACGGCGTCGGACAGGTGCACACGGAGCCCTCCTGCGCGATCGACGAGCGCCCCCAGTCGCCCCAGGTCCGTGGTCGCGTAGTGGTCGACCCAGGTCCCGACGGTGTTCGCGGCCGCGACCTGCAGGCTCTCCCCCGGGAGCTCGGCCACGCGCCGCGTGGTGAGCTCGCCGCGGCCGGGGGCCTCGAGCGTCAGCCCGATCGGCACGGCCATCGCCGACGGCGAGGGACCCCCACCGCCGATCACCGCCCGCATCGGCTTGGGCGCCCCGGAGACCGACAGGACCAGCAGGTCCGAGCGACCGGCGCCTCCGGCCCCGGAGTCGTCGCCGGCGCCGCCGGGGCCACCCGATCCGCTCCGCACGACCAGGGCGGCGGCCAGCACCACGGCCGCGATCCCGAGCGCCACGAGCGCCGTCCGCCGGCGGCGGCGGCGCGCGTCCATCCGGCGGCGGGACCGCCCCGCGGCGATCGGCGGCCCCGATGGAGCCGCGTCAGGGATGACGAACAGCTTGTCCGGGGTCCGGCGTGGCTCCGTCTTCATCGGTACAACCGCTCCTTCTCGATGTAGCTCTTGACGCCCTCGGGCACCAGGTACCTGATCGGGTGTCCCTCCGCGACCCGGCGTCGGATGTCGGTCGAGGAGATCGCCAGCGCGGGGATGTTCATCACCGTGATCTCCGATCGGTCGGCCGGCGCGTACGTCTCCATCACCTGGTGGTCGTGGCCCGGTCGCGTCGCGGCGATGAAGTGGGCCAGGTCGAACAGCATTCCTCGGACTCCTTCCACTGCAGGATCTCGACGATCGCGTCCGCCCCGGTCACGGTGCCGAACAGGTCGGCCCCGGGCCCGTGCTGCGACTTCAGCCCGCGCAGCGTGTCCACCGTGTAGGTCGGGCCGTCGCGGTCCACCTCCATGCGCGACACCGAGAACAGCGGTTGCTGGCGGTCGCGATCACGGTCATCAGGTACCGGTCCTCGGCGGGCGACACGACCTCGTGCTCCTTCATCCACGGACGCCCGGTGGGCACGAACAGCACGGCGTCCAACCCGAACTGGACGAGCGCCTCCTCGGCGGTGACGAGGTGCCCGTAGTGGATCGGATCGAACGTGCCGCCCATGACGCCCAGGCGAGTTCCCACACGGCTCATCCTAGGGTTCCCCCCGTGGACCCGGTAGGCGGAGGCAGGTCGTTCGCGGCTCAGCCGTCGATGCGCTCGGGCGGGCCCCCGGGCCGCCCGGGACCGGGCTCGCCGAGCCAGCGCCGCAGGTCGCCGACGTGCTCGGCGTAATGCCGGGCGCCGGACTCGTCGAACCAGGACCAGGCGTCGGGCGTGATCTCCGCAGCGCCCCCCACGCCAGTCGCATCTCGACGCGTGCGGCCTCGAGCTCGGCTCGGACGGTCGGGACGTCCATCCCGCGCGAGGCGGCGAACCACTCGGCGTTCATCCGATCGATCTGCTCGCGGTCGGGATCTTCCGCGGCATCGAACGTGCCCGCCGTCATCCGTCGCAGCAGCGTCGCGGCCTCCGCCAGCCACGCCGCCACGTGGAACGAGACGTCCTTGGGAGACCAGCTCTCCGGCGTGACGGTCGGCTCCTCCATCCGGTCTACGGGGATCGCGCGCAGCGTCTCGCGGAGGGCGCGCCAGCCCTCCCTCCTCGGCCAGCAGCCGTTCGAGATCCATCCGCCCCTCCGTCCCCCGACCCCACCAAGTGGCGTCGTCCGGCTCGGAACGGTCGGGCACGAACTGAACACCCGCTCGCCGATCGCGACCTCGTCGCCGGGCCGCGCCCCATCCTCGCGCAGCCGCCGGTCGACCCTCGCGGGCGAGACGCCGCTGGAGCGCCTCGACCGACCGCCTCGTCCAGGTCCGCCTCGAGCACCCATCGCTCGACGCGCTGGCCCCGCACGCGCCAGCCGCCACGCTCGCGCTCGACCGTGAAACGGGGCCGACCCGGACGGACGACGAAGGCTCCCCGGGGAGCGCGGCCGCCTCCTTCGGCGGAGAGCGGGACCAGCCGCTCCGCCAGCGCCCATCCCCTCGCCGGTCATCGCGGACACGGCCAGCGCGCCTCGGCGCCAGGCGCCCCGCGATCGCCGACGTCGTCGACCAGGTCGGCCTTCGTCCCGACGACCAACGAGGGTCGCGCGAGCTTCGGCGCGTCGTAGGCGACGAGCCCGTCGCGCAGCGTCGCGAGGTCCCGCTCAGGATCTTCGGCGGACAGGCCGACGACCAGCACGAGCGCCCGGCACCGCACCACGTGCCGCAGGAACCGTGCCCCAGGCCGCGGCCCTCGCTGGCGCCCTCGATCAGCCCGGGGATGTCGGCGACGACCATCCGATCGCCGTCGTCGCCGGCCACGCCCAGGTTCGGGGAGAGCGTCGTGAACGGATAGTCGGCGATCCTCGGCCGGGCGGCCGTCAGGCGCGACAGGAGCGTCGACTTCCCGGCGTTGGGCAGCCCCACGAGCCCCACGTCCGCGACGGTGCGCAGCTCCACCCTCAGGCGCTGCCCTTCGCCCTCTTCGCCGGGCTCGGCCGTGCGAGGGGCGCGGTGGCGTGGACTCCGCGAGGCGCTGCCGCGTCCGCCACGACCCCCGCGCCACCACGGCGCGCGCTCCTCGCCGACCAGGTCCGCGACGAGGCCCTCGTCGTCGAAGACGACCGTCCCGTCGGGGACCGGCACGACCAGGTCCTTCCCGGCGGCGCCGTGCCGGTTCGCGCTCCGGCCCGCCGAACCGCTCCTGCGTGGCGATGATGCGGTCGATCGGCCAGCGACGACAGATCGACCCCGCGGTCCACCTCGAACACCACCGAGCCGCCGTCGCCGCCGTCGCCGCCGTCGGGACCGCCGCGCGGCTTGGACGGCTCGCTGTGCATGGACGCCGATCCGTTGCCGCCCCTGCCGCCGCGCGCGCGCACCGTCGCCTCGTCCACGAACGCCAGGTGGGCAGCTTAGGGGGCCGGGTGCTGGGTGGTCGGCCGACCGCGTCGGGGCGATGATGGGTGCCGTGCCTCCGCCCACGACGGTCTGGATGGTCGAGCTCGGCCGGGGCAACCCTGGCGAGCGCAAGGGGACGTTGTTCCTCGATCCCGACGCGGTCCGCTTCGAGGACGACGGCTCGGAGGCGACGACGCGCGTGGAGCTCGCGACGATCCTGCGGGCCCGGCGCAACCGGGGATCGCCGATCCTGCTGATCGACCACACCGACGGAGGGGCCACGCGGAAGCTGGCCTTCTACTTCTCGCAGCCGCCGCCCCTGGCGCCCCCCGAGCCCGGCGCCGCGCCGCCCCCTGGCATGGGCCTCAGCTCGCGGCCGGTGGGCGCGTTCGGCGCGCTGCGGCGCACCTCGAAGCGCCGCCACATGCGCTCGAACATCGGCTACCTGACCGCATCGAACACCGGCAAGCGCGAGATCATCGAGCGCTGGGTCGCCGAGATCCGCGAGGCGATCGCCGGGGGGACGAGCGGAGACTAGCGGGGGAAGGACCTACCGGCCGGTGACGGTCGCGTAGGTGCGGCCGCGCGACTCATGGAACGCCACGACGCCCTCGCGCGTCGCGAACAGCGTGTCGTCGCCGCCCTTGCCGACGCCCTCACCGGGGTGGATCTTCGTGCCGCGCTGGCGCACGATGATGGAGCCCGCGGGGACATGCTGCCCCCCGAAGGCCTTCACGCCAAGCCGCTTCGCGTTGGAATCGCGGCCGTTGCGCGACGAGCCGCCGCCCTTCTTGTGCGCCATAGGTCCCTCAGGCTACCAGCGACGTCACCCGGAGCCCGCCTCGCCGCCCGACGTCGCCGGCTCGGGATCCGCCTCCTGCTTCGGCTTGGCGGACTTCGCCGGCGCCCTGCGCGTCGCGCCCATCTTGACCTCCGCCACCTCGAGGATGGTCCGGAGCTGGCGGTGGCCGGCGCGCTTGGCGTAGCCCGTCTTGGGGCGGTACTTGAAGACCTTGACCTTCTCGCCCTTCTTCTCGCCCATCGGCTTCGCGGTCACGACGGCCTTCTCCGCCTCCTTGCCCACGTGGGTCTTCCCCTCGTCGTCCACCACGAGGATCGGATGGAAGGTGACCGTGTCGCCCTCCGCGACGATCTTCTCGACCTCGATCACGTCCCCGACCTGGACCTTCTGCTGCTTGCCGCCCGTCCTGATCACCGCGTACATCGCTGCCTCCCGGCTCACGCCTCGTAGTTGATGAGGATGCCCCGGCCCTCGCAGGTGGGACAGGTCTCGGAGAACGATTCAACCAGACCGCTGGACACCCGCTTGCGGGTGACCTGCATCAGGCCGAGCGGCCCGATCTCGAACACCTGGGAGCGCGTCTTGTCGACCGCGAGGGCCTCCTTCATCGTGGTCTCGACCTGCTGCTTGTTCTGCTCCAGCAGCATGTCGATGAAGTCGATCACGATGATGCCGCCGATGTCGCGCAGCCGGAGCTGGCGTGCGGCCTCGCGCGCGGCCTCGAGGTTCGTGTTGACCACGGTCTCCTCGAGGTTCGTCTTGCCGACGCTCTTGCCGGTGTTGACGTCGACGATCGTCATCGCCTCGGTGCGCTCGATGATCAGGTAGCCGCCCGACGGGAGCCAGACCTTGCGGTCGAGCGCCTTGTGTATCTGCTCGACGACCCGGTACTCCTCGAAGACCGGCAGCTTCCCGGTGTGCAGCTCCACCTTGTCGGCCAGGTCGGGCGCGATGTCGGCCACGTACTCCATCACCTTGCCGTGGACGCGGGGCGAGTCCGTCGCGAGCACCTTGAACTCACCGTCGGTGAACAGATCGCGGACGACCCGCACGGTCAGCTCGGGCTCCTCGTAAACCATCGCGGGCGCCTTCGACCTCTTCGAGCGCCTCACGATGTCGTCCCACTCCCGGACGAGCCGCTGCAGGTCGGCGGTGAGCGCCTCCTCCGAAGCTCCCTCGGCCGCCGTCCGCACGATGATCCCGTGCTCGTCGGGCTTGATCTTCCGAAGGATCGTCTTCAGGCGGCGCCGCTCGGCGTCGGGCACGCGCCGGCTGATGCCCGACAGCGCCTGGTTCGGCGCGAACACCAGGTACCGCCCGGGGAGCGAGATCTGCGCCGTCAGGCGCGCGCCCTTGCCGCCCATGGGGTCCTTCGTGACCTGGACCATGACCGACTGGCCGTTCTTGAGGACGTGCTCGATGCGCGGCGCGGCGCCCTCCAGGTCCTCGGGCGAGTAGTTGACCTCGCCGGCGTACAGGACCCCGTTGCGGCCGCGGCCCACGTCGACGAAGGCCGCCTCCATGCCCGGCAGGACGTTCTGGACACGGCCGAGGTAGATGTTGCCCACCATCGAGTGCGCCCCGGTCCGGGTGACGTAGTGCTGGACGAGCTGGTCCTCCTCCAGCACCGCGATCTGGTCGCGGTCGCCGTGCTCGGTGATCACCATCACCTTGTCCGTGATGCGCGGGGCGACGATCGTCTCCTCGCGGCGACGGCGTCCGCCTCACCCGCCCGGCGCGCGACCGGCTCGATCGGATCCCTCGGGTCGGTCCCCCGAGGCGACCCGCTCCTCGATCGACCGCTCGTTGCGGCGGCGGGAGGGCTTTCTCGGCCTCGCGCCGGGCTCCGCGGAAGCCGCCGCGGTGCGTTTCAGCCTTCGGCTCGCCATCGACCCCTTGGCGGCCGCACGCTTGGTTGCGCCCGAGCCACGACGGCCGCGGCGCTTACGCCGAGAGCCGCCGGCGCCGGCCTGGACCGGGGAGGGGGGGGGGGGGGGGGCTGGCGTCCGGGAGCGCGTCGTCGCGCTGTGTCGGCCGTCGCTTCGGGTCAGGCGCCTCATCGTCGGCCGGCGCCTCGTCGTCGGACCCGGTCGCCGCGGCCGGCGCTCGACGCCCGGCCCCGCCCCGGCCGCGGCCCCCGCGCCGGCGGCGACGGCGGGCTCCCGAGGACGTCGGTCCGTCCGTCGCGCGCGAGCCGGTCGATCCGCCGGCCGCGTCCTCGGCAGGGGACGGTTCGGCACTGGTCGCGTCCTTCGCCGGCCGAGGCCGTCCCCGCGAGCCGTCGACGGCTCCCGGGACGTCTCGTTCGCCGCCGGGGCGGCGCCGGACGGAGCCTCCCGGCCCCGCCGCGCTCCCCGGCCCCCACGCCGGCGGCGACGGGCGCGGGTCCGGGGACGGGGACACCCCGTCGGACCCGGTCCCCGGATCCCTCCGGCGGGGACGGGCCGGTCGGGCGTCGGCTCGGACATCGTCGCCCGGCCGACCTCGGTGTCGTGGTTCATGCGAGCTCCTTCCTCGTGCGAGGAGGAGCGGCGGGCCGTGGACGGAGGTGGGTGGCCGAGGCGAAGCGAGCCGTCGCGGCCCGGATCGTCTGCTGTTCGGGCGGGTCGGTGGACCGCGTCAGGGTTCCCCGGCGCTCCGGCCCGCGCGCGTCATCGCGCACCTGTACGTCCTTCCGGCGTCTGCTGACCCCGCCCGCGGCGCTCCGGATCCCGTCCGGGGCTGCCGGCGGCGCGGCGGTCGCGCGCCTCCTCGGTTCCATCTCGCCGGGCGGGCCACCGTGTGGTGACGCCCTGCCCGCGAGCACGTCTGGGCGGAGCATACCAGCGCTCGCCCGCGCCCGGGACCTCGCCCACGCGCTGTCCCCCATCTGGGGGAGTCGAAGGTTTCACCGTCCGCGTGATGCGGCGGTGAGCCGCCCACCCCGACACTTACCCCATGCTGGTCGACCCCACGGCCACGCGGGCGGACGCGCCCGCGAGCGATGCGTTCGCCGACGACACCAAGGTCCGGGTGCTGCTCGTCGACGACAACGCCGGGTTCCGGGACTCGCTGATCGCCCTGCTCGACACCGAGGAGCTCGTCGTGGTCGGTCAGGCCGGCAACGGGAAGCAGGCCCTTGAGCTGGTGGAGCGCCTCGATCCGGACGTCGTCCTGATGGACGTGCGGATGCCCTCGATGGACGGCATCGAGACCACCCGCAGGATGAAGCAGCTCGTGCCGCACGTGGGGATCGTGGCCCTCACCGGGCTCGAGGACCAGCGAGCCGTCCGCGACATGCTGGTCGCCGGGGCCTCCGGGTACGTCCTGAAGGACTCCGACGGCGACTCGATCGTGGCCGCGATCCGTGAGGCCGCGCAGGGCGGCGGGGTGATCTCCCCGGAGGTCACCCCGACGGTGATCGAGGAGCTGACCGAGGCGCTGGAGCGGGAGCGGCGCCGGACCCGGCAGCTGGAGCTCGCCCAGGAGGCTCTGCTGGAGCGGGCAGCGAGGCGGCACGAGCTGGTCTCGCGGCTGGGCCACGAGCTCCGCACGCCGGTCACGGTGATCCTCGGGATGGCCCAGACGCTGGCCCGCGGGACCGCGCCCGAGGACCAACGCCAGGAGCTCCTGGAGCGGCTGATGACCCGCGCCACGGACCTCGCCCGGCTCGTGCAGCGGATCGAGGCGGCGGTCGAGGCCGGGCTCACCGAATGGGTCGACGTCGGCGAGATCGCCCGCGAGGTGGCCGAGCAGCACGAGCGCGTCCGGGTCGAGGCGCCGCCCGACCCCACGCTGACGAGCCTGAACCGGACCGCCGCGAAGCGCATCCTGGAGGAGCTCGTCGAGAACGCCCTGGCCTTCTCACCTCCGCAGAGCCCGGTGCTGGTGCGTGTGCGCGACGACGGCGCGGGCCCCACGGTGCGCGTCATCGACCGCGGACCGGGGATCCCGGTCGGATCGCAGGAACGGGTCTTCGCCCCCCTGGAGCAGGGCGAGGACCTGAACGTCCGGACCCATCAGGGGATGGGGCTGGGCCTGGCGATCGCCCGGATGTCCGCGCGGGCGATGGAGGGCGACGTGGTCCTCGAGCGATCCGGATCCGAGGGGTCCACGTTCCTGTGGCGGATGAGCGGGATGGCGACGGGGGGCGGGACGCCCGACGCCTGATCGCTCGGACGCCGCTCACTTGAAGCGGCGCATGTGGATGTTCAGCAGCAGCCCGGCCGCGATCAGGTTCGCGATCATCGCGGTCCCCCCGTAGCTCACGAACGGGAGCGGGATCCCCGTGATCGGCATGATCCCGATCACCATCCCGATGTTCACGAACATCTGGACCGCGAACATGGATGCCACGCCGGCCGCCACGTAGGTGCCGAACGGATCCTTGGACAGGTACGAGATCCGGATCGCTCGCCAGATCAGGATCGCGAACAGGGTCAGCACGATCGCCGATCCCGCGAACCCGAACTCCTCCCCGACCACGGTGAAGATGAAGTCGGTGTGCTGCTCGGGCACGAAGTCCAGGTTCGTCTGGGTCCCGGCGAGGAAGCCGCGCCCGAACAGGCCGCCCGCACCGATCGCGATCTCGGCCTGCTCCCGGTTGTAGTTCACGGTCTGGGTGTCCCGCTGCGGATCCCAGAACCCGGTCAGCCGGTCCAGCTGGTAGTCCTTGATCACGCCCAGCTGGAACGCCAGCAGGATCACCACGATCGCGGTCCCCGCCAGCGCCAGCAGGTGCCACAGCTTGGTGCCCGCCACCACGAGGATCCCCACGACGATCGCCACGAGCACGATCGACGTCCCGATGTCGGGCTGGACGAACACCAGGGCCATCGGGACCATCGCCACCAGACAGGCGCGGATCACGTCCGCTAGCTCGGGGGTGGGCGTCTTCAGCTCGGAGAGCATCGCCGAGAGCATCAGGATCAGCGCGAGCTTGGCGAACTCCGACGGCGTGAACTGGAACCCCCCGAGCGCGAACCATCGCTGGGCCCCGGACGACGTGGAGCCGATCCCCGGGACCTGCACGAGCACGAGGGAGAGCACGCTGACGGCGTAGAGCAGGCCGGCGTAGACCTTGAAGAACCGGTAGTCGAACGTGGCGATCAGCAGCATCGCGATCAGCCCGAGGATCAGCGCGGCGACCTGCTTCTTGAGGAACGTCATCACGTCCAGGTCGAGCGCCCGCAGCGACTGATGGGTGGCCGAGTAGATCGAGATCAGGCCGACCGCCGACAGGGCCAGGACCGTCAGGAGCAGGGTCGGATCGAGGTGGCGGATCGGCCGGCGCTCGTCGGCGTAGACGCGGCCCGCGACGAGGTCCATCAATCGGTCCCCGCGGGCGGCGCGGCGACGTCCGCCGGCTCGATCCCGTAGATGTGCTCGATCACCTGCCGCACGATCGGGGCCGCGGTGGTCGAGCCGTGCCCGCCCTGCTCCACCATCGCGACCACGACGTATCGCGGGTCCGTGGCCGGCACGATCGCCGCGAACCAGGACGTGTCCTGGAACGGCTCGCGCTGCGCCGTCCCGGTCTTGCCGGCGATCGGGTACTCGTCGAGCGGGAAGCCCAGGAACGCGCTGTCCGCGGTTCCGCCCGCCTGCGGTACGGTCGCCAGGGAGTTGACGATGTAGTCGAGCTCCGCCTGCGAGTAGGGCAGCCGGTGCCTCCCGCAGTGCCCGGTGATCCGGCGCACCAGGTCGCCGTTCGCGTCGACGATCCGGTCCGCGAGATGAGGCTCGCAGACCCTCCCGCCGTTCGCGAGCGCCGCGTACGCGACCGCGAGCTGCATCGGCGTGACGGTCACGAACCCCTGGCCGATCGACATCAGGATGTCGTCGCCCGGCAGCCACGACCGCTCGTCCTCGCGCAGGACGTCGGGGTTGTCCTCGGCGAACGCCTCCTTCCACCTCGGCGTCGGGATCAGCCCGGAGGCCTCGCCGGGCAGGTCGATCCCCGACGCGGCGCCGAAGCCGAACCGGCGGAGGTCGCGCTGCAACGGCAGCGCGTCGGCCGCCGCGCCGAACTGGTTGTTGCGCCACCGATCGTAGAAGTCGGCGCCGAACTGGTAGAAGACGGTGTCGCACGAGACCTTGAGCGCCTGCCCCACCGTGATCGAGCCGCTGTTCGCGCTGGTCCAGTTGTCGAACACCGTGCCCGACGTGTCGCCGGGGTACTCGTAGCTGCCGGGACAGGGGTAGTAGCCGGTGAGCGTCGCCAGCTCGTTGCGCACCGCCGAGAGGGCGATGAAGGGCTTGAACGTCGACCCCGGGGCGAACGTGAGCTGCGTCGCGCGGTTCAAGAGCGGCGCACGGCGATCGCTCCCGTACAGGTACTGATCCTGCAGCGAGGTGAGGCCCTCGACGAACCAGGACGGGTCGTAGGAGGGCCACGAGGCCATCGCCACCACGCCTCCGTCCTGCGCGTCGAGGACGACCACCGTTCCCGAGCTCGCCTCGAGGTAGCGGCCGCTGTACTCATCGAAGACCGAGCGCGCCCGGTCGATCCCGGTCGCCAGCGCGTCCTCGGCGATCCCCTGGATACGGCCGTCGAGCGCCAGGATCACGTCGTCCCCCGGCACCGCGTCCCGCTCCCCGAGCTGCCTGATCGTCTCGCCGGCCGAGTTCACCTGGTAGGTCTCGACGCCCTTGGTGCCCACGAGGTACCGCTCGTACTGCTTCTCCAGGCCCGTCTTGCCGACCAGGTCGTTCGGTCCGTAGCCCTCGAACTGCGGCTGGTCGATCTCCTCGGCGTAGATCTGGCCGACCCATCCCAGGGCGTGCGCCGCGAGCGGCCCCTGCGGGTAGTCGCGGACCGCGGCGCGCACGACCTGGACGCCGGGGAACAGGTCCGCGTGCTCCTCGAGGTAGAACGCGACCTCCTTGGGCACGTCCACCGCGACCGGAACGGGCTGATAGTCGTAGTAGAGCTTCGAGTCGAGGGCCTGGGTGATCCTGCGGACCTTCATCCCGAGCACGTCCGAGAGCCGGAGCAGGACCGCCTCCGCATCGGGCGAGTCGGCGAGCTCCTGCTCGTTGACGCGGACCTCGACCGAGAGCCGGTTCTCCACGAGCGGATCCCCGTCCGAGTCGAGGATCCGCCCCCGGGGCGCGTCCGTCTCGACGAGTCGCACCATCTGGTTCTGCGCCTCCCGGGCGTACGCCTCGGAGTCGAGGACCTGCAGGAACCACAGCCGCGTCGACAGGGCCGCGAACATCACCGCGACGAGGATCGCGAGCGCCTTCAGCCGGGAGGTCGACCTCTCCATCTAGAACCGCACCACCCGTTTGGGTCGCGAGCCCTCGAAGACCCGTCGCAGGACCGGGTAGACGAGCGGGGTCAGCAGCGCGCAGTACAGCGCGGAGAGCAGGGCGATCCGGACCCCTCCACCAGCTCGACGTCCAGCTGCCCCAGCAGGAACGCCACCGCCTCGTAGAAGAGCACCCCTCCGAAGGTACCGAGCGCGACGAGGATCGTGGGCAGCAGCGGTGATGGAGAAACGATGTACTGCCGCGCGAGGCCGACCGTGTATCCGAGCAGCGTGAGGGTGAGCGCGGTGATCCCCTTCGGCTGATCCAGCAGGAAGTCCTGCGCCATCCCGCCGGCGAACCCGACGATCGCGCCCTCGCCGGGGCCGTCGATGACCGCGACCAGGATGGTGACGAGGTACAGGAGCTCCGGCCGGACCCCCAGCAGCTTGATCTGCGAGAAGACCGTGGACTGCAGCAGCAGCGCCGTGACGATCACGGCGGACAGGGCGAGCACCCGGCGCAGCATGCGCTCAGCCCTCGCCGCCGGTCAGCAGCACCAGCACGAACTCGAGCGCCGAGAAGTCGACTGCCGGGCGGACCGTGATGAACTCCTCCAGGCCGGCCTCGGTCGGGACCGAGCGTGAGACCGTCCCGATGATCAGGCCGGGTGGGTACCCGCCCCGCTCGCCGCCTACCTGGTAGGCCTGGGTCACCACCGGCTCGTTGCCCTCGATCGGGGTGCCCGGGGTCACGAGCGACATCCGGGGGTCGGACTCGCCCTGCCCCTCGACCAGACCCGTCTCGCCCGAGACCGTCAGCTTGCCCGCCACGGAGAACCCCCGGTCGATCAGGAGCTGGACCTCGGAGGAGACCAGGCTGACCCGGATCACCTTGCCCACGAGCCGCGGGGACGCCTCGCTGCCCGCGATCACGGGCATCCCGATCTCGACCCCGTCGCTTGACCCGGCGTCGATCGTGACGGTGTAGCGGAAGTTGGACAGACCGTTCGCGATCACGACGGCGGCGACCGAGTCGGGGGCGAGGCTCTGCTCGAGCCCGAGGAGGTCTTGCAGCTCCGCGAGCTGCTGCTGCTGGAAGGCCTGCTCGACCTGGGCGGCCTTCAGGTCCTCGATCTGCCGCCGGAGCCGCTGGTTCTCCTCCTCGAGCGACGGCAGGTGGACCAGGCCGATGAAGAAGTCCCCGATCGGCCGCGTCACCCGCGTGACCGCCTCCTGCAGCGGCGCCATGAACGCGAGCGACGCGCGGCCGAGCCCCGCCAGCGGACCCCGCTCCCCCTGGCGGTAGTCGAGCGTGATCACGGCGAGCGAGATCGAGACCAGGACGACCACCAGGAGCCGCGTGCTGCGGGGGCGCTGCATGGTGACCACGGCGCTTACCGGCGGCTGGGACTGACCAGTACGCGCTGCAGGACCTCGAACTCCTCCAGGCACTTGCCGGAGCCGAGCACGACCGCCTGGAGCGGGGCGTCGGCGATGCGGACCGGCATCCCGGTCTCGTGGCGGAGCCGCTTGTCCAGGCCCCGCAGCAGCGCGCCGCCGCCGGTGAGCACGATGCCCCGGTCCATGATGTCGGCCGACAGCTCCGGAGGGGTCCGGTCGAGCGTCGTCTTGATCGCGTCGATGATCGCGTTGACCGGCTCCTCGATCGCCCGGCGGATCTCCTCGGCGGTGATCGTGATCGTCTTGGGGAGACCGGAGACCAGGTCGCGTCCCTTGATCTCGGCGACGAGCTCCTCGGGCATCGGGAACACCGACGCGATCGCCAGCTTGATCGCCTCGGCCGTCCGCTCGCCGAGCAGCAGCGAGTACTCCTTCTTCACGTGCTGGATGATCGCCTCGTCCAGCTCGTCGCCGCCGATCCGGATGCTGGTCGACGTGACAATGCCGCCGAGCGAGATGACCGCGACCTCCGTGGTTCCGCCGCCGATGTCGACCACCATGTTCCCGGTGGGCTCGTGGATCGGGAGACCGGCGCCGATCGCGGCGGCCATCGGCTCCTCGACGATGTAGGCGCGACGGGAGCCCGCGGCGATCGTCGCCTCCTCCACCGCGCGCTGCTCCACCCCGGTGATCCCGGAGGGGACGCAGACGACCACGCGCGGCTTGGCGAGCAGGCGGCGCTTGTGCACCCGCTGGATGAAGTACCGCAGCATCTTCTCCGTCACGTCGAAATCGGCGATCACGCCGTCCTTGAGCGGGCGGACCGCCTGGATGTGGGACGGCGTCCGTCCGATCATCCGCTTGGCCTCGGCGCCCACGGCAAGGATGGCTCCGGTAAGGGTGTTGATCGCGACGACGCTCGGCTCGTTGAGCACGACACCGCGACCACGCACGTACACCAGCGTGTTCGCGGTCCCGAGGTCGACGGCCATGTCGCGACCAAGGAACCCGAGCACCCCCTCCGTACCCTGGGGTCGGGCCGTGGGGGAAGAGGGACGTTGAACCCTTTCGGCCATGGGCTCGGCTAGCAGTTCTACACCCCGCCCCTCACGCGTGGCAACCTGTGCGCCATGGAGACGACGTCCGAACGCATCGCGGTGGTGTTCCCGGGCCAGGGATCGCAGGCCATCGGCATGGCCGATCCGTGGACGGGGCACCCCGCCGGAAGAGCTGCGCTGGAGGACGCCTCGGAGGCCATGGGCGAGGACGTCGTCGCGGGCTGCCGCGACGAGGCCCGCCTGGCGGCGACCGACTTCGTGCAGCCCGCCCTGCTCGCCTGCGACGTCGCGGCCCTCGGGGTCCTGAGGAGCGGCGGGGTCCGGATCTACGGCGTCGCCGGTCACTCGCTCGGCGAGTTCGCGGCGCTCGTCGCCGCCGAGGTCCTGACCCTCGCCGAGGCGCTCGCGGTCGTGGTCGCGCGGGGCCGGGCGATGCGGCGCGCCGGCGAGGAGCGTCCGGGCGCGATGGCGGCGCTGCTGGGGATCGACGGCGACGGGGCGGCCGCCCTGTGCGACGAGGCTCGCGACGGCGACGTCCTGGTCGTCGCGAACGAGAACTCCCCCGTCCAGAGCGTGATCAGCGGCTCGATCCCCGCGATCGAACGCGCGGAGGCGCTCGCCGCGGGACGGAGGGTGCGCGCGGTGCGGCTGAACGTCGCGGGGGCGTTCCACTCGCCGCTCATGGAGCCGGCCGTCGGCCCGATCCTGGAGGCGCTCGAGCCGGTCCCGGTTCGAGATCCCGCGATCCCTGTCGCCGAGAACGTCGCCGGCGCCACCGTCGAGGACGGCGAGCGGCTGCGGGACCTGCTCGGACGGCACGTCGTCTCGCCGGTCCGCTGGGTCGGATGCGTCGGGGCGCTCGCCCGCGCGGGGGCCACGGCGTTCGTGGAGGCCGGACCGGGCGACGTCCTGACGAAGCTCGCCAGGCGGATCGATCCGGATGCCCGCGCGCTCGCGGTCGGCTCGCCCGAAGCCGCGCAGGCGATATCCTCGCCCCCGTGACGCGCCACGCCACGATCGCGGGGGTGGGGTCCTGCCTCCCGTCGCGCCTGGTCCCGAACACCTGGTTCGAGTCGCAGGTGGACACGAGCGACGAGTGGATCCGCGACCGCACGGGGATCGAGGCCAGGCACTTCGCCGACGACGGCGTCGTGGCGTCGGACCTGGCGGTGGAGGCCGCCCGGGCGGCCCTGGCCTCGGCCGGCGTCGCGCCGGAGCATGTGGACCTGATCGTCTGCGCCAGCGTTACCGGCGACACGCCGTTCCCCGCGACCGCCGTCTGGGTCCAGCAGAAGCTTGGGCTCGCCTGCCCCGCCTTCGACGTGAACGCGGCGTGCGCAGGCTTCTCCTACGGGCTCGCCGCGTCGACCGCGATGATCGTGTCCGGGATGGCGGACACGGTCCTGTTGATCGGCTCGGAGGTCTTCAGCAGGATCCTCGACTTCGCCGACCGGCAGACATGCGTCCTGTTCGGTGACGGCGCCGGAGCGGTCGTGCTCAGGGGCGACGAGGTCCCCGGCATCGAGGGGACGGTCCTGGGCGCCGACGGCGCCGCGGCCGAGATCCTGATCATGCCCGGCGGCGGCTCGCGCGAGCCCGCGAGCGAGGGGACCCTGGCAGCCGGCCGCCACCGCATCTTCATGCCGAACGGGCGCGAGGTGTTCAAGCGCGCCGTGACGGAGATGGCCGCCGCCTGCCGCGAGGTGCTCGAGAAGAACGGCCACACGACGGACGACGTCGACGTGCTGATCCCCCACCAGGCGAACGCGCGGATCATGAAGGCGGTCGCCGACCGCCTTCGGATCCCGGCGGAGAAGGCCGTCATCGACGTGGCCGAGGTCGGGAACACGAGCGCGGCGTCGATCCCGATCGCCCTGGACCGCGCTTGGCGCGCCGGCCGGATCCGCCGGGACGATCTGGTGCTGTTCACGTCCTTCGGCGCGGGGCTCACCTGGGGCGCCACCGTGATGCGCTGGACGATGCCGGAGCCCGGCGCGTGAGCCGGGTCGCGGTCGTGACCGGCGCGACCCGTGGCATCGGGCGGGCGTGCGCCGTGGCGCTGGCGCAGGCCGGATGGACCGTCGGCATCGGCTACCGCACGGACGAGGCCGCCGCCAAGGAGGCCGCCGAGGCGCTGGAGGCGGCCGGCACGCCGGGCCTGGCCGTCTACCTGGACACGACCGACGAGGCGTCGGTGCAGGAGGCGTTCCGGCGCGTGTCCGACGAGGTGGGTCCCGTCACCGGCCTCGTGAACAACGCGGGGTTCTCGCAGGACGGCCTGCTCCTGCGCTATCCGATGGACGTCTACGACCGGACCATGGCGACGAACGTCCGGGGCGCGTTCGTGTGCTCCCAGGGTGCCCTGCGGGGGATGCTCCGGCAGAAGTGGGGCAGGATCGTGAACATGTCGTCCGCCGTCGCGCTGCACGGCAACGCCGGGCAGACCGCGTACGCGGCGTCGAAGAGCGCGCTGCTCGGGCTGACCCGGTCGCTGGCGCGCGAGGTGGGGACCAAGGGCATCACGGTGAACGCGGTCTGCCCCGGCCTGGTCGAGACCGAGATGACCTCGCACCTGGACGACAAGGCGCGTGCGTACTACCTGGACCGGACGCCGATCGGACGGACCGCCACCCTGGCCGAGGTCGCGGCGGTCGTGCGGTTCCTGATGTCGGACGAGGCGTCGTACGTCAACGGCGCGGTGGTCGCCGTGGACGGCGGACTGACCGCGTAGCCTGCATCCGGCCCGGCGGCTAGGCTCGTGCGGACCCACGGGATGAGGACCTGAGGAGGACGGAGGGTATGGAGCGTTCCGAGATCGAAGAGCGCGTCAGGAAGGTGCTCGCCGAGCAGCTGGCGGTGGACGAGGCCCAGGTCGTGCCCGACGCCCGCTTCGCCGAGGACCTGAACGCGGACTCGCTGGACCTCGTGGAGGCGGTGCTCGCCCTGGAGGAGGAGTGGAGCATCGAGATCCCCGAGGAGGAGATGGAGTCCGTCAAGACCGTCGGCCAGGCCGTGGACATGGTGATGGCCAAGCTGGGGATGTCCTGAGGGCATGGCGGAGCGCCGGAAGGTCGTCCTCACCGGGATCGGGCCGGTCACGCCGGTCGGGATCGGTCGCGACGACTTCTGGGCGGGGCTGACCGGCGGCCGCAACGGCGTCCGCACGATCACGCGGTTCCCGATCGACGACCTCCCGGTCACGGTGGCCGGCGAGGTCGACGGGTTCGAGCCGGAGGACTTCCTGGACAGGAAGGAGGCCCGCCGGACCGCGCTCTTCACGCAGTACGGGCTGGCCGCGGCGCAGCTCGCCTGGACCGACGCGGGCGATCCCGAGGTCGTTGCCGAGCGCGGCGGGGTCATCTTCGCGACCGGGATCGGCGGCATCGAGACGCTGCTCGTCCAGTACGACACGCTGAAGGAGAAGGGTCCCGGGCGCGTGTCCCCGTTCATGGTGCCGATGCTGATGGCGAACGCGCCGTCGGGGCACGTCGCGATGCGGTTCGGGCTGACCGGGTGCAACTTCGCGACGATCTCGGCGTGCTCGTCGAGCAACCACGCGATCTTCGAGTCGCTGCGCCTGATCCGCGACGGCACGCTGGACCTGTGCATCGCCGGCGGGTCCGAGGCGGCCACGCTGCCCCTCACCGTCGCCGCGTTCGCGCAGATGACCGCGCTCACGAAGAACCCGGATCCCGAGAGCGCGTCCCGGCCGTTCGACGCGAAGCGCGACGGGTTCGTCCTGTCCGAGGGGGCGTGCGCGCTCGTGCTGGAGAGCGAGGAGCACGCGGCCCGCCGCGGCGCGAGGGTCTACTGCGAGGTGGCCGGCGCCGGCGCGAGCGACGACGCCTTCCACATCACGGCGCCCGATCCGAAGGGATCGGGCGCGGCTCTGGCGATGCGGTGGGCGCTCGACGACGCCGGGGCGGAGCCCGGCGATGTCGACTACATCAACGCGCACGGCACCTCCACGCCGCTGAACGACGCATCGGAGGCCGAGGCGATCGGCGCCGTGCTCGGCGAGCACGCTCGCACCGTGGCCGTGTCGTCGACGAAGTCGATGACCGGACATCAGATGGGTGCGGCGGGCGCGGTGGAGGGCGCGGCCTGCGCCCTCGCGATCGCGAACGGGGTGATCCTCCGACGATGCACCACGGGTCGCCGGATCCGGCGATCGAGCTCGACGTGACGCCGAACCGCGCGCGCGAGCTCGAGTGGGGCTCGCCCTGTCGAACTCGTTCGGGTTCGGCGGGCACAACACGTGCGTGGCCTTCCGCGCCATCTGAGCGGCCGGCCGCCCCGGACCGTCGCCCTCGCGTCCCTGACCTTGCTGCTCGCGCTCGCCTCGTCCACGCCCGGGGTTGCCGGGGCGAGCGGGGCCCACCGGGCGTCGGACGCGCTCGTTCCCTGCCCGGTCGCCGCCCCGGCCGCGATCGCGGGGCGGATCGCGCTCCCGGGGATCGACGAGGTCTCCGGGGTCGTCGCCGGCCGCCGCACCGACGGGCTGCTGTGGATCGAGGAGGACTCTGGCAACCCCTCGCGCATCTGGGGAGTGGACCGGGCGGGGAACCGGCTCGCCTCCGTGCGGGTCGCGGGCGCGGTCAACCTCGACTGGGAGGACATCGCCCTGGCGCGGGGCCGCGTATGGATCGCCGACATCGGCGACAACCTCCTGGTGCGGCCGACGATCGCCGTCTACTCGTTCCCGGAACCCTCGCCCTCGGTCCGTCGCGTCGACGCCGCCGCCGTGACGCTTCGCTACCCCGATGGCCCCCACAACGCCGAGGCGCTCTTCGTAGACGGGCCGCGCCGGCAGCTCTTCGTCGTGACGAAGGAGCCCGGGGTCGCGCAGGTCTTCCGGACGCCGCTGCCGGCCCCGTCCGAACGTGACCTCGTGCTCCGGATGCGGCCGGTGATCCGTCTGCGCTTGAACCGCGTGACGGCCGCCGACCTCGGGCCCGAGGGCATCGTCATCAAGGCGGGATCGGCGTTCCTGTACCGCTGGACGGATGACCGGCGGGTGGCGAGCGCGCTGGCCCGGGAGCCGTGCGAGCTCCCGGCCGGGCCCGGCGAGTCGATCGCGTTCGGAAGGTCGCCGGACGGCCTCATCGCGATCCCCGAAGGCCGCGACCCGCCGATCTACATCACCCCCGCCGAGCTCTGAGCGGCGGCGCCGTCATCCCGTGTTCTGCAGCCCGGCCGACACGCCCTTCAGGGTGATCAGCGCCAGCTCGCGGGCGTGCCGCCGGTCGGGCCCCGGAGCCTCACCCGGCTCACCGCGGAGCTCGGCCAGCGCCCGAAGCTGAAGGAACGACAGCGCGTCCACGTAGGGGTTCCGCAGGTCGATCACGTGGCGCAGCAACGGCCGGCCCGCGAGCGGCCTGCCGTGCCCCGTCGCAGCCAGGACGAGACGCTCGGTGAGCTCCCGCTCCCGCTCGATCCGGGCGGCCAGCTCCGGCCGGCCGCCGAGCTCCAGGTACCGACGGGCGATCAACGGCTCGCCCTTCGCGAGGCTGAGCTCGGCGTTCTCGAGGAGCTCGGCGAAGAACGGCCAGCCGGCGACCATCTCCCGCAGGCGTTCGGGACCGCCGGGGCGGTCCGCGATCGCCGCCAGGCCGCTGCCCAGCCCGAACCAGCCGGGGAGGTTCGCGCGGGTCTGGCTCCACGCGAACACCCAAGGGATCGCGCGGAGCGAGGCGAGGTCGGGCTCCCCCGAGCGACGCGCAGGACGCGAGCCGATGTCGAGCTCGCCGATCAGATCCAGCGGGGTCGCCCGGGCGAAGAACGTCGCGAAGCCATCGCGTGTCACCAGATCGCGATAGGCGGCCTCCCCCGCCGCGGCCAGCTCCTGCGCGGTCTCGCCGAAACGCTCCCACGCGGGGTCTGCGTCCGCCTCGACTGTCGAGGCCACGATCGTCGCGTGAACGAGCTGCTCGAGGTGGCGGCGGGCGATCGCGAGGTCGCCGTAACGTGCGAACGCCACCTCGCCCTGCTCGGTGACCTTGAGGCGCCCGTCGACGGAGCCGGGCGCCTGCGCCAGGACCGCGCGGTTCGTCGGGCCACCCCCGCGGCCGACGGCACCGCCGCGACCGTGGACCAGGGTGAGCTCGATACGGCGCCGTCGCGCCCAGGCCGCCAGGGCGGCCTCGGCTCGGTACAGGACGAGCGCCGCCGACACCATCCCGATCTCCTTCGCGGAGTCCGAGTACCCGAGCATCACCTCGACGCGACGGTCCCGGCGCTCCAGCCGCGCCGCCATGTTGGGCAGGGCGAGCGTCCGATCGAGGATCCCGGTCGCCGCCTCTAGGTCCGCGCGCGTCTCGAACAGGGGGACCACATCGAGCTCGATCGCCCCGTCGGGAACCGCCGCGCGGGCGAGCGCGTGGACGGCCACCAGGTCGGCCTGGTCGCGCGCGCCGCTGACCACGTACCGCCGGCAGGCGTCGACGCCGAAGCGCCACTGGATCGCCGAGACCTCCCGGAGCGTGTCGAGGGCGTCGGCGGTCGCCGCAGAGAGGTCGCCCGGGATCGGGAGCGGGTCCTCGGCCAGGCGGTCGAGCTCCGGGGCGTCCCTCGACGCACCGCGCTTCAGCTCCTCCACCGCCGCCCGCTGGGCGAGCGCGTGCTGGCGGATCTCGAGCTCGGCCGAGTGGAACCCGAACGTCTCGGCCTGCCAGATCAGATGCTGGATCTCGCCGAAGGCCAGCCGCGACACGCCGGCCTCGACGAGCGAGTCCTGGATCACGCGCAGGTCGTCGAGGAACGGAGCGGGACCCGGGTACGGATGGGCACGGCCGGTGCGGGTCGCGGCGACGCGGTCGGCGGCCAGCAGGAGCGCGCGGCGGTGCGGTGAGTCTGGGAAGCGCCGCGCCAGGTCGCTCGCGCGCGCGGTCATCTCCCGCTCGGCGCGACGTAGGACGTCGCAGAGGTCGGAGCTCGGAGGGACGCGACCGGCCTCGGCGGTCAGGCTCCGCGAGATCCGTCGCGCGGCCGCCTCCAGGCCGAGCAGCACGTGCTCGGACTGGACCTCCATGGTCCGGCGGGTCACCGCGGCGGTGACGTGCGGGTTTCCGTCGCGGTCCCCGCCGGCCCAGCTCCCCCAGCGGAGGAAGGCGCGGACCACGGGCGGACGCCCGCCCGGATCGGGTGCGAGGGCACGATCGAGCTCGCGGTAGACGATCGGCGCGACCCGGAAGATCGTCTGGTCGAACAGGGCCATCGTCGCGCGCACCTCGTCGAGGGGCTCGGGCCGCTTCGGTCGCAGGGGATCGGTGGTCCACAGCACCGTGATCTCCTCGGCGAGCCGCCGCTCGATGCCTCCGACCGCCGCGCGCGACAGCCGGCCCGCGTCCAGGCCCTCCACGAGCTCGGCGATACGCCAGAGCGCGTCGACGACCGACCGGCGACGCGCCTCGGTCGGATGTGAGGTCAGGACGGGCCGGACCTCGAGCCGGCCCAGCAGCTCGACCAGCCCCTCATCGCCGATCGCGGATCGCGCGGCCTCGACCGCGGCCTCGACCGAATCGTGAACCGGCTGGGGGGCACGTCCCCGCTCCTGCAGCTCGCGGACGCGGTGACGCTCCTCGGCCACGTTCACGAGCTGGAAGTAGACCGTGAAGGCGCGGGCCACCTGGCTCGCGCGCTCGATCGGCAGCGCGGCGACCAGCTCGACGACCTCCCGCTCGTGCGCAGGCGACGGAGAGCGGCGGAGCGCGATCGTCGCCAGGCGCAGGCGCTCGACCTCGGCGAGCAGCCCGGGGCCGTCGCACTCCACGATGACCCGGCCGAGGACCGTCGAGAGCAGCCGGACCTGGCGCCGCAGCGCCTCCGGGATCCGCTCCGCCCCGGTCACCGACGCGCCTACGCCTCGAAGCTCCGGTACCAGGTGCCGCCGTTGAACACGATCGCCACGGCCCGGCCCTCGATCTCGCCCCGGAACCGCACCCTGCGCGGCTGCCACGGCTCGCCCACGGCGAACGAGCCATCATCGAGCGGCAACAGCTCCGCCTCGCCTTCCTCGTCGCCGGCCTCCACCGGGAACGCCAGGGCGAGACGGCCCTTGCGCAGGGAGATGCGGAGGGTGGGCGTCCAGGGGTCGTTGCTCCGGTACAGCCCGACGCGACCCGCCCACGCCGCCGGAGCCTCCTGCGGCTCCGGACCCGCGTAGCGCTCCCCCCGGAACCAGTCGTTGCCGTGGAAGGCCTCGACCACCGTCCCCTCGGCATCGCGGCCGAACCGCAGCAGCGATAACTCGAGGTCCGGATGCGGCAGGGCGAAGCCGCTCTTCGGATCGTCCTCGAGCGGATCGCGGTGCGCTTCGACGGTGTGCCCCCTCAGGCGGATCCGCAGGCCGCCACCCTCGGCGATCGCCTCCAGCGTGCTCCCGTCGGAGCCGACGTACGTGCCGGCGAAGCGCTCCGCGCCGGGGATCTCGGCCGGCGGCGGAGGAACGAACGGATCCGGGAGCGGGTCTCCGGCGAGCGCCGCCCGGATGATCGCGAGCGCGGCGCCGACGAGCCGCTGCTTCGAACCGTATCCGTTCTGCAGCGCGACGCACGCGAGCCCCTCATCCGGCGACGTCGCGAGGACCGCCGTGAACCCCACCATGCCGCCCGTGTGCGCGACCCAACGGTGTCCGTCGACCTGCGCCTCCCACAGGCCGTACGCGTAGGGCTCGCCGTCGCCGAAGTCGTGCCCGCCCGAGGTGAGGAGCTCGAAGCCCACGTCGGAGAGCAACCGGTCGCCGTCGCTCCCGAACGCGGACCGGTTCAGGAGCATGCGGGCGTAGGCGCTCATGTCGAGCACGTTCGACACGATCGACCCATCGGCGGTGTTGCTCTCGATCCACGTCGCCGGGGCCAAGGGGTGGTGCAGCTGCGGCGGCCGATCCGTGAAGATCGGCGCGTAACCCGTCGCCTGCTCCGTCCGTATCGCGTCCGTGATCGCTGCCACGGTGGACGTCATGCCGAGCGGTTCCAGGACCCGCTCCCGTAGCAGATCGTGGATCGGCATCCCGGTCACGTGCTCCAGGACGGCTCCGACGATCTTGTAGCCGTCGTTCGAGTACCAGAACCGCTCACCGGGCGGGAACGTCGGCGGAAGATCGCGGAGCCGCCAGAGCGCGCCGGGTCCCGTGGGCGCGTCCTCGGTGCCCGTCGCGAGCCCCGACGTGTGCTGCAGCAGGTGGTGCAGCGTGATCGGACCGAACGGCTCCGGCAGCTCGAGCCATGGCAGCAGCTCGTTGACCGACACGTGCAGGTCGACCCGGCCGGCCTCGACCTCCTGCAGCAGGACGATCGACGCGAACGACTTGGAGATCGACCCGATCTGGAACCGCGTCTCGGGACGGACGGGCGCGCCGCTCGCG
>JAXLTF010000032.1:0-22892 GCA_046330185.1 Actinomycetota bacterium
GCCGGAGGTTCCCTTCCTCGTCGATCGCGGAGATACCGCCTGGGTGAACAGCCTTCGGTGTATCCGCCGACCCCGTGATGCTCTCCTGCACGTCGTAGGCGCTCCCTCCGTGCATCTCGACGTGGAAGGCGGCGTCGACCGTCGGCATCCACACCTCGCGGCCCCCCAACCGCAGGGCTGCCTCCACCGCGGCCGGGTTGATCCCGCCGACGGACCGGTTGAGCACGATCCCGCCGAACACCTGGACGTCGGGCACCATCTTCTGAGTGAGATACGCGCGGCTCACGGTGGGCTCCGAGTGGCACTTGACCATGATCGCTCTGAGCCCGAGGCCGGCGGCGTGCTGGACGACCTCGAGGTCGTCCGCCAACCGTGGGAACAGGTCGGGATGGGGATGGCAGTGGAGATCGATGGCTCCGGCGACATCGATGAGCGGGCCCTTCATACGTCGATCCCCTCTTCCTCTCGATACAGCCCTAACGCGGAACCGTGGCGTGCTCGTCACCCTCGCCGCGCACGCGTTCCAAGGCTTCCAGCTCCTCGTCGGTCGGTGGGTCCTCGCGCTCCACGGCCTCCGACACGATCAGCTCGAAGCCCGTGGAGTCGATCACCTGCTCCACGCTGATCCCGGGTTGCAGGCGTTCGAGCCGCATGCGTTTGCTCTCGGGGTCGAACCCCAGGACCGCGAGATCCGTGATGACCGCCACCGGTCGGCCCTTGACCAGCCCCGCCTTCTCTCGGGCGTCGTCTCCGCCGAGGTATCCGGGACTGGTCACGAAGTCGACCTTCTCCACGAAGCGTCGTCGTTCGTGGCGGGTGATGATGAGGACCTCTCGGCAGGAGGAGACGATGTCGTTCGCCCCCCCGCTTCCGGGCAAGCGAACCTTGGGGTTCTCGACGGGTCCGATGAAGCTGGTGTTCACGTTGCCGTATCGGTCGATCTGAGCGGCTCCTACGAAGCCATAGTCGAAGGCTCCCCGCTGGGACAGGAGGAACACGTCGTTGATGCCGGTGAGCATCACGGAACCGTGGGCACCTCGCATCTCGTTCGTGGAGATGGGCAGTCGGCCGGGGATCATCCTGGGGTCGACGTATCCGCCCTCGAGCACGATGGCAAGGTGAGGCGCATGCGTGTGCTGGGCAACGACGCTCGCCAGGAGCGGGGTTCCCACGCCCGCGAACACCACCTTGTTGTCCTGCAGGAGCCGGCTGCCCGCCACGATCATGAGGTCTTCTCCCGACCAGCTCACCGGGTCACGAGCCCCCTTGCCAGGCGTTGCTGGCGAGCCAGCGCGGAGACCCCGACCATGTCGAGGAATCCCTCGAAGCTCCCCGCTCCGTCCACGTATCGCTGCAGGTAGGCCCGCACCCCCTCTTCACCATCGGAGTCGACCATCCCGACGTACTCATCGAAGTGGTCGAAGGAGGCCTCGTAGAGCCCGTAGCATTCGTGAGGGTACGAGCCGAAGGGGACCTCGATCACCGCGTCCACCAGGAAATGGGGGATCGCCGTGCGGTCGGCGGTCCGCACGATGTAGTCCTCGGGCACGATCTCCTCGGCGGTGACGATCACGGTCTTGGCCGCGGTCGCGTACTCGCGATCCATGTATGGGGCGCCGTCGATCTGGGCGTTGCCGAAGCGGTCCGCCCGGTGAACGTGGAGGATGGCCACGTCGGGGACCCACGCCGGGACCAAGACCACGCGCTGGCCCGTGAAAGGACATGCCATCTCTCGTGCCTCGGTGATCGCCAGGAGATCCGACCCGAGCATCGACGTGGTGGGCAGGAAGGGAACGCCCATGGCGGCGGCCTGGAGCCGCAAGCCGAAGCCGAGGTGGCTCCACTCCTCGTACTCGGCGCGACGATCCTCCACGAATCGTCTGAACACCTTCGGCAGACCCCAGGGCAGCCCGATGCCGACCCAGGCGGCCATCAGGCGATCGACGGCCCCACGAACCAGGAAGAGCTCGGCCTCATAGCACATGAGGTTGCGGGCAAGGGTCAGCCCCTTGACATCCGTGCGCAGGAGCTCCATGAGCATTGCCCACGGGGTCCGGGAGTAGAGGCATCCTCCTGCGACGATCCGATCATCGTCGCGAACGAGTCGAGCCGCTTCGGCCAGCGTCGTCAGCTTGTCCCGGGGAAGCGTGTCCGCCTCGGGATCACGGACCGACCTCATCGGGCGCTGTCCGCCCGGTCGGGGAGCAGGGGAAGAACCTCTTCCGCGATCCGGTCCATCTGCTCGACCGAGTAGTCGAGGGGTACCAGCACGACGTGCTGGACCCCAGCCTGCACATGTGCGGCCAGCTGCTCCGCGCAATCCTCGGGCGTCCCGCGGAGGGAGCTGTCGGGGGTGGATTCGCTCCATTCGGCCACGTCGAAGTACCGGGAGATGAAGTCCTGACCTTGCGACCGCCTCGAAGCTCGCGTCGACGCGCATCGGCAGCTGGGCCACGTTGCGGAGCGTTCCCCATCACGGCCGGCTTCCTCCGCGAACTCGGATCCCCTCCAGGCTCGGGAGCAGCTCTCTGCGGTGAAGTAGGTCAACCAACCGTCCGAGCGAGTGGCCACGCGCCTGAGGACTCCGCTCCACGTAGCCACCGATGAGGACACCGGGTCTGGGGCTGCTCTTCGGTGGAGGCAGCATCACGGCATTGCGGAAGACCATGTCGTCTGCCCTCTCCGGTCACGGGGGACCCGCTCCAGAACCGCTCGAGGATGTCTAGGTTGCGGAGGAAGATCTTGCCCCGCTCCTTGAAGGGATCCCCACCGCCTGGAACTCGCGCTCGTACCAGCCGGAGGCCAAGCCCAGCGTGAGCCGCCCCCCTGACATATGGTCGACGGTGCCGGCGGTCTTGGCCAGGATCACGGGGTTCCGCAGGGCAGCACCAGGATGCCCGTGCCCAGCCTGGTCCTCCTCGGTGACCATCGCCAGACCCGCCAACGTGCTGAGCGACTCAAGGCGAATGTAGCCTGCTTGGACCCCAGCAGGATGCGATCCCACACCCATAGCGAGTCGAAACCCAGCGCTTCTGCCTTCCGAGCGTAGGAGTCGATCTCGTGGATGTCGGGCTGCTTGTGTGGGGTGTAGTTCTCGACCGCCAATCCGATCCGAAGACCGGTCATGTCGAACTCGTCATCAGCGCGCTGACCCCTTCGCCCCCGAAGCGGAAGCAGACTCTACTTCGCGATGCGCTGGAGGGACAACGAGGGGGACGGGTGGGAAGCCGCCGGTGGCCGACCGGATCCGTACGCCCGCGATCGGCTCCAGATCCGCAGGCGCCTAGGGAGTGCCGATGGCTCGCGATAGTGCGCTCCGGCGTGGCCGGCATATCGATCTCGCCGTCGGTCTGCAGCGCGTCGCGACCGCGGTTCATCGCCGCGGAGGCGCCCCGAGGGTTCCCGCCTCCTACCCCTTTCGCGCCCAGCGGGTTGAGCGTCGTGGGCGTAACGGTTCGATCGAGCTCGAAGGTCGGGAGCTCCGCTGCCGATGGAAGGAGGTAGCTCAGGAACGATCCCGTGTCGAGCTGTCCCTCCAACGAGTACCGGATCTCCTCGAACAGCGCCTGACCGATCCCCTGCGCGACTCCGCCGTGGATCTGACCCTCCACGATCGTCGGGTTGACGACGTTCCCGCAATCGTCCACCGCGACGTAACGGATGACCCGCGCCTCACCCGTGTCCATGTCCACCTCGACGACCGCGACGTGGGTGCCGAACGGATAGGTCCAGTCCGTCGGATGGAACACGGCCGACGCTTCGAGCCCCGGTTCGATCCCGTCCGGCAGATCCCACGCCAGGTGTGCCGCCCTGGCGACATCGCGGAGCATGAGAGCCTGCTCGGACTCCGGCGCGCCGGCGACGGAGAAGCGTCCATGGGAGAAGTCGACGTCGACGGCATCGACCTCGAGCAGGTGTGCGGCGATCCCCCTCGCCTTGTCGATCACTCGCTCAGCGGCCTGAACGATGGCGGTGCCGCCGACGATGAGGCTCCGCGAGCTGAAGGTCCCCGTACCGAGCGGTACGAGGGCGGTGTCGCCGTGCAGGACCCTCACGTCGGTCAGGTCCACCCCGAGCGCATCCGCCGCGAGCTGCGCGAATGCCGTTCCATGCCCCTGCCCCTGCGCGCTGGTGCCGGTCAGGACCTCCACCGTGCCGCTCGCGAGGACGCGCACCGATCCGTAATTCCAGCCGCCCTGTTCGTACAGGGTTCGCGCAAGGACGGACGAGGGACCCAGTCCTGCTGAGTCGACGTAACAGCAGACCCCACCG
Source organism: Actinomycetota bacterium (assembly GCA_046330185.1). GTDB lineage: Bacteria > Actinomycetota > UBA4738 > UBA4738 > HRBIN12 > DATBLY01. The sequence continues at coordinate 4,273 of JAXLTF010000032.1, forward strand.
ATTCGCTTCCTCGTCCCCGCGATCCTTGCGCCGTTCCTGTTCGGTGTACGGAGGCCCTCGTAGTCGAGCATCTCCATCGCTCGCGAGAGCGGAACGCCGAACGCGGTCGAGTCGTATGGGATGCCCATCGCGTTCTCGACCGCCTCCTTCCGGGAGGAAGTTCATCCGGCGGATCTCCACCGGATCCCGCCCGACGGCTCGAGCCAGGACATCCATCATCCGCTCGATGGCGTAGATAGCCTCCGGTCGCCCCGCGCCCCGATATGCACCGGTAGGCGTCTGGTTCGTGAACACGCCGCACTCGTAGGAGTACGCCTCGAACGCATACGCGCCTCCGAACAGCAGCCGGCCGATTTCCATCGATCCCTGTGGTCTCTAGCTGCAGGTAAGCACCCAAGGACGCGAGCACCGATACACGGATCCCCAGGACCTTGCCATCCGATGTGGCAGCGAGGTCCACTCGGCTGGCGCTGGGCGCGTGCATGCGCGGTGGCCTGCGGCTTCTGGATCGTTGCTCGATCCACTTCACCGGCCTACCCAACCGCCGTGCGAGCGCCAGGACCAGCGCCTCTTCCGCATAGACGTTCAGCTTCACGCCGAACCCTCCGCCGACGACGGGCGCCACGACCCGGAGACGATGTTCCGGATGCCGACGCAATGGCGCGAGGGTCCGCTTCACGATGTGGGGATTCGCGTCGAGGTCCAGAGCACGAACCCATCGCCGGGAAGGGGCTCGGCGATGGCTCCTCTGGGCTCCATCGGACTGCCGAGGAGCCGCTGCTGCTCGAAGGTTCTAGAGACGACCACGTCCGCCCGGCTCGAAGAGCCTCCTCGATGTCCCGCCCATGGGTCACGGCGAGGCTGAAGCACCGGTTCGACCCGGTTCCTCCTCATGCACCAGCGGTGCCCCCGGCTCCATCGCCGATCCCACGTCCGTGACGCTCGGACGCATCTCGAGATCCAGGACGACGGCCTCGGCTCCATCCTGAGCTGCGGCCAGGGTCTCGCCGACGACGACCGCGAGGCCGTCCCCGATGAAGCGAGCCGAATCGAAGGCCAGGGGCCAGTGATCGGGGACCTTGGCGTCCTCCGTCACCCGCCACATCACGGGTAGCGGGGCAGCCCAGTCGCTGCGAAGGTCCTCACCCGAGAACGCCGCAACGACGCCTGGGACGCTGAGCGCCGGAGCGACGTCGAGCATCCGACCGCCGCGTGGGGAACGGGCTCCTGACTACGACCGCGTGGACGACTCCATCCACGTGGAGGTCGTCGATGTATCGACCGCGGCCTGCGACCAGGTCGAAACCCTCGACCGGTGAGATCGGACGACCCGTCCAGCGCTCGCTCATGTCATGGATAGGGCGGGATGGTAACCGGACGAAGAATCGTCTGCACACGCCTGCGTCCTGACGAGCGGTAGCCCGGCGGTGTCGGGAGGCCGAGCGATATCATTCCCTCGCCCTCGTTCGGGAGGTCTCATGATGGCTTTCGGTGGGATCGCGACGGGTCGGAACAGATACGTCTTAGCCGAGAAGCATCACTTCCGATTCGACAACAGCCTCGAGCCCGCCCTCGTCGTCCGGTCCGGCGACGAGGTCGTGGTGAGCACCCTCGAAGGCGGGAGGCAAGACTACGCCGACATCAACCGTCGAGGATCTGGCCGCGCTTCCCTGGGATGCAGTTCACTGCCTGACCGGCCCCATCTTCGTGGAGGAGGCACAGCCGGGAGACGCGCTGGAGATACAGATCCTCGACATCGAGCACGATGACTGGGCTTGACCGGCATCTTCCCTGGGATCGGCGTCCTGGCCGACGAGTTCGGGGACTTCCATCTCCAGCAATGGCGCGTCGGAGGTGATCAACGGGTCGAGCTGGTCCCCGGCGTCCGTATCCCGATCGAACCGTTCTGCGGCGTCATGGGAGTCGCGTTCGCCGAGCCCGGCGCCCACCTGACCATGCCTCCTCGTCGAACCGGGGAACATCGACACCCGGCATCTCGATCGAGGGCTCGGCCCTCTATCTCCCCGTCGACGTGCCCGGCGCGCGCTCTTCTCGATCGGCGACGGCCACCTGGGACAGGGTGACGGGGAGGTCTGTGGAACGGCGCTGGAAACGAATCTCGTGGTCACGATCCGTCTGGTACTGCACAAGGGCAAGAGCTTGCGCGCGCCCCGGTTCGAAACGTTCGGACCCACGACGAGCAAGACCCAGGGGATGGGCTACCTGAGCACGTCTTGTCCAGGCGACGATCTGCAGGACGACTCGAGAGGCGGTGCGCGACATGGTGAGCCTCCTGGAAGCCGATCACGGGCTCTCCAGGTTGGAAGCGTATCTGCTGTGCAGCGTGGCAGGCGATGCGAGTGATCTCGGTGCCCGTGCTGGGCCTGAACCACACGGGGTTCGTGACGTTCAACATGCTCCCGGAGCGTGTTCGTAGGTTAGGTTCCGGACCCTAGGATCGCGAGCTTCCTTGCGTCGCAGTAGGGAACGAGCCATCGGCGCTCTCAGATGGGGATGGACCCAGGAACGGGAACCCCACCAAGACGGCTACCGATGCCGTCCTCGATAACATCCGCTGCCGCATCTGGTCTGTGGGCCCGTTCCGATCACGCCACCTCATGCTCCACGAGGCGTAGGAACTCTCGGGTTCGGTCCTCCTTCGGGTTCGTGAGGATCTCCTCCGGTGTCCCTTCTCGACTATCCGACCTCCGTCCATGAACACGAACCGACCTGCGCATCCTCGCGAAGGCGATCTCGTGGCTCACGACGGTCATCGTCATGCCGTCCTCGGCGAGCTCCCGGATCAGGACCAACACCTCGTTCACCAGCTGAGGGTCGAGCGCGGAGGTCGGTTCGTCGAACAGCATGAGGCCGGCCGGGTGGCCAGGGCGCGAGCGATGGCGATCCGTTGTTGCTGGGCCGCCCGAGAGCCAGGGATAGGCGTCCCCGAAACCGGGCAGGCCCGCCCACGCCAGGAGGGCCTTCGCGTCCTCCCGCGCCTCCTCGGGCTTGCGCCCATACACGCGCTTGGGGGCCTCCACGATGTTCTCGAGCACGCTCATGTGATCGAAGAGGTTGAACTGCTGGAACACCATGCCGATGCGCGCCTCTGACCTGGCTCTGGCCAGACCTCGGGTAGGGACCAACTCTCCGGACGGCGTGCGACGGTAGCCAACCAGCTTGCCGTCCACGAGGATCTCGCCTCCGTCGATCGGCTCGAGGTGGTTGATCGTCCGAAGGAGCGTGGTCTTCCCCGAACCGCTGGGTCCGATCAGGAAGACCACGCTTCCCCTCTGGACGGTCAGGGATACGCCGTCCAACACCAGGGTGTCGTGGAAGGACTTACGGACGTCCTTGATCTCCACGAAGTGCCGACCATCGTCGGGATCCACCGCCGCTCCCTCTCCGAGGCTGAGTACGAGCCGCTGTCCCGCCGCCGCCTCCTCCGCCTCCGTCGCCTCATCCTCCATCGGAGCGGCGGCAGGTTCGGTCGTCTCCTCACCCATACCGCTCGATCCGGATGCGGCGCCGGCATCCGTGACGCGGGTCCCTTTCCGCTCGAAGTTGAGTCGTCGCTCCAGGTAGTTCTGCAGCATCACGACCAGCGACGTGGCCACCAGGTACATGACCGACGACGCAGCGAAGACCGACACGTACAGGAAGTTCGTGGCCACGATCTGCTGGGACCGGAGGGTGAGCTCGCTCACCGCGATCACGGATGCCAGCGAGGTGTTCTTGATCATGATGATGCCCTCGTTCGACAACGCCGGGGCGATGGAGCGCAGGGCCTGAGGCAGCACGACGCGCCTCATCACCAGCCAACCCGGCATCCCGAGGGCTGCGGCGGCGTCCCGAGGGGCCTGCTTCACCGACACGATGCCACCCCGGATGATCTCTCCGGAGAAGGCGATCTCGTTCAGCGACAGGCCGATGATCGCGGTGACGGTCGAACTGAAACGCAGGCCGATCTGGGGCAAGAAGTTGTACCAGAAGACCAGCTGGAGCAGGAGCGGCGTGCCCCGCATCACCCAGATGAACGGAACCGGTAGCAACCGGACGATCCGGAACCTGGATAGCCGCATCACCGCGAGCAAGAGGGCGAAGGGCAGGGCGGTGGCCATCGCGAGGACCGAGATCTCGAGCGCGAGCAGGAGCCCTCGCCAGAGGTAGGGGAGGGTCAGGTAGTGGAGGAAGTCATCCAACGGGGGCTACTCCGCCGGGTGTCGGCAGGGGGATACCTTCACCCGTCCGCTCAGCCGGGGATAGACGCGAGCCGGCAGACATCGGAACGGGGTGTCCGACACCCCGTTCCGATACCGCTCCTTCCCTTCGGCTGTCCGTCCGGCTCATCACCTCGGGTGGTCTCTCGACTCAGATCATCGAGGATTCCGGGATACCCCAGTTCTCGATGTTCTCCTGATATCCACCCGAGTCCTTGTACCACTGGAACGCGTCCTCCAGGGCCGCCATGAGCTCGGTGCTGCTCTTGTTCAGCACGATGCCGCTCTTGGTTTGGATGGGGTCGATGAAGGTCACGGCGAACGTGTCCGGCTGCTGCTGCTGGATGTACGAGAGCGACAGCACGTCCTCCAGGATCGCGTCGATCCTTCCGTTCTCGAGCTGGGGCAGCTCATCGGCCACGGCCTGGAACGTCTGGATGTCGATGGCCGGCTCTCCCGCATCGGTGCACCCGGCGCTCGCCGTGTCCGCGGCTTCCTGCTCGAAGGGGCTCCCCACCAGGATCCCCATGGACTTGCCACACAGGTCCATGTAGCTGGTGATGGCGCTCGCGTTGGCCTGGGTGACCATGACCGCCAGCCCGCTCTGGATGTAGTCGACGAAGTCCACCACCTCGGCACGCTCGTCGGTGTGGTAGACGTCCGAGACGACCATGTCGACCTGACCGGCCTGCACGGCTGGGAGGAGGCCATCGAACTTCATGGTCTGCCACTCGTAATCGAGACCCAGATGACCCATGAGCGCCGCCATCATGTCGACCTCGAAACCGATGACCTCGCCCGGGTTGTCTGGGTCTTGGAACGTCATCGGGGGGAAGTCGGCCGAGGTCGCGATCACATAGGTCTTGTCGGTATCGAGCCCGCTGGTAGCGCCGGTAGCGCCGCCGGTAGCGGATCCGCCGGTATCGGACCCGCCCGTCTCGCCGTTGGAAGAGTCGCCGGAGTCGCCGCATGCGACCAACACCAGCGCGAGAACCGTCAGTAGGGCGATGCTGCGCAGCGAAACACCGCGTCGATGTGGCTGGATCCTGATCACGTGCCCACCTCCATCTCACCGATCCGGTTGCTGAGCTCGGATGCGTTCACCGCGTCCGAGGCAAGCCTCGGACGCGTCCTCGAATCGACCCTGTATCACCTCCCTCGGGTTGAGGCACCGGGGACGGAGGATCATCGAGCCTCGTCCCGGACCCGGATCGCCCCGGTCGGACACTCGGCCGCCGCGTCTCGGACCTGGTCCTCCATGTCGGCAGGGACGGGTACCCAGCGGTCCCGACCGTCCACCATCTGGCCGTCCTGAACCACGTGCGCGATGCCTGCATCATCCAGGGCGAACACGCGAGCGCAGATCTGCTCGCAGATGCAGTCCCCGCGGCAGAGCGTTTGATCCAGCGCCACCTCCATACCTACTCCTCTGTCTCCGTCGCTCCTGCAGACCCGGCCTGCTGGGTCACCAGGACCCGGCGCTCCCAATCGACCGCCAGGTCCTTCATGACCTCGTAGCGGTTCAGCGGCTCCAGCACCATCCCATCGGTCGGGGTCTCGGTGCAGGACCACCTCGTCTTGCCGTTGACCTTCAACAGGCATATGTCGCACTTGCCGATGCGGCAGGAGATCAGGAACACCAGGGTGGGGTCGATCTCGTTGCGGATCTTCTCCAGCACGTTGAACACGCTCATGCCGGGCACGACGTCGACCTCGTAGGCGGTGAGCTCGGCGTCCGTGCCCCGCCGCACCTGCACCGTCATGGTGGTTGCTTCTGCCATCGTCTTCGGTCCTCCCTTGTCCGTACGAGGAGTCATCGCTGCGGGCCTCCCTCTTCACCGGCCGACCGTCCCTCGGGCACCGGAGCGCCCACCGCGGAGCCGAGCCGATCGGGCGCCGATCCGCCGTCCTCCCGGAGATCCGACCCGACGCGTTCGTCCCATCGCAGCCTGTAGTCGCGGCCGACATCCAGCAGGTAGCGCACCAACCTGTGAATCTCGCCCAGGTCGCCTCGTCTGATGGCGGCCACCAGCTGTCGGTGGGTGTTCTGCACGTACTCCGGTTCGAAGAACGCGGGATCCGCCAGGCTGAGGGCGAGGCGGATCTGCCCCGTGAGGTGCTCCCACATCGAGATCAGGCGTCCGTTCCCCGACAGGTTCACCACGGAGCGGTGGAACTCGAGGTCATCGTCGATGACGGCCCGAAGATCCTCGTCGGCGGCGCGCTCCATCCTGGTCACCCTCGCTTCGAGGCGATCGAGCTCCCTCGCGGGGGCTTCGATGGCGAGCTCGGCGGCCATCGACACGAGGGCGCATCGGACCGTGTAGATCTCCTCGATGTCCTTGCCGGTGAGCACCCGCACGTACGCTCCGCGCCGGGGGATCGACGTGACCAGACCCTCGTGCTCGAGCACGCGGATCGCCTCGCGCATGGGAGGCCGGCTGACGCCCAGCTCGTCGGCCAGCCGCTGCTCGTTCAGCCGGTCGCCGGGCCTCAGCACGCCCTCCCAGATGGCGTCACGCAGCCGCTGGCTCACCTCCTGCCTGAGACCCAGTCCCTCGACCGCCTGCAGCTGGGGCCTGGGCGCGGGCGCACGTCCCTCGCGCCCCCCGCTGCCCCGGGATCGAGCCTGCCCGGGCGTCATCCAACCGCCTCCTCGGCGCCGGCCCCCTCGTGCAGCTTCTGCCCGTAGGGACGGATGTCGGTGGGCGGGGTCATCGAGGTGACCACGATCGGGCGGACCTCCAGATCGACCCCGTCGGCGCCTCGGCGCACGACGAGGTTCTTCAGCCAGTCGCGGTTGTTCGTCTGGGGGAAGTCGCGTCGATAGGCGGCTCCGCGGCTCTCCTTGCGCACCAGGCTCGATCGCAGGACCAGCTCCAGGCAGGTCAGGAGGTTCTCGTTCTGGAGGGCCTCGATCCACTCCTGGTTGAACACCGGCCCCGCATCCCTGGTGCCGAGCGCCTCCCACTCCTGCTTCATCTGCTCCACCTGAGCGATCCCGTCCGACAGGCTGTCCTCGTCGTCGCGGACGGGGCCCGCGCGCAGGTGCGCGAGCCTGCGGATCCTGCCCCGGAGCTCGATGGGATTCTCGCCCTTGCGGCCCAGGAACCCGTAGACCTTGGAACGCAGCTCGCCGAGCTGCTCCTCGTCGACCTTCCCCCGGCCGTCCTGCTTGACCGCGCGAACCGCGTCGATCGCCGCCCGAGGTCCCCAGACCTGGGTCATGGTCAGCGCGTTGCCGGAGAGCCGGTTCGCCCCCATGATGAGCCCGGTCCCCTCGCCGGCGGCCCACAGCCCGGGCACGGTCGTGCGGCACCACTCATCGATCACGATCCCGCCGTTCCAGAAGTGACAGGCGGGCGCGGTCTCGACCGCGTTCTCCGAGAGATCGCCCAAGAACTCGTGCATGTCGAACCCGCCGTACTTGTAGTTAGCGACGTTGCTCGGGAGCCACTCGCGCATGGCGAAGTCCAACACGTCCTTCGGCAGGTGGGTGAGCGACAGGTACGTGCCCCCGTTCGGGCTGCCTCGCCCCTCGATCACCTCGACCATCGCGGCCACCGAGTTCACGTCGCGGGTGGTCCGCTCGTACCGGACGGGATCCCACTTGGCCATGTAGCGCTCGCCGGCGCGGTTGAGCGCGTAGGCCTCCAGGTAGGCGGACAGGAGGTAGGTGTAGTCGACCCCGTCCATCGCCGTCGGAGCGATCAGGATGTAGGGCAGGAACATCGGGAACTCCATGTCCGCCAGCTCGGCTCCGGCCCGGTACGCGGCGGCCAGGCCGTCGCCCGTGAGCTCCTCCGGCGCGGTGGTGTGCTCATACATGCGCATGGCGCCACCGGCGCAGAGGATCGTGGCCTTGGCCTCGATCACCGCGAACTGCCCCTTGGCCAGGTCCAGCCCGACCGCGCCGACCACCCGGTCCCCGTCCTTGAGGAAGTCCGTGGCCATGAAGTTCTGGATCAGGCCGATGTTCCGCTTCTTGATCTCGCGGGTGAGCACGCGGCGGAACTCGATCCCGGGGATCCAGATGCCCCGCGGGTACCGGTGGCCGGGCGCGTGGGTGAGCCGGTCGATGCGCGCCCCCCAGTCGACGATCTCCTTGGTACGCTGCGCCGCCTCGCGGACGTGGATCTCGACGAGGCGCTGGTTGTTCGTGTAGTCGCCCTCGACGACCATGTCCTCGAAGAAGGCTTCCTCGCTGTCGCGTTTGTCCCCCGGCAGCCCGAACACATCGATGCAGGCCCGGCTGTCCACGTCGATGTCCGCGTCGGCCGTGAGCGTTGCGCCGCTCTTGCCGATGGCGCTCTTGGTGACGCAGAGCACCTCCACCCCGGAGTCGGCCGCCTCGATGGCGGCCCGGGCCCCGGCCCCTTCCGATCCGATCACCAGCACGTCGGTCGTGTAGTGCGCGTCTTCCGATCCCACCCTCGATGCTCCTTCCGCTGCGGCTCGAGCGTCCTCGGTCCTGCCCTCAGGCCTGCACGAGCTCCCTCGGCGTCACGGTGATCGGCTCGTAGCCCTCCTGCGAGAGCACGATGTTCTCCTCCGAGACGAACACCCCCTGGTCCTGGTCGATCCATCCGGGCTCGATGCTGAAGGCCATGCCCTTGCGGAGCTCGGTGTGGTCGTAGAGCGCGATGTGCGGCGGCTCGGTGCTCATCAGGCCGATGCCGTGCCCGCTCCTTCCCGCCGCGAAGGAGAAGTCCAGGCCCATCCGCTGGCCCTCTTCCTGGATGAAGGTCACGATGTCCACCGGCGTCTTGCCGGGACGGCACTGCTCCACGGTCGCGCGGGTCAGCGCGGTGATCGCCGACCACATGTCGCGCTGTCCCTGGCTGGGCTTGCCGATGACCGCGGCCCTGCAATGGTCGGTCCAGTACCCGCGGTAGACGACGCCGAGGTCGATCCACAGCATGTCGCCCGGCTGCAGCTCGCGCTCGCGGGGGAGCCCGGCCACGCGGTCGTAGAACCCCTGCCCGGAGGTCGCGATGAAGAACCCGACGCGACCGCCCTCCCGGGCGATCGCCTCCCCCATGATCCGCACGGCGTCGGCCTCGGTCATCCCGGGGCGGATGCGCGAGAAGCACTCATCGAACGCGGCCGCCGCGATGCGCCCGGACTCCTTGTGCAGGGCCGCCTCCGCCTCGCTCTTGATCACACGAAGGCTCCAGATCAGCTCGCCGACGTCGATGACGGGCGACCCCGCCGTCTTCAGCTGCTCGCGGAGGTCGTCGAGCTCGATCGGGGTCAGGCCGATGCGGTGCTCCGCTCCGAGCTCCATGCCCACGGGCTCTGCGTTCATACCCAGCCGCTCGACGATCTGCATGACCTCGGGCAAGGGGGCGTAGGTGAGCGTGTCGTAGCTGCGCACGTCGGAGAACCACACGTCGCGCTTCGCGTCGGCCGCGGGGAAGGCGTGGACCAGCAGCACCGGCTCTCCGCTCGCCGGCACGAGCAGGAACACGGGACGGCAGAACGTCGACCACGGCGCGAAGTGGTGGTATCCGGCGAAGTAGTTGTAGTTGGCCTCGGCGGTCAGGATGGCCCCGCCGGCTCCACGCTCGGACAGGCCGCGCTGAAGGGCGCGGACCCTGTCTTCGTACTCGGTCGTCGCGATGCCCGGATGGATCATCGGAGCCCTCCTCTGGCTGCTTCGTGCACGGCGGCGGCGAGCACGGCCGCCCCCACCGGCAGGGATCGTTCGTCGAGGTCGTACGAGGGGTCGTGCCAGCCGTAGGCGGGACGGTCCTGCCGACGCTCCCCGATCATCAGGTAGCAGCCGGGCACCTCCCGCTGCAGCCATGCGAAGTCATCGCCGCCGAGCGTCGGATCGGCCTTGACCAGGTCGTCCGTGCCGACGACGACCTCGGCCCCCCGCCTGGCCACCTCGGTCGCCGCCGGGTCGTTGACCACGGCCGGAACCACCGTCTCGGCTCGCAGGCGAACCGTCGTTCCGGTCCGGATCTCGACCGCCCGGGCCACCTCCTGCAGGATCTGCGTCAGCGGTCCCTCCGAGGCGGGGTCGAGGCTGCGCAGGGTGCCCTCCACCTGCGCGCGGCCCGGGATGACGTTCGGCGTGACGCCCGCCTCGATCCGCCCGATCGACAGGACCACGGCATCGCGGGGATCGACCCGCCTCGCCAGGGCGACCTGCCAGTCGAGCACGAGCGAGGCGGCGGCGGTCGCCGCGTCCGTGGCCAGGTGGGGCTCGGCTCCGTGACCCTCCCGCCCCGAGATCTCGCATCGGAGCGTGGTGATCGACGCCATGACGGGGCCGGCCTGCACCGAGACGGTGCCGGCGTCGAGCGCCGGGTGACCGTGGAACCCGAGGATCATCGCGGCCTCGAGCCCATCCAGGAGGCCATCGGCCAGACAGGCTCGGGCCCCGGTGTCGAGCTCCTCCGCCGGCTGGAAGAGCCCGACCACCCGGATCGGTGGCGGGTCGTCCACGAGCAACCTCAGCGCCCCCAACAGCACCGCTACCTGACCGTCGTGCCCGCAGGCGTGGCTGATACCCGGGGTCTCTGAGGCGAAGGGGAGCCCGCCCGCCTCCTGCACGGGCAGGGCGTCAAGGCATCCGCGGAGCATGACGGTGCCCGGGCCTTCGCCGAGCTCCACCAGCACCCCGGTCTCGGCGATCGCCCTGGTGGTGGCGTGGGGCATCCACCGCTTGGCATGCGCCACGACCAGAGCGGCGGTCTCCTTCTCCTCGAACCCGAGCTCGGGCCGACGGTGCACGGCTCGGCGCACCTTGACCAGGTCATCCCCGAACCCCACGGCCCGGGCAAGGAGCTGACTCCGCTCGAAGGGGTCGCTCGTTCCTTGCCGCTGCTCCGCTGCGCTCACGTCCCCCATCTCGTCGTCAGACCCTGGGATCGCTCACTCGAACGGCAGCTTGTCTACAGTATCCTTGCTCGAAACGCAAATCGAGAGGCAGGACGGGACCAGGTCGAGCAAGGAGCGGTCAGCTGGCTGAACGTCTGTTGGCCGGGCTAACGATGCCATGTCGAAGCTCGCATCCCACGGCATCGCCGCAGGCGAAAACGGGAGCAGCATCGCTGGGTGGGGTCATCGCCGCGTCACGGCTCGACGAGGGGAACAGGCTTGGGCTGTCCGGGGACGCTTCGGTCCTCATCCTTGTCACCGAGGGTCCGACCGATCCAGGTTCGTTCGAGAGGGTCATCGGGGTACCTCCCGATAGGGTGAAGACCACCGACTGACGCGCATCGGCGTTCGACCCCGTATCGGATCCCGAAACCGGGTGGTCTCGCCCCGACCCGCCGAACCCCGCGCGGCCCTTCTCGGATAGGATGCCCGGCGTGAACATCGGCACCGCCCGGATCGTGATCATCGTCGCGCTGGTGGTGGCCGGCGTCGCGATCCTCTGGAACGGGTTCGGCGACGCGGGCTCGGGGTCGCTAGGTCCCGCGGGCGGCACGACCGGGCCGACAGGCACGACCGGGCCGACCGGCTCGGTCTCGCCGACCCCGCCCGGGCCGACCGGCCCTCAGCCGACCCCGAGCCCCCAGATCGACGGGGTAACCGTCCAGGTCTTCAACGGGACCAACGAGACCGGTCTCGCGGCCGAGGTGCAGCAGGCGCTCGAGAACGACGGCTACAGCGCCCCGGCCGATCCGGGCAACGTGCCGTCCGCGCCCGTCGCCCAGACCGTCGTGTACTTCCGCGGCGGCGCAGACCGCGCCCAGAACAGGTCCGACGCCACGTACCTGGCCGAGACGAACTTCCCCAGCGCGAAGGTGAAGGTGCTGAGCGAGGACGTCGCGGACGTCGACCCCAGCGTCAACGTCGTGGTGATCCTGGGCGTCGACTACCTGGAGTCCCTCCAGGGCAACGCCTGACCGCCCTACCGCCAGACCGGCTCGAGCAGCAGCCCTCGCAGGGTCTGCTCGCCGCGCGCGCGCCGTTCCTCGGGCGACATCGCGATCAGCCCCTCGAGCGTCTCGCCCAGGGCCGCCGGGGAGAAGGGCTTGGTCATGAACTCCGACGCGCCCTCCTGCCAGCATCGGATCTTGTCCTCGAGCTGGGCCTTGGCCGTCAGCACACAGACGGGAACGTCGCGGGTGGATCGGCTTCGGCGCAGCGCCGCGAGGACCGCGTAGCCGTCCACGCGGGGGAGCATCAGGTCGAGCACGACCGCGTCGGGGATCTCGCGACGCGCGATCGCGATCGCGCGATCGCCGTCGTCCGCCTCGAGCACCTCGTGGCCCGAGTGCTGCAGGTTCACGCGGCAGAGCAGCAGGACGTCGGGTTCGTCGTCGACGACGAGCACGCGGGCCATCGCTGTTCCTCGCTCCTTCCCGGGGGATCCGTCCCCCGGTTCCTGTTGTCGGCCGGGCGGGCGGGATGCTGATACCTGGAACCTGGGAGATGGGCTACCCTGGCCGCGGAGGTCCGACCGTGCTCAAGGTCTCGCAGAAGCTCGAGTACGCGATGCGCGCGATGATCGAGCTCGCCCAGCGTCGCGGCGAAGGGAACCTGATCCCCGCCCGCGAGATCGCCGAGCGACAGCAGATCCCGGTCCGGTTCCTCGAGCAGCAGCTCGGCGCCCTGTCCAAGGCCGGCCTGGTGGAGAGCTTCCGGGGGGCGGGGGGCGGCTGCCGGATCGCCCGCGATCCGGCGGAGATCACCGTGGGCGAGATCGCCGACGCGATCGAGGGTCAGATCTTCCCGATGTTCTGCCTGGAGCCGTCCGACCACACGTGCTTCCAGGACTCGCGTTGCGGGCTCCAGGGGTTCTGGGCCGACGTGGCGCGGGCGGTCCAGCAGGTCTTCGCCACCACGACGGTGGCGGACCTCGCGGCCCGCCACCAGCGGATCGCTCCGCGCACGGTCGTATTCACGCCGGAGCAGCTGCTCTCCGGTTCGAACTAGCCGTTCAGGCCTTCGCGGCCTCCGCCTCAGCCTTGCTGAGGATCCGCGTGAGCTTCGTGCCGCACGTCGGGCACTGGCCCTGCGCGGCGGGTCGCCCATTCTTCAGGGTGACGATCGTGCCCTCGAACGTGCGCTTGGCGCGGTCCTTCATGCAGTAGCCCTCGTACTGCGCCACCGCCTGCCTCCTTCCCCCGAGTACGCCTCGAAGGCCGCCCCTAGGGCGGCCCTGCGGGGATGGTGAGGCCCCGGAGTCGTCGATGCAAGCACCGGGGGCCTTCCCGAGGGGGCGCGGGTCCGGCTTGCCACGTACGATGCCGCCGTCCCGCGAGCGATGGAGGCGAGGAACGTGGACGACGAGCAGCGCAACATCGAGGCCCTGCTGTCCGAGGACCGGATCTTCGAGCCACCCGCGGACTTCGCCGCGCGCGCCGTCGTCGGCGACCCCGGGATCTACGAGCGGGCCGCCGCGGATCCCGAGGCCTTCTGGGCGGAGCAGGCCGACCAGCTGAGCTGGTCGCGGCGATGGGACACCGTGATGGAGTGGACCCCGCCCTGGGTCAAGTGGTTCGTCGGGGGGAAGCTGAACGTCGCGGTGAACTGCCTGGATCGCCACGTCGAGGCGGGCGGCGGCGACAAGGTCGCGTACCACTGGGAGGGCGAGCCCGGAGACACGCGTACGATCACCTACCGCGACCTGCTGGAGGAGGTCGGACGTCTCGCGAACGCCCTCAAGGGCCTGGGGGTCCGCAGGGGCGATCGCGTCGCGATCTACCTGGGGATGGTGCCCGAGCTCCCCGTCGCCATGCTCGCGTGCGCCCGGATCGGCGCCCCGCACTCGGTCGTGTTCGGCGGGTTCTCGGCCGAGTCGCTGAAGGATCGGATCAACGACGCGGAGGCCAAGATCCTGATCACCGCGGACGGCGCCTACCGGCGCGGCCAGGTCGTGCCGCTGAAGGCGAACGCGGACGAGGCCGTGGCCGAGTGTCCCTCGATCGAGCACGTCGTCACGGTGCGTCGCACGGGCGGCGAGCATCCCTTCGTCGAGGGGCGTGACCTGTGGTACCACGACCTGGTCGCCGGCCAGCCCACGGCGTGCGAACCCGAGGACATGGACTCCGAAGACCCGCTCTACCTCCTGTACACGAGCGGGACGACCGGCAAGCCGAAGGGGATCGTTCACACGACCGGCGGGTACCTGACGCAGGTCGCCGCGACGCAACGCATGGTCTTCGACCTCCACGACGACGACGTCTACTGGTGCGCGGCCGACATCGGCTGGGTGACCGGCCACAGCTACATCGTGTACGGCCCCCTCGCCAACCACGCGACCGGGATCATCTACGAGGGTGCGCCGGACTGGCCCGACAAGGACCGTCTCTGGGCTATCGCCGAGCGGTACCGGGCCACGATCCTGTACACGGCGCCGACGGCGATCCGCGCCTTCATGCGCTGGGGCACCGGGTTCCCCGAGGCGCACGACCTGTCGTCGCTGCGCCTGCTGGGCTCGGTCGGCGAGCCGATCAACCCCGAGGCATGGGTTTGGTACTGGACGCACATCGGCGGCGGCCGCTGCCCGGTCGTGGATACCTGGTGGCAGACGGAGACGGGGGCGATCATGATCACGCCGCTCCCCGGCATCACGCGGCTGAAGCCGGGCTCGGCCACGAACCCGTTCCCCGCCGTCCAGGCCGACATCGTCGACGAGCGCGGCGCCTCGGTTCCGTTCGGAGGTGGAGGGTACGTGGTCCTGCGGCATCCCTGGCCGGCGATCGCGCGCACGATCTGGGGCGACCCCGACCGGTACGTCGAGACCTACTTCAGCCGGTTCGGGCCCGACGTGTACCTGGCCGGCGACGGCGCGAAGCGCGACGAGGACGGGTACTTCTGGCTCCTCGGGCGGATCGACGACGTGATGAACGTCGCCGGCCATCGCCTGTCCACGTACGAGATCGAGAGTGCGCTCGTCGACGACCAGAAGGTCGCCGAGGCCGCGGTCGTCTCGCGCCCCGACGAGCTGAAGGGCGAGGGGATCGTCGCGTTCGTGACGCTCAAGGGCGGCTTCGAGGGCGACGACGCGATGCTCAAGGAGCTGCGCGAGCACGTCACGCAGGTGATCGGCCCGATCGCGAAGCCCGACGACATCATCTTCACGCCGGACCTGCCGAAGACGCGCTCCGGGAAGATCATGCGCCGGCTGCTGCGGGACGTGGCGCGCGGGAACAGGCTGGGCGATGTCACGACGCTCGCGAACGCCGAGATCGTGGAGCAGATCCGCGAGATGTCCGCGAGCGCGACGTCGGAGGAGTGAGCCCGCTCAGAGCGTCCGCTCGAGGAACCCGAGCATCCGCCGCATGTGGTCGACCTGCTCGTCCACGCGGTTCGCGTGGTGCCCCTCCGCGTAGAAGTGGGCCTCCACGGGGACGCCGCGCTGGACGAGCGCGTCGATCCACGGCGTGATGCCCTCCGGCGGGCAGCGGGGGTCACGCTCGCCGGCGATCACCAGGACCGGCGAGCGCCCCCGGTCCACGTAGGTCATCGGGTTGCGCTCGGCCCAGAGCTCGGGTAGCTCGTCCGGCGTTCCGCCGTACAGGGCGACGTCGTACGCCCGGAGCTCCGGCATGCACGCGTGGTGCGCCGCGACGAAGTCCCCCGAGGGGATCCCCGCGATCACGGCCGCGAACCGGTCGGGGTGCCTACCCGCCGCGAGACACGCGAGGCAGCCGCCCCACGACCACCCCTCGAGCGCCACCCGGGCCGGGTCGGCGATCCCCGCGGCGACCACGTCGTCCAGGCTGGCGATCACGTCCTCGAGCTCGGGGAACCACGGGTTCCCGATCAGGGCGCGCCGGAAGGCGACGCCGTATCCCGTGGAGCCGCGGTAGTTGGGCAGGACCACGGCGTACCCCGCATCGACGAGCGCCAGGGTTCCGGGCTCGAACCGGTCGCGCTCGTGCCATTCGGGTCCGCCGTGGACCGACAGCACGGTCGGCCACGGACCGTCGCCCTCGGGCGTGACCACGAACGCTTGGACGGGCCCGGCGGGTCCGGCCACCCAGCGGGCCTCCGCGCGTCGTCCCGGAGGAGCCGGTGGGGTCGGGGGCTCGAGCACCGTCGCCCCATCGCTCGCCACGACGCGCGGCGGCGTGGCGCCGTCCTCCAGCAGGCACCAGACGTCGCCGTCCGGACGGACCGCCGCGTCGACGATGTAGCCGTAGCCGTCCGCGGCGAGCACACGGACGGCCTCGCCGGAGGAGGCGTCCACGCGCAGCAGCGCGTCGCGACCCCCGTGCTCGTGCTTCGCCAGCAGCGCCGACCCGTCGGGCCACCAGCCGATGGGGATCACGGCACCGGGGACGTCGACCGACAGGTCCCGCCGCTCCCCGGTCGCGAGGTCCCAGATCGCGGGCCGCTCGAGCGGGCCGAGCTCGGAGGTGACCGCGAGACGCGCATCGCCGGGCAGTGGGCTCCAGGCGGCCGGGTCGAGGCCGGCGCCCTCGTCCGCCAGCTCGCCGACGACCGCGCCGTCATCGCGGAGGACCCGCAGCGCCTGGTGCACGATGTCACGAGCCTCCGTGTGGCGGACGCACAGGAGCTCGCCGTCCGCGGAGAGACCGCCTCGACCCGAGGCGGTCTCGCTCCCGAGGCCGAGGAACGTCGGGCTCGAGGTGACCCGGCGAGCCGGTCCGGTGCCCTCGGCCAGGTAGATCCGATAGGCGTCGTCGTCGGCGATCGCCAGCGCGACGCGGTCCCCGGCCAGCTCGATCCCCTCGTTCCAGCCGCGGGGAACGCCGGTCACGAGCGGCGCCGGTTCGCCGCCCGCGAACGGGACCGCCATCCACCCACCCCGCTCGTCGCCGACGTCGTCGCGCCACCAGACGATCCGGCCGTCCGGGGCGACGAGCACGTTCTCCACCCCGACCGGCTCGTCGGTGACCCGGCGCCGTTCGCCGGACGCGCGGTCGAGCGCCCACGCTTGCCACGAGCCCTCCTCGTTCGAGACGTAGGCCAGGGCGTCGGGTGCCGACGCCGCCCAAGCGGGGAAGCCGATCTGGGCGGCAGTGAAGCGCCGCTCCCATGTCGGCGGCCCGGTCCGATCGCCCGCGGTCGTCCCCACGGTCCCGCAGCCTACCGGCGGCCGCCGGGCACCGAGGAACCGGGGTTGCCATCACCCCCGAGCCTGCCGCTAGAATCCTTAGCACTCGGCAGGTCCGAGTGCTAGCAGTCGGCAACCCAGGCTGAGAACCGGCGCCCGCTCCTCGGGGCCGGAGACGCAGCCCACGACCTGAGGAGGAGGGAACGGATGGCCGCGAAGCTCATCTCGTTCGACGAGGACGCGCGGCGGGCGCTGGAGCGTGGTATGGACCAGCTCGCGAACGCCGTGAAGATCACGCTCGGCCCCAAGGGGCGCAACGTGGTCCTGGAGAAGAAGTGGGGCGCCCCCACGATCACGAACGACGGGGTCTCGATCGCGAAGGAGATCGAGCTGGAGGACCCGATGGAGAAGGTCGGCGCCGAGCTCGTGAAGGAGGTCGCGAAGAAGACCGACGACGTGGCGGGCGACGGCACGACGACCGCGACCGTGCTGGCCCAGGCGATCGTGAAGGAGGGCCTGCGCAACGTCGCCGCCGGCGCCAACCCGATGTCGCTCAAGCGCGGCATCGAGCGCGCGGTGGAGCTCTCGGTCGAAGCGATCAAGAACCAGTCGCGCGAGGTGACCGACAAGGACGAGATCGCCCACGTGGGCGCGATCTCCGCCGCGGATCCCGAGATCGGCGAGACGATCGCCGAGGCCGTGGACAAGGTCGGCAAGGACGGCGTGATCACGGTCGAGGAGTCGAACACGTTCGGCATGGAGCTCGAGTTCGTCGAGGGCATGCGGTTCGACAAGGGCTACATCTCCGCGTACTTCATCACCGACCCCGAGCGGATGGAGACGGTGCTCGAGGAGCCCTACGTCCTGATCGCGAACAGCAAGATCAGCGCCGTGAAGGACCTGCTGCCGGTGCTCGAGAAGGTCATGCAGACCGGCAAGCCCGTCCTGGTGCTCGCCGAGGACGTCGAGGGCGAGGCGCTCGCGACGCTCGTCGTGAACAAGGTGCGCGGCACGTTCCGCTCGGTGGCCGTGAAGGCCCCCGGGTTCGGCGACCGCCGCAAGGCGATGCTGCAGGACATCGCGATCCTCACGGGCGGGCAGGTGATCTCCGAGGAGGTCGGCCTGAAGCTCGAGAACGCGACGCTCGACCTGCTCGGCACCGCTCGCAAGATCGTCGTCACCAAGGACGAGACGACGATCGTCGAGGGCGGCGGCAAGGACGAGGAGATCACGGGCCGCATCAACCAGATCAAGAGCGAGATCGAGAAGACCGACTCCGACTACGACCGCGAGAAGCTGCAGGAGCGCCTGGCGAAGCTCTCCGGCGGCGTCGCGGTGATCAAGGTCGGCGCGGCCACCGAGGTCGAGCTGAAGGAGAAGAAGCACCGGATCGAGGACGCGGTCCAGTC
>JAXLTF010000033.1:0-19150 GCA_046330185.1 Actinomycetota bacterium
GATGCGCCGAACGCGTCGTCGAGCCTCGGTCCGTCGGCGTCCTCGGCCGCGGCCAGGAGCTCGTCCAGGCTCGACCCGGGGTCCCCTCTCAGGCGGATCCGGAGCGCGGCGAGCACGGCGGCGTGCGGCTCGGACAGGCCCTGCGAGACCTTGATCTCGGTCAGCGCCTCCTCGGCTCGCGTCAGGAGCCGCTCGTCATCGTCGCGCCCGTCGGTCCCAGCCATCGGCTCGACCTCGAGGATAGTCTCCTGGCGGCGGTCGTGGGACCCACCGAGCGGCGAGGAGGGCGGATGATGGACTCGGCGAGCATGACGGTCCTGGTGGTCGTGTTCGTTGTTGCGGCGGGCGCCACCTGGGTGGCGGGCGTCCTGCTGTCGGACAGCGTGGACATCGTCGACGATCGGTTCCACCTGGGGGAGGCGCTGGGAGGACTGATCCTCCTGGGGGTCGCCGGCACGCTCCCCGAGCTCGCGATCACCGTCTCGGCGGCGCTCGGGGGGCACCTGGGGCTCGCCACCGGGAACCTGCTCGGCGGGATCGCGATGCAGACGCTGGTGCTGGTCCTGCTGGACGCCACGTCGCGCAGCCGGACGCCGCTGTCCACCCTCTCGAAGGTCCTGGAGCCCCTCATCGAGGCGATCGTCGTGATGCTCCTGGTGACGATGGCGCTGATGGGGCCGCTGCTGCCGTCTTCGGTCTCGGTGGGACCCATGAGCCCGATCTCGATCCTGATCGTGGTCGCGTGGTTCGTCGGGCTGATGGTGCTGAACCGGGTGCGCGCCAGCGAGCGCTGGTCCGCCGTCAGCGCGAGCGTGGAATCGACGATGGTCGCCGCGGCACCGGCGCCAGCGAAAGACGCGAAGCCGAACCGGTACGCCTCGGCATCCACCGGGCGCGTGCTCGCCGTGTTCGGTATCGCGTCGGCCGTGACGCTGGTCGCCGGCGTCGCGCTCGAACAGAGCGGCAACGCGCTCGCGAACCGCTGGGGCATCAACGGGGTGATCTTCGGCGCGACGATCCTGGCCGCCGTGACGGCCCTGCCCGAGATCAGCTCGGGGATCCGCGCCGTCCGCCTGGGACAGGTCGGCCTGGCGATGGGCGACATCTTCGGCGGCAACCAGGTGCAGATGACGCTGTTCCTGATCGCGGACCTGCTGGCCGGCAAGCCCGTGCTGCAGAGCGTGCAGGCGAACTCGTCGTGGCTGGGCGGGGTCGGCGTGGTGGTCACGGCGATCTTCGCGGCCGGACTGGTGCTCCGGCCGCCCAAGAAGCTCGCGCTGGTCGGTCCGGACTCGCTCCTGGTCCTGGTCGCCTACGCGATCGGGTTGGCCGGGCTGGTCCGCATCACCTGACCCGACGGTAGGGTCGTGGGTGTGCCCACCCTGGTGGGGAGGCCAGACCGCCGAACGGCATGCACGCGATCGAGACCCATCGTCTGACGAAGCGCTACGGGCGAGCCCGGGGCGTGGACGAGCTCGACCTCGTCGTCGAGAGCCGCGAGGTCTTCGGGTTCCTGGGTCCGAACGGGGCGGGCAAGTCCACGACGATCCGGACGCTCCTGGACTTCCAGCGAGCGACCAGCGGAACGGCCGAGATCCTGGGCCTCGACATCGAACGAGAGAGCGTCGAGATCCGGCGCCGGATCGGCTACCTGGCGGGCGACCTCCGCCTGTTCGACACGATGACCGGCGACGAGCACGTCCGCTGGTTCAGCCGGGCGCGGGGCGGGCACGACGAGGCGCTGGCCGCGTCCATCGTCGAGCGGTTCGAGATCACGATGGACCGGCCGGTCAAGCAGCTCTCGAAGGGCAACCGTCAGAAGGTCGGCATCCTGCTCGCCTTCATGCACCGCCCCGAGCTGCTGGTCCTTGACGAACCGACGTCGGGCCTCGACCCGCTGATGCAGACGACGTTCGAGGACCTGATGCGCGAGACCGTCGGCGACGGTCGGACGGTGTTGCTGTCGTCCCATTCCCTGGACGAGGTCCAGCGCGCGGCGGATCGCGTCGCGATCATCCGCGAGGGACGGCTGGTGATCACCGACACCGTCCGTCACCTTCGGACCAACGCGCCGAGGATCCTGCGGCTGCGCTTCGACGCAGAGGTGGACCCCGCGGTGTTCGCCGCGCTCCCGGGCGTGGAGCGAGCGACGGCGCGCGACGGTCAGATCGAGCTGCGTCTCACCGGCGAGCTGCGGCCGGTCCTCGAGGCGGCGCTCCGGCTTCCGCTGGTCGACCTGACCGCACGGCATGCGGACCTGGACGAGCTGTTCCGCTCGTACTACGCGACCCCGGCGGACACGGGGCGGCAGGAGGCGCCGTGAACGTCGAGATCGCGTCGCTCGACCTCTCGCTCCGGCGCCGGAGCATGATCGCCTACTGCCTCGGGATGGCGCTGTACGTGCTCGTCGTCGTGGTGCTCTATCCCTCGTTCAAGGACGCCGCGAACCTGGATCAGCTCACCGAGAGCTCGCCGGGCGTCGCCGCGCTCTTCGGGATCTCGGGGTCGCTGACCTCGCCGACCGGTTGGCTCTCGGCCAACATCTACGCGAACTTCTTCCCGCTGCTGATCCTGCTGATCACGATCGGGTACGGCGCGTGGTGCCTGGCGGGGCAGGAGGCGGACGGGCGGCTCGAGCTCGTGATGTCGCTCCCGTTCGCGCGCCGCCGGATCGTCGCGCAGAAGCTCGGCGCGCTGGCCGTCCTGGCGATCGTCTTCTCGCTGGTCGTGCTCGTGTGCGTGCTGGTCGGCGTGCGGTTCGACCTGACGTTCGACGCGGCGAACGTCGCGACCACCACCCTCGGGGTCGCGATGCTCGGGATCGACTTCGGCATCCTGGCGGTCGCGCTCGGCGCGGCGACCGGCAGCCGTGGCGCGGCCATCGGGGTGGCGGCGGCGGTCGCGGCGGCGTCGTACCTGATCAGCTCGATGGCGCCGCTGGTGGACTGGCTGGAACCGTTCCGGTACGCGTCGCTCTTCTACTGGTCCGTGGGCGACGGCCAGCTGGATCACGGCCTTTCGTGGGCGTCGTTCGCGGTGCTGCTCGTCGTGGGGATCGCGCTCGCGCTGATCGCCGTGCTCACGTTCGAACGCCACGACGTCGCCTGAGCCGGCGTCGGGCGAGCTCGGCTGGTTCTGGCAGCATGGGGGTCTCGACCAAGAGGAGGCCGAACCACATGCTGCACCAGCGCGACTCCGTCCGGGGCCAGATGCTCGACGAGGTGTTCGCCTCGAACGACCTCTCCATCGCGATGCCGAAGTACCGGATGCCGGAGCACGAGCACGACCCGCGGCACGCCTTCCAGGTCGTGGCCGACGAGCTGATGCTCGACGGCAACTCACGGCAGAACCTCGCGACGTTCTGCCAGACGTGGCTCGAGCCCGAGGTACACCGGCTCATGGAGCTGACGCTCGACAAGAACATGATCGACAAGGACGAGTACCCGCAGACCGCGGAGCTCGAGGCGCGGTGCGTCCACATGATGGCGGACCTGTGGAACTCGCCGGACGCCGCGAACACGCTCGGCACGTCGACGACCGGCTCGAGCGAGGCGGCGATGCTGGGTGGCATGGCCCTGCTGTGGAAGTGGCGAGCACGCCGGCGCGCGGCGGGGGAGCCGATCGACAAGCCCAACCTGATCACGGGACCCGTGCAGGTCTGCTGGCACAAGTTCGCGCGGTACTGGGACGTCGAGCATCGCGAGATCCCGATGGAGGGCGATCGCCTGATCATGGACGCCGACGAGGTGCTGAAGCGCGTCGACGAGAACACGATCGGCGTCGTCCCGACGCTCGGCGTGACGTTCACCGGTCAGTTCGAGCCCGTGAAGCAGGTGAGCGACGCGCTCGACCGGCTCGCCCAGACCGGACCCGACGTGCCGATCCACGTCGACGGCGCGAGCGGCGGGTTCCTTGCGCCGTTCACCGCCCCCGACCTGGAGTGGGACTTCCGGCTGCCGCGCGTGAAGTCGATCAACACCTCGGGGCACAAGTTCGGCCTGGCGCCGCTCGGCGTCGGCTGGGTCGTGTGGCGCGACGCCGAGGACCTGCCCGAGGAGCTGATCTTCAAGGTCAACTACCTGGGCGGGGACATGCCCACGTTCGCCCTGAACTTCTCGCGTCCCGGCGGGCAGATCGTCGCGCAGTACTACAACTTCCTGAGGCTGGGCCGCGAGGGGTACCGGAAGATCCAGCGATCCTGCTACGACACCGCGATGCAGCTGGCGGACGAGATCGGCAAGCTGGGGCCGTTCGAGATCCTCTACGACGGCGATCCCGGCGCCGGCATCCCCGCCCTGTCGTGGAAGCTGACGGAGGGCGTCGACCACCCCTTCACCCTGTTCGACCTGGCCGACCGGCTCCGCACGCGCGGCTGGCTCGTCCCCGCGTACACGATGCCGCCGAACCGCCAGGACATGACCGTCCAGCGGATCCTCGTGAAGGCGGGGTTCAGCCGCGACCTGGCGACGCTGTTGATGGACGACTACCGGGACGCGCTGGCGCATTTCGACCGCCACCCGGTGAGCTCGCCGCTCACCGAGCTGGAGGCCGGCGGCTTCAACCACGGGAGCTCGCCGACGCGATAGCGACCTGGGAACGCCGATGGCCGCCGCGGGTTCGCGGCGGCCATCGATCGTTGCTGGTGTGTCAGGCGACGACGCGGACGTTGCCGGCCTGCGGGCCCTTCTGGCCCTGCGACACGTCGTACTCGACCTTCTGGTTCTCCTCGAGGTTGCGGTACCCCTCGCCGGCGATCGCGCTGAAGTGCACGAAGACGTCGGGACCACCGTCGTCCTGCGTGATGAAGCCGAAGCCCTTCTCAGCGTTGAACCACTTCACGGTTCCTGTGCTCATGCTGCGTTCCCTCCTTCCTTGCCCGGACGAGCCTGACCGCTGCTCGGGGGCGATCGGTCCTTGGACCGAGAGGGAACTGCTCATGATGCACGGTCGTGAAGCGATGCTGAACCCTCACGCTCAGGGTACACGAACGGGCTCCACCCTCGGCTGAGGGACTCAGGGGGACTGCCTCAGCGAGACCGCTTCGATCACGCCCTAACCCGTGTGCGACGCCCGCCCGCGGAGGATCCACACGGGCATCGAGCCCTTCCCCTTCACATCGATCGACCCGCGCGCGTCGAAGCGATAGCCGCCGTCGAGCGCGGCGACGACCCGCTCGGTCACCTGGATCTCTCCGGGGACCCCGTGGCTCTCCATCCGGCTTGCGGTGTTCACGGTGTCGCCCCACAGGTCGTAGATGAACTTCCGGCGTCCGATCACGCCGGCGACCACCGGACCGGTGTCGATGCCGATCCGGAGCCGCAGCCCGTCCTCTCGCTCGGACACCGCGCGCCGCATCTCGAGCGCCAGCTCCGCGATCGCCTGTGCGTGATCGGGCCGAGGGACGGGGATCCCCGAGGCGACCATGTAGGCGTCGCCGATCGTCTTGATCTTCTCGAGCCCTCGTTCCTCGATCATCCGGTCGAAGTCGGAGAAGACCGCGTTCAGCAGCTCGACCACCTCCTCGGCAGGCAGGGCCGCGGACATCGGCGTGAAGTCGACGATGTCGGCGAAGAGCACGGTCGCGGCGTCGAAGCGGTCGGCGATCACGCCCGCGTCGTGCTTCAACCGGGCCGCCACCGGCGCCGGCAGGACGTTCAGCAGCAGTCCCTCGCTCCGCGCGTGCTCGCGCTCCCGTTCCCGGACGAAGTACTGGAGCAGCAGGTAGGCGGTGAGCGACACTCCCGTGACGTTCCCCGCGAAGAACGCGATCTGGATCGCCTCGGGCACGTCGGCCGGCTGGAGCAGCGGCTCCAGGGCCAGCGAGATACCGATCAGCGACAGGTACGCGACGAACCAAGGTCCCGCCTGCCGGGTGCCGGCGAACGTCAGCGCGCCCAGCGGACAACAGAGCGCCCACAGGGCCACGCCGCTCGATGGCACGAACCCCCCGAGCGACCATTGGAGGGCGAACGGCAGGACCAGCATGAGCCCGAGCTGCGTGGTCCGGAACACCCCGAAGCGCTTCGTCCTGCGGTAGACGAGCAGCGAGATCGCCGTGATGACCAGGTAAGCGGAGGGGATCGCCGCGGGAACCGGGAGATCGAGGAGCAGGTACGTGACGACCCAGATCGGCGACAGCGCGCAGACGACCCCCGTCGCGACCGTCAGTGTGCCCTTGCGGATCCGCTCGTCGTCGCCGTCGTCCGGGAGCGTGCCGATCGCGGCGAAGCGCTCGATCAGGTTCATCCGGAGATGGTCGCTTCCTGCCTCACCTCGAGTCGCGCCGCGACCTGGCGAACGATCTCCCGCGGCACGACGTACATCACGCCGCCGTTCTCGGGAGCGCCGTAGTCCTTCACCCAGACGATCTCGCCGGACCCATCGACCAGGACGAACGTGTGGCCCGGTTCGCCCGTGACCGGATGCTTCCAGCGGAGGACGCCGTAACGCTCGGCGACCGCGTTCCCTTCATCGGAGAGAACCGATCGGAAGTCGCGGATGCCCCACTCGCGTCCATCCTCGCGCCAGGCATCGACGGGATCCGGAGCGATGCTGATGAGCTCGACGTCGAGTCCCTGGAACCCGGGATCCTCCTGCAGGTCGACCACCTGCAACACGCAGCCCCCTCACCCGGGGCCCATGCTGAAGTAGAGCAGCACGGGCTTCTTCCCAAGGAAGTCCGCGAGCGCGACCCGGCCTCCGTCGGCGGCGGGGAGCTCGAACCCGGGCGCTCGGTCACCCTCGGACGGGGGAGGGTCGTCGCGCACCACGTCGGCTCCCCGCTGGCAGGACGCGCCCAGCAGGAGCAACGCCCCGAGCGAAGCCGCCAGGAACCTACCCACAGCGCTACTCGGGGCTCACGGCGACGTGGGGATCGCCCGGATCGAACATCGGTCGAACTCTAGCCGACCGATCCCCCGAGCTCGCTTTGACGGGTCTCCCGTCCGGCCTGTTGGATGGGCGGATGCGGAACTCGGTCGTCGTGCCTCTTGCCCAGGCGGCGCAGCGTGCCCAGCGGCGGTCGTTCGGCGACTGGTGGGACGAGCACGGCTGGGTGATCCTGGCGATCGTCGCGGCGGCGGTGATCGTCACGATCGTCGCCCGGGTGCTGGTCAAGCGCTATCGCCGCAAGCTCGAGGGTTCGGTGAGCCTGACGCAGGAGATCAACCTGCAACGGGCGGCGACGATCACGCACGCGGTCTCGACGACCGTGATCGTCGTGATCTGGGTGATCGCGTTCCTGCTGATCCTGGACCAGTTCAACATCTCGCTCGCGCCGTTCATCGCGAGCGCGGGGATCGCGGGCGTCGCGCTCGGGTTCGGGGCGCAGAGCATCGTGCGCGACAACCTCTCGGGCTTCTACATCCTGCTCGAGAACCAGTTCGGGGTCGGGGACGTCGTCGAGGTGCAGACGACGGCCGATCCCGTCGCCGGCAAGGTCGAGTCGCTGACCCTGCGCATCACGACGCTGCGGGCGTTCGACGGGACGCTCCACATCGTGCCGAACGGCAACATCCAGCTCGTCTCGAACAAGTCGCGCGGCTGGGCTCGCGCGATCGTCGACGTCCGCGTGGCGTACGGGGAGGACGTGGAGCACGTCCGCGAGGTGCTCGAGCAGGTCTTCGAGGACGTCCGCCGCGATGCGACGCTGCGTGATTGGATCCGCGAGGGCCCGACCGTCCTCGGCATCGAGCAGATGAGCGACTACGCGCTGGTCGTTCGCGTGATCGCGGACACGAGGCCATCGAAGCGCCTCGACGTGGAGCGGACGCTCCGCGAGCGGATCACGCGTGGCCTGACCGACGACGGGATCCGCGTCCCGCTCCCCCCGACCATGACGGGGGGTCCGGTGAACGACCCGGGCGCCGGGCTCTGAGCTCGGGGTATCGTCCGCGCGTGACATCGCTCGCCCCGCTGGCCGCAGCCGAGAACGTCGAGGTCTTCTCGGGCGAGTGGTGGGTGCGGTTCGCGCTCGGCGTCGGGATCGCGCTGGTGATCGCGGTCCTCGTGTCCCTGATCGTCCATCGGTACGTGAGGCGCTACCGCAGACGGGCGCAGGCGGCCGGGGACGACGCCGAAGGCCGCCGCCGCAAGCGGCTGGCGACCGCGATCGGGCTGACGGGCGGCGTGATCGTCGTGATCGCCTGGTCGGTCGTCGTGTTCAGCCTGCTGTCGTTCTTCGGCGTGAGCCTGGGGCCGCTGATCGCGAGCGCCGGGATCGCGGGGTTGGCGATCGGGTTCGGCGCCCAGCAGCTGGTGACCGACACGATCAGCGGGCTCTTCATCGTGCTCGAGGGCCAGTTCGATGTCGGCGACGCGGTGGAGCTGGAGACCGACGGCGGCACGATGACCGGGACGATCGAGCACGTCTCGCTCCGCACGACGTCGGTCCGGGAGTTCGACGGGACCCTCTCGACCGTGCCGAACGGGCTGATCCAGATCACGCGGAACCGGACCCGGGGCTGGGGCCGGGCGATCGTCGACGTGCCCATCGCCCTGGACGAGGATCTCGAGCGCGTCCGAACCGCGATCGAGGGCTTGGTCGACGACCTGGCGGACCTCGAGCCGTTCGCGTCGGGCCTGCGCGAGGAGCCCAAGGTGCTCGGCGTCACGCAGCTGACGCAGTCGGCGCAGGTGGTGCGCGTCGTCGCCGAGACGACGCCGTCGAAGCGGGCCGAGGTCGAACGGGCTCTCCGCGAGGCGCTCGGCCCGAAGCTCGTGGCGGCGGGCATCCGCATGCCGCCGGCGCCGCCGGTACCCTCTCCGCCATGACCCGGTTCGCGGACGTCGACGAGCTGCAGGGGGCGATGCGCGCCGAGTCGTACCTGGCCGACCGCGGCCTGGCGACCGCGATCCATCTGTCGCTCTCGCTCCACAAGCCGCTCCTGCTGGAGGGTGAGGCGGGCGTCGGCAAGACCGAGGTCGCGAAGGTGCTGGCCTCGATCCTGGATCGCGAGCTGATCCGGCTGCAGTGCTACGAGGGGATCGACGCCTCGCAGGCCCTGTACGAGTGGAACTACTCGCGCCAGCTGATCGCCGTACGGGCGATGGACGCGTCGAGCGCCGAGACGCACGTCCAGGACCTGTTCGGGCCGGAGTTCCTGGTGGAGCGCCCGCTGCTCGCCTCGATCCGCGCCGGCGACCGCGCCGTGCTGCTGGTCGACGAGCTGGACCGAGCCGACGACGAGTTCGAGGCGTTCCTGCTGGAGATCCTGTCGGAGTTCGCGGTGACGATCCCCGAGGTGGGACGGGTCGCCGCCGAGACGCCGCCCGCCGTGATCGTGACCTCCAACCGGACCCGCGAGCTCCACGACGCGCTCAAGCGCCGGTGCCTGTACCACTGGATCGACCATCCGGACCTTGACCGCGAGGTCGAGATCGTGCGCGCGCGCGCGCCGCAGGTGGGGGAGTCGCTCGCGCGCGACGTGGCCGTCGCCGTGTCGCGCCTGCGCGAGCTGGACCTGGCGAAGCTGCCCGGCGTCGCCGAGACGATCGACTGGGCCAACGCGCTCTCGTTCCTGGGCGCCGAGCGGCTGAACGGCGACCTCGCGGCCGACACGCTGGGCGCCGTGGTCAAGGATCACGAGGACCAGGAGCTGGTCGAGGAGCGTCTGGCTGAACTGGTCGCCGACCTCGACGGCTGAGCGTCGCAGCCGACCGCCCGCGACCGAGAGGAGTCTCGACCCGATGAGCGCACCGCAGCCGTCACCCGCCGCCACGGCGTACGTCTACGGATACCCACTCGTATACAACCTCGAGGAGATCGGGAGGCTCGCGTCCGGTTCCGGGATCGTCCCCGTGAACGGGTTCAACGTCTTCGGCGCGGCGCGTGACCTGCTCGGGCCGGAGACCGCGTTCGTCTCCCCGAACAACGACACGCTGTACCTGATCGCGGCGTGCGACGTCCGGGGCTCGGCGGTGCGGCTCGACGTGCCCGACACCGAGGATCGCTACTACGTCCTGCAGTTCGTCGACGCCTGGACGAACAACTTCGCCTACGTCGGCCGGCGGGCGACCGGGACCGGTGCGGGTTCGTTCCTGATCGCCGGTGCCGGGTTCCGGGGCGACGTCCCCGAGGGCTCGACCCTGATCGAGGCGCCCTCCGGCCTGGTCGCGATCGTGGGACGGATCCAGGTGAACGGGGCCGACGATCTGCCCGCCGTCCACGCGCTTCAGGACGCGTTCCGCCTCGTTCCGCTCGACGAGACGGCCGCCGCCGTCGGCATGCCGGTCCCCGATCCGGCGGTACCCGAGTCGCTCGCCTGGTGGGAGCGCTTCCGCGTCGCGCTGGCCGCCTTCCCGCCGCCGGCCGAGGACGCCGCGATCCTCGCGGCCCTGTCGGAGCTGGGCCTTAGCCCCGATACGTCGCTCGTCGCGCTCGACCGGGAGCGCCAGGGCGCCCTGATCGCCGGCGAGGCCGAGGGGCGGGAGCTGATCGAGTCGCTCGGCGGTTCGGTCGACGCGACCCGCCCGTGGACCTCGGCGATGCACTACTTCGACTACAACCTCGATCGGTGCGGGCTGGGCACGATCGACGCGCCCGGTTGGAAGATCGCGGACCGGGCCACCGCCTACCTCCACCGAGCCGTCGCCGCCCGGGCGGGCTTGTGGGGGAACCACGGGTACGAGGCCGACTACGAGATCGCGTGGGTCGACGATCGGGGCGAGCCGCTCGTCGGGAGGAACACCTACGAGCTCCGGCTGGAGACGCCGCCACCCGTCGAGGCCTTCTGGTCGCTGACGATGTACGACACGCCGCGCTTCTACCTGGTCGCCAACCCGATCGACCGGTACTCGATCGGCGACCGGACGCCCGGGCTCGTGACGGCCGAGGATGGGTCGATCACGATCACGATCGCCCACGAGGATCCGGGACCCAAGCGTCGGGCGAACTGGCTGCCCGCCCCCGAGGGGACGTTCCGCCCGATCCTGCGGATGTATCAGCCCGGGTCGGCCGTCCTGGACGGCACCTACGAGCTCCCGCCGATCCGCAGGGTCGACTGACGGCCCGCGGGTCCTAAGCGACCAGTCGGAACAGGCGCCAGCTGCCGGGCACGCCCTTCAGCGAGTGCTCGCCGGCGTCCTCGAACCGCAGGCCCGAGCCCGAGACCAGTCCCTCGACCGTGTGCGACACGAGCACCTCGGACGGCGCCGCGATCGAGGCGATCCGGGCACCGACGTTCACCGCGATCCCGCCGGCCTTGCCGGCGATCGTCTCGACCTCGCCCGTGTGGACGCCGGCGCGCACCTGGATCCCCAGGTCGGGCACCGCGTCGGCGATCGCCTGGGCGCACTTCACGCCGCGCGCCGGGCCGTCGAACGTGGCGAAGAAGCCGTCGCCCGCCGTGTCGACCTCCATGCCGCGGAAGCGCCCGAGCATCGCGCGAACCACCCCGTGATGGCGCTCGACGAGGTCGCGCCAGCCCTTGTCGCCCAGCTCGGCCGCCTTCTCGGTAGAGCCGACGATGTCGGTGAACATCACCGTCGCGAGCACTCGGTCCAGGTCCGCCTCCTCGCCGGCCACCTCGGTCACGAACCGCTCGATCTGGTCGAGGAGGGGCCGCTGATCCCCCATGAAGATGTAGTGCTCGTTGCCGGGGAACGAGACGAACCGCGCTCCGCGGATCTGGTCGGCGAGCCATCTCGTTTCACCCGGGGCGAAGTCGAGATCGCCGTCGCGAGCCATCACCAGCGTGGGCACGTGGATCGCGGGGAGCGCCGACCGGACGTCGATCAGACGGTTCATCGCACCGAACGCCTGCACGGCCCCGGGGCTCGCGGCGTTGCGCATGTAATCGGCGAGCCATGCGACGGTGGGTCCGTCGTCCACGAGGTCCGGGGCGAACGAGGTCGCGAGGTACTCCCGCGCGAGCTCCTTCGTGCCCCACAGCCGCTCCCGTCGCTCGACGAACGCCGCCATCTCCGGGTCGTCCTCGACCGGCTCGCTGAACGGGTAGTCCGGCGCGTCGTTCCAGCACGCCGTCGTGCCGAACAGGATGAGGGCGATCGTTCGCTCCGGGTGGGTCGCGGCGAAGAGGGTCGCCATCGGTCCACCCTCGGAGTGCCCGAGCACGACCACGCGCTCGGAGCCGACGGCGTCCATGACGGCGCGCGCGTCGTCGATCCGCACCTCCAGGGAGGGGAGCCGGTCGTCGGGCACGCGATCGGAGAGGCCAACGCCTCGCTTGTCGAAGATCATCACCCGGGCGAACGACGCCAGGCGCTCGAGGAAGCGGGCGATCCGGGGCTCGTCCCACAACCGCTCGATGTGGGTGACCCAGCCCAGGACGAACAGGATGTCGATCGGCCCGTCGCCGACGACCTGGTAGGCGACGTGGACGCCGTCGGCCGTCTTCGCGTAGCGGGTCTCCGGCGATCCCACGGGGGGCATCCTCCAGGTTGGACGCACGACTGGCAACCGTTGACGGGGCGTCCCATCCGCGCGTTGGATGGAGCCGTGATGTGGACCGAGGCAGCCGGCCCGCTCGCGCCGCTCGTGGCGTTCGGCCGCGATCTGCGGGCGCGCGGGCTGCCCGTGGGAACGGGCCGGATCCTGACCTTCTGCCGGGCCGTGGCGGCGCTCGGGCTCACCGACCGCGACTCGCTCTACTGGGCCGGGCGGACGTCCATGATCGCTCGCCGCGACGACCTGGAGGCCTACGATGCCGCGTTCGAGGACTGGTACAGGTCGCTCGGCCGGGGTGACGCCCCGGCGATCGAGCTGACGCTCCCGACACCGACCGCCGTCGCCGAGGCCGAGGTGGGCGAGCCCGACGACCTCGAGGTGGCGGCGGGCGCGACCGCGGCCAGCTGGCGCGCCGCGGAGGACGACGAGGAGACCGAGGGCGAGAGCGCGATCCGGATCGTGGCGAGCGCCACCGAGGTGCTGCGCGCGAAGTCGTTCCCCGAGCTCTCGCCCGAGGAGCGGGCCCGGGTGGCCGCGATGATCCGCGGCGCCTGGCCGTGAGCGTTCGATGGAGCGGACGCGTCGCACGCGGCCGGCCGCGAAGGGCGCGACGTTCGACCTGCGCGGACGCTCCGGCGCTCGCTCCGGACGCAGGGCGAGCCGTTCGATCGCGCGTGGCGGGCGCGCTCGGCGCGGACGCGAGCCCTCGTCCTGATCCTAGACATCAGCGGCTCGATGGCCCCCTACGCCCGCGCGCTGCTGCAGTTCGCGTACGCGGCGATGGCGGCGGGGCGCCGCGTCGAGGTGTTCGTGTTCAGGACCCGGCTCACGCGGGTGACCCGGACGCTGCGGACGAAGGATCCGGACCGCGCGCTGCACGAAGTCGGGGAGCGCGTGGCCGACGCTGGGAAGGCGGGACGCGCATCGGCGAGTCGCTGAAGACGCTGCTCGACGGCTGGAGCCAGCGGGCGGCGCTCCGCGGTGCCGTGGTCGTGTTCTGCTCGGACGGCCTTGAGCGCGGCGACCCCGACCTGCTCCGGTCGCAGATGGCGCGCCTGCGCCGGCTGGCGTACCGCGTCGTGTGGGTGAACCCGCTCAAGGGCTCGCCGCGGTACGAGCCGCTGGCTCGCGGGATGTCCGCCGCGCTTCCGTCGGTGGACGTGTTCCTGTCCGGGCACAACCTGGAGAGCCTCGAGCATCTGGGCCGCGTGCTGGGCGCGTAGGCTGGGCGCGTGCACGACGACGAGGTGATCGCGCGCTACGAGCAGGAGTTCGACGAGCCCGCCCACCGGCCGTCGAACCGCTGGATGATCGTGGTCGCGATGCTACTGGGCGCGGTGTTCCTGCTCGTCGAGATCTTCGCGAACCGGCCGATCGCGAAGACGACATCTCGCGCACCAGCACGACCTGGAACGGGCGCTGTCGCGGGCCGAGGCGGTCGCCGCGTCGGCCGGCTCGTTCGCTGGCGCCGACGCGGACGGCCTCGTGCGCAGCGCCGACGACACTCGCGTTCACGGGCCCGGACGAGGGCTCGGCCGGGCCGGGTCGGATCAGCGTCTCTACGCGTCCTCGGACGTCTGGGCGGCTTCGGTGCGCTCTCGGACCGGCACTGCCTGCTTCTCGATCAAGCGCACGCTCGACAGGGTCACGACCTACCTGATCGCCGACGGGGCGTGTACGACCCGAGGCCCTCGCGGCCGTCGACGACCGTTGGTAGGACAGGCGCCAGTCCCAAAGAACGCGTTGTCCGTATCTGCTCGTGGTGTTTCTTGGGTGTGTCTGTTACCCTGACCCTCATGAGGGCTGACAGGTTGGGATCCGCTCTGGCCCACTCCTCCGGGGAGGAGCTGCTCACCACGGGTGAGGCGGCGGAGATCCTCGGCACGTCACGGCAGCACGTCGTCGACCTCTGCCGCCGCGGAGACCTGCCGTTCACGACGACGGGGACGCATCGACGGGTTCGCCGTGGCGACGTCGAAGCCCTTCGAACCCGAACCCAACGCCTGACGCGAGATCAACGCCGCAGCTTGTGGCTGGGCTATGCCGTGGCGGGGAGGTTGGTGGCGGCCCCTCATGCGACCATCGAGAAGGCCAAGGAGAACCTCGAACATCTGCGCCGGGTTCACACGAGGGGGGCGAGCCGGCTGTGGATCGACGGTTGGGCGAAGTTGCTCGATGGGCCGGTCGAAGACGTCCTCGATGTCCTGACCTCTCGAACGTCCAGGGCGCGCGAGTTGCGGCAGAACTCGCCCTTCGCGGGCGTCCTCTCTGAAGAGGAGAGGGATCGGGCGCTCCGGGGCCTGAACGAAGCGCGCCACCACGGATGAGACGCGATCAGCTCGCGCATATCCTCCGCGCGGCCGGCGACGTGGCGCGACCCGGAGATCCTCGTGATCGGGAGCCAATCCATCCTTGCCTCATTCAGCGACGAGGAACTGCCGGAGGAGGCAACGATGTCGATCGAAGCCGACATCGCGTTCTTCGACGACGCGGATGAGGAGAAGTCGGACAAGGTCGACGGCTCCATCGGCGAGCTGTCCAGGTTCCACCGAGACGTACGGGATCTATGGGCAGGGGAGTCAGCCTGGCCACGGCTGTTCTCCCTCAGGGCTGGCGGGAACGGCTGGTGGCCTTCGGCGACACGGGCGCGGCACCCAGCCGCGCGTTCTGCCTCGATCCTCACGACCTCGTCGTTTCGAAGTTGGTGGCGGGAAGAGAGAAGGACTACCGGTTCACCCGCGCGTTGATCGATGCCGAGCTCATCGATCCGGACGTCGTGCGAGACCGCGCGCGGCTCATGGGTCCTGCACACCGGCGCAGGGTGACGAGCTGGCTGGATGCCTCGCCCGCCGTTCTGGCTAAACGTCCGAGGGCGGAGGGGCAGCATGGCAGGGGGGCCGTGCGGCGGCTCCGGCGGCGACCCGGCGGCGTCGGTGCGGAGGCGTGGCGGGTTTCCCCAGGCGGCGGGGGAGCCGGCTGGTTCGGCGCGCCGGCGATCCAGGCGCCCGGGGCGGCCGGGATCGAACTCCGCTCGACGACGACGCTGTGCGCCCATCGGTCGCCGAGCCGTTGGCGGGTCGACCCGTCGCTCCACACGGCGATCGCGCCGACCAGATAGGGGATCACGTACGGGAACCCGTCGACGAACCGCGCTACGTTGCGGATCAGGGCCGAGCCGGCGTCGAGCTTCGAGCCGTCGGGCTTGGTGACGCGGATCCCCATCGCGAGCTTGCCCAGCGTGGCGCCGATCGTCCCTTCCATCGCGACGAAGTACGCGAGCCACACCAGGATCGGCACGACGCTCCGAGCGCCGACGAGCTCGATCCGGAGGTAGCCGGGACGCCGCGTGGTCTCGGCGAGCGGAGCCGCGACGATCAACAGGACGATCCCGTCGATCAGCAGGGCGACGAACCGCCGGCCGACGCTGACGTACCGCATCCGCGTGACGCTACCAGCGTTCGGATCGAGGACCGGGGAGCTCACGTGGGGGCCGGCTCGGCGTACGCGCGATCGAGGAGCTGGATCGGGTGCACGACGTTGGCCTCGACCCCCAGCGCGCGCAGGCCGGCGGCGATCTGCATCGTGCAGCCGGGGTTCGCGCTGGCGATGGTCGTCGCGCCCGTCGAGGCGATCGCCCCGGCCTTCTCGGCGGAGAGCCGTCCCGAGAGCTCGGGCTCGAGGACGTTGTAGAGGCCGGCCGCGCCGCAGCAGCGGTCGCCGTTCGGGATCTCCACGACCTCGAGCCCTGGGATCGAGCGGAGCAACGCGCGCGGCTGGGCGTGGAGCTTCAGGACGCGCAGGGCGTGGCATGCGTCGTGGTACGCGACGCGGTCGGCGCCTGTCCCGTGCGGCGGTTGCACGGCCAGACCTTCCCGGTGCAGGAAGGCCATCACGTCCTCGGCGGGGAGCGCCGCCCCCTCGATCAGCTCGCCGTAGCCCTGCAGGTGCGCTCCGCACCCGGCCGCGTTCACCACGACGTGCTCGACGTCCGCGAAGGCCTCGAGGTTGCGTCGCGCCAGCTTCCGGGCGGTGTCCAGCCTGCCGTTGTGGGCGGCGAGGGCGCCGCAGCACGCCTGTCCCGAAGGGACCACGACCCGCCACCCGTTGCGGGCCAGGACGCGCGCCGTGGCGCGGTTCACCTCGCGGAACCAGCGGTCCTGCACGCAGCCGGTCAGCAGCGCGACCGTCCCCCGCGGTTCGACGTCGGGGGCCGGATGCGTGACCGGCGCCACCCGCGCGCCCCGCCGAACGCGCCGCGGAACGAGGCCTCGCACGCGCCTGGGCAGGAACGGCCGGGCCAGGGGCTGCAGCGTGGTCGCGGTCGCCACGAGCCACGGGCGGGGGAGCACGACGTCCAGGCCGAGCCGGCGCAGGAACCGCGCGCCGGCCGGGCGGCGCGGCTCGATCTGCGCCCGCGCGCGCTCCATCATCCGGCCGAACGGCACGTGCGACGGGCAGACGTCCTCGCACGCCCGGCAGACGAGGCACAGGTCCATGAACCGGCCGAACGTGTCGTCGACGGTGGCCGCGCCGTCGCTCACCGCCCGCATCGCCGCGATCCGGCCTCGCGGCGAGGCGGTCTCGTCAGCGGTGAGCCGGTACGTGGGGCAGTGCGGCAAGCACAGGCCGCACGCCACGCAGGTCGAGATGTCGGCCTCGGTGGGGGCGTCGGGGAGCGGCCACGCGGCGTCGCCGAGGCGTTCGCCGACGAACCGCACGCCGGCGGGGAGCTCGGTCCCGATGGGAGCCGGAGCGCCGGATCCGGTGGCGGTCACGTCTCCCATGGTCGCACGCCGTGCGCGCTCCGACGGATCCTACGGTCGCGAACCGACGGCCGGTAAGCTCCGCGCAGTGTCCAGGCCGGGTCCCTCGCTCAAGGCGGCGTCGTTCACCGAGTCGGTGATCCGCGAGATGACGCGTCTGTCGGACCTGCACGGCGCGATCAACCTGGGGCAGGGGTTCCCGGACTTCCCGGCGCCCGATGTGGTCAAGGATGCGGCCATCGCAGCGATCGCGGGCGACGACAACCAGTACCCGGTCACGTGGGGCTCGCCGGCGTTCCGGCAGGCGATCGCGGGGTCGTACGAGCGCCACTACGGTCTCGCGTTCGATCCCGAAACCGAGGTCTGCGTCACCTGCGGGTCGACCGAGGCGATGATGGCTGCGTTCCTGGGTCTGGTGGACCCGGGCGACGAGGTCGTGATCTTCGAGCCGTTCTACGAGAACTACGGGCCGGACTCGATCATCTCGGGTGCGACGCCGCGTCTGGTCCGCCTGCGGCCGCCGGACTGGGCGTTCGACCCGGCGGAGCTGGCCGCCGCGTTCAGCGACCGCACGCGGGCGATCGTGATCAACACGCCGAACAACCCTACCGGCAAGGTGTTCTCGCGCGAGGAGCTGGAGACCATCGCCGCGTTGTGCGAGCGGTACGACGCGTTCGCGGTGACGGACGAGATCTACGAGCACATCTCGTACGAGGGGGCGCGCCACGTTCCGATGGCGACGATCGAGGGGATGCGCGACCGGACCGTCACGATCAGCGCGCTGTCGAAGACGTACGCGGTGACCGGCTGGCGGGTCGGCTGGGCGGTCGCCTCCCCGACTCTCATGGCCGGCATCCGGCCGGTGCACGATTTCCTGACCGTGGCGGCCCCGGCGCCGCTGCAGGCGGCGGGCGTCGTGGCGCTCGGCCTCCCCGATGCCTACTACTCGGGGCTGGCGGCCGCCTACCGGGAGCGACGCGACGTGATGATGCGCGTGCTCGACCGGGCGGGTCTCGTCGCGGCGCCGCCGCGTGGCGCTTACTACGTCATGGCCGACATCTCGTCGCTCGGCTTCGCGGACGACACGGAAGCGGCGCAGCACCTGGTGCGCGAGGTCGGCGTGGGCTCGGTCCCGGGCTCGTCGTTCTTCTCGGATCCGAGCGACGGCGCGCGGTTGCTGAGGTTCGCGTTCTGCAAGCGCCTCGAGACGCTGGAGGCGGCCGGCGAACGCCTGCGCGTGTTCGCGGCGACGCGCGAGCCCAGCTAGCCGCGGAGCGCGACCGTTCGAGGCCGCCGGCTCACAGATCCTGCCGCGTGAGCGCCCACCGTGCGACGAGCAGGGGGGCGGCGACCCATGCCGCGAGGGTCGCGACCAGGATCGCCACCGCCCCGAGGGTGCCGAAGGTCGTCACGAGGTACGCGCCGAACGGCCCGAGCGCCGTGCCCTTCAGGTTCGTTCCCAGCAGGGCCAGGATGCGACCGGTCTCGATCGGGTTCGCTAGCACCACCACCAGGAGCCCGAGCGGGCCCAGGTGGACGCTCGGCGCGAGTGCGGCGAGCGCCAGGTCGACGCCCAGGGAGAGGACGATCCACACGCCGACGGCGATCGAGATCGCCTGGACCCGATTCGCTACCAGCGTCGAGACCGCGACCCCGATGGAGACGCTGGCCGCGCCGACGGCCGCCGTCGCCCCCGCGAGCGCGAGCAACGCGGGAAGGTCCGAGCCGCGAGCCACTCCCGCGAGGATGAGCAGCGCGGACCCGAACCCGATCCCCAGCGTGACCAGGAGCGACCTCACGAGGCCCAAGAACGCGCCCGTGGCGACCTGAGCCCGACGGAGCGGCTGGGCGCAGACCAGCGCCAGCAGGCCGTGCTCGCGCTGGCCCGTCATCGACCCCGCCCCGAGGAGCATCCCCATCAGCGACGGGAGCATCACGCCCAGGTTCACGAGCGTCGCCGACGCGGGACCGATCCCGCTCA
>JAXLTF010000034.1:0-18509 GCA_046330185.1 Actinomycetota bacterium
ACCCCGTCACGTCGGTGGCCGTGTCGACGCCGGCCTCGACCGCCGCGGAGGCCGCGGCGTCGTTCAGGGTGGTCATGGTCCGCACCGCGGCCTCCGCCTGCTCCGGCGTTGCCCGTCCGCGCTTGATCGCGGTGGCGATCATCCCCACGCCGATCGGCTTCGTCAGGAACAGCGCCTGGCCCGGCCGGCCCGTCGCGTTGCGGAGCAGCCGGTCCGCGTCGGCGAACCCCACGGCGACCATCCCGTAGACCGGCTCCGTCGCGGTGATCGTGTGTCCGCCGGCGACGACGGCGCCCGCCGCGGCCGCGACGTCCTGCCCACCCAGCAGCACACGCCCCAACAGGTCGAGCGGCAGGTCGTCGACGGGCCAGCCCGCCACGTTCAGCACGAAGGCCGGCCCGCCGCCCATGGCGTACACGTCCGACAGCGCGTTGGCGGCCGCGACGCGGCCCCAGTCGTACGGGTCGTCGACGATCGGGGTGAACACGTCCACGGTCGCGATCAGCGCTCGCCCGTCGTCCAGGCGCCAGGCCGCCGCGTCGTCGCCGGTGTCGGCGGCGACCAGCAGGCTCTCGGGCGCCGCGGAGACGGCCAGGCCGCCGAGCAGCGAGGTCAGGTCCGCCGGACCCAGCTTGCAGGCGCAGCCCGCGCCGTGGCTGAACGACGTGAGCCGGACCTCGGTCCCCATGACTGCGAGGATACGGGCCGTGAGAGCGGCGGTCGTGGGGCACAACGAGTGGCTGACGTTCGGGCACGTCGACCGCATCCCGGGCCCGGGAGAGATCGCCCACGCCGACGACGCCTGGGAGGCCCCGGCCGGCGGCGGGTCGGTCGCGGCGGTCCAGCTCGCCAAGCTCGCGGGCGGGTGCGCGTTCTTCACGGCGGTCGGCGGCGACGAGCTCGGACGCCGGACGCGCGACGAGCTCGAGGCGCTCGGCCCGACGGTCCATGCCGCCGTGCGCGAGGCCCCGACGCGCCGGGCGGTCGCGCTGATCGAGCCCGGCGGCGAGCGCACGATCACGACGCTCGGCGTCCGGCTGGAGCCCCGCGGCGACGACGCCCTGCCCTGGGGCGAGCTCCGGGACGCGGACGCGGTGTTCGTCACGGCCGGGGACCCCGCGGCGTTCCGGGCGGCGCGGGCCGCCCGCCTGCTGGTCGTCACCGCGCGGGCGCTCGACCAGCTCGCCGGACGCCGGGGTCGCGGCGGACGTCGTCGCTCTGGATCGGCGACTGATCTCGCCGAGCGCCGGCCGGACGCGCTCCTCGAGCCGCCGGCCCTGCTGGTGCGCACGGCTGCGCCCGCGGCGGTGGTCCCATGTATCATGGACAGCGCCGGCGGGTGACGGAGCCTCCCCGAGCCGCCGCGTGCGCACGACCCCGCCCCGACGGGCGCCTACGGCGGCGGGGACAGCTTCGCGGCCGGGCTCACGCCTCGCGCTCGGCAGGGGCGACGCCCTGCCCGACGCGCTCGCGCTCGCCGCCTGGTGCGGCGCCGCGTGCGTGAGCGGGATGGGCCCCTTACCCGCGCAGCTGTCGGCGTCCCATCTCTGAAGCGACCCCCGTCGGCTCGGTCTCCGACCGTCCCCCGGGGCTCAGGCCGGCCCGCAACCGGCCGATACGCAGGGGAGATGACGCTTCAGGACCTGTCCTCGGTGCGGGGCGCACAACTCGGCCTCCGGGTGGCTCGCCTCACGTGCGGGAGCCCGTTCGGCGGGGCCGTCCTCCACGGCCGCCCCGCGACGGCGCCCGGCCTCGTCGTCTCGTCCAGCGTCGCGACCGCCCCTCCCCCAAGCTCGACCGGCCTGCCGCCCGCTCCGCCCCGACGCGCGGACATGGCCTTCGCATCGCTCCTTCGGGACCGGCGCTCCTCGCCGGCGGGCTACACACCGCCCAGGCTCTCCCGCGGCCTGCTCACCGCCCCGCTGCTGAGCGGGACCGTGGCGGCCGTGGTGGCGCTCGCGGTCGGCGGATGGTTCATGCTCCGCGCCGACGGCGGGCTCTTGAACATCGCGGGATGCTTGGCGCCCCCGACACCGCCGAGGCGCAGGCGTTCGAGGAGCAGGCCGAGGCGACCGAGTCGCCGGACCACGTTCCGCGGAGCCATGTACGGGCTCGGCGGGCACGCCTGAATATCGTCGAGCTGATCGAGGGGGTCCTCGCGGACGCGCAGCCGGATCGCTCGACGAGATGTTCGACGGGATGGCCGACGGCTCTGCCAGCGGCAGCGGCGGCGCGGTGACCCTGACCGCGAAGGCGTCGCAGACCATCGCGGGCGTGGACTACATCTGCGCGCGCCCTTCCACGCCGCCGATCCGACGGTCGGCGAGCTGGTGGGCGCCGTCTGCCTGTGGCGAGGCGACGGGTACGGCCGACCGCGACGCTCCGCAACGCGGACGCTCGCCGCGATCGACGACGCGCGGCTCGCCTACGAAGCCGTGCACTGACCGGCCGCTCGCCCCCACCCCGCACCGGTCGCATACTCACGGCGTGGACGTATCCGCGTTCCTGGTGCGGTTCCCGCCGTTCGACGCCCTCGAGCCTGAACGCCTGGCCGCCCTGCGCGCCGCGTCGAGCTGGTGCGGTTCCGCGACGCGACCACGACTATCCGGCAGGAGGAGAGCCGTCGCCTGGGCTCTACGTCGTTCGCGACGGGGCCGTCGAGCTGCTGGACGATCATCGGGTCCTCGACCTCCTCGGCGAGGGCGACATCTTCAGCCTGTCCGCCGTGATCGAGGCGGACCGGCCGCCACCGGGCCCACGGGAACATGACCTGCTACCCGATCCCCACCGCCGCCGCGGCGGAGCTGTTCGGCACCCATGCAGGTCGTTCTCCGTTCGTGCTTGGGACCTTCCTGGGAGCGGCAGCGCCGGCGCCGGATGCCCTGGCCGAGCGCACGCCGGAGCGGCGGTTCCGTCTGCCGGGGAGCCGATCCGCCGCGAGCTGGTCCGGACGGATCCGTCGGCCACTGTCGCAAGGCGTCGCGGCCGCGCAGATGACCGCCGAGCGCGTATCGAGCGTCCTGGTGCCCATGGAAGGCGGCCGGGGCATCTCACCGACCGCGACCTGCGCGAGAAGGTCGTGGCAGCCGGGCTCCCCTCGTCCTCCCCCGTCTCGCGGGTGGCGAGCTATCCCGCCCGGACCGTGAGGGCTCGACGAATGCCGGCGACGTCATGCGGATGTTCGCCGAGGGACCACTTCGTCGTCGCCGACGACGGGGAAGTGCTCGGGGTCGTGACCGAGGGCGACCTGCTAGACGTCGGCGAGGGCACGCCGTTCACCCTGCGGGGCGCGATCGAGGGCGCGGACGCCCGACGAGGTCTCGGCCGCCGGCCGCGAGCTGCCGGGGGTCGTCATCATCGAGCTGGTCGAGGCGAGCGCGATCCGGTGGACGTGGGCCGGGTGGCAGGCCCTGGCCATCGATGCCATGACGCGGCGGCTGCTCGAGCTCGCGCTGCGGGAGCAGGGCGAGGCGCCGGCGCCGTGGGCCTGGCTCGCGCTCGGGAGCGCCCGTCAGAGCAGGCCCTTCGCACCGACCAGGACCACGCCCTCGCCTACGACGCCGACGGTGGAGCGATCGAGGCGGTCGACCCGTACTTCTCGAGCGAGTGGCGAAGGCCGTGACCGAGGGCCTGGCCGCCGGGATCGCCCGCTGCGCCGGCGAGGTGATGGCCACCCACCCGACGCTGCGTCGCTCGGTCTCGAGCTGGTCCGAGGCGATGCACACCTGGATGCAGGACCAGAGCCCGCGCGGGAGCGAGCTCTCGTCGATCGTCTACGACTTCCGTCAGGTGGCGGGGCCGCTGCAGGTGGAGCCCGCCCTGGACGCCGTGCTGCTGGAGGCCCGCGGGAGGTCGGGGTTCCTGCGCTCCCTCGGACGCCGCGCGCTGGGTCTGCGGCCCCCCACCGGCTTCCTCCGGGACCTGGTGGTCGAGCGCCACGGCGAGCACGCCGGGCGCCTGGACCTCAAGAGCGGCGGGATCACGATCGTCGGCAACCTCGCCCGGGTTCAGGCGATCGCGTGCGGCGTCACCGCCAAGGGAACCGTGGAGCGCCTGGGCGCGACGGGGCCGCACGCGCCGCTCGGCCGCTCGACCGCGGCGGAGCTCGTGGAGGCCTTCCGCTTCCTGTGGGAGCTGCGGCTCCGCCACCAGGTCGAGCAGGTTCGCGCGGGGGTCGAGCCGGACGAGTTCCTGGATCCTTCGACGCTCGGCCCCGTCGCGCGCCGCGGGCTGCGCGAGGCGTTCCGGGTCATCGCGCGGGCGCAGCGCGAGCTCTCGACGGCGATGGACCTGCGGATGTCCTAGCCGGCGTCCGGAGCCGCGGTGTCCGGCGCGGCGTGAGGGGCGAGCACCGGATCGGTCCCCATCGCGTGGAAGCCGCCGTCGACGTGGATCAGCTCGCCGGTGATGCCGGCCGAAAGGTCCGAGAACAGCATCGCGATCGCGCGGCCCACCGGCGCCGGGTCGGTCACGTCCCAGCCGAGCGGCGCCCGCTGGGACCAGGAGTCCGAGATCCCGTCGAAGCCGGGGATCCCCTTGCCCGCGATCGTCCGCAGCGGGCCCGCCGAGACCGTGTTCACGCGGATCCCGCTCGGCCCCAGGTCGCGCGCGAGGTACCGCGTGACCGACTCCAGGCTCGCCTTCGCGACGCCCATCCAGTCGTAGACCGGCCACGCCACGCGCGCGTCGAAGTCCAGGCTCACGATCGAGGACCCGCGCGACAGGATCGGGAGCAGCCCGGCGGCGATCGCCTTCAAGCTGAAGGCGCTCGTCCGGATCGCGGTCGCCACCGACTCCCACGGGGTATGGAGGAAGTTGCCGCCCAGCGCGTCCTGCGGCGCGAACGCGATCGCGTGCAGGAACCCTTCGAAGGTGCCCCAGCGGGAGGCGAGCTCGTCGCGGACCGCCTCGATCTGCTCCGGGTCGTTCGCGTCGAGCTCGAGCACGTCGGGGGGATCGGGCAGACGCCTGGCCACCTTCCGCGTGATGCTCGTCGCGCGGCCGAAGCTCGACAGGACGATCTCGGCGCCCTGCTCCTGGACCGCCTGCGCCGCGGCGAACGCGATGGACTGCTGGGTGAGGACGCCGGTGATCAGGAGACGCTTGCCCGCCAGCAGGTCGGGCACTAACCCGTCCCCGCGTCGACGATCTCCCAGGTGAGGTTGCCCTGGTCGTCGGTCTGGGTCACCGCGATCGTCGCCTCGCTGCCGTCCGTCCCGGTCACCGTGCACCGGAACGTGTCGCCGGCCTCGGCCTCGATGTCGTCGGGACACTCGACCGTCAGGCCCGTCACCTCGAGCTGGGTCTCGAGCTGATCCTTCAGCGAGCCCTCGAGCTCGGTGGAATCGAGCGTCTTCGAGCACGCGGCCGCGGCCAGGACCAGCGCGAGCGCGCCGACGGTGCGGACGATGGTGGGACGCATCGGCTGGCTCCTCCTCCGGAACGGTCGCACGAGGGTAGCCATGCTCAGGGAGGACGGTCAACGCGCCCGCGGTCGGGTCGCGGCCCGCGAGGGTCCGTAACATGCCCGCCGTGGATCTGGGCATCGAGGGGAAGGTCGCGCTGGTCACGGCCGCGTCCAGGGGCCTCGGACGGGGCGCCGCGCTTGCGCTGTCTCGGGAGGGCGCCCGGGTGCTGATGTGCGCCCGCGACGAGCGGCGCCTGCGCGCGACGGCGCGGGAGCTCCCCGGCGAGGTCGAGATCGTCGCCGTGGACGTCACCGAGCCGGAGGCCCCGGAGCGGCTCGTGGCGGCCGCCCTCGAACGGTTCGGCGAGCTGGACATCCTGGTGGCGAACGCTGGAGGCCCGCCTCAGGCGCGGGCCCTCGAGGTCGATGCCGACGCGCTGCTCGCGGCCGTGGGGGCCAACCAGCTGACCTCGATCCGCCTCGTGCAGGCGGCCGTGCCCCACATGCGAGCGGCCGGGTGGGGTCGCATCTGCCTGATCGCTTCGAGCTCGGTCAAGCAGCCGAT
Organism: Actinomycetota bacterium; assembly: GCA_046330185.1. Classification (GTDB taxonomy): domain Bacteria; phylum Actinomycetota; class UBA4738; order UBA4738; family HRBIN12; genus DATBLY01. The sequence continues at coordinate 5,973 of JAXLTF010000034.1, forward strand.
CCCCACGCTCGTCTACTCGAACGTCGCGCGGACCGGCCTGTGGGCCTGGGCGAAGACGGCGGCGCAGGACCTGATCGACGACGGCATCACGCTGAACCTCGCGTGCCCCGGCCTGCACGCGACCGACCGCGTCAAGGATCTGGGGTTCGAGGGCAGGCTCGGCGACCCGGAGGACTTCGGCCGCGTCGTGGCGTTCCTGTGCTCCGCGCCCGCCGGGTTCGTCAGCGGCGCGGCGCTCCAGGTCGACGGCGCCGGCACGATCGGCCTGCTGTGAGGCCGAACCCGACCGCCGCGGGGACGAGGTGACCGGGATGGACGACGCCGCTAACGCCGGGCGCGCCACGCGCCTGGCCGACGCGTACTGGGAGCGCCTGCTCGAGCTGGAGCCGCTGATCGCGACGTCGGTCGGCGACGAGCGCTTCGACGACCGGCTCGGCGATCCCGGTCCCGACGGGCGGGACGCCCTCGCGGAAGCGAGCCGCGCGCTGCTCGACGGGCTTGACGAGATCGACGTGCCGGCGCTGCCCGGGTCGCTGCGGGGCACGCTCGACGTCGCCGAGGCGATGGCGCGCCGGGCGCTGGCCGAGGTGGAGCACCGCGAGGACCGGCTGCGGGTCGCGTCGCACTTCGCCGGCCCGGCCCAGATCCTGGCCGACGTCGCCTCGCTCCAGCGTGCCGACACCCCCGAGCGCCTGGACCGCTACGTCGCCCGGCTGGGAGCCGTGCCGGCGTACCTGGACGCGTGGTCGACGATCGCCCGTGAGGGCGTCGCGACCGGCGTCACGTCGCCCCGGGTCGTGGCCGAGCGATCGGTCGCCCAGGTCGAGCGCCTGCTGGCGATCGCGCCCGAGGACTCCCCCGCCCTGCTCCCGGCCGGCGAGGACGTCGCGGCGCGGGAGCGGAGAGCCGCGATCGTCCGCGACGTCGTGAACCCCGCGTTCGAGGGCTTCCTGGGCGTGCTGCGGGAGACGCTCCCCGCCGCGACCGAGACGCTCGGCGTGACCGCGCTCCCCGGAGGCGACGCGCTGTACGCGACGGCGATCCTGGGCTGGACGTCGCTGCCGCTCGATCCGGCCGAGGTGCACCGGATCGGGGTCGAGGCCTACGACGGCATCCAGGACGAGCGCCGGGAGGTCGCGGCACGCCTCGGGTTCGCCGGCGCCGACGAGGCGCTCGCCGCGCACGAGGCGAGCGGCGCGAACCACGCGGCCACGCGCGAGGAGATGCTCGAGCTCGCCCGGTCCCAGGTGGAGCGGAGCTGGGAAACCGCCAAGGGTTGGTTCGGCCGGATGCCGGCGGCGAACTGCGAGGTGAAGCCGGTCGAGGAGTTCCGCGAGGCCGACACCCCGGGCGGCTTCTACTTCCCGCCGACCGAGGACGGGACCCGGCCGGGCGCGTACTACATCAACACGTCGGACCTGGGCGAGCGGCCCCTTCACCACGTGGCGTCGCTCACGTACCACGAGGCGAACCCGGGCCACCACTTCCAGATCTCGCTGGATCAGGAGGCGACCGACCGGCCGCCGCTGCGCCGGTTCGGCGGGATCCTCGCCGGCAGCGCCTACGCGGAGGGCTGGGGCCTGTACTCGGAGCGGCTCGCCGACGAGATGGGGCTGTACCTCGACGACTGGGAGCGGCTGGGGATGCTCGAGAGCCAGGGCCTGCGGGCCGCGCGGCTGGTCACCGACACCGGGCTGCACGCCCTGGGCTGGTCGCGCGAGCGCGCGATCGACACGCTCGTCGCGATCGGCATGCCGGAGGTGGACGCCACGATCGAGGTCGACCGCTACATCTCGCTCCCGGGCCAGGCGCTCGCGTACATGATCGGGATGCGCGAGATCGTCGCGGCGCGCCGGGCTGCCGAGGCGAGCGACGGCGCGGCGTTCGTCCTGTCCGACTTCCACGACCGCGTGCTGGCGCTGGGATCGCTGCCCCTGCCCGCCTTCCGCCGCGAGATGGGCCTCGCGCCGGACCGGTAGGCCTCAGATGTGCCGGGCGATCAGCCCCGCGTAGGCCCGGGCGCCCGACGACGTCAGGTGGAACCCGTCGGACGCGAACCACTCGGGGTGGCCGGCGGAGGCCTCGTACCACCCGATCAGCCGGGCGTTGTCGTGCGCGCGGGCGCAGGCGCGGAGCCGCCGGTTGTTCGCCGCACGCCAGCCGCGCGGGACCTTCAGCGAGATCAGGAACACGCGGCGCGACGGACCGGCGGCGCGCGCGATCCGGTCGCAGTCGGCCCGCTCCAGGTAGCCGTTGTTCCCCAGGTGCACGATCACCGTCCGCGGCAGCGTGCCGTCGGCCGCCATCGAGACGATCAGCGCGGCGCCCGCCCGGTACTGGCGCGAGACGTCGGCGTCCACCCGGATCCCGCGGGCGCGGAGCTGGGTGCGGGCGCCGAGCATCACCGAGTCGCCGATGCCGAGCCTGCCCGGCGGGACGCGGGCGGCCGGTGCGCCGGCGTCGGCGACGGCCGAGGCCGCGCCGGGCGGCGCGACGAGCATCGCTCCGATCAGGAGCGCGAGGAGGCGGGGGCGGGTGCGTTCGGCCATCGGATCTGCGGGCCGGCGGGCCGGGACGGCCATGCTACCCGAGCCCCTCAGGCGTCGGCCCGCCAGGCGTCGCGGATCTTCACGCGACCGGACGTCTGGAGCACGGCGCCCGCGTACATCCGTCCGGCGAGCGGGATCAACGCGGCCGTCGAGCCCAGCAGGACCAGCAGGGCGAGCGCGATCTGGACCGGGGTCGCCGAGCCGAGCGCGATCCGCACCGGCATCGCGAGCGACGAGGAGAACGGCACGATCGACGCCGCGACCGCGAGCGCGGAGTCTGGGTCTTCCGTCGCGGCGATCGAGATGAAGAACGACACCAGGATCAGCAGGTTCAGGGGGACGATCGCGTTCTGCAGCTCCTCCATCCGTGAGACGAGCGCCCCGGACACGGCGAACAGCGACGCGTAGAACGCGAACCCCAGCACGAACCACGCGACAGCGAGCAGCGCGGTGCCGGTGGCGTGCGCGGGCACGTCCAGCACGCCCGTCACCGAGGCCAGGACGATGCCGTAGGTGGCGATCCCCAGCAGCTGCAGCAGCCCGAGCGCGCCGATCCCGGCGATCTTGCCGGCCAGGAGCTGCCGGGCGCGGATCGTCGACAGGAGGATCTCCACGACGCGCGAGCTCTTCTCCTCGATCACGCCGGTCGCCACCCACACGCCGTAGCCGAACAGCTGTCCGTAGAGCAGCAGCACCGCGACGAACGCCACGGTGGAGTTGGTCTCCCGATCGGGGTCCACGGGCACGAGCGTCTCGACCGGCACCGGCGCGGGGTCCAGCACGCGCGCCACGTCCGCCTCCGAGACCCCGGCGTCGGCCAGCGCCGTGCCGATCCGGTCGGCGACGATCGCGGTCTGCACCGAGGCCTCCAGGGGCGCGGGCGCCTCCTCCTTCACGAGCAGGCGTTCCCCGTCGACCAGCACGGCGTCGAGCGACCCGTCGGCCAGCGCGCGCTCGGCGGCCGCCCGGTCCGCCACGGCGCGCGTGTGGATCGTGGCCCCCTGGGACGGCGCGGCCCGGACCGAGAGGGCCCCGATCCGCTCCGAGCCCCTCCCCTGCAGCCCAAGGTCGTACGACGGGGCCTCGTCGCCGCGGAACGCCTGCACCAGGATGAAGACCGTGAACACGGCGACCGTGATCGCGGTGGAGATCAGGAAGCCCTTGTCCCGCAGGCGGGTCCAGAAGTCGCGGCGCGCGACGATCCGCCAGGCGCCCCGGTCGGTCTCGCGAGGTCCGTCCCCGGCACTCAAGGATCGACCGCCTCGCGGAACAGCTCGGCGAGCGTCGGCTGCTCGCGGCTGAAGTGGCGAACGTCGCCCGCGGCGCGGGCGAGGTCGAGCACGCGCTGCTCGTCGACGTCGTCGACGAGCTCCAGGACCACGACCCCGTCGGCCGGCGCGTCCACCGCCACGACGCCGGGCACCGCCTCGAACCACCCCTCGTGGGCGCCCGCGACCTCGACGCGCAGGCGCCGGCGCTCGCGGGGCGCGCGGAGCTCGGCGATCGAGCCCGCGGCCACGACGCGGCCGCGGTCGATCATCACGACGCGATCGCACAGGCGCTCCACCAGCTCCAGCTGATGGCTCGAGAACACCACGGGGACCCCGCGCTCGTCCGCCTCGTCCCGCAGCACGCCGGACAGCACGTCCACGCCCACGGGGTCGAGGCCGGAGAATGGCTCGTCCAGCACCAGCAACTCGGGCCGGTGGACCAGCGCCGCCGCGAGCTGCACGCGCTGCTGGTTCCCGAGCGACAGCGCCTCGACCCGGTCGCCCGACCGCTCGGCCACCCCCAGCACCTCGGTGATCCGAGCGGAGCGCTCGGCCGCGTCCAACTTGCTCAGCCCGTGCAGGCGCGCCAGGTAGACGAGCTGATCGCGAACGCGCATCTTCGGGTACAGGCCGCGCTCCTCGGGCATGTACCCGAAGCGGCGGCGCGCGGCCGCGTCCACGGGACGGCCACGCCAGCGAACCTCGCCGGAGTCGGCCTCGAGCACGCCCAGCGTTATCCGCATCGCGGTCGTCTTGCCGGCTCCGTTCGGTCCCACGAACCCGACGATCTGCCCGGGCGCGGCCTGGAAGGACACGTCGTCGAGCGCGACGACGTCGCCGAACGTCCGGCGGAGGTCGGTCAGCTCGAGCATGCGCCGGCGGACCGCGCTACGGGGTCCGGACCCTCGTGGGTTCCACGCGGATACCCACCGAGTAGTCGGCCGCGAAACCCTCGGGCGTCCAGCCGTACGACGCCACGAGGGAGCGGTAGCGGTCGATGTAGGGGGCGATCCGGTCCGCGGGCGGCGCGTCCGGCTCGACCGACGCCCGGCCCTCGACGATGACGACGTCCTCGTCGCCGGCATCGTCGCTCTGCAGGTGGAGCGAGACCCTGGGGTTGGCGGCGATGTTGCGGAGCTTCGGCTGGTCCGGGCGCGAGTACAGGTGGAAGGCCTCGCCGTCCCACCAGAACCAGACCGGCGTCGTGCTCGGCTGGCCGTCGGGCGTCACCGTGGTCAGCCAGACGATGATCTCGGTCCCGAACCGCTCCAGCGCGCGGGCGTGCTTGGGATCGTCCGGATCGAACAGGCTCATGCTCCGACGATACCCGAGGCTCGCCGGTCCCTCGGAGCCGGTCAGCCGGGTGGCGCGGGGAGGGCGCCGGGCGAGGGAGGCGTCTCCCCGTCGCGCGCGACCGCCCAGATCCGGTTCAGGTGCTCCTGGGTGTAGAGCCCGATCCCGACGGAAACCACGATCAGCAGGATCACGTTGAGCGCGGGCGAGAGCTCCTGCTGGATCCCCAGCCGACGCTCGACCTTCACCACGTGCATCGAGGTGTTGTAGACCGAGACGAACGGCGGCACGATGATCAGCCATCCGAGCGTGATCGCGAGGGCCGCCATGCCCGGCCGGATCGTGTCGTCGCGCTCGAAGCGACGGAGCTCGTCGTTGACCTTGTAGTACCAGTAGACGAAGTAGATCCCGAACGTGACGACCGAGAGCGCGAGCACCCCGAGCGGCTCCCGGTTCAGGTAGCTCTCCCCGTCGATCCGGATCGTCTCAGCCATCGCGCCGCGCCTTCGGCGGGTTCGCGACGCCGACCGCGTGCCCGATCCAGTCGTCGTTATCCAGGGCGTCGAGCAACGCGGTCGCGAAGTCCTCGCGCGTGACCGATCTCCCGGAGGCCATCCCGTCGACGGCCGCGACGTAGCTGGCGCCCACGGTCTCGTCCGACAGGAGCGGCGCCGCGACGACCGTCCAGTCGAGCCCGCTCCCGCGCAGGATCGCCAGGTCCCTGCGATGCTCGGCCGCGACGTTCGCGAACTCGCCGGTGACCTCGTCGTCCGTGAAGACCCTCGTGTTGGCCGCGATCGCGATCCGCCGGACGCCGACCGAGGCCATCGCCTCGACGATCGTTCGCGTCGCGTCCGAGATCTCGGTCGTGGTCTCGCCCGCGATCGGCCCGAGCGCGGAGACGACCGCATCCTGACCCAGCAGCGCGTCGGCCACGGCGGCCGCGTCGTGCGGGTCCCCCTGGCGGACGGCGACCGCGTCGGGGAACCACTGCTTCGAGGCGTCGCGGACGAACGCCGTCACCGTGTGCCCGCGGTGGACGGCGTGCGTGACGACGAGCCTGCCCGTCCGCCCGTTGGCCCCGAAGACCACGATGTTCCGCGCGCCGGCGCCCATGTGCCCGAACCCTATACGGCCGCGGCGCCGGCGCGTCAGGCCGCGTCGGAGGCGGCCTCCGCCGCCTCCGGTCCGAGGGCGACCGCCAGCACGTCGCCGACATCGTCGGCGACGTGGAACGCGATCGCCTCGCGGACGGCCTCGGGCACGTCCTCCAGGTCGCCCTCGTTCCGCCTCGGCACGATCACCTGGGTCAGGGCCGCCCGGTGGGCCGCGAGGACCTTCTGCTTCACGCCCCCGATCGGCAGCACGCGCCCCTGCAGGGTCACCTCGCCGGTCATCCCGACGTCCGAGCGCACGGGGTGTCCGTCAGCAGCGACACGAGCGCGGTCGTCATCGTCACGCCGGCGCTCGGGCCGTCCTTCGGCACGGCGCCCGCGGGCACGTGCACGTGGAACCGGCCCTTCAGGCGGTCCGGCGCGATCCCCAGCTCGTCGGCGTGGGAGCGCACGTAGCTCAGCGCGATCTGCGCCGACTCCTTCATCACGTCGCCCAGCTGCCCGGTGAGCGTCGGGCGTCGGCCTCGCCGCGTCGCGCGTGGCCTCGATGAACAGCACGTCGCCGCCGACGCCGGTCACGGCGAGTCCCGTCGCGACCCCGGGTACCGAGGTCCGGTCGGCCGCCTCGAAGAAGAAGCGCTGCCGGCCGAGGTAGGTCCGCACGTCGTCCGCGTCGATGGCGATCGGCGCGGTCGGCGTCGCCGGATGCGATCCTCGTCGCCGCCTTGCGCAGGGCCTTCCCGATCTCGCGCTCAGGTTCCGCACCCCGCCTCGCGCGTGTAGTCGCCCACGATCGCTGGAGCGCGCCGTCGGTGAGCACGACCTCGTCCTCGCGCAGGCCGTTGCGCTCGACCTGACGCTTCACGAGGTGGTGCCTGGCGATCGCGATCTTCTCGTCCTCGGTGTAGCCGTCGATCCGGATCACCTCCATCCGGTCGAACAGCGGGCCGGGGATCGTCTCGGCGACGTTGGCCGTCGTGATGAACAGGACCTCGGACAGGTCGAGGTCGACGTCCAGGTAGTGGTCGCGGAACGTGTGGTTCTGCGCCGGGTCGAGCACCTCGAGCAGCGCCGACGACGGGTCGCCGCGCCAGTCGGCGCCCACCTTGTCGATCTCGTCGAGCATCATCACCGGGTTCTTCGTGCCCGCGTCCTTCAACGCGCGGACGATCCTTCCGGGCAGCGCCCCGACGTAGGTGCGCCGGTGCCCTCGGATCTCGGCCTCGTCGTGGATCCCGCCGAGCGACACGCGCACGAACTTCCTCCCGAGGGCGCGCGCGACCGACTCCCCGAGCGACGTCTTGCCGACCCCCGGTGGGCCCACCAGCGTGAGGATCGCGCCGGAGCCGCGCCCGGTCGCCTCGCCCAGGCCGCGCTCCTGCCGGAGCTTGCGCACGGCGAGGTACTCGAGGATCCGGTCCTTCACGTCCTGCAGACCCTCGTGGTCGGCGTCGAGCACCGCTCGCGCGTCGGTGATCTCGAGGTTGTCGTCCGTGCGGACGTCCCAGGGCAGCTCGGTCATCCAGTCGAGGTACGTCCGGATCCACCCGTACTCCGGCGACTGCTCGGACGTGCGCTCCAGGCGGCCGAGCTCGCGCTCGGCCTCCTTCCGGACGTCGTCCGGCATCCCGGCGTCGGCGACCTTCCGACGGTACTCCTCGACGACGTCCTCCTCGCCGTCCTCGCCGAGCTCCTTGCGGATGGCGGCCATCTGCTCGCGCAGCGGAACTCGCGCTGGCGCTTCTCCATCCCCTCGGACACGTCCGTGCGGATCCTGTCCTTGAGCTCCAGGTCGGCCAGGGTGTCCTTCGCCCAACCGAGCACCAGCTCCAGACGGCGCTCCACGTCGAGCGCCTCGAGGACCTCGACCTTCTGCTCCAGCGTGAGGTCGGGCGAGTAGCCGGCCGTGTCGGCCATCGCGCCAGGCTCGGCGATCCCGCGCAGGAACTCGGCCACGGCGGGCACGCCGCGGGACTCGACGATGTTCTCGATCACGGCCCGGTACTCGCGGGCGAGCTGGGTCTGGCGTTCGGTCGGCGGACCGTCCGAGGCCGGCTCGACCTGGACCCAGGTGGCCTCGCGGTGCCCGGCACGCCCAGGCCGACCGTCGCGCGGTGCAGTCCCCGGATCACGAGGGCCTCCGTCCCGTTGCGCAGCCGGCCGACGTCCTCGACCTTGGCCACGGTGCCGATCCGGGCGTACCGGTCGTCGATCCTGGGCACGAGCAGGAGCTCCCCGCCGTCGGCGGCTTCCACGGCCGCCCGGGCCTCGTCGGACTCGATCGTGAGGGTCACGACCATGCCGGGCAGGATCACGCCGGTCGTCAGCGGCAGCAGTGGCAGGGCGCGGGTGTCGATCTCGGCCATCGTCGGATCACGCTCCTCTGGAGGCTTCCGAGGCCGTGAACGGCCGAGCCGGGGTCACGTATTCCCGGTTGTAAGCGCGATTACAGCTCTTCGCGTCGTATCGATGGCAAGGGTCCGCAAGCCCCGGCCCGTTCATCGTGGCCGATGGTCGGTGCCACTCGATAGGGTGGCGCCCCGATGGCGGATCCGATCATCCGCACGGACCGGCTCGTCAGGCACTTCGGGGAGGTGGAGGCGCTCAAGGGCGTCGACCTCGAGGTGGAGGCGGGGACGGTCTTCGGGCTCCTGGGCCCGAACGGCGCCGGCAAGACGACCGGCGTCCGGATCCTCACCACCCTGCTCCTGCCCACCAGCGGCCGCGCCGAGGTCGACGGCCTCGACGTCGTGCGCGACGCCGAGGAGCTGCGCTTCCGGATCGGCCTCGCCGGCCAGAGCGCGGCCGTCGACGAGAACCTCACCGGCATGGAGAACCTGGAGCTGGTCGGGCGCCTGTACCGCCTGCCGAAGGCGGAGTCGCGGCGGCGCAGCGGCGAGATCCTCGAGCGCTTCGCGCTGTCCGACGCCGCGGACCGACCCGCCAAGACCTACTCGGGCGGCATGCGGCGCCGCCTCGACCTCGCGGCGAGCCTGGTGGGACGCCCCGACATCCTGTTCCTGGACGAGCCGACCACGGGTCTCGACCCGCGCAGCCGCGCCGACGTGTGGGAGTTCATCCGCGAGCTGAAGGCCGAGGGCACGACGCTGTTGCTCACGACCCAGTACCTGGAGGAGGCGGACCAGCTCGCCGACCGGATCGCGGTGATCGACGTCGGCTCGGTCATCGCTGAGGGCACGTCCGACGAGCTGAAGGACCAGATCGGCGGCGAGGTCCTCGAGCTCCACGTGATCGACCGCGCCGACCTCGATCGCGTCGCGACGACGCTGGAGGGGGTCGGGGGCGCGCCGACGCTCGACCGCGACGAGGCGTCGATCCGGATCCCGGTCGGCAACGAGGGCCCCTCCGCGCTGCTCGAGACGGTCCGCCGGCTCGACGACACGGGGATCGGGCTCGCCGACGTCGCGTTGCACCGCCCGACGCTGGACGACGTGTTCATGAAGCTCACCGGCCAGCACGCCGAGCACAGCGACGAGACGGACGACGGGGCCAAGCCCAAGCGGGGCCGGCGCCGCGGGCGCGCGAAGGAGATGGCCGAGACTTGAGCGCGACCGTCGAGCTCGCGCGCGGACGCCTGGGGCCGTCGGGGATCCCCGACCGGATGCGCCGCTCGGTCCGCGACTCCCTGCTCGTCGCGCGGCGCAACGTGGTCACGCTCACGCGCGTACCCGCGGTCTTCATCTTCGAGCTCGTGCAGCCGATCATGTTCGTGCTGCTGTTCGTGTTCATCTACGCCGATCAGCTCTCACGGCTGCCGCCGGGGCTGGACTACGTGCAGTTCCTGATGCCGGGTATCTTCGTCCAGAACGCGCTGTTCCAGTCCACGAACACGGCGATAGGCCTGGCCGAGGACATGAAGCGGGGCATCCTCGACCGCTTCCGCTCGCTGCCGATGGCCCGCTCGGCGGTCGTGGCCGGCCGCACCACGTCGGACCTGATCAAGAACGCCCTGGTGCTCACGATCGTGATCGGCGTCGGGTTCCTGGTCGGGTTCCGGTTCCTCAACGGCTTCGCGAACGCGGTCGGCATGTACGCGCTGGTGATCGCGGTGGGCTTCGCCTTCTCGTGGATCTCGGCCTGCATCGGGCTCTCGCTGAAGGAGGTCGAGGCCGTCCAGGCCGCGAGCTTCACCTGGATCTTCCCGGTGGTGTTCGTGAGCTCGGCGTTCGTGCCGGTGGACGGCATGGCGAGCTTCCTGCAGCCGATCGCCGAGGCGAACCCCGTCACGGTCTGGTGCAACCTGGCCCGGTACCTGGTCAACGGCGAGGCGGGCATCCTGGACGCGACCGGCCAGCCGGTGGCCACGTTCGACGAATTGGTGGTCAAGTCGGTGCTGTGGCTGGCAGGCATCTGCCTGGTGTTCATCCCGCTCGCGATCCGCCTGTACCGCAAGCTCGACTGACGGGGCACCCACCGGCTCAGCCCGGCCCCGGGGCCTGCCGACACCTCTGGTATGGCTCTGGCCGAGGTGGTCTGCGGGTCCTGCGGCGCGATCAACCGCGCCTCCGCGGACGCGTGCTGGCGATGCCTGGAGCCGATCGAGGAGCCGACGCCCGTCGCGACCACGGCCCAGCGGACGGCGCCGCGTCCAGGCACCCGGTCGTAGGGAACAGATCCGGCGTAGCCTGGGTTGCGTACCGGAGCGTGTCGGCGGGGGACGACATCCTTCCCGCATCCGGCCGGCGTCGCCGGTTTCCGATGGCATCTGAAGGGGGACCTTGTGGGTCTGTTCGGCTTCGAAGGCGAGAACGCGCGCGAGAAGGTCATCGTCCTGCTGACGATGTGCTTCGCGCTCGCGATGGTGATGCTCGACAACACCGTCGTGAACGTGGCCCTGCCGGCGATCAGCGAGAAGCTCGACGCGGGCGTCTCCGGCCTGCAGTGGATCGTCGACGGCTACGTCCTGGCGCTCGCCTCCCTGCTCCTGACCGGCGGGATCCTCGGCGATAGGTACGGCCGGAAGAAGACGTTCCTGACGGGGCTCGCGGTCTTCACCCTCGCCTCGCTCGGGTGCGCGGTCTCGCAGGGCACCGGCCAGCTGGTCGTGTTCCGGGCGATCCAGGGCATCGGCGCCGCCATGCTGCTGCCCGGCACGCTGTCCATCATCACGGTGACGTTCCCGCCGCACGAGCGCGCGAAGGCGATCGGCCTGTGGGCCGGGATGTCGGGGCTCGCCCTCGCCCTCGGGCCCACGGTCGGCGGCCTGATGGTCGAGCACCTGGGCTGGCAGTCGATCTTCTTCCTGAACGTGCCGATCGGCATCATCGCGCTGCTCGTCGCCATGCGGACCGTGACGGAATCCGTGAGCGAGGAGGAGCGCCGGCTGGACATCCCCGGCCTGGTGCTGGGCACGGCGGGGCTGTTCAGCCTCACCTTCGCGCTCATCGAGGCGAACCAGCGGGGCTGGGGCGACCCGATCATCATCGCGACGCTGGTCGGCGGCCTCGTCCTCATCGGCGCGCTCCTGTGGTGGGAGCTGCGCGCGCGCCACCCGATGATGCCCCTGCGGTTCTTCAAGATCCCGGCGTTCTCGGCCGGCAACACGGTGGCGTTCGCGGTCTCGCTCGGGATGTTCGCCACGTTCTTCTTCCTGTCCCTGTACATGCAGCTGATCCGCGGCTACACGCCGTTCGAGGCCGGGATCCGGTTCCTGCCCATGACCATGATGATCATCGTGACGGCGCCGCTCGCGGGGAAGTACGCGTCGACGCACGGCTCGCGGGCGCCCATGACCTACGGACTGCTGCTGGCGGGCGGCGGGCTCCTGTACTTCGGGACGCAGCTCCAGGTGGACACGTCGTACTGGGTGATGCTGCCGGTGCTCGTGATCATGGGCCACGGCATGGCCGCAGTGATGGCGCCGATGACCGCGGCGGTGATGAACTCGGTGGGGCCGCAGCGAGCGGGCCTGGGCTCCGCCATGACGAACACCAGCCGCGAGGTCGGGGGCGTCTTCGGGATCGCGCTGCTCGGCACGATCTTGACCACGAAGCTCAGGTCCTCGCTCGCGCCGGCGCTGTCCGGCCTGGGCCTTTCGGGCGCGCAGCAGCAGGCGATCGCCACGGCTGGCGGCCACGGCACGCTCGACCCCACCGTGCTGCAGGGGCTCACGCCCCAGCAGGCCGCCGGCGTGTTCCATGCCTACGCGCAGTCGTTCATGGACGGCTTCCACGTGGCGCTGCTCGTGGGCGGCCTCGTGCTGGTGGTCGCCGCGGTCGCGGCCAACCGGTTCATCCCGGGGCGCGAAACGCATCGGGAGGCGGTCGCCGCGGGCGAGATCCCCGAGGC
>JAXLTF010000035.1:0-17797 GCA_046330185.1 Actinomycetota bacterium
CCGCCCGGAACGTCGCTCGGCTCCGCGGCGGCGTGGCCCGGGTGCGGAGCCCGGTCGGGCTCCGCCGGGACCTCCCCCGCGGCGGTGGCCAGCACGGCGCGCACGATGCCGTCGTAGCCGGTGCACCTGCAGAGGTTGCCGGCGAGCGAGACGCGCACCTGCGCCTCGGTGGGGTCCGGGTTCGTCCGGAGCAGGGCGGTCGCCGACACGAGCATCCCCGGCGTGCAGAACCCGCACTGCACGCCCCCGTGCCGCAGGAACGCCGCCTGCAGGGCCCCGAGCTCAGCGTCGCCGGCGAGGCCCTCGACCGTGGTCACCGCCTTCCCCACGGCCTGCAGCGCCAGATACGAACAGGAGTTAACGGGCTTGCCGTCGAGCAGCATCATGCACGCTCCGCACTCGGAGTCGTCGCAGCCCTCCTTGGAGCCGGTCAACCCGATCTCGTCCCGCACCGCCTTGAGCAGGCTGAGGTGCGGATCGATCGCGACCGGGTACTCGGTGCCGTTGACGTTGAGCGTGGCTTCGACCTTCATCGGCTCGCGTTCTCCTCAGGTCCCGTACAGGGCGTCGCTCGCGGGGATCGGGACATCGCCGCCGCGCGCCCGGGTGAGCGCGGCCTCGATCGCGCGGCGGGCGACGACCTCCGCCATCGCGGCCCGGTACGCGGCGGAGGCCCGCACGTCGTCGATCGGCGCTGAGCCGGCGGCGGCCGCCCGGGCGGCCTCCGCCACCGCGGCATCCCCGCCGTCGGAGCCTGCGAGGGCCGCCTCCGCCTCGGCCACCCGCCGGATCGTGGGGGCGAGCGCCGTGATCGCGACGCGCGCGCCGGCCACCGACGACCCATCGAGCGTCACGGCCGCGGTCGCGCCGACGACCGCGATCTCCATCTGTCGCCGGTACTCCAGCCGGACGTACGCGGAGCCCGTGCCGGAGGCGGGCGCGGGCACGTCCACCGCGACCAGCAGCTCGTCCGCGGCGGCGATCGTGGAGCCGGGGCCGGTCCACAGGTCGCCGAGGGGGACGCTGCGCGCTCCCGATGGACCCTGCAGGACGACCGACGCGCCCAGGCACAGGAGCGGGCCGCCCGTGTCCATCGCCGGGGAGGCGTTCATCACGTTCCCCCCGAGCGTCCCGTTCGCGCGCGTCGCGTGGGAGCCGACGATGGCCGAGGCGTCGGCGAGGGCCGTGAACCGCGACCGGACCGCGTCGCTAGCCACGATCGCCTCGTGCGTGACGAGGGCGCCCAGCCGCAGGCGGCCCTCGGGCTCGTCCAGACCCAGCAGCGCGTCGATCCGGTCGATGGCGACGTCGCGTCCGGCAACGGCGCCTTGCCCTGCCGCGCCCCCACGACCAGGTCCGTCCCGCCTGCCACCGGGCGCGCGCCGGCCCCGAGCGCGGCGACCGCCTCCTCGAACCGTCCCGGCGGACGTGAACGTCACGACGGCCTCCGCGCCGCGGCCCACACCCGTTGGGCGTCATCGGCATCCGCCGGACCTGCGCACCGATCACCAGATGGCGTTGGCGATCGCCCCGGCGGCCGGCACCTGCGGGGGCTCGCCAACCTTCGAGCCGCGGGCCGGCGCCCGGGGTGCGGACCTGCACCCAGTCCACCTCGATCTCGGGCGCATCGGCGCAGGTGACGAGCTTGTAGTCGAGCAGCGCCGGGTTCGCTGACGGCCCTGGTCGTCCAGCGGTCTCCTCCGACAGCGCGAGCCCGCCCATCACGACCCCGCCGGTCACTGGCCGTCCGCGCCGCGCCGGTTCAGGATCACCCGAGTCGTGGGCCGCCGCGCTTCGGAACGCGGACCACGCCGGTCGCGCGGTCGACCTTCACGTGGGCCGCCTGCGTGATCGGCTGCGGAGCCGCGAACGTCGTTCCCGATCCGTCCACGCACCCGCCCGTGTCGCCCGGAGGCGCCTCCGGCACCTCGCCGGAGCCCTTGCCGTGGATCGTTCCGGCCCCCGCCAGGTCCGCGATCGTGACCGACCGGTCCGGCGAGCCCTTGACCCGCACGGCCCCGTTCGCGAGCTCCAGGTCGTCGCGGTCGGCCTCGAGCTCGGCCGAGGCGGCGTCGAGCAGCTGCTCCCGGACGTCGGCCGCCGCCGCCAGGACGGCGCGCCCGCTGTTGAACGTCGTCTGCGAGCCGCACGAGCCCATGTCCCAGCTCGCGGCCGCCGTGTCCTGGTACAGGATCGTGAAGTCCTCGGGCCGCATCCCGAGCTCCTCGGCCACGAAGACCGGCATCGCCATCACGGCGCCGCTCCCGTTCTCCTGGGCGCCGGTCACGATCGTCCCGCTGCCGTCGCCGTTCAGGTGGACGTAGCCGCCGGAGGGCGCGGGCATCGACGGCCACCACCCGACGGCGACGCCGATCGCCTCGTCCTCGGGCAGCTCCCGGCCGTAGCCGATCATCTCGACGGCGCGCTCGAGCGTCTGCTTGATCCCCACCGCGTCGAACACCTGACGGGTCGGTCCCTCTGCCCCCTCCTCGATCAGCGTCCGGCGCCGGAGCTCGACCGGGTCCATGTCGATCGCGCGGGCCACCTCGTCCATGTGCTGCTCGAGGCCCCAGCAGACCTGTGGGGCCGTGGGCGCGCGCACGGAGCCGGACGGCTGGGTGTTCGTGTAGTTCAGGTGGGCCTCGACGGACACGTTCTCGATCACGTACGGACCGCACGCGTGCATCGCCGCCATCTGCCCCAGGAACCCGCCCTCGCCGCAGTACGCGCCCTTGTCCAGCACGAGGCGCGCCCGCCGGGCGACCAGGCGGCCGTCGCGCGTCACGCCGGTCTCGAGCTCCATCTGGATGCCCTCGCGGCGTTGCTGGATCGCGGTGAACTCCTCTCGCCGGCTGAACACCAGCTTCACAGGACGCCTGGCGGCTCGCGCCAACGCGGCCACCTGGGCCTCGAAATGGAGGTCGCACTTGGCGCCGAACCCTCCGCCCAGCAGGGGCACGATCACACGGACGTTCGCCTCGGGGATCTCGAGCGTCTGCGCGACGCCCGCCCGCGCGGCGTACGGGACCTGCGTCGATGACCAGATGGTGACCTCGTCGCCGCTCCACTGAGCCACGACGGCCCGCGGCTCGATCGGCACGCCCTGCGAGGGATCGGACACGTAGCTGCCGGTGACGACGACGTCGGCCTGCGCCATGCCCGCCTCCGCGTCCCCCTTCACGATCGTGTGGTAGGCCATCGTGTTGCCGCTCGCGACGATGTTCTCGTCCTTGCCGTAGGACGCGAGGTCCGGGTGGATGAGCGGCGCGCCGGGCTCCATCGCGGCGACGTGGTCGTTCACGACCGGGAGCGGCTCGTACTCGACCTCGATGAGGGCCGCGGCCCGTGCGGCGATCGCCTCGGTCGTCGCGGCGACGCCGGCGACGATCTCGCCCTCGAACCGCACCACGTCATCGGCGAACAGGGTCCGGTCCTGAACGAACCCGCCGAACCGCACGTGCGGGAGGTCGGCCTGCGTGACCACCGCGACCACGCCCGGCAGCGCCCGCGCCGCCGCGGTGTCGATCCTCAGGATCCGAGCGTGTGGGTGATCCGCGTAGCGGAACCTCGCGTACGTCAAGCCGGTGAAGGACAGGTCCGCGGTGTAGCGGCCCGTCCCCGTCACCTTCTCCTTCCCGTCGGGGCGCGGGAAGACGTCCGGTGGAACCAGATCGGTAGTGGTCACGGCGCTCCTTCGGGCTCGTTCGCGCGCCGGCGGCGCTGTCGTCGATCGGAACGATATCCGGCGGAGGCTCCCCGGGTCGAGCCGGACCGCTCAGGCGTCCGGCCGCTATCGTCCGGACGATGGGCTGGGGACCGGGGGATGCGATCGCCCTGCGCGAGCGCTGGGGCCCGTCGATCTTCGCCGCCCGGCCTGCGACCGTGGTCCAGGACGACGAGGCTCAGACGACCCTGTACGTGCCGCCGGGGGTGCTCCGAGCCGCGGCCGTGGACGACGCCGGCGTGGAGCTGCGGATCCCCGACCGCCCGTGGCACCTGGAGCTCCGCGAGCATCACGCGTTCGGCGTGCTGTCGTGGGCCTGGCCCGAGACCGACTACGCGATCCTGCTCACGCAGCACCCCGACGGGTCGCCGCGGGGCTGGTACGTGAACCTCCAGTCGCCGCTCGTGCGCACGCCGCTCGGTTTCGACACGGTCGATCACGCGCTCGACGTCGTGATCCCGCTCGACCGGTCGTCGTGGACCTGGAAGGACGAGGACGAGATGGCGGACGCCCTGGCCCTGGGGCTGTTCACCGAGCAGGAGGCCGCGTGGTTCCGGCACTGGGGGGAGCGCGCGGTGGAGCACGTGCTCCTGGCCCAGCCGCCGTTCGACGACGACTGGACGACCTGGCGGCCCGATCCCGCCTGGCCCCGGCCCGAGCTCCCGCACGGCTGGGACCTCGTGTGACCGGTCGCGGTCCACGCGCATTAGGCTTCGGCCCTCACGTGCCCCGATAGCGAAGGAGCCCCGGATGAGCGACGTCCCAGGTGGACCGACCCCGCCACCCCCACCCCCGCCCCCGATGATGGAAGGGCCGCAGGGCGCGATCCCGCCGAAGGGCCTGGGCGAGATCCTGTCGCAGGCGTTCAACGTCTACCGGGCGAACGCGGCCAAGCTCGTCGTGATCGTGGCCATAGTGGTCGTGCCGCTCACGTTCGTCAGCACGCTGATCACCCAGGTCGCCCTGGACCCGGGCACGGAGCGGATCACGGTGCTGGGTGAGATCGTCGAGGTACCGGCGTCCCGCGGCTTCTTCGGTGCGCTCGTCGTCGGCGCGTTCGCCCTGGCGATCTCGGTGATCATCTGGGCGCTCCTGGAGGCTGCGATCGTGCGGGCGGCCGCCCAGGCGACCCTCGGCGACCCGATCGACGTCGAGGCCAGTTACCGCTGGGGGTTCCGCCGGATCGGGAGCGTGATCCTGGTCTCGATCCTGGCCGGGCTGGCCGTGCTCGGCGGCCTGATCCTGCTCGTGGTCCCCGGGCTGATCTTCGCCGTGATGCTGTGCGTGTCGGTCCCGGCGCTGATCGTCGAGGACCGACGGGGCTCGGACGCCCTCGGCCGATCATGGAGCCTCGTGAAGGGGAGCTTCTGGCACGTCGTGGGCGTGATCGTCGTGGCCGGGCTGATCGCGAGCGCGATCTCGGGCATCATCGGCTCGATCGGCGGGAACGCCTGGTTCCTGCGATGGGTCTTCACGTCGATCGGCACGATCGTCACCGCGCCGTTCACCGCGCTCGTCGCCGTGCTCCTGTACGTGGACCTGCGGGCGCGCGGCGAGGCGCTGACGGCCACGACGCTGCGGAGCGAGGTCTCCCGGCCGTGAGCGAGGGCGCGACCCGGGTCGCCGCGCTCGACGTCGGCGCGATCCGAGCCCGGTTCCCGGCGCTCGCGCGCTCAGGGGACGACGGCCGGCCCGTGATCTACGCGGACGCGCCCGGGGGCTCGCAGGTCCCCGACACCGTGATCGACGCGATCGCGGGTCACCTGCGCCGGGGTGTGTCCAACACCCACGGCGCGTTCGCCGCCAGCCGAGAGACCGACGCCACCATCGCGAACGCCCGCAGCGCGGCCGCGGACCTCACCGGATCGGAACCGGGCGAGATCGTGTTCGGCCCGAACGCCACGACGCTCCTGCTGCACCTGTCGCGTTCGTTCGGCCGGATGCTCGGCCCGGGAGACGAGGTCGTCGTGACGATGCTCGACCACGACGCGAACGTCCGGCCGTGGGTCCTGGCCGCGCGGGACGCCGGCGCGACCGTGCGCTGGGTCGACGTTCGCGACGACGACGTCACGCTCGACCTCGGCGCGTTCGACGCGGCGCTCTCCGACCGCACCCGACTGGTCGCGTTCACGCTCGCGTCGAACGCGGTCGGGACGATCCCGCCTGCGGCGGAGCTGACGCGGCGGGCTCACGAGGCGGGCGCGCTCGTCGCGGTCGACGGCGTGCACCTGGCGCAGCACCGCCTGCTCGACCGGGCCGGGCTTGAGGCCGACATACTGGCCTGCTCGCCGTATAAGTTCTTCGGGCCGCACCTGGGGATCGTGTCCGTGCGGCGCGAGATCCTCCAGACGTGGACGCCGTACAAGCTGCGGCCGGCGCCCGACGAGGCCCCCGATCGCTGGGAGACCGGCACGCAGGACCACGAGGGCCTCGCGGGCGTCGAGGCCGCGATCGACTACCTCGCCTCCCTGGGAGAGGCGGCCGCCGGAGCCGCCGCGAGCCGCCGAGACCGTCTCCGCGCGGGTTACGACGCCATCGCGACGCACGAGCGGACCCTGGCGGTCCGGTTCCTCGAGGGCCTGGCGTCGCTCCCCCGCGTCCGGCTGCACGGGATCGGCGATCCGGTCCGTTCGGACGAGCGGACCCCGACGTTCGCGGTCCGCGTGGGCGACCAGCATCCCCTCGATACGGCCGAGGAGCTCGGCAGGCGCGGGATCTACGTCTGGGACGGGCACTACTACGCGATCACCATCATGGAGCGGCTGGGCCTGCTGGACTCCGGCGGGGCGGTCCGGATCGGGTTCTGCCACTACCACACGGCGGATGAGGTCGACCGCGTGCTCCAGGCCCTCGCCGACCTGACCTGAGGCACCCGCGGGCCACGGAACCCGGGGTGGACCGCCGCCGGTAGGATGTTCGGACCTCCCCGACCATACGGAGCATCGACATGCGCATCCTGATCCTCGGCGGCGACGGGTACCTCGGCTGGCCCACGGCGATGCGGTTCTCGAGCCGCGGGCACGACGTCCACGTCGTCGACGACTACCTGCGACGCCGGGCCCACCAGGAGGCCGGCACGGACTCGCTGACCCCGATCGCGGCCGGTCTGGCCGAACGCGTCGGCGCCTGGAAGGACGTCAGCGGCAAGGACATCGGGTTCACCGAGGGCGACCTGTGCGATTGGGACCTCACCCGAGGGCTCTTCGCCGAGTTCCAGCCCGACGCGGTCGTGCACTACGGCGAGATGCCGTCGGCGCCGTACTCGATGAAGGACCGCGACCACGCGGTCTTCACGCAGACGAACAACGTCGTGAACACCCTGAACGTCCTGTGGGCCATCCGCGAGGTCACGCCCGATTGCCACCTCGTCAAGCTCGGAACGATGGGCGAGTACGGCACGCCGAACATCGACATCGAAGAGGGCTTCCTCGAGATCCACCACAACGGCCGCTCCGACTACCTGCCGTTCCCGAAGGTGCCCGGCTCGCTCTACCACCTGTCGAAGGTGCACGACTCCCACAACATCCACTTCGCCTGCCGGGTCTGGGGGGTGCGCGCCACCGACCTGAACCAGGGTGTCGTCTACGGGATCGAGACCGAGGAGACACGGCTGGACGACCGCCTCATGACCCGGTTCGACTACGACGACGTCTTCGGCACGGCGCTGAACCGGTTCTGCGTGCAGGCCGTGGTCGGTCACCCGCTGACGGTGTACGGGAAGGGCGGCCAGACGCGCGGGTACCTGAACATCGTGGACACCCTTCGCTGCGTCGAGCTGGCCGTCACGCACCCCGCCGAGCGTGGCGAGTTCCGCGTGTTCAACCAGTTCACCGAGCAGTTCTCGGTCCTGCAGCTCGCCGAGCACGTCCAGAGGGCGGGCGCGGCGGTTGGTCTGGACGTGCGGATCGATCCGATCGACAACCCTCGCATCGAGGCCGAGGAGCACTACTACAACGCCGCGCACACCAAGCTGCTCGACCTGGGGCTCGAGCCGCACCTGCTCTCGGACACGCTGATCGGATCGATGTTCGGCCAGATCCAGCGGTTCCGCGACCGCGTCATAGGGGATCACATCCTGCCGCGCGACCGCTGGCGCCCCGGCGTCGGCGCGCCCTCCGGATAGATGCTCGGCCTGCGGATCGCGGGTGGGATCGCCGCGCTGGCGCTCTTCGTCTTCCAGATCCGCCGCTACCGCCGCCGACAGACCAGCCGCCTGAACCTGATCCTTTCGAGCGTCCTGTGCATCGGCGTGATCCTGCTCGCGATCTCGCCGTCGCTGTTCGATCCGCTGTTCGGCGCGTTCGACGCGACGCCCGGCGACAACCGGCGCCTGATCTTCCTGCTGATGGTCGCGGTCGTCGTGCTGTTCGCCCTGTACCTGCGCCTGCAGTCCGTGGCCGACGTGAACGAGCGCAGCATCCGACTGCTGGTCGAGGCCCTCGGGCGGGAGCGGTTCGACTGGGAGCGCGTCGCGACCCTCCCGGAGGGACCGCGCCTCGTCACGGTCTCCCCCGCCTACAACGAGACCGAGAACGTCGGCGCGGTCGTGAAGTCGATCCCGCAGATGGTGGAGGGCTACGCGGTCGTGCCCGTCGTCGTCTCCGACGGCTCCGAGGACGCGACCGCCCAGGCGGCCCGGCAGGCCGGCGCGTTCGTCGCGGAGCTGCCGATCCGCCGCGGCGGCGGCCTCGCCCTGCGCGTCGGGTACGAGGTGGCGCTGCGGATGGAGGCCGACATCGTCGTGACGCTCGACGCGGACGGGCAACACCTGCCCGAGGAGCTCCCGGTGATGATCGCCCCGATCCTGGAGGGCCGCGCCGACTACGTGAACGGCTCCCGCCTGCTCGGCGCCTTCGAGAAGGAGAGCACGATCCGCCACATCGGGGTGCACTTCTTCTCCTGGCTCGTCACGATCCTCACGGGCACGAGGGTCACCGACATCTCGAGCGGGTACCGCGCGGCGCGGGCGGACCTGCTGCGCGAGCTCGTCCTGGAGCAGGATCAGTTCTGGACGAGCGAGATCCTGATCGAGGCGCTGCGGCACCGCGCGCGGATCGCCGAGGTGCCGATCACGATCCTCGCCCGCAAGGGCGGGAAGTCGAAGAAGCCGAAGTCGCTCAAGTACGGCTGGAGCTTCTCGAAGGTGATCATCCAGACCTGGCTGCGCTGAGCCGAGCGATGAGTGAGCGAGCCTAGGTAGGAAGGAGGAATGGTGCCCGTGGCGCCAAGGACGAGACTCATCCGCCGAGTAGTCGCATCGGCGCTAGGGGCCGCCATCACCGGCATCCTGGGAGCGAGCGTCGTGGCCGCCTCAGGTGGCGGCGAGACGATCCCGGCGACTAGCGATGATCTTCCCGCCGGGAGCCTCTCGTACCCGTAGCCGAACACTCCCGATCGGAACCGCGATGCGACGGCCATCGATCCGGGTAGCGATCCGCGGCTTCCTCGCGAACGCACGCACACGACAGACCTCTCAGCACATCCAGGCCTTCGACGACCGGTTGCCGAAGCGTTTCGCTCGATACCCCGAGGAGCGACGACGCGGATGGCGTGGATGGCGGTGGACGAGGAAGGGTTAGCCGCTCGATCCTCGCATGTGGTCAACGGCCGCGTAGGCGGCGGCCACCTCGCCGGCCACCCGGGCGTTGTCCTCCAGCAGCGACAGGTTGGCCTCGAGGCTCCGGCCGCCGGTGAGCTCCGCGAGCATGGCGAGCAGGAACGGCGTGAGCGCCTTCCCCGCGACGCCGTCGCGCTCCGCCCGCGCCTCGGCCTCCGCGCTGATACGCGCCACCTCGTCAGCATCCATCGCGGCCGCGGCCGGGATCGGGTTGCACAGCAGGATCGCGGCCTCGACCCCCAGGTCCGCGGTGGCCCGCGCGAGGACCGCCGCCTCGGCGGGTCCGTCGACGCGGTGCTCGAGCTCGACGCCTGGCGCCTCGCGCGCCAGGAACCACGGCAGACGGTCGACGCCGTAGCCGACGAGCGCCACGCCGAGCTCCTCGAGTTTCTCGGCGGTGGCGGCCGCGTCGATGATCGACTTCGGTCCGGAGCAGACCATCAGGACGGGCGAGCGCGCGAGCTCCAGGAGGTCGGCGGAGACGTCCCCGTCGCCCGGATGGACGCCGCCGATCCCGCCGGTCGCACCGACGGCGATCCCGGCGGCACGGGCGGCCCAGATGGTCGCGGAAACCGTCGTGGCACCGAGCGCGCCCGTCGCCACGGCCATGGGGAGGTCCCGCCGCGCGACCTTCACGGCGGCGCTCGGCTCGGCGAACCGCGCGAGCTGCGCCTCGTCCACGCCGACGACGACCGCGCCGTCGGCCGCGCCGATCCAGGCGGGGACGGCCCCTGCGGCGCGGATCGCGCCCGACATCCGCTCGATGCACTCCGCGTTCCGTGGGAACGGCAGCCCCTGGCCGATCACGCTGGTCTCGAGCGCGACCACCCCGGTGCCTGCGGCGAGCGCCGCACGCACCTCGTCGCCGACCGTCGGTCCGGTCATCCCCGTGGCTCCTCGCCCGTCCGCTCCGGCCACGCGCTCGCGCTCGCCGCGACGAGCGCGCCGGCGTGGCACGCCCGCCGCAGGGCCATCGGCGGGTCCGCCCCCCGCGCGAGCGACGCCAGCAACACGCCGTCGAACGCGTCCCCCGCGCCGGTGGTGTCGAGCTCCTCGACCGGCTCGGCCGGCGCGTGGTGCAGCGCGCCGTCGACGGCCAACACCGCTCCCTCGGCCCCGAGCTTCACGGCGGCCACGCGGTAGCGCTCGCCGAGCGCCGCCGCGGCCTCCTCGCCGTCCGTGCCCGTCAGCGTTCGCGCCTCGAGCTCGTTCGCCAGCACGACGGTCGCGCCGGCGGTGGCCTCGAAGAAGCGCCCCACGCCGAACGCCTCGACGAGCGGCCACGACGCGGCCTCGACCGCTACGAGAGGCGCGCGGGCTCGCTCCAGCGCGGCCAGGGCGGCATCCTGCCCGGCCTCCAGGAGCAACAGGTAGCCGGAGATCAGCACCGCGCCGGCCTCGAGCGCGTCCGGCAGGTCGCCGGGCACGAGGTTCGCGTTCGCCCCGCGGTCGGCGGCCATCGACCGCTCCCCCGGTTCGTGCACGACCAGCATCGTCCCCGTCGGCTCCTCCGGATCGACGACGAGCGCGTCCTCGACCCCGCGCTCGGCGAGCGACGTCCGCATCATCCGGCCCTGGAGGTCGTCTCCGATCCGCCCGTGCACGCGGCTCGACGCGCCGTCCCACGCGGCCCAGACCGCCGAGTTCGCGGACGTGCCACCAGGCTGGAGGCGGACGCGTCCGTGCACGTCCCCGCCGCGCTTGAGCGCGTCCGCGTCCACGCGGATGTCGAGCATGACGTCGCCCACGCACACCACGTCCATGGCGCGAGAGCCTACCGACAACGGCTCACGCGCCGGCTGCCACGTCCGCGGCCCACGCGCCGAAGGCGCCCCAGAACGGGTCCAGGCCCGGGTGGACCAGCTCGCGCTCGCCGGAAGCGTCCAAGAGCACCCGGCCCGCCGACGCGTCCATCACGTCGCCGACGACCGCCGCGTCGATGCCGGCCCTGGCGCACGCCTCGACGTAGCCGATCGCGCGATCGGGTCGGACGGTCGCGATCAGCGTGCCCTCCGAGATCGCCGCGTACGGATCGATCCCGACGTGATCGCAGATCGCGCGCACCTCCGGACGCACCGGGATCCGGTCGAGCTCGATCCGCATGCCGACGCTCGAGGCGGACGCGACCTCGAGGAGCCCGCCGAACACGCCGCCCTCGGTGGCGTCGTGCATCGCCGTGACCCCCGCGTCGCGGAGACCGAACGCGGAGGCGATGCGGGCCTCGGGCACCACGGTCATCCGCTCGAACAGGGCATCGCCGGCGCTCACCATCTCCTCCCCCACGCCGCGCGCGAGCCGCTCCGGGAACGTCGCGGCGAACAGCGCCGTCGCCTCGATCGCCGCGCCCTTGGTCACGACGACACGGTCGCCAGGCTGGGCCATCGTGGGCGTCACGTACGCGTCCTCGGGGCCCAGGGCCATGCAGGTCGCGCCGCCGACCATCGGCCAAGCGCAGCCGTCGTATCGCGCCGTGTGTCCCGTCACGACCGCGATCCCCAGGTTCGCGCAGGCAGGCGCGTGAGAACGATTCCCATAGGGCCGCCGCATCCTCGTCGGACAGCTCCGGCGGCAGGTCCAGGTCCACGGCCATCCATCGCAGCGGGAGGCCGCCTGTCGACGCGTCCGACGCCAGGATGTGCACGGCGAACCACGCGGCGCGCGCTCCCAGCCGTAGGCCGGCACGACGAAGACGGGATCGGCGGTGAGCGCCATGACGACCCCGTCGGCGACGCGGACCACCCCGACGTCGACGCCGTGGCGCGGTCCACCAGCACGTCGGGGTCGGAGGCCCCCAGCCGCCGGCGATCAGCCGCTCGAAGAGCTCAGCCGTCGCCTTGCCCGTGCGCTGCTCCGTCATACCGCTCCCACTCCTCCCTCCGGCGCGCCGTCGACGGCGGCACGAAGCTCCCGCGTCGCGCGGACCATGTCGTCCGCGCCGGCCACGGCCGACACGACGGCGACGCCCCGGGCCCCGGCCGCGAGGACCTCAGGGGCGTTGGCGGCGTCGATCCCCCCGATCCCCACCACCGGCAGGCGCGTGGAGCGGACGACGGCGCGGAGTCCGTCCAGCCCGACCGGCCGCGCCTCCCGCTTCGTCGCCGTCGACCAGACCGTCACGCCCAGGTACGCGGCGCCCGACCCCTCCGCCGTCCGGGCCTCGTCCGGCGTCGAGACGCTCACGCCTAGGAACCGCCCGGGACCGAGCCGCCCGGCGACGTCCGCGAAGGCGTCCCCCTGGCCGAGGTGCGCCCCATCCGCATCGGCGGCCGCCGCCACGTCCACGCGATCGTTCACGATCGTCGCCACGCCCGCCCAGCGTCCGAGCGCCACCAACTCGCGCGCCGCCGCGAGCAGGGCCGGGTCGTCCAGCTCCGGCGCGCGCAGCTGGACCGCGGTGGCGCCGCCGGCGACCGCCGCCCGCGCGACGTCGACGTGGTCCCTCCCCGTCACGACCGACGCGGAGGTCACCACGTACAGCGCGAGCATCGCTGGGTCGAAGGCCATCCTGCCGCTCCCTCCGCCGGCATTACCCGGTTCAGGTTCGTCGGGTCGCCGGCATCCGCAGCCGGCCTCTCAGCCCGGTGCCCCGAGCTCCCCGGTTCCGGGTCGAGGATACCCCCGGGCGTCCCGCGGGGTCAGGTCGACGCGAGCTCGCGGGCCACGCGCCGCTCGCGCGAGAAACGCTTCCAATCGCTCGTCGCCGTCGAGAGCCGGACGTCGGTGACGATCTGGACGACCCCGATCGCGAGCAGGACCAGCGCCGCCGACCAGGGGGCGCCGACGATCGGAACGAAGGGCAAGGCGAGGAACGGCGCGAGCTTCGTGGCGATCGCCCCCGAGGCATGCATCCACGCGCGGCTGCCCGCATCCGCGCGGAGGTAGGTCGCGTAGTCGCTCTTCAGGCCGGGCCGCGGCGGCGGCGGGCCGCCGAACGTGTAGGCGAGGAAGCGGATCCCCACGAACCACCCGAAGACCCAGTGCGTCGGGCAGTGCAGGCCGATCGCCCAGCCGATCCCGGCCGCCACGAGGCACACGCTCTTCCATCCGGGCGTCGGGACCGCGCCGGCCACGCCGACCAGGACTCCGCTCGCGACGACCACGAGCAGCAGCGCCGCGTTCCCGAGCCACACCGGGAACCGGGGCCGCACGGCGGCCCGGAACACCGTGGCGTCGATCCTGCCGATGGTGTCCGCGTGGCGGTCGATCAGGATCCGGTCGGTCTTGACCCTCGCCACGATCCGCCAGAAGCCCAGCGCGCCCAGCTCGGTCGAGCCTCCCTCGACGGCGGCCTCGATCCGTGCGAGCTCCGCCCCGATCTCGCGGTCGAGCACCGGCAGGTCAGTTGCCCGAGCTTCAGCCATCAGGCCCGTTCCTGACCCTAGAATCGGCCCGGACCCCGCTTGGCTCACGCAGCGCTTCCCCCGAGGGAGGTCGTTCCACGTCCAGGAGCATCGCACACGAGGCACCCGCCGGTGGGACCGGCGGCCAGACGCTCGTCACGCTCGACGGCCGCTACCACATCGTCGACCGCGTCGCCGCGGGCGGCATGGGAGAGGTGTTCAGGGCACACGACGCCGTGCTGGCGCGCGAGGTCGCGATCAAGGTCCTGCACCGCTCCCTCGCGGGCGATCAGGCGTTCGTGGACCGCTTCCGGCGCGAGGCGCGAGCCGCCGCGGTGCTGTCGCACCCGAACATCGTGGCCGTCTACGACTGGGGCGCGGTCGACGGCATCTACTACATGGTGATGGAGTTCGTGCGCGGCCGGGGCGTCCGCGACCTCCTGAACGCCGAGCATCATCTGGCGCCCGCGCAGGCCGGCGAGATCCTGCGCCAGACGCTGCTGGCCCTCGACCACGCGCACCGCCAGGGCATCGTCCACCGGGACATCAAGCCCGAGAACATCCTGCTGACGACCGAGGGGATGGTGAAGGTCGCGGACTTCGGGCTGGCGCGAGCCTACGCGGACGGGACGGCCACTCAGGCGGGGGCCGTCACCGGGACCGTGCAGTACCTGGCGCCCGAGCAGATCCGCGGGGAGCCGGCGGACCCGCGCTCGGACCTCTACTCGCTGGGGATCGTCGCGTACGAGATGCTGACCGGGCGGCTGCCCTTCACGGGTGAGACGGCGATGTCGATCGCGTACAAGCACCTCTCGGACCGGGTCCCCGTGCCGTCGAGCCAGGTGCCCGATATCCCGGCCGAGCTCGACGGGTTCGTGGCCTCCGCCACCGAGCGCGACCGCGAGCTGCGCCCCGAGTCCGCGCTCGAGATGCGCCGCGACCTTGAGTCCTTCCTGCCGGGCCTCCCGCCCGCGCCGCCGTTGGCGGCCGCTGTCGCCGACGCGGTCGAGGTCCGGAGCGAGGACGGCGAGACCACGGTGCGGGTCGGGCCGTCCGCCACCACCACCGCCACGATCCCCCGTGTCGAGCGCCGGAGGAAGCGCCGGTGGCGCAAGACCTCCGGGATCATCCTGCTGACGCTCGCCGTCGTCGCGTCCGCGTGGGGAGGCTGGACCTACCTCCTGCCGCACAGCGCCGACGTGCCCGACGTGACGGGCCTGACGGTCGCGGACGCCCAGGCCCGGCTGACCGATCTCGGGTTCGTCGTCACCGTGGCCGCCGGGGTCTCGTCGATGAAGGTCGACGCCGGGAGCGTCCTGCGGATCGACCCGGCCGCCGGGACGTCGCTCGAGCGGGGATCTACGGTGACGATCGTGCCGTCGACGGGCCCGCCGCCGCGGGACGTCCCCGACGTGACCGGCCGGACGCTGGACAAGGCCCGCAAGGCGATCCGCCGGGCGAAGCTCGTGCCGGGCGAGCCGACGTTCGCGTTCTCGCGGGACGTGCCCGAGGGCTCGGTCGTCTCGCAGACGCCGGCCGACGGCCAGGCGCCGCAGGGCAGCACGGTCGAGCTCGTCGTGAGCAAGGGCCCGCCTCCGCGGCCGGTGCCGGACGTGATCGGGGAGACGCAGGCCGATGCCGAGCGGATCCTGTCCGATGCCGGTTTCGTCGTGGTAGTCGGCGACGAGAAGTTCTCCGACGACGCGCCGCGGGGGGAGGTGCTGCGCCAGAGCCCGGCACCGCCCGAGGAGATGCAGCCGGGCTCCACGGTCAGCCTGGTGGTTTCGCTCGGGCCGAAGACGTTCCCGTGTCCGGACTTCAACGGGCTCTCGCGCGCGGCGGCCCAGGCTCTCGCCGATGAGTACGGGCTGCGGGCCACGTTCGTCAACGTGACACCGACACCGGGCTCGATCGTGCTGAACCAGAGCGTCGCCGCGGGCAGCTCCATCGGCTACGGCGACCCGATCACGCTGTACCTCGTGTGAGGATCGGCGCCCACGTCAGCCGTCGCGGCGCGGGGATCGCCGGCGCGGTCGAGGGCTGCCGCTTGCGAGGGGCCGACCTCGCTCAGATCTTCGTCTCCAATCCCCGCGGGTGGACCGGGCCCCGAGCCACGCCCGAGGACGCCGAGGCGTTCCGCCTGGAGTGGACGGCGGCCGGCCTCGGGCCGCTCGTCGCCCACGCCCCCTACCTCGTGAACATCGCGTCGCCCAACCGCGAGTTCCTGGCGAAGACCCGGGCACTGGCGGCCTCGACCGTCCGGGCGTGCGACGCGCTCGGGATCGATCTGCTGGTGGTGCACGCCGGGTCGGGCGGCCCCAACGAGCCGGAGGCCGCGCTCGAGCGGGCCGCGCTCACGCTCGGGCTCATCGCGGGCGAGGCGGAGCGCGTGCGGGTCCTCGTCGAGCTGATGGCCGGCACGTCTGGGGCCGTCGCATCGACCGTGCGGGAGGCGTCACGGCTGATCGCCGCCGCCGACGAGCCCTCGGTCGGGCTCTGCCTGGACACGTGCCACCTCTTCGCCGCGGGCTACGCCCTCGACACCGAGGAGGGGGTCGCGGCGCTCGTCGACGAGCTGCGCGAGGAGGGCGTCGACGGCCTGGTAGCGCTCGTGCACGCGAACGATTCGATGTTCCCCCGGGGAGAGCGGCGCGACCGGCACGCGAACATCGGTGACGGTCACATCGGCCTCGAGGGATGGCGGACGATCGTCGCGCGCCCGGAGCTCACGCACGCACCGTTCGTCCTGGAGACGCCCGGCGACGCCGAGCGTCAGGCCCGCGACATCGCGCTCCTGCGGTCGCTGGCCGGCTGAGCGCTACGGCTCGAGCTCGGCCCGGGGTCCCTCCTGGTAGCTGTAGCGTTCCTCGGCGAACGGCTCCGCGTGGACGTGGTACCCGCGGACCTCCCAGAACCCTCGCCGGTTCTTGTCGGTGAACTCGAGGCCGGTCAGCCACTTCGCGCTCTTCCACGCGTAGCGCTTCGGCACGACCAGGCGCAGCGGCCAGCCGTGGTCGGGGGTCAGGTCCTCGCCGTGGTTGCCCCACGCGACCAGGACGTCGTCGTCGTCCATGGCGTGCATGGACAGGTTGGAGTCGTAGCCGTGCGCGCAGTGCGCGATCACCCACGTCGCCTCGTCGGCGGGACGGCAGAGCTCCTTCAGCGTGCGGAACGACACGCCCTCCCATGTGTTGTCGAGCGTCGTCCAGCCCGTCACGCAGTGCATATCGGCGTCGATCGTCGTGTTCGGCAGGTCGCGGAGCTCCCGGTAGCTGAGCGTCACAGGGTTCTCGACCAGGCCCGAGAGGGTCAGGTCCCAGTCCGTCCCGTCGAAGCGCGGGATCGGACCGTAGTGCAGCACCGGCCACGTCTTCACGAGCCGCTGGCCGGGCGGGACCCGCGCCGCGATCTCGTCCGGGTAGTCCTTCGTGAACAGGCCCATCGGTCCTCCTCTAGGCGCCGCGCGCGATCGTCCGCCAGGCGTCCAACGCCGCCGCGATGCCCTCGTCGTCCACGTCAACGTGGGTCACCATCCGGACCTTCCCGGACACGAAGGTGGATCCCACGCCCAGGGCGGCCAGGCGGCGGACCGTCTCGAGCGCTTCCATCCCCACCGCCTGGGCGTCGACGTAGACCATGTTCGTCTCAACGCGGTCGGTATCCAACGATCCGGGGAGCAGGTCCGCGACCCCTTCCGCCAGGCGCCGGGCCCTGGCGTGGTCCTCGTGGAGACGCAGGGGGCCCTCCTGCAGGGCGATCAGCCCGGCGGCCGCCATGATCCCGGCCTGGCGCCAGGCGCCGCCGAACAGGATCTTCAGGCGGCGCGCCTCGCGGATCGCCTCGGCCGGGCCGCACACGAGCGACCCGATCGGCGCACCGAGGCCCTTCGAGACGCAGAACATCATCGTGTCGGCCTCGCGCGTGTACTCGCGAACATCCACCCCGGCCGCCGCGGCGGCGTTGAAGATCCGCGCGCCGTCCAGGTGGATCGGGACCGCGTGCGCGTCGGCGACCTTGCGGATCGCGCGGAGCTCCTCGACCGGCATCACGGTGCCGCCCGCGTGGCCCATCGTGTTCTCGACCGCCAGCAGGTCGACGACCTCGACGTCGTACGGG
>JAXLTF010000036.1:0-16659 GCA_046330185.1 Actinomycetota bacterium
CCTCGTCCACCCCTTCCCGGGTCGGCGAGATCACGCCCATCACGTAGGCGTCCGGCGTGGGGGCGAAGCCTTCGGGGAAGCCCTGGAAGCACGCGACGGGACCGGTGAAGATCGCCGGCCCCGCCGCCTCCATGATCGCCTGGGTGTCCGCGTCCAGGGCGTTCGGGTCGGCCTCGACGCGGAACGCGGCGAGCCACACCGGACGGGGGCCGAGCGTCGGCCCCGACGGGCCGGTCACCCCCGTCGGCGCTCCCGTCGGAGCCCCCGTCCCGGAGCCCTGCGAACCCGGGTCGTCCGAACAGGCGCTCAGCAGGAGCAGCGCCGCAACCACGACGGCCCTCCCCGGCGCCCGCATCAGATCGCCACCACCCAGCTCCATCCGGCGTACTCGGGGAAGCTTGCCCGGAACGCCTCTAGCTCCGCCGCCAGATCGGCTCCCGCGGCGACCGGCAACACGACGGCCCAGACGCCGGGCGCGACGGCGAGCGGAGCCCGGGCGTTGTCGACGACCGCGACCATCGCAGCGTCACCGTACGTCTCGCGGAACCTGGCCGCCACCCCCTCGGCCGCATCCGCCGAGCTGAAGTCGCCCACGAGGATCGCCATGGACGGCGGCACCTCATCGCCCGGGGAGGGCGTCGCCGACGGGAGCTCCACGGTCGGGGTCGGGCTCGGCCCCGGAGGGCCGGGAGATGCCCCGAAGCCCAGGTCGGGATCCGACCGGCCCCGCGGATCGACCTGGACCCGCCCGCAGCCGAGATCCCGGAGCGAGCCGTCGGCCCCCTCGAGCAGGAGCCTCCACTCGCCCGCGACGAGGTCGTACCGGTTCCAGAGCCGCCGGGCACCGTCGAACCCGGCCAGGTAGCGCTCCTCGGGCAGCGACCGCAGCTCGACGGGTCCGGCCGCGCTCCACGACCAGAGCTCATACCCGACAGACCCGGCCCGGGAGCCGACGCCCCGGACCCGGACGAACTCGACCCCGCCCCGCGGCGAGAGGACCGGCGTCCGGACGGCGGACCACCGATCGCCCGCGGCGGTGAAGTCCGTGAGCCGGCGCCAGGCCGCGCGGGCCAGGTCGTACGCCCAGAGGTTGTCCAGCGCGGTGTCCGAGTGCGGACCCGTCGTCCGCTCGGCGACCGCGGCGACCAGCGTCGTGGCGGACAGGAAGAGCGGCGAGAAGACGGCGTCCGCGGCCCGCGGCGGCGCGATGGAGCGGATCCGGGTCCCGTCGGCGGACCGCAGCCGCAGCTCCGACCCCAGGGACCAGACGAGCCGCCCGTCGGGCGACCATGCGGGATGGGTCGCCTCCCCGGGCTCCGCGATCACGTCCACACCCGCCGAGCCGATCACGACCAGACGGTCGGGCCCCGCCCGGTCTACCACGTACGCCGTTCCCAGGCGCGGGGCCGACGCGAAGTGCCGGGCCAGCCCGGGGAGCGGCGCCTGCGTCGCGACGGCTCCGGCCCCCGATACCCGGCTGACGATCGACGTCCCGACGCCGGACACGATCGCCCCGCCCCGGGCGAGCGCGATCCTCCCCGCCGCCGTCGGGCTCACGGGGCCGCACGAGGCGGCCGCCGTGGTCCGGAGCCGCGAGCCGGCCACGGCGGCCGAGGACAGCAGCGCGACCAGGACCGCGACCCCTAGCGCGCGAGCGATGCTGATGGAACGGAGCGACATCGAACGACCTCCTCGGGGGAGCTCGACGAGACACGGGGACCGTCAGTAGTTCGTGACGAACTGGAAGTGCATGGGGTCCTGGCGTCCCGATCTGAAGTACAGGCCCCAATAGAAGCGATGGTTCTGCCAGATCGAGGGGATGTACGTGCCGTGGTTGATGCCGTCGGCGCCCACCCCGTTCCAGTACGTCTGGAACTGCGGGTTGCGGTAGGAGTTGGTGTCGACGGCCGCGCCGAACGCGTGCGTCGACCACGATGTCGACCCGTCGATCTGACGGCAGTTGAAACCGTAGACCCCGTAGTCCGTGGCGCCGTCGCGGTGGACGAAGCTGATGTGGTTACGCACGTTGTAGCCGACGTTCTGACCGATGTACGTGTTGTACGTGATGTACCCGCCGGCGTTGCGGGCCCGCTGATGGGGCCAGTACGAGCGCGCGTCGTCGGCCGCGTTGCTGCACGGCTGCCCGAAGCGCTGCACCAGGCCGCTGTACGAGCTGGGGCGTGCCGGGATCAACGAATGATCGTGCGTCCAGCCCGCCATGTGCCCGGCCACGGCGGGGGCGGAGGCTCCCATCGCCACGCACCAGACCAGCCCCAGCACCCAGGCGAGCCGGCGTGGACGCCGGCGCGACGCGGAACGATCGAGGCTCATGCCTCCTCCTCACTCGGGAGGGGGAGGCTCGACGGTAGCGCGGCGTGCCCTCGCGGCACATCCCCGAACCAGGGGGCGGATCGACGCGCGCGCCGGATTCCTCAGTGACCCGGGTCACGTCGGCTGAGGCGTCGCCCGGGCCCGACGCCTCCGAGCGTCGTTCGGCACGGACGCGACGGCAACGCGCTAGCGTGGCGGGTGGATGGACGGCACCGACTTCCCGATCCGCTACTCCCCGCGCCTGTACTGGATCTTCTGGCCGCTGCTGCTGGGGACCCGTCACTCGGAGGTCGGCTCACGACGACCGATCTCCACGTCCGGATGGGCTGGGCGTTCGACGCGCGGATCCCCGGGACGTCGATCCGCGCCGTCCCCGTGGAAGGACTGGCCGTGGGCGATCGGCGGTTCACGGCAACTTCCACGGGTCCTGGCTGGTGAACGGATCGGCGACCGGGATCGTCCAGCTCGCGATCGACCTCGCCGGCGCGGCCGTCGCGCTTCCCGATCAGGCTCCGATGGCTCGGGCTCGGGCTGCGGGACCCGGTCGGGTTCCTGGCCGCCCTCGGCGTTCCACCGATACCGGAACCCGAGCGAGGGGCCCGCCGGATGAACCGCGGGGTACCGGGCCGGGAGTCGCGGGTCCTCGCGAGCCGGTCCCCGCGTTGCGATCCACGCCTTAGCCCCTGACCCCCAGGTCCGGCAGGCACCTGCCGGAGGTGAGCCGCCAGCTGGCGGGCGCCGACCGAACCACCGGCGTGGAGCCGGTGGATGTGCTGCCCTCCCCGTGGGAGGCGAGGGGCCCGAGGGCCCCAGAGCGATCCGAGGAGGGCGAGACCCACCGCGAGGGCGGCGACCCCTCCCCGGACGGGTGAGGTGGTGCGCTGCGTGTCCATGAGCCGCAGCCTGTGGGAGCCGGCTCAGCGAGACCTCGAACGACCCTCAGCGGGGCCTCTACCGCGCGGCCGGAGCCGTCGGCTGGCTCGTGGCGGCGTCCAGGGCGGGATCGCGAGCCTCCGGAACCGGTGGGCCGCGTCCCAGGCCACCGACGCCGACCGGAACAGGAACTCGTCGGTCTGAGCTTGCTCTCCTTCGTCGACCCAGGACACGACCAGGCGGCAGAGGCGTTCGGGCTCGTCGATCGACTCGTCCCACGGCTCGGGGACCGGCCCGTCCTGCTCGTCCAGCACGTCGACGCCCTTCACGGCGTCGCGCCGGAACCGGCCGAGCTCGACCATCTCGCCGTGGCGGCCGTCGTCGCCGTCCTCGTCCACGAACACGAACGCGTCGGGCGTCACGGCGACGAGCGCGGGCTGCAGCGCCTCCGCGTGCTCGTCGACCGCGACCAGTCCGGCCGTGAACGAGCCCTCGGCACGGTGCTCGTCCATCCACCGGCTGAGGCCGAGCCGATGGCCGTCCTCGTCGATCCGTCGCATCGCGCGGTGGAAGTTCGCGCCGCCGATCACGAACGAGGCCGTGTCGTCGTCCACGAACGGGCCGAGCGAAGCCATCGCGTCCTCCGCCCGATCCCACGCCCGATCCGCGCGATCCGGGTCCTCCTCGAGCATCGCCACGGCCGCCGCGAGCTGAGCCAGCGCGTTCGCGGTGAAGAACAGCCCCATCCGGTGGGTATCGACGCCGACGGACCTGCGGGTGAGGAGCTACTTCGAGGCGACGACGCTCTCGCCGACGGCGGCCTGGCCCGCGGCCAGCCTGGCCGTCTCGACCCGGAACGGCGAGCAGCTCACGTAGTCCAGGCCGATCCGGTGGCAGAAGACGACGGAGGCGGGGTCGCCGCCGTGCTCGCCGCAGATCCCGAGGTGCAGGGACGGGTTCGCGGCCTTCCCCTCATCGACGGCGATCGACATCAGGCGGCCGACGCCCGCCAGGTCCACGGTGACGAACGGGTTCGCGGGGACCAGCTTGCGCTCCTCGTACATCCCCACGAACTTGCCGATGTCGTCGCGGCTGAACCCGAACGCGGTCTGGGTCAGGTCGTTCGTGCCGAACGAGAAGAACCCCGCGGCCCCGGCGATCTCGCCCGCCGTCATCGCCGCGCGCGGGAGCTCGATCATCGTGCCCCACTCCAGGTGGTCGAGCTCGACGCCGGCGTCGGCCAGGACCTGCGTCGCGACCGGCTCCAGCTCGTCGCGCATCTGCCTCAGCTCGGGCGCGGTGGCGACCAACGGGATCATGATCTCGACCCTCGGGTCCCCGCCGTCCCGCTTGACCTGCGCGGCGGCCTCGCAGATCGCCCGCACCTGCATCGCGTACAGGCCGGGCTTCACGATCCCCAGCCGCACGCCGCGCAGGCCGAGCATGGGGTTCGCCTCGTGGAGCTCGTTCACCTTGCGGAGCACCCGCTCCCGCTCGGCCACGTCCTCGCCGCGCTCCTTCGCGAGCGCGACCTCGACGGCGAGCTCGACCTGGTTCGGCAGGAACTCGTGCAGCGGCGGGTCGAGCAGTCGCACCGTCACCGGCAGGCCGGTCATCGCCGTGAAGATCCCCACGAAGTCGTCCCGCTGCAGGGGCAGCAGGACGTCGTACGCGGCCTGCTCCTCCTCGGGGGTGTCGGCGAAGATCATGCGCCGGACCGCCTCGACGCGCTCCTCCCCAAGGAACATGTGCTCGGTGCGGCACAGGCCGATCCCCTCCGCGCCGCGCTCGCGAGCGTTCGTCGACTGGTCCGGCGTGTCCGCGTTCGCGCGTACCCGCAGCCGCCGGCGTCCGTCCGCGTGCGCCATCAGCGCCTCGAAGGCCCTCCAGATCTCTTCCTCGCGGGCGACGGGGTCGCCGGCGCGCGCCTTCTCAAGGACCGACTCCTCGAGCGGCAGCTCCCCGACGAACACGTGTCCCGTGAACCCGTCGATCGTGATCACGTCGCCCTCGGCCACCGTCGTGCCGTTCGCCGAGAAGGTCCCGGAGGCGGGATCGAGCTTGATCGCGTCGGCGCCGCACACCGCCGGGATGCCCTCCCCGCGCGCCACGACCGCCGCGTGCGAGTTCGTCCCGCCGGCGCTCGTCAGGATGCCCTGCGACGCGATCATCCCGTGGTAGTCGTCGGGCGTCGTCTCGCGGCGGACCAGGATCACGGGCTCCCCCCGATCGCGCGCCCACGCCTGCGCATCGTCGGCGCTGAACACGACCCTGCCGGTCGCCGCGCCGGGCGACGCGTTCAGCCCCCTCGCGATCGGCTCCGCGTCTCCGGGCCGCACCCGCCGCTTGAACAGCTCCTCCAGGCGGTTCGCGTCCACGCGGAGCAGCGCCTCGTCGGCGTCGATCAGGTTCTCGCGGAGCATGTCGTAGGCCATCACCCACTCGGCGAACGCCGTGCGCTTGCCCACGCGGGTCTGCAGGATCCAGAGCTTGCCCCGCTCGATCGTGAACTCGATGTCGCACATGTCGCGGTAGTGCATCTCCAGCGTGTGCATCACCTGCAGCAGCTCGCCGTACGAGACGGGATCGATGCCCTCGAGCTCGGCGAGCGGCAGCGTGTTGCGGATCCCGGCCACGACATCCTCGCCCTGGGCGTTCGGCAGGTAGTCGCCGTACGGCCTCCGCTCGCCCGTCGACGGGTCGCGCGTGAACGCCACCCCGGTACCCGAATCGTCGCCGCGGTTGCCGAACACCATGGCCACGACGTTCACGGCGGTCCCGAGGTCGTCGCTGATCTTGTTCTGCCGCCGGTAGTCGATCGCGCGCTTGCCGTTCCAGCTCCTGAACACGGCCTCGGTGGCAAGGCGCATCTGCGCGCGCGGGTCCGTCGGGAAGGCGCTCCCCGTGTGCTGCTCGTAGATCGCCAGGAACCGGTCGATCAGCGCCCGCAGGTCGTCGGCGTCGAGGTCCGTGTCCTGGGAGCCCGGGCCCTTGGCCTCCTTCGCCTCATCCAGCGCGTGCTCGAACGCGTCCGCCGGCACGTTCATCACGATCTTGCCGAACATCTGGATGAAGCGCCGGTACGAGTCGTTCGCGAACCGGACGTCGCCGCCGGTCTGCTCCACCAACCCCTTCAGCGAGTCCTCGTTCAGCCCCAGGTTCAGGACCGTGTCCATCATGCCCGGCATCGAGAACTTCGCTCCCGAGCGGATCGACACCAGCAGCGGGTCGTTCGGATCGCCGAGCGTCTTGCCCATGGTGCGCTCCAGGCGGACCAGGTGCTCCTCGGCCTCGTCGATCACCCCGGCAGGCCAGTCGCCCTTCGCCAGGTATCCCAGGCAGGCCTCCGTCGTGAGGGTGAACCCGTGGGGCACCGGCAGCCCCATGTTCGTCATCTCGGCGAGGTTGGCGCCCTTCCCGCCGAGCAGGTCCTTCATCTCCTTGTTGCCCTCGGAGAAGTCGTAGACGCACTTGGTCACCCCATGCCTCCGTACCGGCTCGACGACGGAGCCGCCAGTGTACGTAGACTCACCCGAGGCGACGTTCCGGGCGGCGGGAGGCAGCGATGGCGCACGCGAAGGACAAGGGCGCGAACAAGACCCAGAAGAAGAAGGCCCAGGCGAGCATCAAGGAGAAGCGCGCCGCCAAGAAGGCCAAGCGCTCCACCGGGGGGTCGTCCTCGGGCTCGAGCTTCTCGATCGACCAGCGGTAGCGATACGGGCTACGTCGCCGACGCGTTCGACAGCGCCTCCAGAAGCTCCCGGTCGCTGGCGAACCCCGCCACGACGACCCGGCCCCGCGGGTCGGCGACGAACCCGGGCCCGCCCCCGATCCACCCACGCAGGGCCTCGGCGAACGCCCGCGCGTCGTCGGCCGTGTCCCACACCGTCTTCAGGACGACCGCGACCCGGTCGCCGTCGATCCACGCCCGGTAGAGGCCTCCGTCCCAGCCCGCGGCCGCTCGATCGGCGATCTCCGCGTCGATCCTCAGCTCGAGCATGATCCGCAACCACGCCTCGCCAACGACCATCACGTCCAGGTCCTTCCACGTCCCCGGCAGCCGGCGGGCGAGGTCGGGGACGTTCACGGGCTGGGGCGTGTCGTTCGGGTACCGGTCGGGATGGATCACCTGCTCGGTGGAGACCGGGAACCGCGCCAGGGCCGCGTCGACCTCATCCTCGCCCCCGCGCCGATCGAGCTGGTCGATGAAGCGCATGCCGTCCTCGTAGGGCCATAGCTGCGTCCGCACGATGAACGGCGGCACGCCCTCCGTGGAGCCGCCGCCGATCTCCCCGAACTCCTCGTCCGGCTCCTGGAAGCGCAGGATCACCTCCGTGGCCGTGAACTGCGCGCTCCCCTCCACCGCGCCCAGTCCGGCCATGAACGCCTCGTCGTCGCAGCCCGCGGCCAGCGGGTCGAGACGGGTCAGATCGAAGTGCTGGTCGTCCACCGCGTGGGTCAGCTCGTGCGCCAGGATGTAGCGGGACGTGGTGGTCAGCTCGTCCTGGCCGATGTAGACGAGCGCCTGCTTCGCCGGGTCGTAGAAGCCCACGACCTGCCCGGACAGGAACGAGCGCAGGGCGGCCGTGATCTGGGTCCCGGCGGGGATGACCCCGATCGTCTGCCAGGCCAGCGAGCGCCGCGCGTTCAGCTCCTTCGGCACGGTGTCCTCGAAGTTCGCCAGCAGGCGGCGTTCGATCTGCTCGTCCGTCACGGGCTCGATCGCGACCGGTCGCTCGAAGTCCAGGCCGCGGGTCCGCTCCACCTGCGCCTCGACCTCCGCGATGTCCGCGGGCACCTCCCCGGGGGGCTTCGGCTCGCCGCGCTCCGGGGGGGCGGGAACGTCGCACAAGGCCGCCATCGCGGCCGCAGCCGAGCCCTTGCCGGTCGGGACCGGCGACGGCGACGGGTCGGGGGTCGAGACGGTGGAGGGCGACCTCCGCGGCGTGCCGATCTCGATCGTGCAGGCGGCCGCGACCAAGGTGAGGGCCGAGACGAGCGCGGCGGCGCGGAGCGGGCGCCGGATCATCGGCGGCGCGGTAGCCACAGCCCCAGGACCGCGGCGACGATCGCCAGGAGCGAGCAGGCGGTCGAGGCCCACAGGAGTCCGGTCGACGTCAGGAACCCCCGCGCCGAGATCACCAGGCCGCGCCGGCCACCAGCACCAGCGCGAACGCGATCGCGTACAGGGCGAGCGAGCCCCGCGCCGACCGGCCGGGCCCCGACGCTTCGGTCACAGACGATCCCGGAGGTAGGCCACGAGCCCGTCGATCGGGAGCCGTTCCTGCGCCATGGTGTCTCGCTCGCGGACCGTCACCTGCCGGTCCTCGAGCGAGGTCGAAGTCCACCGTCACGCAGAACGGCGTCCCGACCTCGTCCTGGCGCCGGTACCGCCGCCCGATCGCGCCGGCGTCGTCGTACTGCGTGATCCACGCGGGCTTCAGCAGGTCGTGGACCCGCCGGGCCTCGGGCACGAGCCGCTCGTTCCGCGACAGCGGCAGGACCGCCACCTTGATCGGCGCCAGGTCGCGGTGCAGCTTCAGCAGGGTGCGCTTCTCGGTGTCGCCCTTCGCGGTCGGCGCCTCGTCCACCGTGTACGCGTCGACCAGGAAGGCGAGCAGCGCCCGGTCGACGCCCGCGGCCGGCTCGACCACGTACGGCAGGTATCGCTCGCCGCGCTCCTGGTCGAAGTACGTGAGGTCCTCGCCGCTCGCCTCCTGGTGCTGCCGGAGGTCGAAGTCGGTCCGGTTCGCGATCCCCTCGAGCTCGGACCAGCCGAACGGGAACGCGTACTCGACGTCGCTCGCGGC
The DNA here is from genome assembly GCA_046330185.1 of Actinomycetota bacterium. Taxonomy (GTDB): domain Bacteria; phylum Actinomycetota; class UBA4738; order UBA4738; family HRBIN12; genus DATBLY01. Next base: position 9,015 of record JAXLTF010000036.1, read on the forward strand.
CTTCGCGTAGTGCGCCAGCTCGTCGGGCTCGTGCGGCCGGATCCGGAGCTTCTCCCTCGTCATCCCCAGGTCGAGGTACCAGCGCAACCGCTCGTCGATCCAGTACGCGAACCACTCATCGTCCGTGCCGGGCTCGACGAAGTACTCCATCTCCATCTGCTCGAACTCCCGCGTGCGGAAGATGAAGTTCCCCGGCGTGATCTCGTTGCGGAACGACTTGCCGATCTGCGCGATCCCGAACGGGATCTTGCGCCGCGACACGGTCTGCACCTGGGCGAAGTCGACGAACATCCCCTGCGCGGTCTCGGGCCGCAGGTACGTCACCGCGGCGTCGTCCTCGACCGGGCCCATGTGGGTCTCGAACATCAGGTTGAAGTGCTTCTGCTCCGAGAACGCCGACCCGCCGCAGTTCGGGCAGACGGGTGGGTCGCCCAGGTGGTCGGCGCGGTAGCGCTTGTGGCAGCTCTCGCACTCGACGAGAGGATCGTGGAACCCGGCGACGTGGCCGCTCGCCCCCCATACCTTCGGGGACATGATGATCGCGGCCTCCAGGCCGACTACGTCGTCGCGCAGCTGGACCATCGAGCGCCACCAGGCGGTGCGGATGTTCCGGCGGAGCTCCACCCCGAGCGGGCCGTAGTCCCACGACGAGCGCAACCCGCCGTAGATCTCGGACGACTGGAACGCGATCCCCCGGCGCTTCGCGAGGGAGGTGACGGCCTCCATCAGATCGGCCATGGTGGGCTCTCCTCTCCCGGCCGCTGGCGACGGCCGCTGGCGTGGGGTCCATCGTACCGGCGGCTCCCGGCGCGACCCCGCACGCCACGCAACCTCCACACCCGGTCGAGCGGGATCGAGCAGGCGCCGATACCGCCCAGTTCGGAGAGACCGCTTAGATGACCTGCACGTGCGGGTCGACCCTCATCCATCGACGATCGGTCGTGAGGACGACATCGGCGTCGAGCTCGATGGCCGTCCCCAGGATCAGGGCGTCGGGCAGCGCCAGCCCGTGGTCGGCGCGGATCGATGCCGCGCGTCCGGCCATCCCGGGCGCGAGCGCGAGCACCGGAGCTCCTCGGACGAACGTCTCGACCGCCTGCACGGCGTGCTCGTCACGGAGCAGGGCCCCCACCAGCGCCTCGGCATACGTCACCGTGGAGATGGCGAGGTCGTGCTGCCGGTGAGCCGTTCGAACGGCATCGACGCAGCGCCGGTGGAGCGTGTCGTGGTCGTCGATCCACGCGATCACGACGCTGGTGTCGAGGACGGCTAGTCCCATTCGGCCCGGAGGTTCCGCAGGTATCCCGGCGGATACACCCCGTGGAGCGCCCCCATCGCCAGCTCCAGCGGGTCATCCTCCCGCTCCAACAGGATCTTGCCCGGGCCGGGAGCCGAGACCCGCAGCTCGTCGCCCGGCTCGATCCCGGCCTCTCGAAGGGCCTTGACCGGGATCGTCGCCTGGTTCTTCGTCGACAGCCGGGTCGTCCCGTTCCTCCGCCGTCTGGGCGAGCGTTCGGGGCGCGGGTCCTCTTCCTTCGAATCCCTTACTTTCGACATGTGAGTAAAGGATAGCATCGGACGTCCGGTGGAACCGTGACGCGGCTCACCGGGGCCGGGGCGGGGCGAGGAGCTCAGTCGTCCTCGGGGACGTTGCCGAAGCGGCGCGTGCGCTTCTGGTAGTCGCGGATCGCCTCGAAGAGATGCTCGCGGTCGAAGTCGGGCCAGAACACCGGCGTGAACCAGAGCTCCGCGTAGGCGGCGCGCCAGAGCAGGAAGTTCGAGATGCGCTGCTCGCCGCTGGTGCGGATCAGCAGGTCGGGGTCGGGCATGTCGGGCTCGTACAGGCGCTCGGCGATCGAGTCCGCGGAGAGCTTCTCGACGCGGAGCTTCCCGGCGTCGTGGTCCTTCACGATCCGCTTGACCGCGTCCACGATGCCGGTGCGGCCGCCGTAGTTGAAGGCGATCGTGAGGGTCATGCCGGTGTTGTCCTTCGTCAGCTCCTCGGCGTCGCGGATCTCCTTCAGGACCGAGCGCGGCACGCGCCAGTCGCGCCGACCCGTGAAGCGGATCCGGACGTTCAGCTCGTGGAAGCGGTCGCGGCGGCGGCAGCAGCCGCCGGTTGAAGTTCATCAGGTACAGCACTTCGGGCTGCGGCCGCTTCAGTTCTCGGTCGAGAAGGCGTAGACGGTCAGCCACCGCAGGCCCACCTGCACGCCGCCCTCGACCGTGTCGGCGAGCGCCTCCTCCCCCGCCGCATGGCCCTCGGTGCGCGGGAGCCCGCGCTGCGTCGCCCAGCGGCCGTTGCCGTCCATCACGATCGCGACGTGCGCGGACGTTCGCCGGGTCGATGTCGGGCAGGAAGCTGCTCACGGCGCGGTCCTGGCGAGCATCGGCAGCGAGCGCATCCGCCGCTCCAGGTGGTATTCCGCGAACCCGTACAGCAGGCCGCGCGCCTCGTTCCGGAACACGGCCTCCGGCACCGGCATCGCGCCCGCGTCCGCCAGGTCGGCGATCGCGAGCGCCGCGAGCGTCTCCAGTGCCTCCCGCGACACGGGCGCCGAGCCCGGCTCCGCGCAGACCGCGCACACCGCGCCGCCCAGCCCGAAGTTGAACAGCTGCGGATCGCCCGCGCCGCACACCGCGCACGCCGTGAGCGACGGGTGGAAGCCGGAGAGCGAGAGCAGCTTCAGCATGAACGACTCGGCGACGGCGGTCGGATCGGCCGGATGGGCCTCCAGCGCACGCAGCCCCGCCAGCAGCAGCAGCACCAGGCGGACGTTCCGCTCGTGCTCCTCGGCAACCTTGTCGACCGCCTCGAGCATCGTCTCCCCGCGGCGAACAGGGCCAGGTCGTCGCGGAGCGCGGCGTGCGGCGCGATGATCTCGGCCTGCGTGACGGTGTCCAGCTGGCCGCGGCCGCGGTACAGCATCAACGAGACATGCGTGAACGGCTCCAGCCGAGCGCCGAAGCGGCTCGTGGTCTTGCGGAGCCCCTTCGCCACCGCTCGGACCTTGCCGGAGCCCTGCGTCATGACGGTCACGATCTTGTCGGCCTCGCCGAGCTTGACCGACCGCAGCACGACGCCCTGCTCCTTGTACGCGGGCATGGCCCGAATCGTAGCCGCGGACACGAGGCGGATCGTCAGGTGGACGTGTGATGTTTCCGTGGCGGCCCGGATGCCCGAAGCGCGACCGGGCGGCGGCGCTCAAGCCCCGATCGGATGCCAGACGGTCTTGAACTCCATCAGGGCGGCGATCTCGTACGGGCTCTGCGCCGCGGCTTCGAACGGGTCGGCCGCCGGCGCCCGGTGCACCCGCTTGACGTTCTCGGCGGCGAGCTCCTCGACCTCGGCTAGCAGATCGTCGGGGACGCCGGTGACGTCGATCGCGTTCACGTCCATGTGCCCGGCGAGCCACGGCACCAGCTCGCGGACGCGCCCGGTCAGCAGGTTCACCACGCCGCCGGGCACGTCCGACGTCGCGAGCACCTCGCCGAGCGAGACCGCGGGCAGCGGCGACCGCTCCGACGCGACCGCCACGACCGTGCTGCTCGAGACGATCGCCGGCGCCACGCGCGAGACCAGGCCCAGCAGCGCCTGGTCCTCGGGCGCGACCACGCCGACGACGCCCGTCGGCTCGGGGATCGTGAAGTTGAAGTACGGCCCTGCGACCGGGTTCGTGCCGCCCAGGGCCTGAGGGAGCTTGTCGCACCACCCCGCGTACCAGACCCAGCGGTCGATCGCCGCGTCCACGCCCCGCGCCGGGTCGGCGGCGCCCGCATCGGCGAGCTCGGCGACGAACTGGTCGCGGCGTCCCTCCATCAGCTCGGCCACCCGGTACAGGACCTGGCCTCGTTGTACGCCGTCAGGCCGGCCCACTTCGCCTGCGCGGCTCGAGCCGCGACGACGGCGTCACGCAGGTCCTTGCGGGACGCGAGCGCGGCCCACCCGAGCGACCGCCCGTCCGCCGTGAACACCTCGTACGAGCGCCCGCTCTCGCTGCGCGGGAACGCGCCGCCCACGAACAGCTTCGCGGTGCGCTTGACCGGCAGCCTCCCGGCGTCTGCGCTCACGCGCCGCTCCCGTCCGCGCCGTCGAGCCGCAGGTACGGCTCGAGCCCCTGGAGCCCGCCCTCGCGACCGAAGCCCGACTCCTTGTAGCCGCCGAACGGCGACGCGGGGTCGAAGCGGTTGAACGTGTTCGCCCACACGACGCCGGCGCGCATCCGCTCGGCCATCCACAGGATCCGCGAGCCCTTCTCGGTCCAGATCCCGGCGGACAGGCCGTACGGGGTGTTATTAGCCTTCTCGACCGCCTCGGCCGGCGTGCGGAACGTCAGGATCGACAGCACCGGGCCGAAGATCTCCTCGCGCGCGATCCGGTGCGACTGCGACACCCCGGTGAACAGCGTCGGCCGGAACCAGAAGCCGCGCTCCGGCAGGACGCAGTCCGGTTGGTAGATCTCGGCGCCCTCCTCGACGCCGCTCGCGACGAGCTCCTCGATCTTCTCGAGCTGCGCGCGCGAATTGATCGCGCCGACGTCGGTGTTCTTGTCGAGCGGGTCGCCCACGCGGAGCGTCTGCAGGCGCTCCTTCAGCTTCTCGATCAGCGGCTCGAACACCGGCTCCTGCACCAGCAGGCGCGAGCCCGCGCAGCACACGTGGCCCTGGTTGAAGAAGATCCCGTTCACGACGCCCTCGACCGCCTGATCGAGCGGCGCGTCCTCGAACACGATGTTGGCCGCCTTGCCGCCGAGCTCGAGCGTCAGCCGCTTGCCCGTCCCGGCGGTCGCGCGCCGGATCAGCTTGCCGACCTCGGTCGAGCCCGTGAACGCGATCTTGTCGACCGGTGCGTCGACGAGCGCCCGGCCCGTCTCGCCCGCGCCCGTCACGATGTTCACGACGCCCGGAGGCAGCTCCGCCTCCTGGATGACCCGGGCGAGCAGCAGCGCCGTGAGCGGCGTCGTCTCGGCCGGCTTCAGCACCGCCGTGTTCCCGGTGGCGAGCGCCGGCGCGAGCTTCCACGCCGCCATCAGCATGGGGAAGTTCCACGGGATGATCTGCCCGGCGACGCCCAGCGGCGCCGGGTCCCTGCCGGGGAACGCGTACCCCAGCTTGTCGGCCCACCCCGCGTAGTAGAAGAAGTGCGCCGCGGCGAGCGGCAGGTCCACGTCGCGCGACTCCTTGATCGGCTTGCCGCCGTTCATCGACTCCAGGACGGCGAACTCGCGAGAGCGCTCCTGCAGCTGCCGGGCGATCCGGTAGAGGTACTTCGCGCGCTCGGAGCCCGGGAGGTCGCGCCACCGGCGCTCGGACGCGGCGCGCGCGGCGTCCACGGCGAGGGCCACGTCCTGCGGACCCGCCTCCGCCACGTCCGCCAGCGGCTCCTCGGTGGACGGGTCGATCGTCGTGAACCAACGGCCCGACCTGGGCTCCACGAACTCCCCTCCCACGAATAGCCCGTAGCGATCCTCGAGCCGGACGATGTCCCTGGATTCGGGGGCCGGGGCGTACTCCCACACGGGCTGTCCGCCCGCGGTCGCGCGCTCGATCGGGTCCGTCGTCTCGGTCGTCATGCGCTCAGTCGATCGTGAAGTAGTCGGGGCCCTGGTAGCGGCCGGTCCGTTCCTTGTCGACCTGCATCAGGACGTCGTTGAGCAGCGACGAGGCGCCGATCCGGATCCGGTCCGGGGTCAGCCACGCGTCGCCGAGCGTCTCGCGGACCAACGTCAGGTACTGGATCGCCAGCTTCGCCGTGCGAACGCCGCCCGCCACCTTGACCCCGATCGCGATCCCCGTCTGCCGATGGAAGTCCCGGGTCGCCTCCAGCATGCAGAGCGCGACCGGCAGGGTGGCGCTCATCCCGATCTTGCCGGTCGAGGTCTTGATGAAGTCGGCGCCGGCGGCCATCGCGAGCATCGACGCCTGCCGGACGCGATCGTAGCCGCCCAGCTCGCCGGTCTCGAGGATCACCTTCAGGTGCGCCGCGCCCGCGGCCTCGCGCGCGGCGACGAGCTCCTCGAAGGCCTTCGTGTATCGCCCGCCCAGGAACAGCGAGCGGTTCAGGACGATGTCGACCTCGTCGGCGCCCATCTCCACGACCTCTGCGATCTCGCGCAGCCGCGCGTCGAGCGGCCCGAGACCGCTCGGGAACCCGCCCGCCACGCTCGCCACGCGCACGCCGCTGCCGGCGAGCTGCTCGACGGCCACCGGGACGAGCTGGGGGTACAGGCACACCGCGGCCACCGGCGGGATCGACGGATCGGTGGGCTGCGGCCTGACCGCCTTCGCGCAGAGCGCGACGATCTTGCCGGGCGTGTCCGAGCCCTCGAGCGTCGTGAGGTCCATCGAGCGGATCGCCAGGTCGAGCGCCCACAGCTTCGCGTCCTTCTTGATCGAGCGCTTCGCGAGGGACGCGGCCCGTTCCTCCAGCCCGACCGCGTCGACGGCGACCGTGTGCGCGACCAGGCGGCCGGCGTCGCGCGGCGCGATCGTCGGCTCCGGACGGCGCGCGATCGAGGCTGGCTGCGACACGGGACTCCTGACGCTCGGCTCCGGCCATCGTAGCCCACCGGCCGGGACCCCTCGGCGCCCCGGTAGGCTGCCCGCCGGATGGAACCTCAGCGACGTCGGGCTCGGCCGACACCACGGCGCACCGCGGGGCTCGCCGCGGCCATCCTCCTGGTGACCGTCGGCTGCGCCGGATCCGGAGCCGAGCCGACCCCGACGGTCGCCCCCGACTGCGACGACCTGAGCGCCGAGCCGACGTACACGATCGAGCTCGTCGACTACGCGTTCCACCCGTCGTGCGCGATCGTGACCACCGAGGCCCCGTTCGAGCTTCGGAACACGGGCGAGGCGGTGCACACCTTCACGTTGGACGGCACCGCCGTGGACATCGAGGTCGGACCCGGCGACGACTTCGCCTCCGAGGACGGCCTGGACGTCCGGCCGGGCGTCTACCTGCTCCGCTGCACGCTGCACGAGCAGATGTTCGGCACGCTCGAGGTCCGGTGAGGCTCGCCGTCAGAAACCGAGGCGCTCCAGGGCCTTCGGGTCGCGCTGCCATTCCTTGACGACCTTCACGCGGAGGTCGAGGTAGACCTTCGTCCCCAGCAGGCGCTCCATCTCCTGGCGCGCCGCGGAGCCGATCGTCTTGAGCGTCTCGCCTCCCTTGCCGATGACGATCCCCTTCTGGGAGTCGCGCTCGACTACCAGCGTGGCATGGACCGTCGTCAGCTCGGGCTCGTGCTCCAGCTCCTCCATCACCACCGCGATCGAGTGGGGGACCTCCTGGCGCGTGACGTGCAGCGCCTGTTCGCGGACCAGCTCGGCGAGCTGCGCCTCGAGCGTCAGATCGGTCAGGTCCTCGGGCGGGTACAGGGCCGGCCCCTCGGGCAGGCGATCCAGGACCAGGTCGCGCAGCAGCCCGACGCCCTTCCCGTCGCGGGATGACGTCGGGACGACCTCGTCGAACGCCCCGAGCTCGGCGGCCGCCTCCAGCTGCGGCACGACGGCGTGGCGACGGACGGCGTCGATCTTGTTCACGGCGCAGACCTTCGCACCCGCGACGGTCGCTACCTGCTGACGGTAGACGTACGCGTCGCCGCGCCCGACGCCGGCCGCCGCGTCGACGACCTGGATCACG
>JAXLTF010000037.1:0-15611 GCA_046330185.1 Actinomycetota bacterium
CGGGTCGCGGCCCGGCGACCCGGATGATCCCGCTGGATGGACGCGCACGACTTCGGGTAGAAACCACCCGATGCGTGGCGAACGGCTGACCGGGAACGGTGGGGCGGCTCGGTGGCTCATATGCTTCGTCGTGCTGACCGCGTGCGGAGCGCCGGCGACGGTCGCCAGCTCGTTAGCGATCGTCGGGCATGGTCCATCGGATCGGCCCGGAACCGAGGCGGGTCTCGTGCCGAGACGGTCGGTGGACGACGGCCCCGACGACCCGGCGGCGGAGCGAACCGCTCCGCTCGACCCGCTCGAGACGTCCGTGTGCGCCATCCCCGAGCGCCTGCTGCGCCGAACGGCCCACGGATACCGCGCCGATCGCTCCGGGGACATCCAGATCCTGACCCGGGAACCGGACCACCTCGGCCACGGCGGGTTCCCGCACTCGGGCCCGTGGGACTACGTGGCGGACGTGCCGCTGCTGTGGCTCGGCCAGGGATACGTCCCGGCGCGCGGAGCCGTCCAGCGGCCCGTGACCCTCGCCGACGTCGGGCCCACCCAGGCCGAGCTGCTGGGGTTCGACCTCGACGCCTCCGACGGCACCCCGCTCCACGAGGCGCTCGTCGCCCAGCGGGACCGCGCCGAGCCGCCGAAGCTGATCGTCGTGGTCGTGTGGGACGGAGCGGGCAACGACGTGCTCGGCGCTCATCCGGACGCGTGGCCGAACCTGCGGTCCCTGATCCCCCAGGGCACGTACTACGACCGCGCGGAGGTCGGGTCGTCGCCGCCCAGCACGGCGCAGATCCACGCCACGATCGGGACCGGCGCGTTCCCGCGGCAACACGGGATCGTGGGCATGCGGTTCCGCGTCGGCAACAAGCTCGTCGATCCGTGGCACGACGGACCGCGCTACCTCGAGCTCCCAACCCTGGCCGATCGCTACGACCGCGCGATGGGCAACGAGCCGCTCGTCGCGGGGATCGGGACCGTCGCGATCCACCTGGGGATGCTCGGGCACGGAGCGGGGTTCCCCGGCGGAGACGCCGACCTGGCCGTGCTGCGCGACATCTCGCGCATCGCGTCCGAGGGGTCCGGCGCGATCGAGTGGCGGCTCCCCGACCAGCTGCGAGACCTGTATCGCTTCCCCGGCTACGTGAACGACCTGCCGCCGCTGTCCCGGTACCTCGACGAGCTCGATCGGATGGACGGCAGCCGCGACGGACGCTGGCGCGACCACGAGATGTCCGGGGCCGATCCGCTCGCGGCGTTCCAGACCCCGGCGCGGATCCCCTTCCAGACGAGGATGGTCGAGGAGGTGATACGCCGCGAGGGGTTCGGGGCGGACGCGGTCCCGGACCTGCTCTTCGTGAACTACAAGCTGATCGACGAGATCGGTCACCTGTACTCGATGAACAGCCCGGAGATGGGCGACGCGATCCGCGCCCAGGACGGAGACCTGCCCGAGCTGATCGGGTTCCTCAACGGCACAGTCGGCGCCGGCAACTGGGTGATGGCCCTCACGGCCGACCACGGCCACACGCCGAGCCCGGCGGTCTCGGGCGCCACCGTGCTCTCACCCGGCCGCGTCGCCGACGCGATCCAGACGCGGTTCGACCGTGACGGCGATCACGAGACGATCGTGGAGTCGGTGCAGCCGACCCAGATCTACGTCGACCGGGACGAGCTGCGCCAGCAGGGCGCGACGCTCGCGGACGTCTCGCGCTTCGTGCTCACGCTCACGAAGCGCGACGTGGCCTCGGATGTCTGGCCGGTCGCGGCCGCGGCGCTCGACGCCCCGGCGTTCATGGCGGCCTACCCGTCGGCCTGGTTGGAGGAGCTCGCGTGCGTCCCGCGTGGGTGAGGCGGCCCGCGCGTCAGCTACCCCGCGTTGCCTCCGCCAGCCGCGCCGTCTCCTGCAGCTCCTCGAGATCCGCGGATAGGACGAGCTGAGGGAAGACGTCGAACTCCCACGTGTCGACGTGATCGCGGATCGCCGCGAGGAGCGCCCCGGCGTCCGGGGCCGCCTCCGAAAGGAGCGAGTCCACGCCGGCGTCCTGTTCCCTCCCGATGCCCAGGACATCGATGAGGTCTATGCGCCGGGCGAGCTCCTCCAGGACGGCCTCCGCGGCCCGGTGATCGTCCCAGGTCACCCTCACGGCCTCCAGGTCGATCGGCTCCCCGTTCCGATCGAAGAGCTCCGCCAACACCTCCATGGTCGAATGGTCCTCGGTGAGCGTGGCGAAGGGCTCGATCGAGGGACATCCGCAGAAGTCACACAAGGCCCGGCGCCTCCCTCCGCTCGATCCGGGCGACCGCCACGCTCAGGCCGAAGAGCACGATCGCGGCGGCGCTCAGGAGCCCGCCCCACCGGATCGCCGCGGGACCCGCCGCGAGGTCCCCGACGATCCGCAGGACGAGGGAGACGTGCAGGAGGACCAGGGGCGCGTAGAACCAGGCGCGGTAGGGGACCGACCCCCCGAGGACGGCGGGGAGGATCACCGGGGCGTGGGCGAACACCATCGAGATCACGAACCCCACCAGCACCGCGTGCAGCATGGCGTCGTGGCGCGGTCCGGCCACCACCCCTCCGAAGGACAGCCACATGAGCCCGGCCACCGCGAGCCACGCGTAGCCCGCCAGGAGGCAGGCGGCCATGAACCTCGGGAGGGAAGCGTTCCGGATCGTGCGGCGCGCGATGTCGTGGCGTGCCAGCCAGATGGCCAGGCACAGGAGCCCAGCCCCCGCCAGGCGCCCCCCCGGGCCGAACCACGGGACGGACACGGCGAGACCGAGGACCACGAGGATCAGCGTGGCCAAGAAGGAACGTCGGGCCGCACCGCCGAGCCCGATGAGACGGGTGAGCTCGAGCCGCTCGCCGGCGATCGTCACGACCAGCATGCCCGCCCACCGGGAGCCACCCGGTAGGGGGCGAACCCGCCGAGCCATAGCCCGACCGAGACCGCCCAGAGCACGGCGCCGGACACCAGGACGAGGTTATGCAACTCGGGCTGGAGGTGGCGGATCACCGCGAAGATCGCCACCGATACGACGGCCCCCATCAGCATCAGGAGCTGTCCCGGAACCGGAGAGGGGAAGGCCAGCAGCGCCAGGGCTCCCAGCCCCGAAGCCAACGGGGCGCCGAAGGCCCAGCCCCGGCCGAGGGCCGTGGCCCGCTCGGCGGCGATCAGCGTGCCCAGGAAGCCAAGCGCGGCGAGCGCCCCATGGCGGGCGACCTGCCTCCCGTCCAACCCCGGGAGATCCCATCCCATCCAGACAAGGCCGCCCCACATCGCGGCCACGCCGGCCAGGGCGGCCATCGCCAGAGAGGCCCGCCGGGGAAGGACGAAGGCGGGCCCCGGCCTCACGACGACTCCGGGCCCATGGTCTCGTCGGAGAACAGGGCGAGGCACCGGTCCGGCTCCACGAACGGGTCGAGGTCGTCCAGGCGGATGGGGGCCCGCCAGTGCGAGAGCGCGCCTCCCATCAGGCCCCGATGCACCGAGCACACCACCTCGGGGATCTCCTCGGCGACCTCCCGGAACGGGCAACGGCGCAGGGAGATCGCTCGCCCCGCGGTCTCGATCTCCGGAGCGAAGCCGAGGTCGTCGAGCAGGTCGGCGAGCGCCCGCATCGTCTCCTCAGGGTCCCGCCCAGGGGACGGACCCCGCTCCTCGGCGGCGCGCCGACCCCAGGCTCGGCCGGCATCGCGGGCCACCCGCGCCGGGTCCTCGACCGCGTCGACGAGGGAGGCCGCGAGCGAGCGCGACAGCTGGAGGTAGCGGCTCTCGGCCTCGGACGGACCCCGCGCGGCCACGGGGAGGTACGAGATCCGGGGACGCCCGGGGCGACCCGATCGCTCGGTCCGGCGCCGAACGAGCCCCGCCTCCTCGAGCGCGCGCAGGTGGAACCGAACCGTGCTGAGGTGAAGGTCGAGGGCGACCGCGAGGTCTCGGGCGCCGAGGCCCAGATGCTCGCGCCGGAGCGCGTCCATGATCCGGACCCGGCGCTGGCTGGCGAGGGCGCGGTTGCGGAGTCGCTCGCCGTCCGCGGATCCCAGATCCCGAGTTGGCGCCATGGTCGCGTTGGAGTTTACATGAAGATACTGATATAAACTAACCCTGGGAACCCTGGGAGGTCTGCGATGGATACGGTTGCGGGGAGCGCTCGCGAGCTGGCGGAGTTCCGGCCGGGCTCGTTCACCCCGAAGGTCCTGTTCGAGTCGGAGCGAGTGAAGGTCGTGCTCGCCGCCCTGGAGCCCGGCCAGGAGATCCCGCTGCATGCACCCGCGGTCGATGTCTCTATCGCCGTGCTGGAAGGGACCGGGGACCTGTGGGTGAACGGCGACGCCCGATCCGCGGCCGCCGGGGACCTCGCGGTGATCCCCGCCGGAACGACCCGCGGCGTCCGGGCCGGGGGGGGAAGGATGCTGCTGCTGCTCACGGTCTCCCCGCCCCCCGGGGCCGAGGACCATGCGGCGGAGCGGCGACCCTGGCCCGCCGCGGCGCCCCGCCCCGACGTGGAGGGCGCGATCCACGAGGAGCATCGCGCGTTCCTATCCCACCTCGACCATCTCCTGGACCTGGCGGAAGCGGTCCCGGATCTGGATGAGGGAGATCTCCGCGAACGTCTCGAGTCCGTGCTGGGGTTCCTGAAGGGCACGCTCCTCCCCCACGCCGAGGCGGAGGAGCGGATCCTGTACCCGGCCGTGGACCGGCTCCTCAGGGCCACCGGCGGAGGTACGAGGACCATGTCCATCGACCACCGCGAGATCGGCGAGCGGATCGAGGCGCTGGCCGCCCGGGCCGGGTCGTCGCTGGCCCCGCCCGACCGGGCCCAGATCGCGAGATCGCTCGTCGCCCTCGAGGCGATCGTGCGGCTGCATCTGCTGAAGGAGGAGGAGGCGTACCTGCCCGAGCTCGCGTACCTCTCCGGGGAGGAGGCGACGGCGCTGCTGGAAGATCTGGAGGCGACCGGCGGACACGACCACCACCATCACCACCACAAGCCCTGAGGCGCGCGAAGGGCCTAACCGACGGGAGGCATATCATGGAGGTTCCGGCAGATGGCACCGCCGGCCGGATCGCGATCGACGAGGGCTTCCGGCGGTGGTACGCGGCATGCCCCTGCTGCTTGGGAGAGAACTACCCGGACGTCAAGGCCGAGCTCGAACGAGATGGAGCCGGCGAGGACATCGGGGATGACGCGGTCGGGGAGCACGCCCCTGTGAACTGAGGATGCCCCGGGGGATGAGGCGGCCCGATCCCGAGGAGTACGAGACCCTGGGCGGCGAGCCCCCGCTCGCCGCCGGCAACCCGTCCCCCTGGGCGGAGCCGAGGACCGGGGTGCCGGTCGAGCGGCGCGATGCCTGGGAGGTCGTGACGCACGGGGCCCGTGCGGGGGTGCTCGCGGGCCTGTCGCTCGGCGCGGTCGAGATCGCGATCAGCGCGCTCCTCAGATCCAACCCGTGGCTCCCGTTCGACTTCGCCTCCGCGATCTTCGTGGGACCGGCCGCCCTCGCGCCGGGGTTCCCCGTCGGAGCCTCCGTCGCCCTGGGCACCGCGATCCACCTGCTGCTCTCGGTGGCGTTCGGCGTGGTCTTCATCGGCGCGCTGGCGCTCACGTATCAGCTGAGCGCCCCCCCGCCGCTGATGCTCCTGTACGGGGCCCTGTTCGGCCTGGCGGTGTGGGAGGTGGACTTCATGGGGATCCTCCACCTGGTTCGTCCGGAGCTGGCCGGGCGTCTGGACCTCGCGACCCAGCTGTGGAACGGGATCGCGTCGTACGGCCTCGTCTACGGACCGGTCCTCGCGGCCTACGTGATCCGGTTCCGGCCCGGGGTCCTTGACCGGTGGTGGAGCGTCGCTCCCGAGGAGGCGCCCTGACGGCCGGACCGATCGTCGCGGACCTGGGTTTCCCCCTCGGGATCCGGCTCACCCACGCCTTCAACATCGTGTTCCTCAGCCTCCTCGTCCGCAGCGGCATCGAGATCCTGGGCGGGCACCCGATGCTGTACTTCAACGACGACTGCCGGCCCGGCAGCGAATGGGTCCGCTTCACCGGCAAGCGGATGTTCCGCGATCGCCGGTGGACCGCCGAGGACGAGAAGCAGACCTACTCCCCCTGGGTGGCGCTGCCGGGCAGGGACAACCTGGGCCTCGGGCGGTTCTGGCACTTCGCCTCGGTCATCGGCTGGCTCCTCACCGGCATCGCGTACCTGGCGATCTTGTTCACGAGCGATCAGTGGCGCCGTCTCGTGCCCACCTCCTGGGAGGTGTTCCAACAGGCCTGGGACGTGGGTCTCACCTACCTGCGGCTCCAGATCCCCGCCCAGGGCGATCCGTTCAACGCGCTGCAGCAGCTCACGTACTTCACGCTCATCTTCATCCTCACGCCGCTGCAGATCCTCACCGGGCTCGCCATGTCGCCGGCGATGGGCGGACGGTTCCCGTGGTTCCCCCGCATCTTCGGAGGCCGGCAGGCGGCCCGGAGCCTGCACTTCATCGGGCTCGTGGCGTACGCCGGGTTCACGGTGCACCACACGGCCCTGGTGGCCGCCCATGGGCTCCTCGACGGGCTCTCGTCCATCGTGCTGGGCGCGCTGGCGCCCACCGCGGCGCAGCAGGCGGTGGCCGCGGCCATCACCCTGGCCTTCGTGGCCGGGCTCGTCTGGCTGCACGTCTGGGCCACCCGGCGCTCCCTCCTCAGGCCGCGCGCCACCCAGGACATGCTGCAGCGCCTGGTCGATCCGGTCCAGGCCCGCCTGCTCCAGCCGCTCGGCTCCCGGCAGCGCTACGGCCCCCGGGATATCGCCGTGGACCCCCGACCCAACGGCCGTCCGCCCGGTACCGAGGCCTACCGCGAGCTGGTCGAGCGGAGCTTCGAGGGGTGGCGGTTCGAGATCGGGGGCCTCGTCGAGGATCCGCTGGCGCTCGACCTGGACGAGCTCCGAACCCTCGGATCGGAGAGGCAGACCACCATGCACAAGTGCGTCCAGGGATGGAGCCACGTCGCCGAGTGGGAAGGGGTACCCCTGAGCGCGCTGCTCGAGCGGTGCCGGCCTTCCCCCGAGGCCCGGTACATCTTGTTCCGCACGTTCGACGACAAGTGGGAGGAGCCCGGCCACGGCGAGTTCTACTCGGTGATCGACCTCGGGCTGGCCCGGGCGCCCCAGACGCTGCTCGCCTTCGGGATGAACGGACGGGCGTTGCCGGTGGCCTTCGGCGCCCCCCTGCGCCTGCGGCTCGAGAGCCAGCTCGGCTACAACATGGCCAAGTGGATCCGGTCGATGGAGCTGATCGAGCGCTACGACGACATCGGCGAGGGGTGCGGCGGCTGGCGCCCCGACCTGTTGCGATACAGCCGGCGAGCCCCGATCTGAGCGGACCCGGCCGCTGCGACCCGGTGGGGCGGGGAGGCCTCGAACCTCCGACCGACGGATTATGAGTCCGCTGCTCTGACCGACTGAGCTACCGCCCCGCGTGGTGACCACGCCTCGCGACCCATGCTACCCAGTGTCACCCTGCCGGGGTCTCGAACCCCATCGTCCCCGGAGACGGAGCCCATGCCCGCGAGGACTTCGCTCGGTGGGTCCGGCGCTGCTTCATGGAGGCGTCCCACGCGGCGAGGGCGCGCCGGAGCTTCGGGGTGTCCTGCATCTCGCGCTGCGTGAAGATCGAGAACCGTTCACCCGCGACCGCGCGAGCGATGATGAAGTCCGGACATTCCGCGACGATCACCACGTTCGGATCGCCGGGTGAGTAGCTGATCACGAACAACCGCCAACGCAGGATGCGGGAGGTGACCCTAGACCCCTTCACGGACCCGAACTCGGCGTAGTGCCACGGGTAGCGGCGACGGTCCCGCCACAGGCGGAACCGATATCGCATGCCGCCGGTGGGGAAGGGCCGCCGCATGGGAGATCGACGCTAGGTCCGGGCCATCGGGGCGAGCAACCGGTCGTTCGCCCTAGCGCCTCGGCGTTCCCCGATATGGCCGACACGCACCGAGCCCGGGCATCGCGTGGGAGGATGACGGGGTCGCCTCCCGGAGGGACGAGCCGCGATGATCGAGCAGCGCACCGAATCCGACAGCATCGGCGAGATCCTCGTCCCTGCATCGCGTTACTGGGGGGCCCAGACCGAGCGATCGCTGCATCACTTCGCGATCGGCGATCCCGCGGCCGACCGGATGCCGGTCGAGGTCATCCGCGCGATGGGGATCCTGAAGAAGGCGGCCGCGCTCGTCAACGCGGCCGGCGGCCGCCTCCCCCAGGACGTGGCGGACCTGATCGTGACCGCGGCCGAGGAGGTGATCGAGGGGCGGCTGGACGATCACTTCCCGCTCTACGTCTGGCAGACCGGATCCGGCACGCAGACCAACATGAACGCGAACGAGGTCATCTCGAACCGCGCGATCGAGCTCGCCGGGGGCGAGCTGGGATCTAAGTCGCCGGTGCATCCCAACGACCACGTCAACATGTCGCAGTCCTCGAACGACACGTTCCCCACCGCCATGCACATCGCGGCGGCGACGATGATCGTCGAGCGGCTCCTGCCGAGCGTCCGGGCGCTTCGGGGCGCGCTCGCGCGTCGCGCCGAGGAGTTCGCCGGCATCGTGAAGATCGGCCGCACTCACCTGCAGGACGCGGTCCCCCTGACGCTTGGACAGGAGTTCGGCGGCTACGTCGCGCAGCTCGACGCGGACATCGCGCGGATCGAGGCGACCCTGCCCGGCCTGTACGAGCTCGCGATCGGCGGCACCGCCGTCGGCACGGGGCTGAACGCACCCGCCGGGTTCGGCGAGGCGGCCTCGGCGGAGATCGCGGAGCTGACCGGGCTGCCGTTCGTGGCGGCGGCGAACCCGTTCGCCGCGCTCGCCGCGCACGACGCGGTCGTGTTCGCGTCGGGCGCGCTGGCGACGCTCGCCGCGTCGCTGATGAAGATCGCGAACGACATCCGCTGGCTGGGGTCGGGGCCGCGCAGCGGACTCGGCGAGCTGGTGCTTCCCGAGAACGAGCCCGGCTCGTCGATCATGCCCGGCAAGGTGAACCCCACGCAGTCCGAGGCGATGACGATGGTCGCCGTGCAGGTACTGGGGAACGACACCGCCGTCAAGCTCGCCGGCTCGCAGGGGAACCTCGAGCTCAACGTCTTCAAGCCGGTGATGATCCGCAACCTGCTGCACTCGACCGCGCTGCTCGCCGACGTCTGCCGGACGTTCCGCGAGTTCGCGATCGAGGGGCTCGAACCCGACCGCGTCAGGATCGAGGAGCTGGTGCGCCGGTCGCTGATGCTGGTCACCGCGCTGACGCCGACGATCGGGTACGACAAGGCGGCCGAGATCGCGAAGAAGGCGCACCACGAGGGCACGACGCTCAAGGAGGCCGCCCTGGCGCTGGGCTACCTCTCCGAGGCGGAGTACGACGCGGCGGCCCGGCCGCAGGACATGGTCTAGGGAGCGACCGGAAGCCGGACCCGGAACCGCGCGCCGCCGAGCGGGGACCGGTCGGCGTGGACCGTCCCCCCGTGCGCGGCCACGACCGCGGCCACGATCGACAGCCCAAGGCCGGACCCGCCGCCGCTGCGCGACCGCGACGCATCGGTCCGGAAGAACCGCTCGAACACCTTGTCCGGATCCTCGACGTCTAGACCAGGACCATCGTCCTCGACCGTCAGGACGGCGTCGTCGCCGTCGCGGGCCACGCCGATCACCGAGCGAGACCCCTCGGGCGTGTGCGAACGGACGTTGTCGAGCAGGTTGTCCAGGACCTGACGGAGCCGCACGCCGTCGCCGATCACCCAGACGGGGCCGGCCGCGATCAGCTCCAGCGAGCGATCCGGCGCGACGATCCTCGCGTCCTGCACGGCCTGGGCGGCGAGCTCCGAGATGTCCAGCCGCTCCCGCTCGAGCGGCCGCGCCTCGTCGATCCGCGCCAGGAGCAGCAGGTCCTCGACGAGGATGCCCATCCGCGCGGCCTCGGCCTCGATCCGTCCCATCGCCTTCGACAGGTCCTCCGGACGGTCGGCGGCGCCGCGCCGGAACAGCTCCGCGTAGCCGCGGATCGACGTGAGCGGCGTCCGCAGCTCGTGCGACGCGTCGGCCACGAAACGCCGCAGGCGCTCCTCGGATGCCCGCCGCTCCTCGAACGCGGACTCGATCTGCGTGAGCATGGCGTTCAGCGCGAGGCCCAGCCGGCCGACCTCGGTGCGCTCGTCCGCGGGCTCCACCCGGCGGGTCAGGTCGCCGGCCGCGATCGCGCCCGCCGTCTCCCCCATCTCCTCGAGCGGGCGGAGGCCCGCGCGAACGCGCCACCGCGCGAACGCCGCGACGGCGACCAGCACCACGACGCCGACCACCAGCATCACCACCACGAGACGCCGCAGGGTGCTCAGCACGTCGTCGAGGGGGATCGCGACGACCAGCGTGCCTCCGCCCTGTACGGCGGTGGCGAGCCCGCGGTAGCGGCCGCCGGTCTCGGACGACGTCGTGAAGTACGTGGCCGCGCCCTCCCCTCCAGAGCCGGGGAGCAGCTCGGGCAGGTCGAGCCCCGGATCTGCGACCGGATCCTCGTAGCTCCAGGTGACGGCGTTCACGACCGCCCCGCCCGCGTCGAGGAAGGCCGCGTAGGTGCCGGGCGGGAAGAGCAAGCCGCCCGGACCTCGACCGAAACCGGGTTCCTGCCCGTGCGCCAGGGCCAGCGCGGCCGGCTGTCGAGCCACGATCAGCTGCTGGTCGACGCGGTCGAGCAGGAAGGAGCGGAGCGCGCCGAACGTGGCCAGGTCGGCCGCCGCCAGTCCCGCGGCCGTCAGCACCAGGAGCGTGATCAGCAGCCGCGCCCGGAGGGACACCTAGCGCACCACGCGAAGGGCGTAGCCGAACCCGCGGACCGTGTGTATCAGCTTCGGATCCTCCCGATCGACCTTCTTGCGGAGGTAGCTGATGTACGTCTCGACGATCGCCCCATCGCCGCCGAAATCGTAGTTCCACACGTGATCGAGGATCTGTGACTTCGTGAGGACCCGCCTCGGGTTGACCAGCATGAACCGCAGGAGCTTGTACTCGGTCGGCGTCAGCTCGATCCGGCGGTCGCCGCGGCGCACCTCGTAGGTGTCCTCGTCCATCTCCAGGTCCTCGTAGCGGAGCACGCTCGACGCTCCCCGCAGCGTCCCGGTGCGGCGAAGGATCGCCCGGACGCGCGCGACCAGCTCCTCCAGGCTGAACGGCTTGGTGACGTAATCGTCTCCGCCGATCGAGAGCCCTCGGACCTTGTCCTCGGTGGTGTCGCGCGCCGTGAGGAACAGCACCGGCACGTCCTCGCCGTGTTCACCCAGCCGGCGCCTGACCTCGAACCCGTCCAGGTCCGGCAGCATCACGTCGAGCACGACGAGGTCGGGCCGGAAGCTCGACACCTTGGCCAGCGCCTCCATCCCTGCGGCCGCCGTCTCGACACGGAACCCGTCGTAGCGCAGGGCGGTCGCCACGAGGTCGGTGATGTTCGGCTCGTCGTCGACGACGAGGATCTTCGCCTCGGACCCCGGGCGCGGAAGGTCTTGCGTCACGCCGCTCCCTCCGCGTCAGGCCGGGACGAACGTGAGCTGCAGCTCGAGCGTCCCGTGGTCCTCGACCGTCACGAACCCGCCGAAGTTCGGCGGCACGATGTCGAAGTCGGCGAACACGATCTCGAGGCTACCGACGACCTCGATCATCTGCCCCGTCCGGCGTGCTTGGATCGGGATCTCGACCGACCGCATCACGCCGTGGAGCGTCAGGTCGCCGGTGGCGATCACATCCACCATCTCCCCATCCGCCGGCTCCGTCTCGAAGACGATCGGTTCCGTCAGGACGAACGTCGCCTCCGGGAAGGCGTCGGTCTCGAGGCCGCTCGTCCGCAGACGATCGTCCCTGCGCGACTCGTCGCTCGTGAGCTGGGTCAGGTCCGCCGTTACCTCGACCGTGGCGATCTCGAGCCCGTCGATGGTGAGCGACCCGGTCACGGCGTCGGTCCGGCCCACCGCGTCGCTCGGGGCCGGCAGCGAGGCGAGCTGCTCGCGCACCCGGTACCCGACGAACGAGCTCCCGGGGTCGACGTTCCAGGTGCCCTCGGGATCGCCCGCGGGGTCGCCCGCCGGATCGCCCGAGGGCGATGTTCCGCTCGAGGCCCCGCCGGTCGACGGGCTCGACGACGGCAGCGCCACCGGGGGCGGCGCGTCGCCGCTCGTCATCAAGGCGAACACCGCGTACGCGCCGCCCACCAGCAGCGCCACACCCGCGACGATCGTCACCGCCCATCGCGCCGCGCTCCAACCCCGCATCGATCGCTCCTCTCGTTCGGTCCTCTCGGTCGGTCCCCGATCTCACGATGTCATCCTGAGAGAACGCTGAGCATCGAGCGGTCCGGGGCCGTGGAACGCGGCTCGAACGCCTGTTCGCCGGAGGATGAACCGCGCAGGATTCCGAAAGCCAGACCCCCCCGGCGGCACGTACCCTTTGCCAGGAGAGAGGGCTGTATGACGCTGACCGAACGCGACCTGCCCAGCCCGCACCTGCAGCGGCGCATCCGCGAGGTGCAGGCGTTCTTGGAGGCGAACCTCGACCGGGACGTGGACCTGCGCGCGATCGCGCGCGAGGCCGCGCTCTCGCCGTACTACTTCACCCGTCAGTTCACGGCCTTCGTCGGCATCCCCCCCTACCGGTACCTGATCGGGCTGAGGATCCAGCGGGCGATGGAGATGCTGCGCGACTCGGAGCTGACCGTCACCCAGATCTGCCACCGGGTGGGCTTCAACTCGCTCTCGCACTTCACCACCACGGTCCGCCAGCACACGGGGATGAGCCCCTCCGCGTACCGGCGTCGCCGCGACTGGGAGCAGCAGGCGAACCGTTTCGGCTCGATCACCGACCCGCTGGTGATCCAGCCGAACAAGCGGATGCACCTCTAGCCCGACCGAGGATCCGGAGCCCGGCCGAGAGGGGTACCGCGAGAGGCCGTGCCCCGGATCCATCCGGTCGCCCGACGGGAGCGTGCGGCTGCCCGTCGTTCCAGGATCCGGCAGGCCGGCGACCGGTCCCGTACCCATTCCTACACCGGTGCCGGGCCGTCCGGCTTCCGTTCCCTTGCCGTGTGGTTGCGGCTTCCTGCGCGCCGGGCGTCCGCCCTGTCAACCGAGGATGCGGGCGGTCCCGTACCCCGCGGCGAGGCCCTCGCCGCGCTCGAACCGGAACGGATCGAAGGCCGCGAGGCCCGGATCCACGTCGGGCGCGCCGGTCACCAGATCGGCGACGTGCCGTCCGAGCGCCGGGGCGAGCTTGAACCCATGCCCGCTCGTCCCGGCGTCCAGGAACACCCCGGGCGCCACCTCCCCGATCATCGGCTGCCAGTCGGGGCTGACGTCGTACACGCTCGCCCAGCCGCCCTGCGACGCGGAGGCCTCCAGGTGCGGCACTCGGCGCACGACCGCCTCCGCCAGCGTCCGGATCTCTGGCTCGCGTATCGCCGCGTCGAAGTGGTCCGGGTCCGCCTTCGGGGCCTCGTGGACGGAACCGACCAGGTAGAGGTCCTCGCCCTCCGGGCGGAAGTAGTAGCCACCGATCAGGTCGCCGTGGGCCGGCACGGGCTCGGCCCCCGCCCACCGGAAGGTCGCGACGACGTGCCGCTCGACCGTCAGCGGCAGATCCGCGCCCACCTGCGCCGCAAGCGGTCCCGACCACGGCCCCGCGGCGATGAGCGCGCGGCCGCACGCGACGGTCTCTCCGTCACCGGTCGTCAGCGTCACGCCGCGCTCGTCCGCGGCGATCGCACGGACCGGCGCCCGCGTCCGGACGATCGCCCCCCGCTCGGTCGCCCGGCGCAGCAGCCCCTCGGTCGTGGCGTGCGGGTCCGCGTACCCGGCGTCCCGCTCGAGGGCAGCGATCCCGACCCCGGCGAGGTCGTACGCCGGGAAGCGCACGGCCACCGCTTCCGCGTCCAGCAGCTCGGTCACGACGCCGACGGCGTTCAGGCGCTCGACCGACGAGCGAACCTCCGCCTCGTCCTCGGGCGGGTGCAGGAACAGGAATCCCGTCGGTCGGAACCCGGCGTCGACGCCGAACCGCTCGAGCGACCCCCGCAGCATCTCGATGCTCTCGCGAGCGACGCCGGCCAGGAACGGATCGGTGTAGTACGCGCGACAGATCGCGCTGGACGCACCGGTCGGACCCCCGGCCGGCTCCGACCGCTCGAGCACCAGGACCCGCAGCCCCCGCCCGGCCAGGTGGAAGGCGGCGGACGCGCCGTGCACGCCCGCCCCGACGACCGCGACGTCGAAGGTTCCCATCGCTCCGCAGCGTACCGGAGGCGACCGCCCCCACCGCCCCTACGGCGCGATCGCCAGTCGGTCGAGCGCGGGCATGCCCGCGAACTGGTCGAACGACCAGCTGACGATGCGCGAAGACGTCACGACCACGTTGTTGTCGAACAGGTAGGGCACCCAAGGCACGACCCCCTCCATCAGGTACCTGTCCAGGTCCGCCCAGCAACGGAACCGCTCGTCGCCCGTGAGCGGGATGCACGCGTCGATCCGGTCCTCGGCGCTCGGGACCGACGCGCCCGCGTAGCCGCGCTCCTTCAGCATCTCGGCCGTCGCGCCCACCATCGTGTCGTTGCAGCACGACCCCGGTCCGATCGCCGCCCGGGAGAACAGCGGCGGCCCGAACGTGAAGCCGTCGGCGTAGTCCTTGCCCCAGGCGGTCGCCGTGCAGAGCACCCAGTCCGTGTTCGGGTCCTCGCAGCGCGCGTACATCGTCGAGCGCTCCAGCGCGCGCGGCTCGAGCGTGATCCCGATCCGCTCGAGGTTCTCCCCGATCAGCGCGAGCTGAGCGGGGTACGGGTCGGCGGTATCGCTGAAGGTCAGGATCCCCTCGCAGGCGGCGTCGTCGCAGACGCCGTCGCCGTCGGCGTCGTACGCGGACCGCGCCATCTCCGCCTTCGCGGCGTCCAGGTCGCCGGCACCGCCCGGCGTGGCGTACGGGTCGTAGTCCTTCAGCAGGTCGTCCTCCAGGCTGTTCACCATGATGTGCCCGGCGATCTCCCCGAAGAGCTCGCCGCCCCGGAGCTGGCGCAGTCCCCCCTTGTCGATCGCCAGGTTCACGGCCTTGCGGACGTGGATGTCGTCGAACGGCGGGTTCGCGAGGTTCATCTCCAGGAAACGGACCGCGTCCGACGGGTTCGCGTGCAGGTACGGCTGCAGGTCCGGGTCGGCCGCGTAGCGCTGCACCTGCTGCGCGGGCGGCACGCCGTCGAACAGCATGTCGATCGCTCCGGCCTCGACCTGCAGCGACAGGTCGTCGTTGTCCCCGCCGATCGTCGTCTCGATCGAGTCCGGGTACGCGGGACGCAGCTCGTCGCTCGCGCGATCCCAGGCGGGGTTGCGCACCAGGACGAGCGAACGACCCGGCCGGTAGCCGGAGACCGGCTCCTGGTCCTTCGCCGGGACCGAGAAGTCGAGCCGATCCGAGCCCTCGATCATGTACGGCCCGCTCGCCACCAGGAACCGGCCGTAGTCGGCGTCGTGCCCCTCCGCCACGCCCAGTCGCGCGCCGGGGTCGTCCGGGTTCGGCGGGATCGGCGCCGCGGCGGGCATCGCCATCCG
>JAXLTF010000038.1:0-14146 GCA_046330185.1 Actinomycetota bacterium
GTGACGAGCAGGGCGGTGCTGGTGTCCAGGTAGTAGGTGAGCACCTCGAAGGCCGTGAGGCCGGCGAGGATCAACCCGATGCGGATGTACTCCTTCCCGTTCGGATGGGACCGGCGCTCCCGCTCGAACGGATCCGCCGGGTGGTCGCCCAGCTCGCGCTGCAGGTCGGTCTCGGTCTCGGCCATCTCAGCCCCCACCCCCCACGGCGCGTCCGGTCGGGATCAGGTACACGACGGTGAAGATCACGATCCAGACGATGTCCACGAAGTGCCAGTAGAGCCCGACGATCTCCACGGGGAACGCCGGCTCGTCCGGGAGACGGTCGGCGAACGAGAGACCGACGAGCGACAGCAGCATCAGGATGCCCACGGTCACATGGACGCCGTGGAAGCCGGTCAGGACGTAGAACGTCGTTCCGAACAGGTTGGTGGTGATCGACAAGCCCTCGCGATAGAAGGCCGTGAACTCGTAGACCTGGCCCCCGACGAACGTCAACCCGAGCATCGCGGTGGCCAACAGCCACAGCCGCATCCGGGCGAAGTCGCGATGCTGCGCCGCCGCGAGCCCGAGCACCATCGTGAGCGAGCTCGCCAGCAGGACGAACGACGAGACGGAGGTGTACGGGATGTCGAAGACGTCCGCCGGGTACGGCCCGACCTGGCTGGCGCCTCGGTAGAGCACGTACGTGGTGATCAGCGCGCCGAAGAGCAGGCACTCGGACGCCAGGAAGATCCACATCGCGAGCTTGGTCGACGGCAGACCCGTCGAGGTCTCGTGCTCCGGGTGCGTCTGGACCGCGACGTCCGCCACCGTTCGCTACTCCGCCACCGAGGGCTCGACGGCCCATCCGTAGAACCCGACCAGCGTGATCACGGCCCCGAGGCCGAGGAGCCACCATCCGTAGATCACGCCGTAGCCCATGACCGGCAGGCCCAGGGCGGCCACGAGCGGCCAGAACGACGGGCCGGGCAGGTGGATCGCGTGGCCGCCGCCGTGACCGGATCCGTCGTCGGGCTCGAGGTCGGCGCCCCCCGCCTGGACCGGCACGAGCTTCCCGCTCTTGTCCTGCGCGTACTTGCGGTGCCAGAAGTCGTCCAGCGAGTGAACCACCGGGATCTCCGCGAAGTTGTGTTCGGGCGGTGGACACGAGGTCATCCACTCCAGCGTCCGCGCGTCCCAGGGATCCTCGTCCGCCAGACCCTTCGGCCTCCTTTGCGTCTTGATCACGTTCACGATGAACATCAGGATCGCCACCGCGATCAGGAACGCGCCGAGGGTTGAGATCTGGTTCCAGAACGTCAGGCCCAGGGACTCCGGGTACGTGTACTCGCGCCGGATCATGCCCTGAAGGCCCAGGACGTGCATCGGGCCGAACGCCAGGTTGAACCCGATCAACATGACCCAGAACTGGACCTTGCCCAGCCCCTCGCCCAGCATCCGCGCGAAGACCTTGGGCCACCAGAAGAACGCGCCCGCGAAGATCCCGAAGACCGCGCCGCCGAACAGCACGTAATGGAAGTGAGCGACGATGTAGTACGTGTCGGTCTGCTGGTAGTCGGCCGGAACGATCGCGTGCGTGACGCCCGAAAGCCCGCCGATCACGAACATCGTCACGGTGCCGATCGAGTACAGCATCGGCGTCTTGAACCGAAGGTCCCCGCCGTGCATCGTGGCCATCCAGTTGAAGATCTTGACGCCGGTCGGGATCGCGATGATGGCGGTCGAGATCCCGAACGCCGTGTTCGCGACCGGTCCCAGCCCTGCCGCGAACATGTGGTGCGCCCAGACCCCGAAGCCGATGAACCCGATCGCCATGCCCGAGAAGACGACGAACTGGTAGCCGAACAGCGGCTTGCGCGCGAAGACGGGGATCGTCTCGGAGATGATGCCGAACGCGGGGAGGATCAGGATGTAGACCTCGGGGTGGCCGAACAGCCAGAACAGGTGCTGCCACAGGATCGGATCGCCCCCCACGGTCGGATCGAAGAAGTGCGTGCCCCACCGGCGGTCGAACAGCAGCTCGAACAGACCGACCGTGATGATCGGCAGCGAGAAGACCAGCAGGAGCTGGACGACCAGCCCCATCCAGACGAAGACCGGCAGCCGGAAGAACGTCATGCCCGGGGCCCGCATGTTGATCACGGTCACCGCCAGGTTCACCGCTCCGGCGGTGGACGCCACGCCGGTGATCAACAGGCCGATCGCGTAGAACGTCATCCCCGGCGTCGGATCGGTCGTGCTGTTCGGCGCGTACCCGAACCAACCGCCGTTCGGCGCGCCGCCCAGGAACCAGCTCGCGTAGAGGAACAGCCCGCCGAGCAGGAACGCCCAGTAGCTGAACGCGTTCAGCCGAGGGAAGGCCACGTCCCGCGCCCCGATCATCAGCGGGATCAGGTAGTTGAAGAACGCGGCGGACATCGGCATCACGAACAGGAACACCATCGTGAGGCCGTGCATCGTGAAGATCTGGTTGTACTGGGCGGCGTCCAGCAGCGTGCCGTCGGGCTGCGCCAGCTGCCAGCGGATGAGCAGGGCCTCGGTCCCGCCGATCAGGAAGAACACGAACGCGGTGACGCCGTAGAGGATCCCGATCTTCTTGTGGTCCACGGTCGTGAACCAGCTCCAGAACCCATGCGTCGCGGTGGGCCGGCGCAGGCCGCCGCGCGCCCCGACCGCCGGGACGCTCACGCTCGCCATGTCGACACCCCCGTCACGCCAGGCTCTCCAGGTACGCGACCAGCGCGTCGATCTCGTCCTCGCTGAGCCGGTAGTTCGGCATCTTCGAGCCCATCTTCGCGGCGTCCGGGTCCCGCAGCCAGGCGGCCAGGGCCTCCCGGTCGGTGGTCTCCCAGTTGCAGCCCGCGAAGCACTCGTGCGTCGGGTCGGCGAAGTGGGTCAGGTTCGGCCCCGCGACACCCCCGGCGTCGGTCCCTCCTATCGTGTGGCACGCGACGCAGGTGCCTCGGTCCCCCGAGAGCGGCGTCATGAAGATGTCCATGCCGCGCTTGGCGAGCGGGTCGGTCGGGGTCAGCGCCGGCTGCTTCTGGTTGGCGACCCAGGCATCCCAGTCTGCTGCCGACAGCGCGACCACCCGGGTCTTCATGCGCCCGTGCTGCAGCCCGCAGAACTCCGCGCACTGGCCGGTGTAGGTGCCCGGGTGGTCGGCGGAGAACAGGATCGTGTTCGTCCGGCCCGGCACGACGTCCTGCTTGCCGAAGAGCTCAGGGATCCAGAAGGAGTGGATCACCTGGAAGTCGTTCGCGCCTCCGCCCTTGGACTCGAGCGAGAGGTAGACGGGGCGCTCGGCGGGTATCACCAGCACGTCGGCGACCGTGATCGGGCCGTTGGGCTCGTAGTCGGTCTTCATGTCCTCGTCGGTGTAGGCGAAGCCCCACCACCACTGGTAGCCCTCCACGGTCACGTGCAGGGCGTCCGCGGGAGGCTTGCGCGCCAGGTCCCAGATCGTGGCCACGGTCGGCACCATGACGAACGCCAGGACCAGCGTGGGCAGGATCGTCCAGCCGATCTCCAGGCGCGTGTTCCCGTGGAGCTGCGCCGGCACGCGGTCGCGACCCTTCCGGTGACGGTAGCGGAACAGGATCCAGACGATCCCGCCCTCCACGATCACGAAGACCGCCACCGCCACCCAGAAGACGGGGACGAACAGATCCTTGATGGTCCGGGCGTTGGGGCCCTGCGGGTTCAGCGTGTCCTGCGAAGCGTTGGGCGCACAGGCGGCCAGCAGGAGGCCGAGGGCCATGAGGCCCAAGACCCTGAGCAGCCTCTTCCGCACGTCGGTCATGTCTCCCGGATGCTGGTGCGATGGCCCAGCGCGTGAGCCGCGCGCACTGTATCACCCTCGTTCCGCGTGCCCGTGAGCGGCTCGTTCACTTCGCGTAGGAGTGGAGCCCGACGATCCACAGGTTCACCGCGTAGTACGTGACCAGGAGCGAGACGAAGCCCACCATCGCGATCACGGCGGCGCGCCGGCCCTTCCATCCGGACGTCGCGCGCGCGTGCAGGTAGCCCGCGAAGATCACCCAGGTGATGAACGACCAGGTCTCCTTGGGATCCCAGCCCCAGTAGCGACCCCACGCCTCCTGCGCCCATATCGCGCCGGCGATCACCGCGAACGTCCAGATCGGGAACGCGAACGCGTACACGCGATACGCGATCCGGTCGAGCGTCGAGGCCGTCGGCAGCGGTCCACGCCGGTCCGTCGGGGAGACGGCCGCCGGTTCGTCGGCGTCGGGCGCGAGGTCCGGCGGGACGTCGACGTCGATCGCCCCGCCCAGGATCGGTGGCGGCTGCTGCGCGGCTAGCACGGCGGCGCGCCTGCGCTCAACGCGGTCCTGGATCAGGTACAGGATCGTGACGACGCTCCCGAGCGCGAGGAGCGACGAGCCCATGATCGCCGCGATCACATGGATCTTGATCCAGTAGGAGTTGAGGGCCGGCACCAGCGGGCCCGGACCCACGTACAGGAACGAGACGGCGATCGCCATCGTGAAGACCGCGAACATCAGGACGAACCCGCCCAGCGTGCGGATCCGGTAGTAACCCTCGACGATCAGCAGGTAGCCGGCGACGACGAGCAGGGCCAGGAGCGAGGAGTACTCGTACATGTTGCCCCACGGGACGCGGTCCGCCGCCATGCCGCGCGCCGCCACCGATACGACGTTGGCGGCCAGGCCGACGAACGCCACGACGCGGGCGATGGCCCAGATCGGCGTGCGGCGGAACGCGAGGTAGGCGAAGTACCCGACCATGGCGGCGATGTAGGCGAGCAGTGCGACGTTGAACGCGTCGTTCGAGATGCGGGCCCACTCGATCGTCGTCATCGGATCCCGACCTTCTCCTCCCGCTCGGCCGACACCTCGCCGGCCGCCCGAGCGAGCGCGTCCACGAGGTCCGGGAACTCCTCCTCGAACCGCGCCTTGCGCTGAAGCGCGAACCCCCCGACCTTCAGGACCGCGCCGTCGTCGGCGGCGTCCGCCCGCACCCACAGCTTCCTGCGCGATCCGTACAGGGCCGGCAGGAGCCCGAGCAGGATGAGGATAGCGGCGAGCAGGACGAGCGGAACCCCCGCGTCGCGGGTCACCTGGAGCACCGTGTACTTGCGAAGGTCCTCGAACCCGATCGTGAGTCCTCCGGCGGTGGAGGGGTCATCCACGACGTCGCCTTCCGTCAGGCCGACGACCTGGCCGGCCCCCACGATGCCCGTGGCCTCTCGGGTCATGCTCGTGGTGTCGAGGGACAGCGGCGACGGGTCGGTGAGCGGTCCGCTCCATACGGAATACCGGATCAGCGGCTGGAACGCGTTCGTCATCGCGACCGGCTCGCCCGTCTGGAGCATGCGAACGAAGGCGCGGCTGTCGGGCCACAGCTCGAGCTCGATCCCGAGCTGGGGCGAGAGCGAGGGGAGCTTCAGGACGCCCCGCCACGGCATCGCGAGCTGCGGGACGCCGTCGGGCGCCTCGTCCTGCACGAACACGATCGGCTCGGACGCGATGGGCTCGCCGTCGCGCCGGACGACGACGACCGGGGCCCAGCCGAAGCCGTACTGGAACAGGCGCAGGCCGGCCACCTCGGCGGGCCGGTTCACGCGGATGTCCGCGCGCCGGATGGGCGTTCCGTCCGCGTCCAGCAGCTCGACGCGGGATACGAAGTCCATCGGCTGACCCGTCTGCCGGTACCGGTCGGCGAAGTCGAGCAGCCGGACCCCGATCCCGGTGAACCTCCCGTCGAAGAAGCGTCCCGCTCGGATCTGGCCGTCGTAGTTCGCCGCCGCGTCCACCCACGTGTCGCCCTCGACGATCACGATGCGGCCCGAGAACCCGGTCCCCTTGCCCCAGATCACCCCGGCGAGCAGCAGGATGAACGCCCAATGGAACAGGAGGCTGCCGGCCTCTCGCAACGTGCCCTTCTCCGCGGCGAGCGCGGGTCGCGCGGGGTCCCGCGCGACCCGGAAGAGGCGCCGGCGCAGGACCCGCTCGGACGCGGCGATCGCGTCGTCCGGCGCGGACCCCACCCGCCGCTCCCGGTAGTGCGGGAACGCGTCGATCTCCCGTGCCTGCACCGGGCGCTGACGGACCGACCGCAGCAGGGCCCGGGTCCGCGGGACCAGGCACGCGACGAGCGAGACGAACAGCAGGGTCGTGATCAGCGCGAACCACCACGATCCGAAGACGTCGAACAGCCCCAGCCGGTCGTAGAGCGCTCCCGTGAACGGGTGGTCCTGTCGGTACGCGAGCACCCGCGACGGGGAGTTCGGGAGCTGCGGGACGAGCGAGCCGGCGACGGAGGCGAGCGCGAGCAACAGGAGCAGGATCAGCGCCGTCCGCATCGAGCGCAGCGTCCTCCAGACCAGGGCGAGGGATCGCGCGAACGTGGGAGCCGGGGACGAGGATGAGGCCATGGGCGCCCGCCTATCCTACGGTCGACGCCGGAACCGGGTTGGCCGGGCGGCGGGCCGTGCTCACAGGCCCGGCGCGTACCGGGCGAGCGGCGCGAGCAGTCGTGTGAACGTTCCGGTCATGATCAGCACACCGACGACGATCAGCAGCAGCCCCGACACGCCGGCGATCCCACGGTAGTTGCGACGGATCCATGCCACGGTTCCCATCAGGTGCTGGACCCCGAGCCCGACCAGCAGGAACGGCAGGCCGAGGCCCATCGAGTAGACGAACAGCAGGATCGCCCCCCTCGCCGAGCTTCCCGACGAGGCCGCCAGCGCCAAGATCCCGCCGAGCACCGGGCCGATGCACGGGGTCCATCCCGCGGCGAAGGCCATCCCCAGCGGCAGCGCCCCCATGGTCCCCGGGTGCGTGCGCTCGAGCAACGGGCGGCGCTCCGCGAACAGCACGGCCGGGCCGCGACCGAGGGCGTACAGGAGCATCGCCGACCCCATGACGATCACGATCGCGCCCCCGATCCTCTGGGCGGTCGTCGATCGCAGCGCGCGGAACACCTCCGTTCCCGCGGCGCCCAGCAGCGTGAACACGATCGAGAAGCCCGCGATGAACAGCAGGATCGGCAGCAGGGGCCGCTCGTCGTCCTCGACCGCCCGCCCGCCGGAAACGAACGACACGTACCCCGGGACCAGGGGGAAGACGCACGGCGACGCGAACGACACGACCCCGGCGACGAACGCCAGCACCGGGGCCCACCACGACGACAACCCGCTCTGGACCAGGTCCGCAACCATCCCGACCCGACAGTCTATGGAGGCCCGACGCGTGGGTTGCGGCCGGCTCGCGCCCGCGCCATCATGTCGTCGTGACTCGTGAACCGATTCACAAGCTCCCGCGCCCCCGTGGCTCTTCGCACCCCGTGGCTATAATCGTCGCGCCTCCTGAAGGGACGAGACGGAAGACATGAGTCAGGTCGCCACGTCGGACCGGTCGAAGCTGGCCCAGCGGCTGGACAAGCCCAAGGCTCGGGCGGAAGCGGCGTTGAGGTCGTTCGAATGGGACTGGACGAAGGCCGTCGTCTTCTCGGTGGGGCTCACGTTCATCCTGTTGATCACGACGTCGGTGATCCCCTCGTTCTGGCTGTACTTCGCCGACCAGAAGCTGAAATGGGACGGCTCGGGGCCGAACGGGCTCTGGCTGATGGAGCTGAGGGACGCGATCGCCATGGGCCTCGTGACCGTGCCGATCATCGTGACCCTGATCCTGGCAGCGATCCTTCAGAACTGGCGCAGGAGGCTGCGCGGGCAATCCGGCGACGTCCGGCCGACGGGCGGCTACCGGTAGGAGGTTCAGATGCCGTTCACCAAGACCGAGGTCGACATCCACGAGGACTACGTCCTGGAGTCGGTGGATCCGGGGTGGTTGGCGCAGGGCGTCAAGTCGCCCAAGCACCTGATGCTCGACCCGGACAACTGCATCCTGTGTCGCGCGTGCGAGGACGTCTGTCCCTGGAACTGCATCTACATGCTGTCGCCGGAGATCGTCGAGGACTCCGCCGAGGACTCGGTCGGGGCCGAGGTGGGCGTCGCCACCGCCATCTTCGTCCTCGACGACAACGCCTGCACGCGCTGCTCGGTCTGCGTCGACAGGTGCCCGACCGACACGCTGTACTTCGCCCGCTTACCCGAGGGATCGCCGGGCGGGAGACGCACGATGGCCGCCGTCCCGACGTCACAGGCGGCTCCGGAGTAACGAGCCAGCTGGCCTCGAGGGGAACGGGAGAGGGAGCCGGGTGAAGCTGAAGCCGCCGTCGCCGAGCGAGCTGGGCGACCGCATCCGAGAGACCGAGGTCTGGAAGTCGATCTTCCGGCCCGGCTCCATCTTCCGCAGGGGCTACAAGGACACGTCGCGGGACCGCGCGCTGGCGACCATGAACAACGTCCTGTACCACCTGCACCCCGTCAAGGTGAAGCGGCACGGCCTGAAGCTGACCTACACGTTCTGCCTGGGCGGCCTATCCTTCTTCCTTTTCATCCTGCTGACGGTCACCGGGATCTTCCTGATGTTCTTCTACCGGCCCATGGCGGACATCGGCGGCGCGCAGGCGTACACGGACATGCAGGCCATCCGGACCTCGGTGTTCTTCGGCGACCTGGTGCGCAACCTCCATCGGTGGGGCGCCCACCTGATGGTCCTGTCGGTCACCCTGCACATGGCGCGGGTCTTCTATACCGGCGCGTACAAGCCGCCGCGCGAGTTCAACTGGGTCGTGGGCGTCATCCTCCTGTTCCTCACGCTGGGGCTCTCGTTCACCGGCTACCTGCTGCCGTGGGACCAACTCGCGATCTGGGCGGTCACGGTCGGTACGAGCCTCGCCGGCTACTCGCCGTTCATCGCGAAGCAGGCGAACTTCCTGCTGCTGGGCGGCGTCGTCGTGGGTCCGGACACCCTGCTCCGTTGGTACGTCCTGCACGTGTTGGCGTTGCCGTTCGTCCTGGTGATCTTCCTCGCCGTGCACTTCTGGCGGATCCGCAAGGACGGCGGCATCTCGGGACCGCTGTAAGGAGCCGGATGGCACGCGAAGACACCCCGCTCGACCAAGAGGTCTTCGACGAGACCCTCGAAGCCGAGCTGGCCAAGGGGTCCGACCGGCGGGTGGCCGAGGGTCGCGCGCGCTCCGCGGCCGTGAGGGCGTACAAGGCCGCGCACCCCGAGGAGGCCGAGGCGCACGCCGCGCCTGCGGCCCCCGCGGCCCCGGCCGCCTCCGGGACGCCGGCGGCCGCTCCCGCGCCCGCGGCCGCGGCGGCCGCTCCGGCGGCCGCGGCGGTGGCGACCGTTCCCGTGGCCGCGGCGGCGGTCGCGTCCCCGGTCCGGGAGGCCCCGCTTCCGACCGGCAACCTCCCGAGCCCGAAGAAGGGCGCGCCGGACAAGCACCGACTCCTGGCCCTCGTGCCGCCCGAGGGGATCCAGCGCGTCGAGCGAGAGCAGGGTGACCGCGTCAACGTCTGGCCGCACCTGCTGATCGAGGAGTTCGTCGCCATGCTGATCATGACGGCGGGGCTGCTGGTGTTCTCCACGTTCCTGAACGCACCGCTGCGCGAGCTGGCGAACGCGAACCTGACCCCCAACCCCTCCAAGGCCCCGTGGTACTTCCTCGGCCTGCAGGAGCTGCTCCGCTACTTCCACCCGATGATCGCGGGGATCACGATCCCGACGTTCATCCTGGTCGGGCTGGCCGCGGTCCCCTACGTCGATCGCAACCCGAGCGTGAAGCCGGGCGACCGCAAGATCGCGCTCACGATGTTCACGATCATGTTCATGTTCGGCGCGACGCTCACGATCATCGGTTGCTTCTTCCGCGGTCCCGGCTACAACTGGATCTGGCCGTGGGCGCAGGGGGTGTTCTTCGACCTATGACGACGCTCGCGGTCTCGACCGGTCTGATCGTCGCCATCGTCGTGCTGTTGGTGCTCGACCTGTTCGCGATCGCGTTCGGGCTGTCGTTCGTGCGGGCGCGCCGGGCGCAGGAGCAGGAGGTCCGCACCGCCGGCCTGCCGGCCCCAGTCGAGAAGCCCCAGCCGGCACTGTCCCGGCGGGACTTCTTCCGCCGCGGCCTGCTCGTCTCGCTCGTGGTCTTCGGCGCGCAGTTCGGCGGCGCCTCGCTCGCGTTCATGTGGCCGAACCTGCGGGGCGGCTTCGGGTCGCTGATCAACGCCGGACCGCTCGAGGACATCCAGGCGGAGATCGCCGACTCCCAGGCGCCCGTCTACAACGGCGCCGGCCGCTTCTACATCGTGCCCTGGAACGGGAAGGCCACGCCCGACGCGGACTACCCGGCGAACGGCGTGACGACCGACGGGATCATGCCGCTGTATCAGCGCTGCGTGCACCTGGGGTGCCGCGTGCCGTTCTGCGGTTCCTCGAAATGGTTCGAGTGCCCCTGTCACGGCTCGAAGTACAACGAGGCCGGCGAGTATCAGCTGGGTCCGGCTCCTCGCGGGATGGACCGGTTCAAGATCACCGTGGAGGGCGGCAACGTGATGGTCGACACGTCCACGGTGATCCTGGGGCCGCCGCGCGGCGCCGACACGGTCAACGAGCCGCCCCAGGGTCCCTTCTGCGTGGCGCCGGGATAGGGGCGGAGGCGGAGATGCTCGCCCTCTCGAACACCGCCGGCGTGCTGCTGCTGGTCCTCGGCGGGATCTTCATCGTGGCGGCCGCCGGCGCGCTGTTCCTGCGCAGCCGCGGCCGCCGGGAGCCGACGCCCGACATCCCCCGCGGGATGCGCCCGGGCCCGTCCGACCCCGCGCTCGAGACCCCGCTGCTTCAGAAGGCGCAGGGCTGGGGGCTGGTGCTCGTCACCTTCTTCGTGGTCTGGCTCCCGATCTACTGGCTGAACGAGCCCAGCGCGAACCTGAAGCAGGAGGAGGAGCTCAAGACCCATGCGATCGCCCGCGGCGAGCTGGCCGTGCAGCTGTTCTCCGAGGAGAACCAGCTGGGCGTCGGCTGCGTGCGTTGCCACGGGCCCGAGCTCCGCGGCGGGGTGATCGCGGCGGGGGCCAACCCGGACGGCACCCCGGCGTACGCGTACCCGCCGGACCTCACGAACCTCTGCGCCGGACCCTTCGGCGACCCGCCGCACAACGCGATCACGTCGACACAGGACATCTACCAGGTGATCATGCAGGGCCGCAACGCGATGCCGTCGTGGAGCATCCGGTACCAGGGCGCCCTCGACGACCAGCAGATCAACGACCTGGTGAACTACCTGGTCTCGATGAGCTCGGAGAACGTCCCGTTCAAGGACAACGTCTGCATCAACCCCGATGCCTCGGCGCGGGCCGTCGAGCAGGCGACGGCGGCCGGCACCGTCTTGGAGCGTCCGTAGATGGAACAGCCGAGCTGCCTGTTCTGGGCGATCGAGTGCGGGACGCTCGTGAAGGGGATCGGGGTCACGCTCGCAGCGTTCATCCTGTTCGTCGGCAGTGTGTACCTCATGCTCACGTTCGTGATCGGGCGCTGGATGGGCTACCTGGTGCTGATGGTGTCGTTCTCCGGCTGGATGATCATGTTCTCGGCCCTTTGGCTGTTCGGGTTCTGGTCCCAGGGCCTGGAGACGCCCACGAACCTCGGCCCGCGTGGCTCCGAGCCGGGCTGGGTCGTGCTGGAGGGCGGCCTCACGGCGGCCGCCACGCAGTACGAGGCCTTCGCCGAGT
Source organism: Actinomycetota bacterium (assembly GCA_046330185.1). Classification (GTDB taxonomy): domain Bacteria; phylum Actinomycetota; class UBA4738; order UBA4738; family HRBIN12; genus DATBLY01. The sequence goes on from JAXLTF010000038.1 coordinate 11,630, forward strand.
ACCCCGACGAGCCATGGGAGCCCGCGACCCCCGCGCAGACCGCCTCGATCCAGTCGGTCTCCGGCACCGTCGGGTCGTTCCTGGCCGAGCAGGCCAACGAGGAGCTGGGGCTGGCGCACGACGACCCCAACGCCCTCACGGGCACGCAGTTCACGATCGACTCGATCTACTTCGCGCCTCAGGATGAGACATCGCTCGCCGTCGTCCAGGCCCACTTCTCGGGCGGCGGGCCGATCGTCACGGTGTCCCTGTATCACGACTCGGGCAGCGTCCCGCGCTACTCGTACATGTTCCTCGTGGGCTCGATCATCCTGTTCCTCATCCATCTGCCGCTGCTCGATCGGGCGGAGAAGAAGCGCAAGGCCTTCCTGACGGGCGGCAGCGCGCCGGCCTGGTACGGTCCCGCCTGATCGAAGGGAGGGAGAGACGATGATCGGAGCCATCGAGGTACCCCTCCTGGATCAGGGGAGCGTTCAGTTCATCCTGATGGTCGTGATGCTCCTGGCGGTCCTGTTCCTCATGTGGATCTCGATCCCGAAGTAGCCACGCCGCTCACGCCCCGTCCGCGGCGCTTCACCTCCGCCAGAGCGGCGTTGCGCTGCTCGTAGAACGCGAGGATCTGCAGCTCGATCGCGAGGTCCACCTTCCTCACCGAGACGCCGTCGGGCACGACGATGACCGCCGGCGCGAAGTTGAGGATCGAGCGGACCCCGGCCGCGACGAGCCGGTCGGCGACCTCCTGGGCGCTGCCCGCCGGCGTGGCGATCACGCCGATCGCGATCGCGTGACGCCGCACGAGCCGGGGGAGATCCTCGAGACCGCGGACCGAGAGCGCCCCGATCCGCTCCCCCACCTTGGCCGGGTCGTCGTCGACGAGCGCGGCGACGCTGAACCCGCGCGCGGGGAAGCCCCTGTAGTTCGCGAGCGCGCGCCCCAGGTTCCCGAGGCCGACGATCACGATCGGCCAGTCCTGGGTGAGCCCCAGCACCCTGCGGACCTGGTGGATCAGGTACGCGACGTCGTACCCCACCCCGCGGGTCCCGTACGACCCCAGGTGCGAGAGGTCCTTGCGGACCTTGGCGGAGTTCACGCCGGCCGCCTCGGCGAGCGCCTGGGACGAGACCGTCTGGACCCCCGAGGCGGCCAGGTCGACCATCGCGCGGAGGTAGACGGGGAGCCTGGCGACGGTGGCCTCGGGGATCGGCCCGCGCTCCGGCTTGGACCGCGGGCCACGCTGCATGCCGAGCAGACTACCGGGCGCCGGGTCCCGTTCTCAAGTTCACAAGCCGTCGCCGACGGCCGACGCCAATGCCGCGGCGTCGACGGCGAGCTCGAAGATCTCCTCGCCGTCGATCAGGACGACGGGTACGCGGATCCCGTACGCGAGCTCGAGGGCGTCGTCGGTCCCCACGTCGATCTCCCGCAGATCGAACGGCGTCCGGGCTCGCTGGGCCTCCAGCACGGCCCGCGCCTCGTCGCAGAGGTGGCATCCCGGCCGCGAGTACAGCAGGACTTCCACGGAGGCGATGCTACCGGCGGACGCCTGCGGCGCGCCTGATAGAACATGCGTCGTGACCGACCTGGACGTCGAGGATCTCGAGCTCCACCGGCGGCTCTGCGAGGGGGACCGCGAGGCGTTCGACGAGCTCTACAGGCGGTACGGCCCCACCGCGTACGGCGTGGCGTACCGGCTCACCGGCCAGCGGGTGCTAGCGCAGGACGTCGTCCATGATGCCTTCATGGCCCTGTGGCGAGCTCCGGAGGCCTTCGATCCGGCCCGGGGAGCGTTCCGCACGTTCTTCCTGTCCCTGGTCCACCATCGGGCGGTGGACACGGTCCGGCGGGAGGAGCGGATCCGCAAGCGGACCGAACGCGCCGCGAACCTCGAGCCGGTGGCCGGCGAAGACGTAGCGGAAGGGGTCGTCGACCTCGCGTCGATCCGCGAGCGCCGCCGGGAGGTCCGTGAGGCGCTCGCGACCCTCCCCGCGGAGCAGCGGAAGGTGCTGGAGATGGCCTACTTCGACGGCATGACCCAGGCGAGGATCGCCGAGGAGCTGAGCATCCCGCTCGGGACCGTGAAGACGCGGACCCTGGCGGCGATGCGGAAGCTCCGACGGGCCCTGTACCGGGAGGACTGATGCTCGAGGATCACGACGAGATCGAGGCCCTGCTGGCCGGATACGTGCTGAGGGGCCTCTCGGGGGCGGACGCCTCTCGGGCGGACACGCTGCTCTCCGACCACGTGCCCGCCTGCGCATCCTGCAGGGACGCGCTGACCAGGTTCCAGGGCATCACGGCCGAGATGGCGTTCGCCGCCGACCCGCTGCCCCCTCCCGACCTGCTCCTGACGCGCCTGCATCGAGAGCTGCGTCCGCGGTCGCGCCGGCGCGGACAGGTGCGCGTCTTCGCGGTGGCCGCCGGTCTCGTGGCCATCGTCGGGCTGACGGGCCTCACGGTCTCCCAGGGCATGCGCGCGGGCGGCCTGCACCAGACCGCCTCGCACCTGTCGAACATGCT
>JAXLTF010000039.1:0-14008 GCA_046330185.1 Actinomycetota bacterium
TCGTGATGCCGATCTTCACCGCGGCGCTCGAGGCCGGCACGGACTACCTGGACATGGCGATGTCGCTCTCGGAGCCGCACCCCGAGCGTCCGTACGAGGAGACGGGCAAGAAGCTCGGCGACGACCAGTTCGCGATGGCGGACCTCTGGGAGGACCGCGGACGACTGGCGCTGGTGGGGGTCGGGATCGAGCCCGGGGCCGCCGACGTCTTCGCGCGGTACGCGGCCGACCACCTGTTCTCGTCGATCGACGAGATCGGCGTCCGCGACGGCGCGAACCTCGTGATCGAGGGGTACGACTTCGCGCCGACGTTCTCGATCTGGACCACGATCGAGGAGTGCCTGAACCCTCCGGTGATCTGGGAGCGCGAACGCGGGTGGTTCACGACGGCGCCGTTCTCGGAGCCGGAGACGTTCGAGTTCCCCGAGGGGATCGGGCCGGTCGAGTGCGTCAACGTCGAGCACGAGGAGGTCCTGCTGGTCCCGCGCTGGGTCGAGTGCGAGCGCGTGACGTTCAAGTACGGCCTCGGTGACGAGTTCATCGCGGTGCTGGAGACGCTGCGCAAGCTGGGGCTCGACCGCACCGAGCCCGTGCGCGTGCGCGGCGGCGAGGTCTCGCCCCGCGACGTCGTGGCCGCGTGCCTGCCCGACCCGGCGACCTTGGCCGACAAGATGACCGGCAGGACGTGCGCCGGGACCTGGGTGACGGGCACCGGCGCCGACGGGAGCCCGAGGGAGATCTACCTCTACCACGTCGTCGACACCGAGCAGACGTGGCGCGACGACGGCGTCCAGGCGGTCGTGTGGCAGACGGCGATCAACCCGGTGATCGCGCTCGAGCTCGCGGCCACCGGTGCCTGGTCGGGGGCGGGCGTGCTCGGCCCCGAGGCGTTCGATCCCGTCCCGTTCATGGACCTGCTGAAGGAGCATGGGTCGCCGTGGGGCATGCGGGAGATGACGCCCAGGTCCTGATCCTCAGGTCGGTCCGCACGGCCTCCGATGCCTCAAGGGAACTCCGCCGAAGGGGCGTGTGGACCCATGGCATCGGAACGGACCGAGGTCGACGACCGGACCCGCGAGGGCCTGGACGGCCTCGCGCGCCTGATCGAGCCGAGCTCCCTGCTGGAGGCCACGCCGGAGTGCCTGGTCGTGGCGCATGCGGACGGACGGATCGTCTTCGCGAACCACCACGTGGAGCGGCTCACCTCGTTCTCCCCCGGGGAGCTCCTCGGCCGGCCGGTCGAGCTGTTGCTGGGTATGGAGCTCCTCACCCTCGCGTCGGGCACCCGCGTCGAGACGACGTGCCGCCGTCGTGACGGGAGCCTGTTCCCGGTGGAGGCGCACGTCGGGACGATCGAAGGCTCCGAGCGTCTGCTGGTGGTCACGCTCCGCGATGCCACGGAGCTCCAGGAGGGGCGCGAGGCCCGGTTCGAGGCCGAGGCGAAGTACCGGGCCCTGGTGGAGCAGATCCCCGCGGTCGTCTACCTGGACCCGATCGATGAGGATCAGGACAGCATCTACGTGAGCCCGCAGGTCACCGACCTGCTGGGGATCGACCCCGACGAGTGGCTCCTCGACCCTTACTGCTGGCGCAACCATGTGCATCCCGACGACATCGACCAGGCGTGGGATGAGTACGAGCAGGCCTACAACGCGCATCAGCCGCTGGACCACGAGTACCGCATGATCCACGCGGACGGCAGCGTCCGGTGGGTCCTGGAGCAGGCGTACCCGATCCGGGACGAGGACGGGAACCCGTGGCTCATCCAGGGGGTGATCTTCGACATCACCGCGCGCAAGACGGCGGAGCAGCAGATCGCGTTCCTCGCGTACCACGACAAGCTCACCGAGCTGCCGAACCGCGCGCTGTTCGAGGAGATGCTCGACAACGCCCTCGCGCGCGCACGTCGCCACGACCTGTCGGTCGGCGTCCTGTTCATGGACCTGGACGACTTCAAGCTCGTCAACGACTCGCTGGGTCATCAGGTGGGGGACGACCTCCTGCGCCAGCTCGCGGCCAGGCTGCGTCACTGCACGCGCGAGACCGACCTGGTCGGGAGGCTCGGCGGCGACGAGTTCCTGATGCTGCTGTCGGACCTCGAGCGGGGATCCGGCGCCCTGGCGGGCGTCGACTCGCCCCAGCTCGTGGCCGAGTCCATCGCGGAGCGGGTCAGGGCCGCGCTAGCGGAGCCGTTCGACCTGAACGGGACCTCGTTCTACCTCTCGGCCTCGATCGGGATCAGCCTCTACCCGCACGACGCCTCGGACGCCGAGACCCTGCTGCGCAACGCGGACGCCGCGATGTACGCCGCGAAGAGATCGGATCCGGGCGGCTACGTGGTGTTCACCGCCCGGGACGAGGACCCGGGCAAGCGGCTGTCGCTGGCCTCCCGGCTGCGCCAGGCGGTCTCGGATCGCAGCTGGGTCCTGCACTACCAGCCGATCGTCGACCTCGGCGACGGCAGCGTGCACTCGCTGGAGGCCCTCGTGCGCTGGCGCGAGCCGAACGGCGGGCTCACGGCGCCCGGCGAGTTCATCCCGCTCGCCGAGGAGATGGGTCTGATCGAGGCGATCGGGGAGTGGGTCTTCGACGAGCTCGCCCGACAGCACGAGGAGTGGCGCGCGCAGGGCATCGACGTGGGGATCGGCTACAACCTGGCGCCCCGGCAGATGGCCGGCACGAACATCGCCCAGCGTCTGGCCGGGATGCTGAAGGAGCACGAGGTCGATCCGCAGGCGGTGACGATCGAGATCACCGAGTCGACGGCGATGACCGATCCCGAGCGGACCCAGCGCGTCCTGGGCGAGCTCCATGCCCTGGGGTTCAACCTGGCGATCGACGACTTCGGGACCGGCTATTCGTCGCTCGCGCGCCTGAAGCACATGCCGGTCGACATCCTGAAGATCGACCAGGCGTTCATCCGACACCTGGAGTACGAGCGCGACCTGGCCGGCATGGTCCGCGCGATGATCCAGCTCGCCCAGAGCCTCGGGATGGTCCCGCTCGCCGAGGGGATCGAGTCCTACGGCGAGTACGAGTTCCTGCGCGCGAACGGCTGCCGCCTGGCCCAGGGCTTCCTGTTCTCCTACCCGGTCCCCGCCGAGGAGATCCCCGAGGTGCTTGCGCGGGAGGAAGGCCTCCTGCCGCCCCCACCGGCGCCCAGCGCGTGAGCTCCGCCTGAACCTACCTAGAACGCCTGGCGAGCCCTCGCCCCGGCTCCTTGTGGTCGATTCATCCTTCAGCAGGAGCTCTTGGTGCCACCGAATCTGGCTGTTCCTGAGCCTCAGCTTAGCAGCTCGACGAAGCAGCCCTGATTGCGTACGAATGCGTTGAGCGTGACGACTCGCCCGGTCGGGAGGGAATGAGATGAAACTGGCGATTGATATCGCTCGGGTCTTTGGACTCCTCGCGATCACGCTCGGGATGATCCTGTGGGCGGCGAATCGCAAATCGTTTGCGAACCCTTCTTGGATCGAGCACAGGTGTTGAAAGCAGGGAATCGTGGCGCGGAGATGGCCCCTTTGTGCTCGCTTGCGCGGTGTTGGCTGGCTGGTTGCTGGATGGACGGGGCCGTCCTGCTCTCGCTGTTCGCCTTTGGGCTCGCCCTGGTCGTATTCGCGGCATGGGATATTCGGACTGTGTTGAGAGTAGGGGGCCAGGGTCGGCTGGCTGCCGTAACGCCGTGTGTGGTGCAGTGGTCTTGCTTTCAGCCTCCCTGGCGACCTGGGGCTCCTTCGCCATCAAGTCGCCAGGCGCTCACATTCGGCATGGTGCGTGGCCTCTAGGAGTTCTCACCGCCATTTGCGTACCTAGTGATTCGCGCAGCTGAGCGTTCCCGAGGGGGCAACTCAAGGGTAGAGGCCAGCAGGTCGTGATTACCATCACGCGATCGGTCGGCTCCTTGGACCGGGCCGCGGTCGCGCATTTCGTCTGGACGTTGTCAAGGTGAAGGCTAGGATGCTCTCATGACGAATGAAGAGGCTGGTGTCTTGCTCAGCGAGGTCGAGAAGTCAGCTGACTCTTTCCTTCACTCCGTGACGAACACCAACTACGGGCCGTTCATTCGTGGTTGTCGGCAACTGACGAACCTACTCGCGGATCGAGAGGCTGAAGCCGCACCGGCTGTTCGCGCAGCGGCCGCTCATCTGCTACGCGCAGTAGAAGTTGCGGAGTCGTTCATCGAACAGAATGGCGAGCCGGCGTTTCCGGAACCTGCAAACGACTCGTATCAGGAGGTCGGCGAAGCATGCTGGGCTGCGTTCGTGCCGTTGCGCGATCTTCTACGCGGAGGTGCGGTGGGCACTCGGAACGCACCTGCGTGACGGACAAGCGCTGAGCGGACGAACTTCACTGAGGGCGAACAGCGGCAAGCTGGCGCAGAGATTGGAGTCCGGTGTGACACAGAAGCGCTTCAAGCCGATCTTCGCGCCTTCGGTAAACGGTCGAACGATTGTCTTGTCGCTGGGGGTTGGGGCCGCCGGTCTCCTTCTTCCTGGACTCGTGGACGAGTTCGCCAATCTGGGTGAGGTCGGTTCGGCAAGAGTCGCTGCAGTGGGAGCGAGCTTGCTGACGCTGGGGGTCTTTGGCTTCGCATACGAAGTTGCGCTGCGGCGGTCGGTCGTGCTTGAGGTCTTGCGACAGGCTGGACTCTCGCGTGAACTCGCTAGTAGCGGACTCGTTCAGGTTGGGAGCATGCCTGACATCGACTTCCATGCCTTCCTGACTAGCGGTGCGGGAGAGATTGAAGTGTGCGCAGCGTACGCTCGGAGATGGGTGCTAGCTCACGCGGACGAGGCCGTTCGGCAAGGGGCCAAGGAAGGTCGGGATCTTCAAGTCATCATGCTAGGCGAGCAGGCTCCAGTTGACGTCCGCAGCGTGTATGCGAGGCGCGGGCCAGAACGAACGTCGGAACTGATTCGAGAGACGATTGACGAGTGGCAAGCGGCGGTTGATCGGCTTCGAGGTGAGGGCGAGACGGCAAGAGTTCAGCTCTGGGAGGCAACCAAGCCTTTTCCGTACATCTACTTTCGACACGGAGACGACATGTGGGTCGTCATACACTCGAGAGCCGATCGACCGCACTTGGCCATCCGGTGTGTCAGGACCAACCGGAGTGACGGGTTCTTCGAGTGGATACTCGACGACATTCGGCGCGAGAAGGAGAGCGGCGAGATCAAGCCTGCAGCGAAACTCGCACCGCATGATGCCAGCTAGGCAGGTTCATTTGTAGCCGTCTCAAGTTCGTTTCTGATGGCGTCAGCTGTCGGCCCCGGCCGGCAAGCAGCCGACGACGCTCCGCCCGTCTTGCGCGTGCTGACCTCGCCTCCTACGCCACGCCTCCCTGAACCGGCGAGGAGGTGCCCAGATGGACGACGAGAAGATCGATCTCTGAGACCGCGGAAGAGGCGGTCGAGGAGGCATTCGAGGCGGGAGCGGCGGTCGGCTACGTCGCGGGCGTCGAGGACACCCTCGAGGCCCGTTGAGGAAGCGGTCGAGGAAGCGGAGGAGGAGGCGGAGGGCGAGGCTTGAGCCTCCGCACCCTCGTCGATCCACTCGGGGCCCCGCGAGGGGCCCCGTTCCTTGGGCGGGATCGACCGTTCGCTACCATCTGCGCACCATGCGGCGATACGACGCGTCCGAGATCGAGCCCCGGTGGCAGGCGGCCTGGGAACAGGAGGGGCTGTACCGCGCCTCCGAGGACCCGGCCGACGACCGGCCCCGGTTCTACGCGCTGGACATGTTCCCGTACCCCTCCGGCGACCTGCACATGGGCCACGCGGAGGCGTTCAGCGGCGGCGACGCGATCGCGCGGTTCCGGGCGATGCAGGGTCACAACGTCCTGCACCCGATCGGGTGGGACTCCTTCGGCCTGAACGCGGAGAACGCCGCGATCAAGCGCGGCGTCGACCCGAAGGAGTGGACGTACGCGAACATCGCGCAGCAGGCCACGTCGTTCAAGCGGATGGGGATGTCGTTCGACTGGTCGCGTGAGCTCCACACGAGCGATCCCGAGTACTACCGGTGGACCCAGTGGCTGTTCCTGCGCTTGTTCGAGCGCGGGCTCGCCTACCGCAAGAACGCACCGGTCAACTGGTGCCCGAAGGACCAGACGGTCCTGGCGAACGAGCAGGTGATCGCCGGGGCCTGTGAGCGCTGCGGCACGCCGGTCGAGCGTCGCGACCTGACGCAGTGGTTCTTCCGGATCACGGAGTACGCCCAGCGCCTGCTGGACGACGTGGACACCCTGGTGGACTGGCCCGACCGCGTGCTCACGATGCAGCGCAACTGGATCGGGCGGAGCGAGGGCGCCGAGGTGCGGTTCGCGATCGAGGAGAGCGGCGACGAGGTCGAGGTGTTCACGACGCGTCCCGACACCCTTTGGGGCGTCACGTTCTTCGTCTTCGCGGTCGAGCACCCACTGGTGCCGAAGCTCGCGGAGCGAGGCGGCACGTGGGACCGGGTCGGGCCGATGATCGAGAAGGTCCGGGCCACGCCGCTCACGGTGCGCGAGGAGGCCGACACGAAGGAGGGGGTCGCGCTCGGCGTCCACGCCGTGAATCCGGTCAACGGGGAGCGGGTCCCGATCTACGTGGCGCCCTACGTCCTGATGGAGTACGGGACCGGCGCGATCATGGGCGTGCCGGCGCACGACGAGCGCGACTTCGCGTTCGCGCGCGAGCACGGGCTGCCGGTGCGCGTCGTGATCCAGCCGCCGGGCGCCGCCGCCGTCGATGCCGACGCGATGACCGAGGCGCTGCCGCACGAGGGCGTGATGGTCAACTCCGGCCCGTTCGACGGGGAGCCCTCGCCGGCCTCGATCGCGAAGGTCGCCGCGTGGCTCGAGACCGAGGGGCTCGGCCGCCCCGACGTGACGTTCCGGCTGCGCGACTGGCTGCTGTCGCGTCAGCGCTACTGGGGGGCGCCGATCCCGATCGTGCACTGCCCGTCGTGCGGCGAGGTGGCCGTCCCCGACGACCAGCTCCCGGTGATCCTGCCGGAGGACGTCGACTTCCAGCCCGGCGGCGAGTCGCCGCTCGCGCGTCACCCGACCTGGAAGCACGTCGCGTGTCCGAGCTGCGGCGGCGAGGCCGTGCGCGACACGGACACCATGGACACGTTCGTCGACTCGAGCTGGTACTTCTTCCGGTACTGCTCGCCCGGCGACGATGACGCCCCGTTCCGCCGCGAGGACATCGACCGCTGGATGCCGGCGAACCAGTACACCGGCGGCGTCGAGCACGCGATCCTGCACCTGTTGTACTGCCGGTTCTTCACGAAGGCCCTGTACGACATGGGCATGGTCGGGTTCACCGAGCCGTTCCCGCGCCTGATGAACCAGGGCCAGGTGATCTACGGCGGCGCCTCGATGTCGAAGACGAAGGGCAACATCGTCGAGCCGATGCCGATCGTCGAGCGCTGGGGCGCCGACACGATGCGGCTGATCATGCTGTTCGCCGGCCCGTTCGAGGACGACATCGACTGGAAGCTGATCGAGGCGCCGGCCGACCGACGCCCGGGCGTGAACGCGTGGCTGGGCCGGGTGTTCGCCGCCGTGGACGAGGCGGTCGAGCGTGGCGGCGTGCAGGACCATCCGGACCTTGTGAAGCTGACGCACCGCACGATCCGCGGGGTGACCGAGGACCTGGAGCGGTTCCGGTTCAACACGGCGATCTCGAAGCTGCAGGTGCTGACGAACGGGATGCGGACCGCGCTGGATGCCGGCCGCGGCGCCCGTGTCGCGGCGGGTCCCCTCGCGCAGATGCTGGCGCTGTTCGCGCCAGCCCGCTGCCGAGGAGCTGTGGCGAACGGTCCTGGGGCATGATGCCTCGGTGCATGTATCGACCTGGCCCTCGTTCGATCCCGCGCTCGCGGCGGAGGATTCGGTCACGTTGATCGTCCAGGTCGACGGCAAGGTCCGCGACAAGCTCGAGGTCCTCCTCCGACGCTACGGAGGAGACGATCCTCGAGTTGGCGCGCGCGTCCGAGAATGCGCGGCGCGCGATCGGCGAGCGGCAGGTGGCCGGGCGAGATCGCTCGCGCGCCGGAAGCTCGTGAACCTCGTGACCGGCGGGTGAGGGTCGGCCGTGGACTTCGACGAGAAGCGATGCGGTGGGTGGTCCGGGCCTTCGAGGTGCTCGCGGCGGTCCTGGCGATCAGGTCGCTCTGGGCGTTCGCGACGTACCTGGTCGCGCTGGCTCGCGGTGAGCGGCGATCGGCATACGACGACCTTCGCCACACGATCGGGCGGGCGATCCTGCTCGGCCTCGAGATCCTGATCATCGCCGACATCGTCAAGACGGTCACGATCGATCCGTCGCTCGAGAGCGCGCTCTCGCTTGCGCTGATCGTGGTCGTGCGGACGTTCCTGAGCTTCTCGCTCGAGATCGAGCTCGACGGCGTCGTCCCGTGGCGCAAGCGCGCAGACGGCACGGGGGACGGCACCTAGACCTCGTCGCCACGTCGATCGGCCCGGCGTGAGCCAGCCCACGGCCCCCGCCCGTGGGTTCGCCTACCGTCCCGCCCGTGGCGATCCGTGAGCGGCTGGACGGGCTGTCCGGCTGAGCTCACCGGCCTGATCGTCGTCGTGGCGCTCGCCCTCGCCGGTGCGGGCCCTGGTACGCACGGTCCCTGCTGCGCCCCATCCGGGTCGCGACGAGCGAGCCGGCGAGCACCGGCGCGGGCGCCACCGGCGCCGTGTCGGCCTCGCCCTCGGCCTCCACGCTGATCGTGGACGTGACCGGATGGGTCCGCGAGCCCGGCGTGTACGGGTTCGCGGCCGGGGATCGGATCGTGGATGCGATCGAGCGCGCCGCCGGCGGTGCTCGTCGCGGAGCCGACCTGACCGCTGGAACCTCGCGGCGCCGCTCGTGGACGGTACGCAGGTCCTCGTCGCATGGGAGGGGGCCGCGACATCGGGCGCAGGCGGCTCCGCCACGACGAGGCTCCGCCGGCAGCCTGGTGAACATCAACACGCCGGCGCGACCGAGCCGAGGCGCCAAGCTGGGGATCGGCGAGGTGCTGGCTGCGACGATCGTCGCCTACCGGGACGAGCACGGCCTGTTCGCGTCGGTGGATCAGCTGGAGGACGTGAGCGGGATCGGGCCCTCCACGCTGGAGGAGATCCGCGACCTCGTGACGATCTGAGGCCCCGCGGTGGGCGGGTGGACGAGTGCCGGCGGCCGCCGACCGTGTACTGGGGCCGGCCTGCTGCTATGGGACCCCCGTCGACGATCTGGCGTCGCCGTGGATGGCCTCGCGATCGGGATGGCCGGGCTGGGCGGCGGCTGGCCTGCCGCGCCCCGCCGGGAGCGCATCGCGCCGAGCCCGCTGGTGCGTGCAGGCCTGGCCGTCGGCGAGCCGTCTGCGGCGCTGGCCGTCGCGGCCCCCGGGTCCGAGACGGGACGGTTCCCCGTGGCGGCCTCCGTGCTCGCCCTGGTCGGGATCGTCGCGCTCGGGGCGTGGTGGGGAGGCGGATGCGCGGATCGACCGTTCGATCCTGTTGCGGTTACCGCCCGGTACGGTCGACATGGACCGGCAGGCGCTGCGGCCGACCCCGGGGGCGTCCGCGTTCGGCTGGTCGGCGGTCGTGGTCGCGAGCGAGGTGCGGTGGGAGGAGCAGCGCGGCCGCGATCCGGGAGCCCGGTCTGGGTGAACGGCGACGAGCATCTCATGATGGCGGCGACCGCGTGGTCCTGCGTGGCGGGTTCCGAGTCCCCGACGATCCCGGGTTCGCCACGTCGCTGCGGCGCCGGGGGATCGCGACGACGCTGTCGGTGTCGGAGGTGGTCGAGGTATCCCGCGCGTCGAGCCCGCTGCTACGGACGACGCAGGCGGTCCGCGCGTTCGTGGCGCGTTCGATCGGCAGGCTCTTCCCGCCCGCCGAGGCCGGGCTGCTGATGGGTCTCGTCCTCGGCGACGACCTCGCGGCTCGACCTCGGGCTCGCCCGCGACTTCCACGCCGCCGGGCTGGGGCACCTGCTGGTGGTCTCCGGCGAGAACGTCGCGATGGTGCTGGCCCCGGTCCTGACCCTCGCGGCGCTACTTGGGCTCACCCGGTGGCCGCGGTTCGCTCTGTGCGTCGGGGTCGTCGTGTTCTTCGTCGTGCTGACTGGCGGCGAGCTCCTCCGTGATGCGCGCGCGGGAGTGATGGCGACGATCGCGCTCCTCGGCACGCTGATGGGACGGCCGCGCGATGCGGGCTCGGTGCTCGCGTCCGCGGTGCTGATCCTGATCGTGCTCGACCCGGGGCTGATCTGGGAGATCTGGTTCCAGCTCGGTGGTCGCGACCGCCGGGATGGTGGCGTCCGCGTCGCCGATCGCCGAGCGCGTCGGGTTCCTGCCGAGGCCCGGGTCGCCCTGGCCGGAGCCGCGACGCTTGCGGCGCAGCTCGCGGTCACGCCCCTGCTCCTGTTCCACTTCCACGCGGTGCCCGGCGCATCGGTCCCGGCGAACCTGCTGGCGTTCCCGGCGGTGTCGCCCGCGCTGCTGCTCGGGATCGCCGCGGCCGCGCTCGGCCTGATCCTGATGCCGGTGGCGAGGCTCGTGGCGTTCCTGGCGCTGCTCCCGATGCGTTACCTCGAGATCGTCGCCGACCGGCTCGCGAAGGCGCCGATCGCGGCCGTCACGTCGGGCCGGGCTGCCGGTGCTGATCGTCGGCGCAGCCCTGGTGATCGCCGCCGCCTGGTGGCTGCGCAGCGGACGGCGGGTACCTCGCCTGGTCGCGCGCTGGTGATCGTCGCGCTGCCGTTCCTGCTCTGGTCGACGGCGCTCGGGACCGGGCCGCCGAGCGGTCTCGTCGTGCGGTTCTTCGACGTCGGGCAGGGCGACGCGGTGCTGATCAGCACCCCCGGAGGGGGCGAACGTGCTGGTCGACGGCGGCCCTGACGATGAGCAGGTCGCGACGTACCTGGCGGCCCTCGGGATCAAGCGGCTCGACGTCGTCGTGGCGAGCCATCCGCATGCCGATCACATCATCGGGCTGCCGGCGGTGCTGGCCAGATCCCGGTCGGGCTTGTGCTGCAGCCGGGTGCGACGACACCTCCCAGATCCAGGCAGATCTGGACGTGGCGATCGACGACGAACCCTGGTCCGCAACCCGAGGGCCGGTGAGAGCGTCACCGTGGGTGGCCTCCGGCTGGACGTCCTGTCGCCCGGACCGTTGCTGGAGCGGGACCGAGTCGGACACCAACAACGACGGCATCATCCTGCGGGCGACGTTCGGTGCCGCGACGATCCTGATCGCGAGCGAGTCGGAGGAGCCGGCGCAGGAGGCGCTGTTGGAGGCGGGGATCTCGCTGCATGCGGCGGTGCTGAAGGTTCCACACCACGGGGCCGCGACGTCGGTCCCGGCGTTCTTCCAGGCGGTGGACGCCGCCGTCGCGATCGTCAGCGTCGGCGAGAACGAGTACGGACACCCGGTGCCGGCGACCCTGGCCGCGATCGCGGCCACCGGCGCCGCGATCTGGCGCACGGACGAACACGGGACGGCTACGGTTACGTTCGACGACACGCCGTCCGGCGGTCGTGGCGGACTGGTAGCCTTGCCGGTGTCCGTGTCAGCGAGCGAGTCCTCCTCGAACCGCGACCGGCTGGGCGAACCACCAGCGGCTGCTCCTGACGGCGCTGAGCGACCTGGAGCCCGAGCAGCTCGCACTCCGAATCGCGCCACACGAGTGGGCCATCTGGCAGATCGCCGGGCACATGGCCGGGTCTCGCGCGTACTGGTTCCACGACGTGCTGGGCGAGGGGGACGAAGCGGTGCGCAACGGTTCCGGGTCGAACGCATGACGGTGCCCGACCTGCCGCTGGCGGACGCCGGATGGGAAGACGACGAGACCCGACTCGCACCGCGTCCGAGATCGTCGAAGCGTTCGAGCGGACCTGGGCGATCGTCGAGGAGTGCTTGCGCAGGTGGACGCCCGAGGACCTCGAGGTGGTTCCCGCGTGAGGGTCGCCCGGGCACGTCGACGCGAGCGTGGGTCATCTGGCACCTCGTCGAGCACGAGGGCCATCACGGCGGCGCGATCTCGCTGATCCTGGGAACCAACGGCCTGCCGGTCCTCGACCTCTGACCGCCCGTCACCGGCGACCGGTAGCATCTCCGCTCAGTGAGCGCCGCGGAGACCGCCTCGGTCGTCCTGCTCTGGGGCGAGGACAAAGCCCTCGGCGGTGCGGAGGGGACGGGCCCTCGAGCTGCTGGGCGATCGACGGGCCGCCGAGGTGGATGTGGCCGATTGGCTGGGTTCCGAGCTGCAGGACCTGGCGACGCTGTCGCTGTTCGGCGAGCCGCGGGCGCTGCTGGTGAACGACGCGAGGTCACTGTCGAAGGACGCGCTCGGCGAGCTCGCGGCCTACCTCGCAGCCCTCGATCCCGACGCGCGCCTGATCCTGCTCGCGGTCGAGCGCGCGAAGGTTCCGGCCGCGCTCTCGACAAGCTCGTGAAGCCGGTCGGACAGGTCCGGAGCTGGAAGATCTCGCGGAAGGATCTGGAGCCGTGGGTGCTTCAGCGCGCGAAGCGGTCCGGTGTGGACCTCGCGGCGCCGGCGGCTCGGGCACTCGTCGAGGTGATCGGCGAGGAGCCCGGCGCCCTCGCGGGCGCCCTCGAACAGCTGGCGGACGCGTTCGGGGGCCGGCGGATCACCGCGGACCAGGTCCACGGGCAGTTCCGAGGGCTGGGCGAGCAGAAGGTCTGGGACCTGTGCGACCGGGCGTTCGCGAAGGACCTGCCGGGCGCGATCCGGTCGCTCCGGGCTCTCGAGGCCGCGGGCGACGACCCACTGCCGGTGCTGGGCGGCATCGCGAGCCGCCTGCGCGACCTGATCCGGGTCCGCGCGCTGCCGGACCGGCTGCCGCCGGGCGAGGTCGCGAAGCGGGCCGGCCTGCGTTTCGACTGGCAGGCGCGGCGTTACCAGCAGCAGGCCCGGAACTTCAGCCTGGGCGAGCTGGTCGAGATCCACGACCGCGTGACCGAGGCCGACCGCGCCCTGAAGTCAGGCTCGACCGGGGACATCGTGATGCCGAACCTGATCGTCGCGATCGCCGCGGCGTGAGGGAGGGGCTCCGAGGAGGGTCGGGCGGCTACTCGGCGGCCGCGGCGACGCCGTTGGCGGCCTTCGCCAGGCGGGACTTGCGCCGCGCGGCCGTCCGCTTGTGCAGGACGCCCTTGCTGGCGGCCTTGTCGTAGGCCCTGGCGGCCTCGCGCTGGCGGGTGGTCGCGGCCTCGGCGTCGCCCTCGGCGACCGCGGCGTGCACCTTCTTCGTGGAGGTCTTGAGGGAGCTCTTGACCGCCTTGTTACGCTCGCGCCGCTTCTCGTTCTGCCGGTTGCGCTTGATCTGGGACTTGATGTTCGCCATAGGAGCCAGCAAGCCTACCAGTCACGATGAGCCTGCCCGGACGCGCGTGCCGGGCTCAGGGCGCCTCGTGCAAGTACGCGCCGAGCGAGGTCAGGACGGGCATCGGGTGGCGGAGCTCCACGGCGGTCCGCAGCATCGCGTCGTAGTTGAGCCGGGCCTCGCGCATGGCCCCCGGTGATGAGGCGTGCGCGGTATAGCGCTGCATGCTGCGGTTCCGCTTGTACATCATCCGCATCATCACGCCGAGGATCCCCGACGGCCACCGCAGGTACGAGATGTCCCGGTAGTCCTTGAGGTTCACCCCCCGCGTCTTGCACAACGATAGGAGCTCCTTCGTGGCGTCGAAGCACCGCTTCAGCAGCGCCTTGTCGTCGAGCGTCGCCCGCATGTCCATGTGCTTCGCGAAGCCTGCCGAGAAGCCGATCGTCGCGGCGTTGTGGACCCAGAGCCAGTGCAGGATGTTCGCCCGAACGTCCGGCGTCATGTCCGCCCGCCGGAAGAGCGCCACCGCGCGCTCGAGCTTCTGGGTCCGACCTCCGTCGACCTCGCCCAGGTGGATCTCGGCGCCCAGGTTCGTCCAGTACAGGCCGTCGCGGATCGTGCCGCCCCCGTCCGGGTAGCCGAGCAGGTATCGCTCGCGGGGCAGGACCGCGTC
>JAXLTF010000004.1:0-181935 GCA_046330185.1 Actinomycetota bacterium
CGCGGACGCCGCCCGCCGTCACCGCCACCTGGTCCCCCAGCTTCACGCCGTGGTCGCCGCCCACCTCGCCGGCGTACAGCTCCACGACCAGCGCCATGTCCCGGCGGATCACGCGATCGGGGTTCGACTGGCGATCGATGGGGTAGCAGACGCTCGGGCTCTCCTCCTCCAGGCCGATCCCGTGCACCATGCACTCGTAGCGCTGCGGCAGGAACCGCTCGGGCAGCGCCGGCGCGAGCCGCGCGACCTCGCCGCACGTCAGGCCCGGGCGGATCACGGACCTCATCGCCTCGAGCCAGTCGAACGCGGCGCGGTACGTGTCGCGCTGGGCCGCCGTCGGCGGGCGGTCGCCCACTGGGAACGTGCGCGAGACGCAGCTGAAGTAGCCCTCGATGCCGACCGTGTCGGTGTCCACGTAGACCAGCTCGCCGTCGTGGAGCGCGCGATCGGTCGCCTCCGACCGCCAGGGGTTCGCGTTCGGACCGGAGCAGACGGTGCTGGTCGCGAGGTACTCGCCGCCGCCGCGGAGCATCGAGTCGGCCAGGACTGCCAGCAGGTCTCGTTCCCGGACGCCGGGAGCGATCGCGCCCTCGAACGCCCGGAGCATCTCGAGGATCAGCGCGCCGTTCGCCTCGAGGAGCCGCAGCTCCTGCGGCGTCTTCACCTCGCGCGCCGCCTGGGTGGCCGGCGCGGAGTCCACGACGTCGAACCCGGCGCCGCGGAGGGCGAGGTAGCCCGGCGTGCCGAGCCGGTCCACCCCGACGACGGCGCCGGTGACCCCGAGCTCGCGAAGCGCCGCGGCCGTCTCGGCCGCCCAGGTCGCGGCCTCGGCCGCGGGATCGTCGTGGAACTCCCAGGCGTGCATCGGCCGGACGTCGGCGAGCGTCTCGCGCGACCGGTGCGCCGAGTTCCCGTGCTCGAACAGGATCGGTGAGCCCTCGGCCGGCACGACCGCGCACCGCACGAACGTGCTCATCGCGTAGACGGGCATCGCCGACGCGCCGGTCGCGTACCGGACGTTCGGCTCGTTGAACAGCAGGCAAGCCTCGAGACGGTGCTCGAGCATCGCCTCCTGGAGCCGCGCGAGCCGTCCCGCGCGGAGCGCGACGAGGTCTACGTGAACCATCTCGCCGATCATCGACGGGTCGACGCCGCGCTACGCCGGCTCAGGTCGCTTGCCGAACCCGTAGAGCGCGCCCAGCACCCCGAGCGCTCCCCCGATCAGCCCGAGGATCGCGCCGATCGCGAACCGGGCGCTCAAGGCCCCCGAGGCGAAGCCCTCCTTGATCGCGTCCGCGGCCGAGGCGTTCGCCGTCCCGGCCCCGACCTGGAGCTTCGTCCGCGAGCTCCGCCGTCGCGAACCGCTCCGCCAGCGTCGACGGCGAGAAGACGGCGACCAGCCGCTGGCGAGCAGCAGTCCGGCGGTCACGAGCCCCAGGAGCGCCCACAGGATCCGACCGCCGCCGTAGGAGGCGGGCGAGCCCGAGCCCGCAGATCGTCGGAGCAGCGCGACGAGCCCGATCGTCTGTCCGGTGATCGTCCCGAAGCCGTTCACCCGTGACGAGACGTCGGCGGCGTCGTTCGACACCACGATCCAGGCGAACAGTGACACCATGCCGATCGCCCTGCCGAGCGCCAGACCCCACCCGCCCGGGTTCCGCTTGAGCCGGTCCACGCCTCCACCTCCAGATCGCGAGCCCGCCTTCGTACCACGGAACCGCGGTTGGCCATGCCGGAGCCGATGGGGGATGCGTCCGCAGACCGCAGCTCTATCGGGAGGAGAAGGGCACGTAGGCTCACCTGACCTGAGCGAACAGGAGGTGAGCCACGTGCCCGAGGTGAGTGTAGTGGTGCAGTTGCGGGTCGAGGTCGATGGA
The DNA here is from genome assembly GCA_046330185.1 of Actinomycetota bacterium. GTDB lineage: Bacteria > Actinomycetota > UBA4738 > UBA4738 > HRBIN12 > DATBLY01. The sequence continues at coordinate 1,878 of JAXLTF010000004.1, forward strand.
ACGAACCGATCCGATCAGCTTCGAACGGGCTGCCTGGCCGAGGCGCAAGCGCGCCACAGGCAGCTCTACCGCGGAGGTCGCCGCTCGATCGGGGGGCTCGCGGCCCAGGCCTACTCCCGCCAACGCCCGAGCCCCGATGGTGCCACGCTGGTCGGGCGCGTCCGGATCTCGCGCTGGCGTGTGGGGGCCGACGGGCGGACCTACCACCCCTGGACCGAGCGGATCGGGCTGGGTCGCAACGAAGCCTCCGCGGGGCTGCGGGAGGACGATCTGTGACCTCGCGCTACGCCTGCCCTACCGACAGGTCGCCGAGGTCGCTTCCAGGCTCACCGGCGAGCCGCTGCTCTCCCACCAGGGCGCGTGGCGGGTGCTCCAGGCAGAGGGACGGGGTCCGCGACGAGGAGAGCGCCCTGGTCGCCTCGGTGTTCGACCTGGGTGAGGCCCCGCCGCACGTCCCCGCCCCCGAGCTCGTCGTCGTGGAGGGGCCGATGGCACCTACCTGCGCGCCCAGCGGGAGCCCTCGACGCGCTTCGAGGTCAAGACCGGCGTCTTCGACACCGCCAAGGAGCCGCCTGGCCGTCGCCATCGAAGGTTCCGCCTGCTGGACAAGGCGCTACGCCACGACGGCCGACGCCGACCGGTTCGGGCGGGACTGGCTGCCCGCGGGTTCGCCTGGGTCGGGCTGCACCGTGCACGCCACGTGCTCTGCGTCCACGATGGGCCTCGACGACTACGGTCAGACCTTCCGCGACTGGTTCCCCCGCGCGGTTCACCAGATCGATCACTCTCCACCTCGCCGAGCGCCTTTGGCACGCCTGCGGTGCCGGACCCGGCCCGGTTCGCACGCCTGAGGGTCATCGCGTTCTCGGATCCGGTCGGTCTCGCGCGCGACGTGGGTCGCAGGTTCCCCGGCCTCGATCCCGAGCACCGGGCAGGCAGAGCTGGCCTCCTAGCGCACGGTCGCGCCAGACCTGCTCGGACGGATCTTCGAAGTCGGGGTTCTCCGGTGGGGTACCGACCTCCTCGACGTTGCCGTCGATCGTGTGGTTGAGGGGGTAGGCGGGTTCAGCTCCGGAGAGCGTGGGCGGGTCAGCCTTGGCCTTAGGCGCGAGCTCGGGCAGGAACGGGAGCTTCGGGATCGCCTGGAGGCCGACCCCGACCAAGGCGATCGCGAGTGGGACGATCAGGCGCCGCCATCGACGTCCGCCGATCCGCGGCCGCGAGCTGTCGGCGATGGCGTTGTCAGACCCTGAACGCGTCACGTTCCTTCCTCCTCGAACCGACGAGCGGCCGCGTTCGAACGTACCCCGGAGGTTGCTCTTCCCGCAAACCATCAGCTCGCTGGGGTTGCGTCTCGACGACGGTTCCTTGGAACGGGCCGGGATAGGCACCAGGCTCACCTCAACGAAGAGCCACGAAGGCAAGGAGGTGAGCCCGGTGCAGGTCTCAGTGTCGTTCACCGTGGATGTGCCCGCAACGGCGTCGTTCGACGAGATCGAGCGGGTCTGCGTGCGAGCGGCCCGCGAGGCAGGACATCGTCTGCTCGGGACGATCCTGGAACAGAGGTCGCGACGCCGGCACGCACGGCGCAAGGGCACGGGCCGAGCGCGCACCGTGCTCACCCGCCTCGGCTACGTGAGGTTCCACCGAGGGCGAGCACGCAGGTCCGACGGCACCAGGTACTTCCCGCTGGATGAGGCGCTCGGACTGCCAGCGCACCACGAGGCCTCGCCCTCCGTGCGCCGTCGGGGGACCGAGCTCGCGGCATGCCACCCCTACCGCCAGGCCGCCGCGCTGCTGTCGGCCGAGATCGGCACCGCGGTCGATCACCGAGCGATCTGGCGCTGGGTCCAAGCCGATGGCGACCGGATGCTCCTGGAGCGTGCCGAGCGGGTCAACGCCATGTTCACCGACGGCGAGGCTCCGCCCCGCCCGGACCGGGAGCCCCCCGGGGCCCTGCACCTGGGCGTGGACGGGACCGGGATACGGCTGGTCGGGGGGATGAGCACCTCGGTCAGGCTCGCCGTGGCCTTCGCCGGCACCGAGCCAGGGACCGGTGCACGCCGACGCCTGGTGGATCGTCACGTCTTCGCCGACATCGCCGAGTCCGACCCCTTCGGCCACGCTTAGGCCGATGGTCCCGGCCGGTCAGGCGGGGACGACCGTCTTCAGTCCCTCGACCCCGGCGAAGTCGGCGACGTTGCGGGTCATCAGCCCGAGACCGTGCTCCAGCGCCGTCGCCGCGATCAGGGCGTCCGGCCTCCGGATGCCGGTCTTCGGCGGATCCGGCCACGCGTTCGGCGATCGCACGGTCGACCGACAGCTCGGCGAACGGCGCGAGCAGCAGCCGCAACGCCTCCTCGTCGGCGCGTTGCCCGGCGAACAGCTCGAACCGGGTGACGGCCGGAGTAGGAGAGGTCGTGCGGGCCGACCCTGATCCTCGCGGCTCCGCGGATGTGGTCCACGAAGACGTCGGTGTCGACGAGCAGCTCAGCCACGCGGGTCCCACTCGTCCCGCGCGCCTCGCTCGTATCCGCCCGGACCGGGAACTACCAGCTGCACCCTCAATGGGGGTCCTGCTCGACCAGCTCTTGGGTCGTCTAGCGGCACGCGGCTAGCATCCGCCCATGCCCTCGAAGGACAGCGCGCCCGCACGGGTCCGGACGCGTTCACGGTCGACATGCCTCGCCCGCTCGACGCGCGCGCAGGGACGGCGACGCGTGGTGGGTCGAGGTGAACGGACGGGAGCTTCTGCCTGTCGAACCTGAACAAGGTCTTCTGGCCCGAGGAGGGCTACACGAAGGGCGACCTCGTCGCGTACTACGCGAACGTCGCGCTGATCGTGCCGCACCTGGCGGAGCGGCCGCTCACGATGAAGCGGATGCCCGACGGCATCGACGGGCCGTTCTTCTACGAGAAGTCGGCGCCCTCGCACGTGCCGGACTGGATCGGCCGCTGCAAGGTGAGCTCCGACGACGCGAAGACCGGCGTGATCGACTACATGACGATCGGGGACGCCGCTTCGGCCTGCTGTTCATCGCGAACCCGCGGCATCGAGTTCCACCCGCTGCACTCGCGCTGCGCCGACGCGTCGGCCACCCCGACTACCTCTTCTTCGACCGACCTGTTCCCGCCCTACACGTACGAGGACGTGCTGACGGTTGCGCGCCACATCAAGGTCCTGCTGGATCAGCTGGGGCTGGCCGCGTTCCCGAAGACGAGCGGCGCGACCGGGCTGCAGATCTACGTGCCGGTCGAGCGCGGCACCTACACCTACGACACGGTGCGCGCGTTCGTGGGCGCGTGCGGGCGCATGACCGCGACGCGGACCCTGACCGCGGACCATGGCGTGGAAGATCGCCGACCGCACGGGCAAGACCTTCATCGACCACAACATGAACCGCGCCGGGGCGAACATCTCCGCCGCGTACTCGCTCCGGCCCGAGCCGAGCGCGCCCGTGTCCACGCCGCTCACGTGGGACGAGGTGATGGAGGGCGGCCTTCGAGCCGCAGGAATTCCGGATCGACAACGTCTGGGGAGCGGTTCGAGCGCGTCGGCGACCTCTTCGCCGGGGTCCGCACCGAGGGGGCCGACCTCACGGACGCGCTCGCGCCGTCGGGGTCAAGGTCGAGGTAGAGGAGCCGCCGATTCGACACGGACGCCCCGTCCCCCGCACCGCGGCGCGGTCGGCGAAGGGCAAGACGTCCGAGGAGATCGCCGCGGCGTCGAAGGACCCGGCGCTGTTCGAGTATGCGCCTACGCGACTTCGGGCCCGAGGGCACCACCGAGCTGCCTGGCGGCGTCGTGCCGACCGGCACCTGTTCGTGATCCACGCACCGCGCCACGCGCCTGCACTACGACGTCCGCCTGGAGCGCGACGGCGGCCTGCCGTCGTGGGCCGTGCCGCGGCCTCCCCGATCGCCAGGGGCGACAAGCGCCTCGCGGTCCAGACCGAGGTCCACCCGCTCGAGTACGGCGCGTTCGAGGGCACGATCCCCGAGGGCCACTACGGCGCCTACGAGGTGCGCATCTTCGACGACGGCTGGTACGAGCCGCTCGAGTGGGACGAGAAGAAGGTGTCCTTCAGGGCTGCACGGCCGGCGTTACCCTGGTCTGGAGTTCCACTTCGTCAAGACCCGGACCGACTGGCTCGCGTTCTTGGCGTCGCACCAGGAGGCACCGCTGATCGCGCCCGCGCCCCGGTTCCAACCGATGCTCCGCCGAGGGCGGCCGGAAGGCCTTCGACGACCCGGTGGGTGGTTCGAGCCCAAGCTCGACGGGATCCGATGCCTGGCGTACCTGTCCACCGGCGAGACGCGCCTGGACCAGCCGGACCGGTCGCGACGTCACGAAGCAGTACCCAGAGCCCACATGATCCACGAGCTGGTCGACCAGGTGAACGCCGTGGTCGACGGCGAGCTCGTGGCGTTCGATGCCGAGGGCCGCAACTCGTTCGAGGCGCTCCAGCAGCGGATGAACCTGGTCAACGAGCGCGAGATCAAGCGGATCAGCAAAGCAGATCCCCGTCTCGATGGTCGCGTTCGACCTGCTGCGGCTCGACGGGCGCGACACGACGGGCCTGGAGGCCCGAGGAACGCGCCGGGAGCTGCTCCCCCGCTCGTCGTCGAGACCGACGACCGGCTCCAGCTGACGTCGCACGTCGAGGGCGACGGGAAGGCGTTCGCGGAAGCGGCGCGCGGCTCCGCCTGGAAGGCGTGGTGGCGAAGCGGAGAGGCTCGCCCTACCTGCCCGGCCGTCGCTCCCCCGACTGGCGCAAGGTCAAGCTGGTGAACACACAGGACTGCGTGATCGTCGGGTGGACGCCGGGGCAGGGCGGCCGGTCGAAGGCGTTCGGGGCGCTGCTGGTCGCGGCCCTCGACGGCGACGCGTGGGTCTGGATCGGCCAGGTCGGCACCGGCTTCACCGACCGGATGCTCGCCGACCTGATGCCGCGGCTCGAGGCGATCGAGCGCCCGACGCCGCCGATCGACGATCCCGGCCTGGCCAAGGTCAGGGGCGCGCGGTTCGTCGAGCCCGAGATCGTGTGCGAGGTCGAGTACCTCGAGATCACGAGGAGCACGCGCAAGATGCGCGCGCCGTCGTTCAAGGGCCTCAGGTCCGACAAGGCTCCCGAGGGATGCGTCCTGGAGCCGCCCGCGGGATCCAGGAGCTGACCCGGCCGGTCACCCGCCGGGCGGCCGGTACGCGAGCGAGCGGTGCGTGGCCTGGTCGATCTGCTCGGGGGTCAGCAGCACCGTGGTCTTGACGCTCGCGGCGCCGGACGCCGAGACGGTCATGCTGAGCGCGGCCGCGGTCTCATGGTCGGGCAGCTCGAGCACGCCGTAGACGTCGGCGCCCCCGAATGCGAAGTAGAAGGACTCGAGCGAGCCGCCGACGTCGGCCGCCAGCTTCGCGATCAGGTCTCGCCGGCCGGAGCCGCCGTCCTTCATCACGCCCCTCGCGCCCTCGGCCGTGTAGGAGACCGTGAACAGGTACTTCGCCATGTCTGGCACCTCCCGCCGGATGGATCGCCTCCCATCGTGCGCCCACGGTGCGCGGCGCGCAACCCTCGGCGGCCTAGGGGGTTGGGCGATCGCGGAACCAGGTGACCGTGCGGCGCAGCCCTTCGCGGACGTCGACGGCGGGCGTGTAGCCGAGCACGTCCCGCGCCCTCGAGACGTCCGCGTGGCTGATACGGATGTCCCCCTCGCGGGCCGCTCCACGGACGGGACGCGGCTCGGCGCCGACCGCCGCGGCGATGTTCGCCAGCAGCTCGTTGATCGAGGTCGGCGTCCGCCCTCCTCCGACGTTGAACACCTCGCCCCGCGCCGCCTCGGGCATCCGCGCCGCGAGCAGGTTCGCCTCGACGACGTCGTCGATGTAGGTGAAGTCGCGCGCCTGCTCGCCGTCGCCGTGGATCACGGGGTCCCTGCCCCCGAGGCACGCGGCGATGAACCGAGGGATCACCGATGCGTACTCGCTCGCGGGATCCTGGCCCGGCCCGTATACGTTCAGGTAGCGGAGAGCCACGGTCGGAACGCCGTAGCCCTCCCACCAGGCCCGGCAGAACGACTCACCCGCGAGCTTGCTGGCCGCGTACGGCGAGCGCGGTCGCGGCATCATCGCCTCGGTCACCGGGTACCGGTCCTGGTCGCCGTAGACCGAAGACGAGGACGCGAACACGACCCGGGCGCCCGCCGCGCGGGCCGCCTCCAGCACGTGCAACGTCCCGAGCACGTTGACCTCCGTGAACGCGAGCGGCTCGGCGATCGATCGCGGCACCGACTTCATCGCCGCCTGGTGGAAGACGACCTCGCGGTCCGAGGCCGCCCGCCGGACGGCATCGGGGTCCCTCAGATCGCCCTCGAAGAGCGGCGCGTCCACCCCCGCGAGGTTGCCGACCTGGCCAGAGGAGAAGTCGTCGAACCCCACCACCTCGTGTCCGTCCGCGACCAGACGACGGGTGAGGTGCGATCCGATGAACCCGGCCGCGCCGGTGACCAGGGCCTTCACCGCCGCCACCCTATCCGGCGGGCGTCTCAGAACGGCTCGTAGCCCGCGCGTACCAGGAGCGAGCGCACCTCGCGCTCGTCCAGGCCGCGGTCGACGAGCTCCTTGTAGAGGCGCACGGCGCCCAGCGACCGACCGCAACGGGGGCAGAACTGGAAGTAGGTCTCGAGCGCCGTCTCGCACCACGGGCAGTGGCTGACCTCGATCCGCCGATCGGGCTCGAGGCCCGTGTCTGCCAGGGCGTCGACGTAGCCCTTGCCGTAGTCCCATTGGATGTACTCCTCGGCCTGATGTCGAACGCCGGCTCGTGCATACGCGGCTCGCCGGTCGCGAGCATGTGCTCGAGGTTATCCCGCAGGAGCTCCCACTGTAGAAGTGGTTCGCTCCGCAGTCCTGGCAGGCGATCACGACCCCCTTGACGCCCTGGCCCTCGAACGTGGAGCGCATCGCGGTCAGGTCGTCGAGGTCCGCCTCCACATCGGCCCGCTCGTCGGGCGTCAGATCCGGCGGCTCCTCGGGACCGCGGCCCGGGTCGTCAGGTTCGTCCGCCATCAGCTCTCGTCCTCGTCGTCGAGGAGGTCGAAGGTCCGGAACCCCTCCGCGTAGGCGCAGCCCGCCTGCTCGCCGAGCTGACGGGCCCGCTCGCGGACCCACGGCGCCGCCGCCTCGCCCTCCTCGGAGACGTGTGCGGCGAGCGCCTCGATCTTCCGCTCGATGGTGTCGGTTATGTCCACGTAGGTATCGGGTTCCACGGACCCCAACCACAGCGCCGGGATCTCGTACGGCTCCAGCCCCTCCTGCTCGAGCTCCTGGAACATCACGCGCGTGGGAACGTCCGGCATCACGGCGGTGAGCGCCAGGAGGCCGGCCTGCTTGTGGTCCCAATGGTTGATGTAGGTGCGGTCCGGCGACCACAGCCGGGAGGGGTCGGGCGCGATCAGGACACCGGGCCGGAGGCGTCGCAGCTCGCGACAGACCTTCCTCCGCGTCGCGGGGTTCACCTCCAACAGGCCGTCGGGCTCGCCTAGGAAGGTCACGCTCTTCACGCCCAGGACGTCGGCCGCGGCCCGCTGCTCGGCCTCGCGGATCGGCCGCTCCGCCTCGCGGGTGGCCCCGGGCTCGTTCGATCCCGCCGAGCCGTCCGTGCACACCACGTAGTGCACCTCGCATCCGTCGTCGGCCCACCTCGCGACCGTCCCCCCGCACATGAACTCGGCGTCGTCCGGATGGGCGAACAGCACGACCGCGCTCGCGAACCGCATGCCCCAGCGTAACTAAGCGTCGCCCCGTTCCGGCCGATACCTGAGGGATGCCCTCGCTCCAGCATCCGGGGTCGCCCGGGACCACGATCGTGGTCAGGTTCGCCCTGACCAGCCTGGCCGTGTTCGTGGTGATCGGGGTCGCGATCACCAACTTCCGCGCGGCCGACGTCAGGGCCAGGGAGGAGGCTCGAGCGGGCGTCCGCAGCGAGCTCGTGGCCCAGGAGATCGTGCGCCCCCTGCTGGCGGGTGCCGACCTGTCTCGGCCCCTGACCGGCGAGACGCTGGCGGCCCTCGACGCCCGGGTCGCCGGGATGCGCCGGACCGATCCGCGCTTCATCCGGGTGAAGGTCTGGAGCACCGACGGCGCCGTGATCTACTCCGACGACCCCGTCCAGATCGGCCAGCGCCCGGAGCTGGAGCCCGACCTCGAGGAGGCCATCGGCGGGAGGCTTCAGAGCGACATATCCGACCTCGCCGGCGACGAGAACGGGGAGGAGCGAGCCGTCGCCGACAAGCTGTTCGAGACGTACGTGCCGGTGCGCTTCACCGACGACGGGCCGGTCGAGGCCGTGGTGGAGGTTTATCAGGACTACGCCGTGATCCAGGGCGAGGTGGACCGCCTGGCCCGCACGCTCACCATCTCGCTGGGCCTCGGGCTCCTGGCGCTGTACCTCGCGATGCTGCCCGTCATGGTCGGGGTGACCCGGACCCTGCGGCGTCAGAACCAGCAGCTGACCGAGCAGGCCGAGCGCCTGAGCGAGCTGCTCGCCCACGAGCAGCAGACCGTGGCGGAGCTGCGCGAGCTCGACCGTCTCAAGGGGGACTTCGTCGCCGCGGCCTCGCACGAGCTGCGAACGCCGCTCACGAGCATCCGGGGCTACGTAGCCATGCTGAAGGACGCCAACCGCGATGCCGACCCGACCACCCAGGAGGCGGTCGCGGCGATCGAGCGCCAGTCCACCCGTCTGCTGCGCCTCGTCACGAACGTCCTGCGGGCATCTCGTGTCGAGACCGATCCCGAGACCGAGCCGGTCGAGCGCGTCGACCTCGCCGCGGTCATGGACGAGGTGCGGGGCGACTTCCTGGACGCTTCCGAGCGGATCCGTGTCGAGGTGCCATCCGGGCTCCCGGCGGTCCTGTGCGACCGCGAACGGCTGATCGAGATCGCCTCGAACCTCGTCGACAACGCGCTCAAGTACTCCCCGCCCGGCGAGCCCGTGATCCTGTCGGCCGGCGTGGGCGCCGAGGAGCTGTTCGTCCGCGTCTCCGACCGCGGCAGCGGGATCGACCCCCACGACGTGCCGCGGATCTTCGACCGCTTCTTCCAGCTCGACCAGTCGGCGACCCGGATGCACGGTGGCGTCGGCCTGGGGCTCCACATCGTGCGAGGGCTGGTCGAGTCGCTCGGGGGCCGCATCCAGGTCGATTCCGCCCCGAGCATCGGCAGCATCTTCACCGTCACCATCCCGCTCGCCGACGAGGACCGGGGGCTACTCGCCGCCCGCTCCACGACGACCCACGGCGCCTGAGATCGCCCGCCCCGCCCAGGTGACTCCTGGCCCCACGTGCGGTACCGTTGCGGACGAGGGTTCTTCGCATCACAGTTGTCGCTGGAAGCAGTTCCCTCCCGGCCCTCGGGCCGGTCGGCCGACGGACCACGCAGCACCGCACCAGGTCCGCAACGGCCAAGGAAGGAGGGAACGCTCGTGGCAACAGGCACCGTGAAGTGGTTCAGCCCCGAGAAGGGGTTCGGGTTCATCACCCAGGCGGACGGTCCGGACGTCTTCGTGCACTTCAGTGCGATCGAGGGCGAGGGCTACCGCAACCTCGAGGAGGGCCAGGCGGTCGAGTTCGAGGTGACGCAGGGCCAGAAGGGCCCGCAGGCGGCCAACGTCCGCGTCGTCTGAACCACCGCGAACGACAACGGGCCCCGCGCGATGCGCGGGGCCCGTTTCCGTTTCGGAGGGGGGACTCCGAACACGTCCTCTCCAAGGTACGGGCTGGTCGCGCGAACGACGACCGTGCAGGAAGGACGGTGGGTCGCGCGGTCGGTTCGGCTCAGCCGGTTCCTCGGGAGCGCTCCGTGAGCCGGGCCTCGAGCTGGTCGAGCTGCCGCCCGACGCTCTCGGGCCCCGGACCCCCCGGTCCGGACCGCGCGGCGATCGAGCGCTCGGGGTCGAGCGGGATCGCCTCGCCGAGGCCGAGCGCCGCCCATCCGTCCGGCCGCAGGTCCGCGAGGGTCCGGCCTTCGTCGTCGAGCGCGCGCAGCAGCTCGCCGGTGCGCCGGTGCGCCTCGCGGAACGGGACGCCCTCGCGCACCAGCGCCTCCGCGACGTCGGTCGCGTACAGCTCCGGCGCGCACGCCGCCGTCCGCATGGCCACCCGGTCGAAGCGCAGCGTCTGCACGACGCCGATCGCGGCCGCCAGCACCAGCTCGAGCGTGTCGGCCGCGTCGAACGCCGGCTCCTTGTCCTCCTGGAGATCGCGCTGGTACCCGAGCGGCAGGCCGTGCAGGGCGCCCGATACCGCCACGAAGTCGCCGACGACGCGCGCGGCCTTCGCCCGGGAGAGCTCGGCGGTGTCCGGGTTCCGCTTCTGGGGCATCATGCTGGACCCCGTGCCGTAGGCCTCGTCGAGCTCTGCCCAACCTAGGGCCGGATCCGTCCAACGCGCCGCATCGGCCGCCAGGCGGGACAGGTGCGTGGCCTCGATCGCCGCCACCGCCAGGAACTCCTGGACCGCGTCGCGGTCCGATACCGCGTCGATCGAGTTCTCGAACGGACGCGTGAAGCCCAGGCGGTCCGCGGTCGCGACTGGGTCGAGCCCCAGCGTGGATGTGGCCACGGCGCCCGCCCCCAGAGGCGACGTCGAGGCGCGCGCCGCCCACCCGTCCAGCCGCTCGAGGTCTCGTGCGAGGGCCCACGCGTGCGCCGCCAGGTGATGCCCGAGCGAGACCACCTGGGCCGGCCGGGCGTGGGTCGTCCCAGGCATCGGGGTGGCCGCCTCCTCGCGGGCGCGCCCGATCAGCGTCCGGAGCAGCAGGACGGTCAGACCCCCGATACGGCGGCCCACGTCCAGCAGCCACAGCCGCAGGTCGGTCGCGACCAGGTCGTTGCGGCTCCGCCCGGCATGCAGACGTGCCCCCAGGTCGCCCAGCCGCGCGGTAACGGCGCGCTCGATGACCGAGTGCACGTCCTCGTCCACGTCCGAGATCATGAGGGTGCCGTCGGCGATCTCGGCCCCGACCTCCCCTAGCGCGGCCTTCAGCGCCTCGGCCTCGCCCCGGGCCAGGAGCCCGGCGTCGCGGAGGGCCTGGACGTGGGCGACACCCGCGGCGACGTCGTAGGACGCCAGGCGGATGTCGAACCCGATCGACCGCCCAAGGGCCGCGGCCTCAGGCGCCGGTCCGGCCGCGAAGCGGCCGGACCACAGCGGCCGCGGCCCTTCGGTCACGCGCCGCCCTGCTTCGCCGACCACACCTTGAGCGGCAGGCCGTAGAGTCGGACGAACCCCTGCGCGTCGGACTGGTCGAAGGCGTCACCGCCGCCGTAGGTCGCGAGGGACAGGTCGTAGAGCGACGCGTCGGACCGACGGCCGACCACGGTGCACGAGCCGGGCTCGAACCGGAGGCGGACCTCGCCCGTGACCGAGGCCTGCGTCGACGCCATGAACGCGTCGATCGCGTGGCGCAGCGGCGAGAACCACTGCCCGTCGTAGACGAGGTCGGCCCACCGTTGCTCGAGCGACGGCTTGGCGTGGGCCACCTCTCGCTCGAGCGTGAGATCCTCGAGCGCCCGGTGCGCGGCGATCAGCGCGAGCGCGGCCGGCACCTCGTACAGCTCGCGCGACTTGATGCCGACGCGCCGGTTCTCGATCATGTCGACGCGGCCGAACCCGTAGGAACCGGCCGTCGCCTCCAGCGAACGGATCAGCGGCGGCAGGGCGACCGCCTCGCCCTCGAGCGACACGGGCACGCCCCGCTCGAAGCCGACGACCAGCTCGGTCGGAGCCGTCGGACGGTCCTCGGGGGACGCGGTCCGCTCGAACGCGTCCTCCGGCGGGGCCGCCCACGGGTCCTCCAGGGGTCCGCACTCCACCGTTCGACCCCACAGGTTCTCGTCGACCGAGTACGACCCGGCGACCCCGGCGACCGGGATCCCCCACTCCTCGGCGAGGATCAGCGCCTTCTCGCGGGGGATGCTCGCGTCCCGTACGGGCGCGAGCACCGCCAGGTCGGGGGCGAGCGCGCCGAAGGCGACCTCGAACCGGACCTGGTCGTTGCCCTTGCCCGTGCAGCCGTGGGCCACGACGCCCGCCCCGACCTCGCGCGCCACCGCGATCACCTCCTCGGCGATCAGCGGACGCGCCAGCCCCGAGACCATCGGGTACTTACCCTCGTAGAGGCCGTTCGCGGCGATCGCCGGCGTCAGGAAGCCGGCGGCGAACCGGTCCACCGCGTCCACCACTCGGACCTCGACGGCGCCGGCCAGACGCCCGCGCTCGACGATCTGTCCGAAGTCCTCGTGCTGCCCGACGTCGACCGCGACCGCGACCACGTCGTGCCCGTGCTCCCTCAGCCACCGGATCGTGACCGAGGTGTCCAGCCCGCCGCTGTAGGCGAGCACCGCGCGTTCCATCTCCTCAACCCTCCATCAGTGCCTCGAAGGCCCGCTCGAGCGTCGCCGCGGCGACGCCCTCCCGGGCAAGGACCAGGATCGTGTTGTCGCCCGCGATCGTGCCCGCCACCTCCGGCAGGTCGACGCGGTCGATCCCCTCGGCGAGCGCCGCCGCCGCGCCCGGGGGGGTGCGGATCAGCACGCCGTGGTCGATCCTCGCGATCGACAGGGCGAACTCGTCGAGCAGGTGCGTGAGGAGCCGGACGGGCGCGGGCGTCGAGCCGTTCCCGGGCACGACGTACCGCAGGCCATCGTGGTCGTGCACGCGCGCCAGCCCGAGCTCCTCGACGTCTCGCGAGATCGTCGACTGCGTCGCGTCCAGGCCCATGGTCGCCAGGCCCGAGCGGATCTCCTCCTGCGAGGCGAGTCGGCTCCGCGTGACCAGCGACAGGATCGCCTGCTGCCGCCTCGCCTTCACCGAGGTGCTCCCGCGCCTCATGGTGTCTCACCCTCCGCCTCGTCGGGCGTGATCATCGTCCCGAGGCCCTCCGGGGTGAACAGCTCCAGCACCAGCGCGTGCTCCACGCGGCCGTCCACCAGGTGGACGCGCGAGACGCCGGCCTTCAGCGCCGCGACCGCGCTCTCGAGCTTCGGGATCATGCCGCCCTCGACGACGCCCTCACGCGCCAGCAGGTCCAGGCATCGTGACGACGACAGCTCCGAGATCGGCTCGCCGGTCGGTCCGATCAGCCCGGGGACGTCGTTGAGGTACACGAGCTTCTCGGCGGGGAGCGCGGTCGCGAGCTCGGCGGCGACCACGTCGGCGTTGACGTTGTAGGCCTGGCCGTTCGTCTCGTCGACGGCGATCGACGCGACCACCGGCACGAACCCGCGGTCCATGAGCGTCGCCACGACCTCGCCGTTGACGTGAACCACCTCGCCGACGAACCCGAGGTCGGGCATCGTCCGGCGACGGGCGAGGAGCAACCCCCCGTCGACGCCCGACAGCCCGACGGCCGGGACGCCGCCCGCCACGAGGTTCGCGACGACCTCCGTGTTGAGCTTGCCCGCGAGCACCATCGTGGCGACGTCGAGCGTGTCCGCGTCGGTCACGCGCAGCCCGTCGACGAACGTCGTCTCGATCCCCAGGCGCTCGGACACCCTCGTCACCTGCGGGCCGCCCCCGTGCACGATCACCGGCTTGATGCCCGCCGAGAGCAGCAGCGCGACGTCCTGGGCGAACGGCCGGGCGAGCGGCGCCCGGTCCATCGCGGCGCCCCCGTACTTGACGACGATGACCTTGTCCCGGTGGGCCCGCATGAACGGCAGGGCCTCCAGCAGCGTGCGGGCCTTCGCGACGGTTCGCTCGCGCAGCTGCGGCGAGTGATCGCCGGGCGTCACGTCGTGTACTCCCCGTTGATCCGCACGTACCCGTACCCGAGGTCGCAGCCGAACGCGCGAGCCCGTCCATCGCCGGCGCCGACCGAGACCCCGATCGCGATCTCGGACCCCCGCATCGCCGCCCGGGCGCGCTCGGCAACCGGCTCGCCACCGAAGTAGCCCGGTGGGATCACGCCCCCGCGCACCACCTCGACGTCGCCGATCGCGATCGTGATCCGATCCCCGTCCACGTCCGCGCCGGAGGAGCCGACCGCCTGGAGGATCCGCCCGGGGTTCGGATCCCCGCCGAACGCGGCCGTCTTCACGAGCGCGGAGTCGGCGACGGCCTTCGCCACGAGGCGGGCCTGACCGTCGTCGGTCGCGCCCTCGACGTCGACGATCAGGACGTGCGTCACGCCCTCCGCGTCAGCCGCGAGCTGCCGCAGGAGCGACTCGCCGACCTCGGCGACGCCGGCCACGAGCCGGTCCCACGCCGGGCTCCCGGGCTCGACGCGCGGCTCGCCTGCCGCGCCCGACGCGAACAGGAGCACGGTGTCGTTCGTGCTCGTACAACCGTCGACCGTGAGGGATTCGAACCGAGGCTCCAGCTGCTCCCGGGCCAGGCGCCGGAGGTCGTCCGCGGCCACCGCCGCGTCCGTCGTGACGAACGCGAGCATGGTCGCCAGGTTCGGCGCGATCATCCCGACGCCCTTCGCGCATCCCCCGACCCGGACGTGGCCACCCCCGGACGCCCCCGCCACCTTCGGCACCGTGTCGGTCGTCATGATCGCCTCGGCGAACGCGCCGCCGCCGTCCTCGGAGAGCGAGGCCGCGAGACGCGGGAGGGCCGACGTCATGGCGTCGAGGTGCAGCGGCTCGCCGATCACCCCCGTCGAGCACGGGAGGAGCTCGTCGGGCGTGAGCCCGAGGAGCTCCGCCGCCTCGGCAGTGACGGCGCGGGCGTCGGCGTCGCCGCGCGCGCCGGTCGCCGCGTTCGCCTGACCGCTGTTGACCAGGACCGCGCGAGCCGAACCGGCCGCGATCCGCTCCCGGCCGATCGCGACCGGGGCCGCCGCCGCCCGGTTCGTCGTGAACAGGCCGGCCGCCGAGGTCCCGGGGGCACCGACGAGCAGCCCGAGGTCCGGGCGGCCGGAGGGCTTCAGCCCGGCCACCAGGCCGGCGGCGAGGAACCCCTTCGGGCCGGTGACGCTCAAGGGTAGACCCCGGCGACGGGCAGGCCGGTCGCCTCGTCGAGGCCGAGCATCAGGTTCAGGTTCTGGATCGCCTGGCCGGCAGCGCCCTTCACCAGGTTGTCCACCGCACCCACGACGACCGCGGTCCCGGTACGCGGATCCGCCACCGCCTGAAGCTCGATCGCGTTCGACCCGCGCACGCGCTTCGAGTCGGCCATGGACCCGGGTGGGAGCACGCGCACGAACGGACGCCCGGCGTACGCCGAGGCCAGGCACGCGGCCAGCCCTTCGGTTGTCGCGCCACGAGCGAGACGAGCGTAGGACGTCGTGACCACGCCCCGGACCGTCGGCACCAGGTGCGGGACGAAGGACACGGCGAGCGCGAACCCGGTCGCGAGCTCCAGGCCGCGCTCCATCTCCGGCGTGTGCTGGTGGCCCGGGAACCGGTAGGGCCGGATGCTCTCCTCGGTCGCCGCGAACGAGAGCGCCTCGGTCGTGCCGCGGCCCGCGCCCGAGAGCCCGGTCTTGCCGTCCACCAGGATGGGGCCGGGGTCGACCAGGCCGGCGGAGAGCAGCGGGGCGAGGCCCAGGATCGTCGCGGTCGGGTAGCACCCGGGGTTCGCGACCAGGGCGGCGCCGGCGATCTCCTCGGCGAACAGCTCGGGCAGGCCGTAGGCCGCCTTGCCCGTCCACATCGGGGACGGGTGCTCGAACCCGTACCAATCCGGGTAGCTCGCGGCCGGGAGCCTGAAGTCCCCGGCGAGGTCGACCACGCGCACCCCCCGATCGAGCAGCGCGGGCGCGACGGTCGCGCTCACGCCGTGCGGCAGCGCGCAGAACGCGACGTCGCACGCCTGGGCGATGGGCTCCGGATCGAGCGGACGCAGGACGCCGACCGGCCCCATCGGCCGGCCGAGGTGCGGGTGCACGGCCTCGAGAGACATCCCGGCCGAGCCCTTCGCGCCCAGGTACGCGAGCTCGGCCGCCGGGTGATCGTTCAGCAGCCGGACGAGCTCGCCGCCGGTGAAGCCGGAGGCGCCCAGCACGGCGACCCGTGCGAGACGCGGGTTTCCACCCGCTACAGACCTGATCCGACTCCGGATGCCCTCGGTCATCGGATAATCATGCGTAAGGATGCATGGAACCGTCAACTCGCCGGTCGCCTCCGCCTGAGGCGGCGCCGACGCGACCCGGCCGCTGCGGGACGGATGGTCAATCGCGTGGGCGATCGAGCCGAACGTCGGCCAGCATCGCCTCGACGCGCTCCACCGCGCCCACGAGCCACGAGCCGTCCTGCGGGCCCCGCTGATCCTCCCGCGGATAGAGGTACTGGTTCAGGGCGTCCTCGGCGCCGATCTGCATGCCCTTCGTCGCCACCAGATCCGCGATCGCGTACTCCCACGTGAGCAGCGCGGTGCCGTCCCGGTACACGTGCAGGGTGTAGGTCAGGTAGGGGTCCGGCGAGGCCGTGAAGACGTCGCCGGCGCCCGCCCCGATCGTGCGCTCGTGACGGCGCCGGAACCCGAGCCGGTCGATGGCCTCCGCGAACTCCACCTCGGCGAGCCTAGCGCAGCCCCGCGGCGATCCCGTGTCCCTGCTGGGTGACCTCGGCCTCATCGCCCACCGGATCCGGGCCGCCGTCGGCGACGAGCGCCAGCCCATCCGGCGTCCCGTCGCCCTCCGTCGTCTCGGCCGGGCCCAGCGCGCGTGCGATCGCTCCCCTCGCGCGTCCGACGTGCGATCGCAGCTCGTCGGCGCCGTTCGTGAGCATCGTCGCGGCGCGCGTCACCTTGTGCTCGACGACGGCGGCGATCGCATCCAGCGCGGACGTGACGTCGGCCAGGCCGGCGCCGACGTCCGCTCGCGCGCCGAATCGCTGCACGAACGCGTACAGGAACAGCGCGATCGGCATCGTCGAGCCGTACGGGACGACGATCACGCCGTGGGCGAACGCGTCCGCGTGCGCGCGCTTCAGGACCGCGTACGCGGCGTCCGGGACCGCGGCGACGGCCACGGGGCCGTGACCGCCGGATCGACGTACTGCGCGACCTCGCGCGCCCGCGACGCGACCGCTCTTTCCACCGCGCGTTCGGCGGCGTCCCGCGCGTCGGGCCGGGCCCGCTCGAGCGCCTCGAGCTCGGCGGCCGCCGTCCACTTCGAGTCGATCGGCAGCCGCCGGCCGTCGGGCAGCGCGAGCGCGAACTCCACCACCTTGCCGCCGATCGCCAGGTCCGTGACCAGCATCCCGGGCGGCAGGGCGGTCAGCCCCTCGCGCAGCACCCGCTCCCCCGCCCGGCCGCGGGCCTGGCCTCCCGTCAGGACCGTGGCCAGGCGACGGACCGTCTCGCGCGACTCCGCGTCGGCGCGCTGGCGTTCCGCCTCGCGGGCGTGCAGCAGGTCCAGGGCGCGGCGCGCGCCCTCGAGCTGCGAGCGGACCTGCTCGGTGGCCAGATCCCGCGTCGCGGCGGCGTCGGCCAGCCGCCGGAGCTCGGCCGCCTGCACGTCAGCCTTCCCGCGACCCGAGCGCCGACATCGCGGCATCGGGCCGACCGGATCGCCTCAACGCCGAGGTGATCCACGCTCCCAGCGCGAGCCCGAGAACGGCCGCGACGAGCGCGACCCCCACCACCTGCGGTTGCATCGGCTCCACACCTCCCCGGTCGGTGGGGTCCGACGGTACCCGCCGGCTCCGACATGGCTCCGTTCCGTCGAGGCGTGCGAGGATGCCGAGCCATGGGCGCTCGAGGGGTCGATCCAGGGTTGGTCGCTCGGCTGTACGAGCGCGAGCGGGCGCGGTTCGTCGGCGAGCGCCCGCGAACGGCCGAGCTCCGCGAGCGCGCCCGCCGTTCGATGCCGAACGGCGTCCCGATGACCTGGATGGCGGCGGACAACGACGTTCCCGTCTTCGTCACCGAGGGACGAGGCGCCCACTTCCGCGACGCCGATGGGCACGACTACCTGGACACGAACATCGCGGACACGTCGATGTTCTGCGGCTACGCGCCCGAGCCGGTGCTCGATGCGGTGAGCAGGCGCGTCGGCGCCGGGAGCCAGTTCCTCCTGCCGGTGGAGGACGCGATCTGGGTCGCCGAGGAGCTCGCCCGGCGCTTCGGGCTCCCCCGGTGGCAGTTCACGCTCTCGGCCTCGCAGGCGAACACCGAGGCGATCCGGATCGCCCGCGCGGCCACGGGGCGGGAGAAGGTCCTGCTGTTCGACGGGCACTACCACGGGCACTTCGACGAGGCGACCGTCACGCTCGACTCGGGGACGGCCGCGCCCTTCGGGCGCGGCCTGCCGCACGACGTCACCGACAAGGTGCGGATCGTGCCGTTCAACGATGCCGCCGCCGTGCGCACGGCGCTCGCACCGCGCGACGTCGCGATCGTCCTGACCGAGCCTGCGCTCACCAACAACGTCGGCCTCCAGATGCCGGTGGACGGGTTCCACGCGGCGTTGCGGCACGAGACCCGCGCCACCGGCACGGTGCTCGCCTACGACGAGACCCACACGCTGATCACCGGTCCGGGGGGCTGCACGGCGGCGTGGAGGCTGGAGCCGGACGTCGTCACGTTGGGCAAATCGATCGCCGGCGGGATACCGCTGGGGGCTTACGGCCTGATCGACGCGCTGGCCGACGAGCTCGAGATCGAGGGGCCGGGCCACGAGGCGACCGAGGTCGCCACGGGCGGCACGCTCTTCGCGAACCCCCTGTCCCTCGCCGCGGCCCGGGCGACGCTCGACCGGATCCTCGTGCCCGACGCCTACCGGCACACGGCCCGGCTGGGTGAGCGCCTGGCCGATGGGATCCAGGCGGCGATCGACGCCGCACGCCTCCCCTGGATCGCGCATCGGTTCGGGCCCCGCTCCGGCGTGACCTTCGGGCCCGCCATGCCCCGGAACGCCGACGAGTCCCGGCGCCTGTGGGACGACGCCCTGGTGCGCGCCTCGCGCCTGTGGCTCGGCAACCGCGGGGTCTGGGAGGCCATCGCCGGCGCCGGGCCCGCGATGGCGGTGCCCGCCGACGATGCCGACGTCGGCCGGTACCTCGAGGCCTTCGCGGAGCTCATCGCCGCGCTCGCGGGCGGCGTGCCGGGGTAGCCTTGCGGGGTCGCCGGCCACGCCGGTCCGGCCGCGAAGGAGGACCCATGGTTCGACGGATGTCGCTCTCCGTATCGACGCTGATCGCGCTCACGCTGGCCACGCTCGCCCTCACCGGCGGGCCTGCTCTCGCGCAGGCCGCGGACGGCGACGGGGATCCGGTCGTCGTGTTCACCGGCACGATCGCCGTCGCCCAGGATCAGACGGTGAGCGACGCGATCATCTTCGACGGCGACGCGACGATCGCCGGCACGGCCACCGGCAACGTGATCGCGTTCCACGGCGACGTCGTCGTGACGGGCACGGTCGACGAGAACGTGATCGCGATGACGGGGCGCGTGACGCTCGGTCCGGGCGCGAACGTCGACGGGGACGTCGTCTCCCGACTCCGCCCGGTGATCGACCCCAGCGCGAAGTACGGCGGCGTCGTCCGCCGGCCGAACTGGAACAGCGACTGGGGCGACGTCCGTCTGTTCGGGCGGATCGTGTGGTGGATCGGCGCCACCGTCTCCTCGTTCCTGCTCGGGCTGTTCCTGATCCTGTTCGCCCCGAGGGCGGCCGACGCCGTCGCCCGCGCTGGGACCGCGCGCATGGGCCCGTCCTTCGGGTGGGGCGCCCTCACGTTCTTCGCGATCCCCGTCGCGGCGGGGATCATGCTGGCGACGGTGGTCGGCGCGCCTCTCGGCCTTGGCGTGATGCTCGCGCTGGGGCTCCTGTACTGGATCGGCTACGTGGCGGCGGCCTACGTCCTGGGTCGACGGCTGGGCGGACCCGATCGCTCCAGGATCCTCGCGTTCACGATCGGCTGGGGGATCCTCGGCTGCTCGCCGTGATCCCGATCCTGGCCGGCGTCACGTGGTTCGTCGCGTCCCTGTTCGGCCTGGGCGCCCTGCTGCTGGCCTCCCGGCCCTCGCCGAGCGCGGCGACGGCGGACCGCCGTGCGCCGGCCGCGCTCGGCCGTGACGGCGGTAGCGGCCCGGGCGGGGCGATCCCGCCACCGCCGCCGATCCCCCGGGCTGATGGGCGAGCCCGCGACCACGCCGGTCACGCCCCACCCGATCCCGGTGCTGCGCGTCGCCGGGTCGTTCCGCGACGTCGGCGGCGCGATCGGCGAGGCGTGCGCCGACGTGATCCGTCGGCTGTCGCGTTCGACGACGACCTCCCCGCCGGACGGACGCGCGACGAGCAGCTCGCCCTGGCCGCCCGCTACCGCGACCTGGCGGAGGACGCGATGCCGTGGGCGATCGAGGAGATCGACGCGGCCGCCGAGGCCGCCGGCGTCGACCCGGTCGCGCTGTTCGCGTGCCACGTCGAGGAGATCTGGTACGAGCCCCGCGCGCACGGCGGACCCGCGATCGACGGCCGGTGCTCGGACCTGGTGGCCGTCGCGCCCGCGACCGCCGACGGGCACACGCTGGTCGCGCACAACAACGACATGTACCAGGCGTACGGCGAGGAGCTGGTCGCGATCGAGCGGCGGGCGGACGACGACCCCGCCGTGTTCACGATCGGCAACGGGATCTGGATCAGCGTTGGGTGGAACGACGCCGGCCTGTCGCTCACCGGCAACGAGCTGTCCCCCAACGACGAGCGCATCGGGATCCCGCGCGAGCTCCAGGTGCGCGCGATGCTCCGTGAGCGCTCGCTCGAAGCGATGGTCGGCACCGCGCTCCGCCACGACCGCGCGTCGTCGTACAACAACGTGCTGGCGGCGGCCGACGGCTCGGTCGTCAACGTCGAGGGGTCCGCGACCGCTGCCGAGCTGACCGAGCCCGACGACGACGGCCGTCTCGTCCACACGAACCACTACGTCTGCGACTCGATGCTCGGGTACGAGGGCGACCCGGCGTACGCGGAACGTTCGGCGATCCGCTACCGGCGCGCGTGGGAGCTGCTGTCGGCGGCCGCGCCGGGCTCGGTCGACGCGCCGATGCTGCGCACGATCCTGTCCGACCACGAGCACGCGCCCGACTCGATCTGCCGCCACGCCCACGAGGCACACGTCGGTGACGTGCTTCTGGTGCATCGCGGACGTGAGCGACGGTCGCATCACGTACGGCCGAGGCAACCCCTGCGACTCGACCGCGCAGGAGTTCGCGTTCGAGGCGCATTACGGCTGACGGCCTCGGCGGCCCCGGGTGTCGACGCGCATGGCCGCCGCAGGCCGCCGCGTGCCGGACGGCGTCCGAGGCGATCGCCGACCGCACCAGTTCGATCGTGGCAGCGCGTCGCCGCCCTCCTCGGCGAGCTCGAGCACCGAGCGGCCTCGTCGTTGCGCGCCGAGGGGTCGGCGCCGGCCTCGAGCAGCAGGCTCGTCGCTCCGGACGTCGCCGCGTTGTGGGCGGCGCCGTGCAGGGGCGTCCATCCTCCCTGCTGCCGCGTCTGGATCTCGCGCCCTCCCGCGGAGAGCACCGCAGGCGACCGCTGACTACGTCGGCGTTCTTGGTTCGAGAGGTCGGAGCGGAATGCAACGCCGTACCGGTCATCCAGCCGCGCCCGTGCGCGTCCGGCCTCGGCGCCGCGGTCCAGCACCAGCAGCGACGCGCGCCGATCTCGCCGCCGCCCCAGAACGCGGCGGGAGTGAGCTAGGCTGACGCGAACCCGTCGCCGCCGAGGACGACGTCGACCCGGCAGGGTCTTCGTCCGAGCAGCTTCCACGAGGATCATCGGCCGAGCCTCCGTCGCCGAGGCGACGGCCGCGGCCTCGAAGCCACGTCGAGGAGTGGACCGACCACGCGGATCGCGGCCTCGATCCTCGGGCCGGTGGTGCGGCCGACCTGAGCCCTCAGAATGCCGCGGGAGAGACGCCGTGCTCGTCGCGGGCGCGGCCAGCGCCGGGTCCCCCGCCAGTATCGCGCGGACCGCCGCAGCGTCACCATCCCCGATCGCCCCGAACAGCTCCTCGCTGCTTGCCATCGCGTCACCTCCGTGGCAGGATGGTATTTGCTTAGGCTAAGCAAATACACCGGATCGGATGAGCTCGTCAAGGCCCACTTCCCCAGCGCGAGAGGTGGAGGCGGTCGCGGACCGGTTGCACTCGGCCGCCATCCACCTGTTGCGCCGCCTGCGCGCCGAGGACGACGCCCTCGGCATCTCCCCTCCCCGACTGTCTGCGCTCTCCGTCGTGGTCTTCGCCGGCCCGCTGCAGATCGGGGCGCTGGCCGCGGCCGAAGGCGTCGCAGCCCCCACGATGACCCGGCTGATCGACGGCCTCGAGCGCGACGGCCTGGTGATGCGCGGCCCCGACCCCGTCGACGGCCGCGCCGTCGTGATCCGCGCGACCGCTAAGGGCACGCGCGTGCTGCAGCGCGGGCGCGCGCGCCGCGTCGAGACGCTCGCGCGCGGGCTCGGGTCGCTGGAGCCCGCGGAGCTGGACGCGCTGGCTCGCGGGGTCGACGCGCTGGAGCGGATGCTTCGCGCCGGAACGGCCTGACCGGAGGCGGTGTCCCGGACCGGGCTCAGCCCGCGCCGCCGGCCACGACGTCGCCCGCCCGCAGCACCAGCACCGGCGACAACACCGTGTCGATCGCTTCGAGCGGGTTCCCCTCGTACAGGACCAGGTCGGCCTCGGCGCCCGGCCGGATCCGGCCCGCCATCGACAGGCCCAGCAGCTCGGCGCCGTTCGCGGTGGCCGCCTGCATCGCGCGCAGCGGCGTCATCCCCCACTCGACCATCGCGACGATCTCGCGCGGGGCGCTCCCGTGCGGGTTGAACGGAGTGCCCGCGTCCGTGCCGCAGACGTGGCGGATGCCCTCGCGGAGCGCCCGCCGCATCCCGGCGCGCGACAGCTCGACCGTGTCGATCGCCTTGCGGACCGCGTACTCGGGCACCTCGTCGGGATGGCCGGTGATCCCCAGGAGCGCGCAGAGCGTAGGCGAGCGGAACGTCCCGTGCGCCTTCATCTCGCGCGCGACCTCGGGCGTCACCTCGTTGCAGTGCTCCACCGAGTCGACGCCCGCGCGCACCGCGTTCAGGATGCCGCCCGCGCCGATCGCGTGGGCCGCGACCGAGCGGCCCCACTCGTGCGCCTCGTCCACGGCGGCCTCGAGCTCCTCGGGCGAGTACGCGGTGAACGTGGCGCCGATCCCCGGCGTCAGCACCCCGCCCGTCGCGATCACCTTGATCGCGCGGGCGCCGCCGCGGATCTCCTCGCGGACGGCCCGGCGCATGTCGTCGGGCCCGTCCACCTCGCGCGCGATCCCGATGTTGGGGCCGTGGCCGCCGGTGACCGTCAGCGCGCGGCCCGCGGCCAGCACGCGCGGACCGGGGATCAGCCCCCGCTCGATCGCCGCGCCGACCTCGCAGGCGACGGTCCCGATCCCTCCCAGGTCCCGCACCGTCGTCACCCCGGCCTCCAGGTGGCGTCGGGCGTTCGCCGCGGCCTTGAGCGCTCCTAGCGCGGGCGTGAGCTCCTTCGCCTCGCCCTCGAAGTCGGGACCGCCGTCGAAGACCAGGTGGACGTGGCAGTCGATGAGCCCCGGTGAGAGGACGCGCCCGACGCCCGGGATCTCGGCGGCGGCATGGGCGGCGCGCGGCGCGCGCGCGTGCGGCCCGATCCACTCGATCGTCCCGCCCGAGATGTGGACGCCCTGCTTCGTCCTCACGGTGCTCCCGTCGAACACCGTGACGTTCGCTACGTAGTGGGACATGGCGCCGCGCATCCTAGTCGTCCCCACGCGGAGATCGGCGCGCGTCAGCTCGAGAGATGGTCGATCCGCTCACGCGCGGACGCGGCCTGGAACGTGTTGCCCTTCTCCTCGAACAGCGCCAGCGCATCGGCGGCCGCGACGATGGCCTCGGCGCGCCGGCCGGCCAGCTCGAGGACCTCCGAGAGGTCCATCCGGGCGTCAGCCCGGTCGTTCGTGAAGTCGGATGCGTCGATCGCCTCGATCGCGTCGCGCTGCATCGCGAGCGCCTCCTCGAATGGCCCTCCGTCGCCGCGACCCGTGCCAGGACGCCCTTGGCCATCACCTCACCCGAGAGACCCACTCCGCGTGACGCGCCGCGAAGCCCGCGTCGTCCGAGGCCTCGGCCAGACGACCGAGCCGATACAGGCCTGAGCGCGGAAGGCCGCGACGATCAGGGCCGTCTGCGATCCCATCGCGTTCAACGCCTCCAGCGCCTCACCGAAGATCCGCTCCGCCACGTCGAAGCGACCCGCGACGATCTCGAGCCAGCCGAGCGATTGGCTCTCGAACGCCAGCATCTCCCGGCTCCCGAGCTCGTACATGGTCCGACGACGCTCCTCCATCACGGCCCTCGCCTCGTCCAGCCGTCCCGTCATCACCAGGAGCCACGCGCGGGAGTCGCGGACCGAGGTCTCCGCCTCGACGGACCCCCGGACCCGCTCCAGGATCCGCCGAGCCGCAGCGGTTGCAGAACCGCGAGTCCTCCGGGTTGGCCGCGTCGCGGCTCGGACACCGAGGCATCGTGCGCGCAGCGTGGCCGCCGGCGGATCCACGGAACCGCGATCGAGTGCCGCGCCGACACCGGTCGCCGCGGGCCGGGCGGTCGCGCGGCCTTCGGTAGGATGCCGCGACCTGACCAGGCCCTCGGGCCGGTCTCGCTTCTCGGGGGAGGGCGCTCGGGTGCTGGACGTGGCGAAGCTCGCGGTCGAGGCCGCCGTCGGCGCGGGAGCCGCGTACGCCGACGCGCGCGCGGGTACGGACGAGGGCGAGTCGCTCACGGTCCGCAACCAGCAGATGGAGGGCATCGACCGGTCGACGTCCACGGGGGTCGGCGTGCGGGCGCTGGTGGAGGGCCGATGGGGGTTCGCCGCCACCTCCCGGACCGACGAGTCATCGGTGACCGAGGCGGCGCGCCAGGCCGTCCGGGTCGCGCGCGCGGCCACCCGCCTTCCGGGCGACCCGGTGATCCTGGCCCCGGTGGAGCCGGTCGCCGCCGCGTGGCACGGACCCTGCGCCGAGGACCCGTTCACGGTGCCGCTCGAGGAGAAGGTGACGCTCTTGATGGAGGCGTCGCGGCGCATGGGCGAGGTGCCGGGCGTCACGAACGCCGACGCGATGCTCGACCTGTTCCGGCGCTCGACGTCGTTCGCCTCGTCGGACGGCGCGGCGATCGAGCAGGTGATCACGCACAGCGGGGGCGGCGTCGAGGCGACCGCGGTCGGCGAGGGCGATGTGCAACGGAGGTCGTACCCGAACTCGTTCCGGGGGCACATCCGTTCGGCCGGGTGGGAGCACGTGCGCACGCTCGGCCTGATCGAGGAGGCCGAGAGGATCGGACGTGAGGCGGTCGAGCTGCTGTCGGCGCCGGAGTGCCCGAGCGAGGTGACCACGCTCGTGCTCGACTCGGGTCAGCTCGCGTTGCAGATCCACGAGTCGATCGGACACCCGATCGAGCTCGACCGCGTGCTCGGGATGGAGGCGGCGTACGCGGGCTCGTCGTTCCTGTCCCCCGACGACCGCGGGCGCCTCGCCTACGCGAGCCCCCTGGTCTCGATCACGGCCGACGCGACCCTCGACGGCGGCCTCGGCACGTTCGGCTACGACGACGAGGGCGTCGCGGCACAGGCGACTCCGATCATCGTGGACGGGACCTTCGAGGGCTTCCTGACGAACCGCGAGACCGCGCCGGCGATCGGTCAGGCGTCGAACGGCACGAGCCGCGCCGACGGATGGAGCCACCTGCCGCTGATCCGGATGACGAACGTCTCGATCGAGCCGCGCGAGGGGACCCTCGCCGAGATCATCGGCGACACCGACGACGGGGTGTTCATGGCGACGAACCAGTCGTGGTCGATCGACGACAGGCGGATCAACTTCCAGTTCGGATGCGAGGCGGCCTGGCGGATCGAGCACGGACGGCTCACGACGCTTTACAGGAACCCGAACTACACCGGGATCACGCCCGAGTTCTGGGGCTCGTGCGACGCGGTCGGCGGGCGCGAGGACTGGGTCCTGTGGGGCACGCCGAACTGCGGCAAGGGCCAGCCCGGGCAGACCGGGCGCGTCGGCCACGGCGCCGCGCCCGCTCGCTTCCGCAACGTGCAGATCGGGGTCCGCTGACGTGCCGGGGCTGATCGGGGCCGACGGCTTCCTCGAGGTGGCCGACGCCGCCCTGGCGCTCGAGGGTGTGGACGGCGTCGAGGTCCTGTTCTTGCACGAGTGGGGCGGGCTCACGCGCTTCGCGTCGTCGCGGATCCACCAGAGCACGGTCCGCGAGGACACCGCGCTGCGCGTGAGGGTCGTCCGCGGCAACCGCTGCGGCGTCGCCAGCACGAACGCGTTCTCGCGCGAGGGGGCGCATCGCGCGGCGGTCGCCGCGCGCGAGATGGCCGACGTGGCCGCGCCGGACGAGGGGTTCCCGGGGCTCGCCCCGCCCGCGGCCCCGGACGAGGTCGACCGCTTCTCCGAGACGACGGCCTCGACGTCGCCCGAGGCGCGGGCCGCGGCGGTCGAGCGGCTCGTCGGCATGTGCCCGCCCGGCGCTACGGCCGCCGGCGCCCACGAGACGCAGGCGATCGAGGTCGGCCTGGCGAACACCGAGGGCCAAAGATGCTGGTCGCCCTCGACCCAGGCGTCGCTGTCCACCGTGATCACCGGGCCGGATCACGGGAGCGGGTTCGCCGAAACGTTCGCCGCCTCCTCGGACGCGATCGACCCCGAGGCGATCGGCCGCCGCGCCGGCGAGAAGGCGCTGGGCTCGCGGGACCCACGCCCGCTGGAGCCCGGGACCTACTCGGTCGTGCTCGAGCCGGCGGCCGTCGCGACGCTGGTCGGGTTCCTCGCGTACGAGGGGTTCGGCGGGCGGGCGTACCTCGAGGGTCGGTCGTGCTTCAGCGGCCGAGAGGGCGAGCTGGTCGCGGCCCCGTCGATCTCGATCCGGGAGGACGCGACCGACCCGGGAACGCTCGGCACACCGTTCGACTTCGAGGGGACGCCCCGGCGCAGGGTCGACCTGATCCGCGACGGGGTCTTCCGCGGCGTGGTGCACGACCGGCGGACCGCGAAGCAGGCAGGCATCGAGTCGACGGGTCACGGGCTGCCGGCGCCGAACCCCGAGGGACCGTTCCCGCTGAACCTGTTCCTGGAGCCCGGCGACGCGACCGTCGAGGAGATGATCGCGGCCACCGACCGCGGCCTGCTGATCACGCGCTTCCACTACTCGAACGTCGTGAACCCCATCGAGTCGAGCATCACCGGCATGACGCGCGACGGCACCTTCCTGATCGAGCGGGGCGAGGTGGTGGGGCCGCTGATGAACCTGCGCTTCACGCAGTCGATCCTGGCGGCCCTGGCGGCGACGACCATGGTCGGCCGTGAGACCGAGCTCGCCAGCGAGTTCTTCTTCTCGGCCTCACGCGTCCCCGCGCTCAAGGTGGACGCCTTCCATTTCAGCGGTCGGAGCGACCACTAGTAGGCTGTCGGTCGGGAGCGGTCCGAGGCCGCCCGACCGAGGAGGGATCGATGCTGATCGGCGACATCATGCGCACCGACGTGAAGACGGCCGATGCCGACGACACGTTCGCCGACGTCGCGAAGACGATGCGCTCGAACGGGATCTCCTCCGTCGTGGTGCTCGAGGGCAGGAAGCTCGTGGGGATCGTCACCGAGCGCGACATCGTGAACCTGGTTGCGGCGGGCGGCGACCCTCACTCGGTCCGGGTCGCACACGGGATGACGAAGCGCGACATCGAGACGGTCTCGCCGAAGACGGACATCACCGAGGCCGCGGAGCTTATGGTGTCGCGCAACATCCGCCACCTGCCGGTCATGGATCGCGGCCGGGTCGCGGGGATCATCTCGATCCGCGACCTGACCAAGTGGGCGGCCGAGGAGCTCGCCGGCGGTCACGAGCTGCCCGACATCGCGCGCAGCCACAAGGCGCTGCAGGCCGCCAGCGAGCTGCAGAAGCAGCGCCGCAAGGGCGCCTAGGTCCCTCCGTCTCCGCGCGCGCGGCCGTCGTCGGCGGCCCGCTCGAATGGCCTCCGCGGATCCTCCAGCACCCCGAGCTGCACGATGTCGCGCGGGAACAGCAACGCGATCGTCCAGTCGATCGCGATGCGCGCCCGCCGCGCGAGCGTCGGCATCGCCCACAGGTGATAGGTGCGATGAAGGGCCCAGCCGAGGAAGCCCCGGACCTTGATCCCCCGGACGTCCGCGACGCCCTTGTAGCGGCCGAGCGAGCAAACGCCGCCAACGCTCCGCCACGCGAACGGCTCGAGCGGCTCCCCTAGGATCGAGGCCGCCACGTTCCGGCCCAGGCGGCGCCCCTCCCGCAGCGCGTGCTGGGCGGTCGGCGGCGTCCGGGCGCCCGTCGTGCGGTCCGGGACCGACGCGATGTCGCCGGCTGCCCAGGCGCCGGGCACGCCCACCACGCGCAGGTGCTCGTCCACGACCACCCTGCCCTGGTCGTCGAGGGGGAACCCGGACGCCGCGGCGAGGGGCGACGGCTTCACCCCGGCCGTCCACACCAGCGTGTCGGCCGCGAACCGCTGCCCGTCCGACAGGGCGATCAGCCCGGCCGTGGCCGACTCGAGCCGGGTCGTCGTCAGGATCTCGATCCCGCGGCGTGCCAGCTGCAGGCGCGCGTACCCGGCGAGGTCGGCCGGTAGCTCCGGCAGGATCCGGTCGGCCGCCTCCACCATGACCCATCGCATGTCGGCGAGCGCGATCGACGGATAGTTCGCGAGCGCGTCGCGCGCGAGATCCTCGAGCTCGCCGAGCGCCTCGACCCCGGCGAAGCCCCCGCCCACGAACACGAACGTGAGCGCGGCGCGCCGTCGATCGACGTCTGCCGTCTCCGC
Source organism: Actinomycetota bacterium (assembly GCA_046330185.1). Taxonomy (GTDB): domain Bacteria; phylum Actinomycetota; class UBA4738; order UBA4738; family HRBIN12; genus DATBLY01. The sequence goes on from JAXLTF010000004.1 coordinate 30,707, forward strand.
CGCCAGATCGAGACGCGACAGCACGTGGTTGCGCAGCCAGATCGCCTCCTGCACGGTCTTGAAGCCCACCCCGTGCTCGGCCAACCCCGGGATCGGCAGCACGCGCGACCACGACCCGGCCGCCAGGACGATGTGGTCGTATCCGATCTCGAGCGTGCCGGCTCCGGCGATCCGCACCTGCACGCGACGCTCCGCGTGCTCGATCGCCGTCACCTCTCCGACCACGATCGAGACGTGCCTGAGCAAGGGGCGGAGCGGTACTACCATCGCGCGAGGGTCGATGGTGCCGGACGCGACCTCGGGCAGGAACGGCTGGTACTGCATGAAGTTCTCGGTCGACACGAGCGTCACGCGATGACGTGCACGGGCGAGCGGCCGCATCCGCATCGCGGCGTAGGTCCCGGCGAAGCCGCCGCCGACGATCAGGACCCGCTGGGTGGACACGAGACCACCCTATGCGCGCTCGAGATCGTCCAGGGCCGCCGCGAGCCGATCCAGACCCGGGATCGCCGCCTCCGGCTCCGCGAGCTGACGATCCGTGGGCGCGTCCGGCGCCTCGCCCCGCAACACCCACACCGTCCGCATCCCGGCGGCGGCGGCCGGCCGCACGTCGCGGTCGAGCCGGTCACCCACCATGGCCGTCCGTTCCGGCGCGACGGCCGCGGCCTTGATCGCGCCGGTGTAAAGCCGCGGGTCGGGCTTGTCGAAGCCGACGTCCTCCGAGACGTTCCACAGCTCGAAGAAGCCCGCGACGCCGTCGCGCTCGAGGGCGTCTCGGACCGTGCTCGGCTGGTTCGCGACGATCCCCAGCCGGTACCCGCCCGAGAGCGACCGAAGGCACGGCACGACGTCGGGATACAGGGCGCCGGGCGGGTACGCCCAGTACCGGGAGGCGGCGCGCTCGACCGCCCGGACGTCCGCGCCCGGACCCAGGAACCGACGGGCGAGCTGGTCGCGGAACGACCCGGCCTGGGCCGCTCGCACCTGGGCGTAGGCGGCGGCGAACTCCTCATCGTCGAACGAGGCGCCGAGCTCGCGCAGGGCGCGGTCGATCGCGCGGGCATAGACCGTGTCGTCGTACATCACGCCGCCGACGTCGAAGAAGACGACGTCGACGGCCCGGCGCATGCGATCTATCCGGATCCGGCGCCGGCGCGCCGCTCGAGCTCGGCGACCGACTCACCGGGCGTGGTCTCGGCGCCCAGCCGGAACCCGTACCGCTCGCCGTGGCAGTCCGACGACCCCGTGGGCACCAGGTCCAGCCGCTCGGCGATCGCCCGGTACCGTGAACGCTGCGCTTCGTCGTGGTCGGGGTGATCGACCTCGAGCCCGGCCATGCCCCCGGCGGCCATCTCCTCGATCAGCTCGTCCGGCACGGCGCCCGACCCCTTCCACATCCCTGGGTGCGCGAGCACGCACGCGCCGCCGGCACCGCGGATCAGGCCGAGCGCGTCCACAGGATGCAGCGCGTGCTTGGGCACGTAGGCGGGCCCGTCGTCGCTGATGAACCGGTCGAACGCCTCCTTCTCGGTCGGAACGATGCCGGCCTCGACCATCGCCTGAGCCACGTGGGGCCTGGCGATCAGGTCGTCGCCCGCGAAGGCCCGCACGCGCTCGAACGTGATCGGATAGCCCAGCGCCTGCAGCCTCTCCACCATCAGCTCTCCCCGGCGGAACCGCGTGTCGGTCAGGCGGGTCAGCTCCTCCTGGAGCTCGGCGTTCGCGGGATCGGCCCAGTACGCCAGGACGTGGAGGCTCGCGCCCTCGTACTCGGCCGAGAACTCGATCCCGGGGACGAACGCGATCCGCTCGGAGGCGGTCGCGGCCGCCTCCCGGAGCCCCTCGGTCGTGTCGTGGTCGGTGAGCGCGACACCGTCCAGCCCGCGCTCGAGCGCCAACTCCACCACGGCGGCCGGCTCGAGCGTTCCGTCCGAGCGGGCGGAGTGCGTGTGCATGTCGAAGCGGGTCACGGAGGCGGCCACGGGTGCCGATGGTGTCAGACGGCCGTCGGGCTCGTCACCCCGCCGGCCGGGGTCACCAGCGCCCGGTCGATGTCCGCGACGCGGCGGCAGCCCGAGAGCGCCATCGCGTTCTCGAACCCCTCGCGCAGGATCCGCAGGACGGCCGCGACCCCGTCGGCACCGCCGACCGCGAGTCCCCACGCCGCCGGACGGCCGACCAACACGGCCCGGGCGCCCAACGCCAGCGCCACGAGCACGTCGGTTCCCCGGCGCACCCCGCCGTCGACCAGCACGGGCACGCGGCCGGCGACCGCCTCGACCACCTCGGGCAGCGCCGCGATCCCGGAGGGCACCCGGTCGAGCTGACGGCCGCCGTGGTTCGACACGACGATCCCGTCCACGCCCGCCTCGACCGCCAGCTCGGCGTCCTCGCGGGTGAGGATGCCCTTCAACAGCAGCGGCAGCCCACCGGAGCGCTCGCGCACCCAGCCCACGTCGTCCCATCCGAGCGCCGGGTCCTGCTCCTGGTCGGCGTACTCGGTCTGCGGAGGAGACCACCCGCCGAGGTCGCGGCGCCGTATGCCGATGACCGGGAAGTCGACCGTCATGCAGATCGCCGCGAAGCCGCCCGCCACGACGCGCCCCAGCATCTCCTCCGAGGCCGCGCGGTCGCGGAACACGTAGAGCTGCCACCACTTCGGCGCCCGCGTGGCCGCCGCCACCTCCTCGATCGGGCGCGTCGTCCGGCTCGACACCACCGCGATCGTTCCGGCCGCGGCGGCGCCGCGCATCGTCGCGATCTCGCCGTCGGGATGGGCCATCCCCTGGAACGCCCACGGCGCGATCAGCACCGGAAGCTCGAGGCGGGTTCCCAACAGCTCGGTCGAGGGGTCGGGCGAGCCGCTCGCGCGCAGGTGGCGGGGTCGGATCAGCCAGCCGTCCCAGTCCCGCTCGTTCGCGGCGAGCGTTCGCTCCTCGCCCGCTCCGCCGGCGATGAAGCCGTAGACGCCGGCCGGGAGGCGCTCCCGCGCGAGCCCTTCGAACGCCTCGAGCGAGTCGGGCATCGTCACGGACGTACCCTAACGAGCCCTCGGTTCCATCAGCCGCGCGCGGCGAGCCTGCCGGCGCCCATCTCGCGGGACAGCCCGCGGGCGGTCCCCTTCACGGCCGCGACCAGGGCCGGCGACGGGCCGTCCGGCGCGAGACGCTCGACGGGCCCGACCACGCCGATCGATCCGGCCGGGCCCCCCCGGTGATCGAACACCGGGGCGGCTATCTCGGCCTCCCCGACGATCGCCTCCTGGTCTTCGAACGCGACGCCGGTGGCGACGATCCGCTCCATCTCCTCGCGCAGCCGGGGAGGGTCGGTGCACGTGCGGCCGGTGAGGGCGCGGAGCTCGCCGGCCAGCAGGATGTTCCGCCGGCGCGGTTCGACGAACGCGCAGACCGCCTTGCCCAGGGCGCTCGCGTGCCAGGGGATCGCGGCTCCCACCTCCAGGATCTGCACCGAATCGTCCGGACGGAACACGTGGTGCACGATCAGGACGTTCGACCCGCTGACCACCCCGACCCGGACCGCCTCACCGACGCGGGTGGCGAGCGAGTCGGCCCACAGCAGCGAGCGGGCGCGGAGCTCGTGGTTATCCAGGAACGCGTTGCCCAGCTGGAGCATCGCCGGCCCGAGCCGGTACTTGCCGCTGTCGGGGTCCTGCTCGACCAGCTCCTGGCCCTCCAGCGTACGGAGCAGGCCGTGCACGGTGGCCTTCGCGACGCCCGTGCGGTCGGAGAGCTCGGTCACCCCGAGCCTCGACCCGGTCCCCAGGGTCCGCAGGATGCGCGCGGCGCGGTCGACGGATCGGATGGTGCCGCGGCGTTCGCCGGCGCGGTCCATCCGCGCTCAGGCGCCGACGACGCGGGCGAGCGCCTCGAACAGCATCGCCGCCGATGTGGCGCCGGGATCCTGATGGCCCACGCTGCGAGCGCCCAGATAGCTCGCGCGGCCCTTGCGCGCCCGCATGGGGATCGTCGCCTGGACGCCCTCCCCGGCGGCCTTCGCCGCCTCGGCGGCGGCCGTCCCCACGTCCCCGCCGCCCCGCAGCTCCACCTCGAACGCGGTGACCGCCGGACCCCATGCGTCCACGATCGTCTTGTCGCCCGGCTCCGCCGCGCCCAGCCTCCGGATGGCCTCGAGGCCGCCGCGGAGGGCGGCGAGCAGGCCCTCGCCATCCAGCGCGTGGGCCTCGAGCTCCGCGCCCGCCTGACGGAGGCCCGAGCCGTAGAGCGGGCCGGCGGCGCCCCCCACGCGGTAGACGATGGTCGTGCCGACCTCCTCGAGCGTGGCTCCGGGCGATGCCCCATCCATCGTCCGCACGGTCGCGACGGCCGCGGAGGCCCCGCGGTGCATGTTCACCCCGTGATCGGCGTCGCCGATCGCCGCGTCGAGCTGCGTGAGGAAGTCGCGGTTGGCTTCGATGAGCGCGGCCCACTCCTCCACCCAACGGCGGATCACGGCGCCGTCCAAGGCGCCTGTGCGGTCGGTGGATCCGACACGACCCCGGCCTGCCGTCGAGCCGCTCACGTCCATCCACCATCGACGGCGCGGCTGAACATGTCAACCGCGGGAACGGCCGCCCGGGCGCGTCGGGTCAGGAGACGCCCCCGATCGCGGACGCGTTCGGCGGTGCCGAACGCTCCGCGGCCATGCCGTGCGTGCGGAACGGGTTCCGACCGCGTTGACATTCGGGGTCGAACGTCGTTGCGTTGGGCCCAGCCGACGGCGCCCCGATCCGGGGCTGTTGTGGAGGGAGGGATCGGATGGTCGAGAACAAGTTCGTGATCGAGATGATCGGCACATGCCTGCTGATCATCTTGGGTGACGGCGTGGTCGCCGGGGTCCTGCTGAGCAGGTCGAAGGCTCAGAACTCCGGGTGGGTGGTCATCACCTGGGGATGGGCGATGGCGGTCATGGTCGGTGTGTTCGCGGCCTGGAGCACGGGGGCCCACATCAACCCCGCCGTGACGATCGGCCTCGCGGTGGTCGACAAGCTGCCGTGGAGCGACGTCCCGCAGTACCTGGCCGGCCAGTTCGCCGGCGCGTTCCTGGGCGCGATCGTCGTGTACCTCGCCTACCTCGCCCACTGGGGCGAGACTGAGGACCCCGGCCTGAAGCTCGCCGTGTTCTCCACGGGCCCCGCCGTCCGCAACACGGCGGCGAACCTGATCACCGAGATCGTCGGCACCGCGGTGCTGGTGTTCGGGGTCCTGGCGATCTTCGCCGGTCCCGAGGTCGACCGGGCGCTCGGCCCGCTCATGGTCGGTCTGCTCGTGCTCGGCATCGGCATGTCCCTGGGCGGACCCACCGGGTACGCGATCAACCCCGCCAGGGACCTCGGGCCCCGGATCGCTCACGCGCTCCTGCCGATCCCCGGCAAGGGCGGCTCCGACTGGGGGTACGCCTGGATCCCCGTGGTCGGTCCGATCATCGGCGGCATCCTCGGAGCCCTCGCGGGCAACGCCGTGTACTGAGCGGCGTTGACGCCCGAGGAAGCTCCCGGGAGGAGGCATCATGAAGAAGCTGATCAACGACCCGGCGAACGTCGTGCGCGAAGAGCTCCAGGGCATCGAAGCGGCCCACGGGGATCTCGTCCGGGTCACCTACGACCCCTACACGATCGTCCGAGCCGACGCGCCGGTGAAGGGCAAGGTCGCGCTGGTCTCGGGCGGTGGCTCCGGACACGAGCCGATGCACGGCGGGTTCGTCGGGATGGGCATGCTCGACGCGGCGTGCCCCGGCGAGGTCTTCACGTCGCCGACGCCGGACCAGATGGAGGCGGCGACGAAGGCCGTAGACGGCGGCGCCGGCGTGATCCACATCGTCAAGAACTACACGGGCGACGTGATGAACTTCGAGATGGCGGCCGACCTCTGCCGCGCCGAGGGGACCGAGGTCGAGTCCGTGCTGGTCGACGACGACGTCGCCGTGCAGGACAGCCTGTACACGGCCGGCCGTCGCGGCGTCGGCACGACGGTCCTGTTGGAGAAGATCGCCGGGGCGGCCGCGGAGCAACGGCGACCGCTGAAGGAGGTCGCCGACATCGCCCGCGAGGTGAACGCGAACGGCCGCTCGATGGGCATGGCGCTCACGTCCTGCACGGTGCCCGCCGCCGGCAAGCCCACGTTCGAGCTGGGCGAGGACGAGATGGAGATCGGGATCGGGATCCACGGGGAGCCCGGTCGCGAACGGATGAAGCTGAAGACCGCGAGCGAGATCGTCGACATGATGGCGACCGCGATCGTGGACGACCTCCCGTTCGGGGCGGGAGACCGGGTGCTGGCGTTCGTCAACGGGATGGGCGGCACACCGCTGATCGAGCTCTACGTGATCTACGACGCCCTGAACCGCTTCCTGCAGGGTCGCAACGTCACGATCGCGCGGAACCTGATCGGGTCCTACATCACGTCGCTCGAGATGGCGGGGTGCTCGATCACGCTGCTGAAGCTGTCGGACGACCTCGTCTCGCTGTGGGATGCGCCGGTGAAGACCGCCGGGCTGCGGTGGGGGGTCTGACCCCCCACCGCGGTCCACGGGCGACCGTCCCCACGGGACGGCGACGAAGGGGGTGAGCTGTTGAGCGTCCCGTACGAGGGTGTGGTCGGTTGGTTCGAGACGTTCGCGGCCACGATCGCCGAGAACAAGGCCTACCTGACGGAGCTGGACTCGGCGATCGGCGACGCGGACCACGGGATCAACATGGACCGCGGGATGCAGGCCGCCCTCGCGAAGGTCGACGGCCTTCCGCCCGGCGACGTCGGCGCGTTCTTCAAGGCCGTGGGGATGACGCTCGTCTCCACGGTCGGCGGCGCCGGCGGACCGCTGTACGGGACGTTCTTCCTCCAGCTCGGCACGGCCACGGCCGGCAAGGCCGAGCTCACGCCCGAGGATTGGTCGGCGGCGCTCTCGGCGGCGGTCGACGGGGTGCGGTCCCGGGGCAAGGCCGTCCTCGAGGACAAGACGATGGTAGACGCCCTGATCCCCGCCCGGGACGCCCTCGCGGCCGCCGTCGAGGACGGCGTCCCGTTCGGGGAGGCGCTCCGCCGCTCGGCGGACGCCGCCGAGGCAGGGATGCGGGCCACGATCCCGCTCGTCGCCCGCAAGGGTCGGGCGAGCTACCTGGGCGAGCGCAGCGCCGGGCATCAGGATCCCGGGGCGACCTCGTCCTACCTGTTGTTGAAGACCGTCGCCGACAGCTGGAGCGGCGTCTAGGCACGACCGAAGGAGGGCCCCATGGCTGAGTACGTGGGCGCGCTGGACCAGGGCACGACCAGCACGCGGTTCATGATCTTCGACCACGGCGGCAACGTGGTCGGGATCGATCAGAAGGAGCACGAGCAGATCTACCCGAAGCCCGGCTGGGTCGAGCACGACCCCGCGGAGGTGTGGACCCGCAGCCAGGAGGTGATCGCGGGCGCGCTCGAGAAGGCCGGCATCTCGGCCGGCGACCTCGCGGCTGCGGGCATCACGAACCAGCGCGAGACGACCGTCGTGTGGGACCGGAACACCGGCGAGGCCGTCTACAACGCGCTCGTGTGGCAGGACACCCGCACGCAGGACATCGTCGACGAGCTCGCGGCCGACGGAGGGCAGGACCGGTTCCGCGAGAAGGTCGGGCTGCCGCTCGCGACGTACTTCTCGGGCACGAAGATCAAGTGGATCCTCGACAACGTCGAGGGGGCCCGCGCTCGGGCGGAGGCCGGCGACCTGCTGTTCGGCAACATGGACACGTGGTGCATCTGGAACCTCACGGGCGGGAACAACGGCGGCGTGCACGTCACCGACGTCTCGAACGCCAGCCGCACGATGCTGATGGATCTCGACACGCTCGACTGGGACGACGGCCAGCTGTCGGCGTTCGGCATCCCGCGGTCGATGCTGCCCGACATCAGGCCGTCGTCGGCGGTCTACGGCGAGGCGACCGGCGCGCTCGCCGGCGTGCCCGTGGCCGGCGACCTGGGCGATCAGCAGGCGGCGACGTTCGGACAGGCGGCGTTCGACGTCGGCGACGCGAAGAACACCTACGGGACCGGCTGCTTCATGATCCTGAACACCGGGACCGACAAGGTGCCGTCGAAGAGCGGGCTGCTCACGACGGTGGGCTGGAAGCTCGGCGACGCCCCGGCGGTCTACGCCTTGGAGGGGTCGATCGCGATCACGGGCGCGCTCGTGCAGTGGCTCCGCGACAACCTCGGGCTCATCGAGCGGTCGGAGGACATCGAGGCGCTCGCGAAGACGGTCGAGGACAACGGCGGGATGTACTTCGTCCCGGCGTTCTCCGGCCTGTTCGCGCCGTATTGGCGGGGCGACGCCCGGGGCGCGATCGTCGGGATGACCCGGTTCAACAACAAGGGTCACTTCGCCCGGGCCACGCTCGAGGCGACGGCTTGGCAGACGCGCGAGGTCCTGGACGCGATGGAGGCCGACTCCGGCGTGAAGCTGAAGGAGCTCAAGGTCGACGGCGGCATGGTCTACAACGACACGCTGATGCAGTTCCAGGCCGACGTCCTGCAGGGGCCCGTCGTGCGGCCGAAGGTCGCGGAGACGACGGCGCTGGGCGCCGCGTACGCCGCGGGCCTGGCGACCGGGTTCTGGGGATCGACCGACGACCTGCGAGCGAACTGGGGCAAGGACGCGGAGTGGACGCCGTCGATGGACGGGGCCGCGGTCGAGGCGGAGTACCGTCATTGGAAGAAGGCGGTGACCAAGACCTTCGACTGGGTGTGATCCGTCGATCGGCGCGGCCGCCCTCGGCGCGGCCGCGCCACAGGGAGGTCGGAGATGGGTGAGGAACGCGAACGCGCGCACGGCGACTTCGCCGCGGGACAGGAGGAGAGCGACGAGCACGAGCACCACGAGGGCTCGTTCGCTGAAGGGCAGTCGGAGGAGCACGAGCACGCGGGGGAGGGAGCGCACGGCGACTTCGCGAGGGGTCAGGAGACGAGCGACGAGCACGAGCGCCACGAGGGCTCGTTCGCCGAAGGGGAGTCGGACGGAACGGACGACTGAGCACGCGCGCGCCACGCGCGATCGGGCATGAGCTCACGGTCCGGCCTTCGTTCGGCGCACGTCCTGATCGTCGGCGGAGGCGGCACCGGGGGCGCCCTCGCCCACGACCTGGCCCTGCGCGGCGTCCGCGTGACGATCGTCGAGCGTGGTGAGTTCACGTCGGGCACGACGGGTCGTCACCACGGCCTGCTGCACAGCGGCGCGCGCTACGCGGTGAACGACCGCGAGTCGGCCGTGGAGTGCATCGAGGAGAACCGGCTGCTGCGCGCGATCGCGCCGGGCTCGTTCGAGGAGAACGACGGCCTGTTCGTCGCGATCACGGACGAGGACATGGCGTACTACCCCGCGTTCCTCGAGGGATGCGAGGCGAGCGGCGTCCCGGCCGAGGCGCTGACGCCCGCGCGGGCGCTCGCGATGGAGCCCGGGCTGAACCCGGCGCTCAAGGCAGCCGTGCGGGTCCCGGACGCGACGATGGACGCGATGCGCATGCCGCTGCGGTTCTTCGCCACCGCGAAGTCGAACGGCGCGGAGCTCCTGAACCACATCGAGGTGACCGGGCTCCTGGTCGACCAGAGCATCGTTGGAGGAGCCGCGATCCACGACCACGTCACGGGACGCGACGCGGAGATCCGTGCCGATATCGTCGTGAACGCCACGGGTCCGTGGTCGGGGTCGATCGCGCGGATGGCGGGCGTCGACGTCCCGATCCGACCGTCTCCCGGCGTGATGCTCGCCGTGCGCGGACGGCTGAGCCAGATGGTGATCAACCGGTTGCACGCCTCCGGCGACGGCGACATCGTCGTGCCGCAGCGGGCGCTGTCGGTCGTGGGCACCAGCTCGTGGGTCGTCGAGGATCCGGACGACCTCGGCGTGCCCGAGGACCACGTCCGCAGGATGGTCGAGGAGGGTTCGGCGCTGCTGCCCGCGGTCGCGCACGCCCCGTTCCGCGCGGCGTGGTCCGCGGCCCGTCCCCTGATCGGCTCGCGCGACGACGCCGACTCCGGGCGCGAGCTGTCACGGACGTTCAAGACGATCGACCACGCGGAGGCCGACGGGGTCGAGGGGTTCGTGACGATCACGGGCGGCAAGGGCACGACCCTGCGCGGGATGGCCGAGGTGTGCGCCGACGTCGTGTGCCGCAAGCTCGGCTCGGACGAGCCCTGCCGGACCAGGGAGGCGGTCCTGCTCCCCCACACCGCGGCGTTCGCCGCCTGAGCCGAACGATGGCCGGGGCGGACGAGGGAGCGGTCCGGACCCGGCGGTTCCGCGTCTTCCGGTTCCGCCGGGGCGACGCGGCACCTCGCATGGACGCGTTCGATGTGCCGATCGAGGCCGCGGGCACCGTGCTCGAAGGCCTCAGGTGGATCAAGATCCACGCCGACCCCGGGCTCGCGATCCGCCACTCGTGCTTCCACGCCTCCTGCGGCACGTGCGGCGTCCGGGTGGACGGACGCGAGGCGCTGGCGTGCGTGACCGCGCTCGATCCGTCGGCGGAGGGCGTCACCGTGGAGCCGATGGCGAACCTCCCGGTGCTCGCCGACCTCGTGGTAGACATGGGGCCGTTCTTCGGCCGGTTCACCGAGCCGCACCCGCTCGTGAGGCCGGCCGAACCCTCCGGCGGCGATCCGAACGGTGACCGTCCGAACGGCGGCGATCCGGAGCACGAGCGGTTCGAGGACTGCATCGAGTGCGGCCTCTGCCTGTCTGCCTGCCCCGTCGCCGCCACGGACGACACGTACGTGGGGCCCGCGGCGCTCGCATACGCCCAGCGCATGCTCGAGCGAGGCGAGGGCGACCGCGGCGGGATCCTTGACTGGGCCGACGGCCCGGGCGGCGCCTGGCGCTGCCATGCCGCGTTCGAGTGCACCGAGGCCTGCCCGTCCGGCGTCCGGCCCGCGCAGCGGATCATGGCCCTGCGCCGTGAGCTCGTGCGGCCCAGGGGCGGCCCATGACGGCGGCCGATCGCGAGTACCGGCGTATCAGGGCCGAGCGTGATCGCCCCGGGCCCGTGCTCCGCAAGGCCCCGGGGCCGACCGCCTGGTTCGACGTCCGTCGGCGGCGAACGGGCCATTGGGCGTTCTCGCTGATGCGCATCACGGGCCTGGGGCTCGTGTTCTACCTGTACCTGCACCTCGCCGTGCTCTCGCTCCTGTTCGCCGGGCCGTCATCGTGGGACGGGTTCCGGGGCCTCGCCACGACCCCCGTCTTCCTGGGGCTCGACGTGCTCCTCGTCGCGGGGCTCGTGATCCACGGCCTGAACGGCCTGCGCGTGGCCTTGGTCGGGACCGGGCTCGTCCCGGACAGGCAGAAGGCGCTCTTCTTCGCGCTGATGACCGTCGCCGGCATCGTCGTCCTGTACTCGATCCTGCACATGGTGCGGAGCTCCTGATGAGCGTCGACATGCGCGGGCGAGGAACGGCGGCCGAGGAGCCGCCGTCCGCGCGGGGCTCGCGTCCGTGGCGCTACACGGCGATCACCGGGGTCGCCGTCCTGGTGCTGGTGACGATCCACATGGTCGCCCACCACTTCGTCGTGGAGTCCGTCGGCGGGCTGCGCAGCTACGAGCAGATCACCGCCTACATCGCCAACCCCGTGATCTTCGGGATCGAGGCGATCTTCCTGATCTTCGTGACGTGGCACGCGATGCTCGGGCTCCGGTCGGTGATCTTCGACCTGGGCCCCTCGGCCCGAGCCCGCCGGTTCGTCAACCGCGCGCTCATCGTCCTCGGCACGCTCACGGTCGGGTACGGCCTGACCCTGATCACCGTGCTGGCGCTGCGCGACTGAGGCTCCGATGGTCGGCGTCGTGATCGTCTCGCACAGCCACCGCATAGCCGAGGGGGTCGTCGAGCTGGCGCGCGAGATGGGCGGACCCGACGTCGCGATGGAGGCGGCGGGCGGCCTCGCGCTGCCCGGCCACCCGATCGGCACCGACGCGGCGCGTGTGATGGAAGCGATCGAGCGCGCGTGGACCGACGACGGCGTCCTGGTGCTGATGGATCTGGGCAGCGCGGTCCTGTCGGCGGAGATGGCGCTCGACCTGCTCCCCGGGGACCGGCGGGACCGGGTCCGCCTGTGCGCGGCGCCGCTGGTCGAGGGCGCCGTGGCGGCCGCCGTGACGGCGCGCGCGGGCGCCTCGCTCGAGGAGGTGGAGGCGGAAGCACGCGCGGGGCTCTCGGGCAAGCTCGAGCACCTGGGGCTCGACGAGGGGGCGGGATCGGCGGCCGGAGGGACCGGGCGGCGAACCGGCTCGGAGGCCGAGCGGGTCGAGGGAGCGGGTCCGCCCGTGGCGGTGGAGCTCGAGATCACGAACCCCCACGGCCTGCACGCGCGCCCGGCGGCGCGGTTCGTCCGGACCGCCTCCGGCTTCGACGCCCGCGTCTCGGTCCGCAACCTGACGACCGGCGCCGGCCCGGCGAGCGGGCGCAGCCTGAGCGGGGTCGCCACGCTCGGGATCGAGCGGGGCCACAGGATCGAGGTTTCGGCGACCGGCGCCGAGGCCGCCGCTGCGATCGGGGCGATCGAGCGGCTGGCCGCCGAGACCTTCGGCGAGCGGGACGGCGGCGTCGTCGTCCCGGCCACGCCGGGCGTTGAGGTGGCCCGCGCCGGTGGCATCGGAGGTCTGCCGGCGTCGCCGGGGATCGCGATCGGGCCCGTCCGCCGCTTCCACGCGCCGGAGCTGATCGTCCCGGACGAGGTCGCGGCGGAGGACGTCGGCAGCGAGGCGCTCCGCCTGGAGGGGGCCATCGCGCGGACGGCGTCCGACATCGACGACCAAGGGCGGGCGGCGGCGGGTCGGGCGGGCGGCGCGGCCGGGATCTTCGACGCGCACGCGTTGATCCTGCGGGACGAGGCGTTGCTAGGCCCGGCGGAGCGAGCGATCGCCGGGGGCCACGGCCGCCGTCGCGTGGCGGACGCCGTGAGCGAGACGGCCCGGGCCTGGGAGGCGCTGGACGACCCCTATCAGCGCGAGCGTGCCGAGGATGTCCGCAGCGTCGGCCGACAGGTGCTCGCACACCTGCTCGGGGTCACCTCCCGGCGGCGAGGATCGGCGCGGAGGGATCCTGGTCGCGGCGGACCTCACCCCGGCGGACGCCTCTGCCCTGGACCCGGGGACCGTTCGCGGCATCGTGACCGCGGCCGGCGGACCCACCTCCCACGCGTCCGTCCTCGCCCGGTCCCTGGGGATCCCGGCGGTCGTCGGCGCCGGCGACGCCGTCCTGGCGCTGGACGAGGGGTCGATGCTCGCGATCGACGGCTCGACCGGCGCGGTCGTGGTGGATCCCGACCCCGCGCGCCTGCGGCGCTGGAGGCCGACCGATCGCGCCGGGAGGCACTGGCTCGCTCGGCGGCGGCGGAGGCCGACAGGCCGGCCATCACGTCCGACGGCACGCGGATCGAGGTCGCGCTGAACATCGGGGAGCCCGCCGAGGCCGGGGACGCCGCGGGCGTTGGAGCCGATGCGGTGGGGCTCTTCCGCACCGAGCTCCTGTTCATGCGGCGTGAGCGGATGCCGGACGAGGACGAGCAGGCCTCCGCGTACGCCGAGGCGGCCCGGGCGCTCGGCGGCGATCGGCCGCTCACGGTGCGGACGCTCGACGTCGGCGCGGACAAGCCGCTCCCCTACCTGGGGCAGCCCGCCGAGCCGAACCCGTTCCTCGGGGTCCGGGGCCTTCGGCTCGGGCTCACCCGCCCGGAGCTCCTTCGTACCCAGCTACGCGCCATACTCCGGACCGCCGCCCTGCACCGTGTCCGCGTGATGTTCCCCATGGTGACGACGCTCGACGAGCTCCTGGCCGCGCGCGCGGAGCTCGATCGGGCCCGCACGGAGCTCGGCTCGGCGGCGGGCGACCCCGAGATCGGGATCATGGTGGAGGTCCCGTCGGCCGCGCTGATGTCCGATCGCCTGGCCCGGGAGGTCTCCTTCCTCTCGGTGGGGACGAACGACCTGACGCAGTACACGCTCGCGGCGGACCGTGGAACGAGCGCGTCGGCGGTCTCGCCGACGCGCTCCACCCGGCCGTGTTGGAGCTGATCGGCCGGACCGTGGCCGGCGCCGACGCGCACGGCCGGTGGGTCGGGGTCTGCGGAGAGCTGGCCGGCGATCCCGACGCGACGCCGCTCCTGCTGGGCCTGGGCGTGCGGGAGCTCTCGATGAGCGCGCCCGCCGTCCCCCTGGTGAAGGCCGCGGTGCGCGGCGTCGATATGGCTGCCGCTCGCGCGCTCGCCCGCGACGCCGGCAGGTGCGCCACGGCGAGCGAGGTCAGGTCCTTGCTCGCGGACCGCGCCGGCGGCTGAACGGCTCGGTGCACCGGCCGGCGGCGGCCCCGCTGTACGATGCGGCGGTCGTGGTGAGCACCCCGGACGCGCGCGCCGCCGCCTTCCTGAAGGGCATCACCTACCTGCGCATCGTCCTGACGCCGATCGTGATGGCCCTGGTCCTGGCCGGCGACGGCGTCGACGGTGCCTACACGGCGGCGGCGGCGCTCTTCGCGATCGCGGCGATCACCGACTTCATCGACGGGCGGCTGGCGCGTCGCTGGAAGCAGACGACGACGTGGGGCACCTTCCTGGACACGACCGCCGACAAGCTGCTGGCGTCCGGAGTCCTCATCGCCCTGGTCGCCGTCGACCGCGCGTCGACGTGGATCGCGTTCATCATCATCGGTCGCGAGCTGTTGATCATGGGGCTGCGCGGCGCGGTCACGGCCGCCGACGGGACCGTGGTGGCCCCATCCATCTGGGGCAAGCTGAAGGCGAACGTGCAGTTCCTGGCCATCTTCCTGGCGATCGCTCGCACGTCCGAGCCGCTCGGTCCGCTCTATCCCGATCAGTACGCGATGATCGTCGCCGCCGCGGTAACGGTCGGGTCGGCCATGGAGTACCTCGCTCGCTTCTCCGGGGTCCTCTCGCGCCGCCGTCCCGGGTGACGTCGCCGGCGCTGATCACGGGAGGGACGGGCTTCGTCGGGGGCGCGCTGCTGCGCCGCCTGGTCGCCGAGGGTCGCGAGGTCCGGGCGTTGGCGCGCAGCCCACGGGCGGCCGCCGCGCTCGACGCCTCGGGCGCCGTTCCCGCCGGCGGCGACCTGAGCGACGGGTCGTCGCTCAGGTCGGCGATGGAGGGCGTCGGAACGGTCTTCCACGTCGGGGGCGTCAACGCGGTGTGCCTGCGCGACCCGTCCGAGATGTACCGCACGAACGTCGACGGGTCCGAGCGCCTGATCCGCGCGGCCGCCCGGGCCGGCGTCCGCCGGGTGGTCTACACCTCTTCGGCGGCAACGATCGGGGAGCCGGAGGGGGTCGTCGGCCGGGAGGGCACGCCTCATCGCGGGACGTTCCTATCCGACTACGAGCGCTCGAAGCACATGGCCGAGGAGCGCGTGCGGTCGGTCGCCGAGCGGCTGGGGCTGCCGGTCGTGATCCTGAACCCGTCGTCGGTTCAGGGCCCGGGACGGACCGGCGGATCGGCTCGTCTGCTGCTCGGGCTCGTCAACGCGCGACTCCCGGTCGTCGTCCCGACGTTCCTCTCGGTCGTCGACGTGGACGACTGCGCCGAGGGCCACCTGCTGGCGGAGCGGCTCGGGACGCCGGGCCAGCGTTACCTGCTGAGCGGCTCGACGCTCTCGGTCGGTGAGGCGATCGA
This sequence comes from Actinomycetota bacterium, assembly GCA_046330185.1. Taxonomy (GTDB): domain Bacteria; phylum Actinomycetota; class UBA4738; order UBA4738; family HRBIN12; genus DATBLY01. The sequence continues at coordinate 46,370 of JAXLTF010000004.1, forward strand.
CCTGCTGCGCCGCGTGAGCGGCGGCGAGCCGAGAGCGGGTCCTGACGCTGGGCCGGGGGCGCCCCCGCGGCTGGGAGGGCCGCTCGCCGGGGCCCTCACGCGCCTGACCGGCCACGAGCCCTCCGTCTGCGGGGAGATGGTCCGCACGTTGCTGCACGGACATCGGTTCGACGGCTCCCGCGCCGAGCGAGAGCTGGGCCTCACGTACCGCCCGATCGAGGAGACCATCGGCCGGACGCTCGCCTGGTTCGCCGATCGGGGGCTCGTGCGGCGGCCTTAGGATGAGGCTGGACGCGGATCGCCCCCGTCCCCCCGATGGAAGGAGGCAGCGGTGACCGACGACGCCCGTCCGGACCGGAACCTCGCGATGGAGCTGGTGCGCGTCACGGAGGCGGCGGCGCTGGCCGCCGGACGCTGGATCGGCCATGGAGACAAGAACGCCGCCGACGGCGCCGCGGTGGATGCGATGCGGCTGATGATCGATTCGGTGTCGATGCACGGAACCGTGGTGATCGGCGAGGGTGAGAAGGACGAGGCCCCGATGCTGTTCAACGGGGAGGAGGTCGGCGACGGCACCGGGCCGGGTGTCGACGTGGCGGTGGACCCGATCGACGGGACCCGCCTGACCTCCGTCGGTCAGCCGAACACGCTCTCGGTGATCGCGCTCGCCGAGCGAGGATCGATGTTCTTCCCCGGGGCGGCCGTCTACATGGAGAAGATCGCGGCCGGCCCGGAGGGGGCCGGAGCGATCGACATCGCCGCCCCGGCGGAGGAGAACGTGCGCAGGGTCGCGAAGGCCAAAGGCGTCCGGCCCGAGGAGATCACGGTCACGATCCTCGATCGCGACCGGCACGCCGCGTTGATCGATGCGGTCCGCGGCGTGGGGGCCCGCGTCTACCTGATCACCGACGGAGACGTCGCGGGGGCGATCGCGGCCGCCGCGCCGCGCAGCGACGTCGACCTGCTCATGGGCATCGGCGGCACGCCCGAGGGCGTGATCGCGGCGGCGGCGCTCAAGTGCATGGGCGGCGAGATCCAGGGGCGGCTCTATCCGCGCGACGACGCCGAGCGCACGACGTTGCTCGAACAGGGTTTCAAGCTCGAGGAGATCCTCACGACCGACGATCTCGTCGCGGGGAACGACGTGTTCTTCGCGGCGACCGGGATCACCGATGGCTCGCTCCTCCAGGGGGTCCGCTACGAACCGGACGGTGCGGTCACGCATTCACTCGTGATGCGGTCGCGTTCCGGCACGCTCCGATGGGTCGAGGCGGAGCACCGGTTCGAGAAACTCGAGCGGTTCTCGGCGATCGCCTATCGGCCCTGACCTATCGAGGGCACCGGTCCGGCACCCGGATCTCACGAGGATCCAGCGGGTTCCCGGTATGCTCCGGCGATCGGTAGCCGAGGGAGGAGCACGACCATGGCCGAACGAACCATCCTGGTTTGCGATGTGTGCGGCAAGCCCGCCGCCGAGACGGTCACGATCCGTGTCGCACGCGGGAACTACGTTAAGGACCTCTGCGCGACGCACGTGGACTCGCTGCTGTCGGGCGGCCGCCGCGCCCGTCCCGGGCGACGCAAGGGCGTCGTCGCGACCCCGGCCCCGAAGAAGCGCGGCCGGCCCCGCAAGACCGCCTGATCAACGGGAGCCGGCCGGCCCGATCACCAGCTCCGCGAACCGCTCGATCTGTTCCGGCTCGGGCAGGGCGAACGGGAGCACCCAGGGCGAGACGATCAGCTCCTCGACCCCCAGCGCGGCGAAGGACCGCACGCGCTCGGCGACCCGCTCCGGCGTTCCGGACAGCGTGTCCGCGCACCAGCTCTCGATCGTCTCGCCGGCCATCGCACCGCCCGGCATCGAGTCACGGGCACGGCCGAACAGGGCCGCGAACCCGGCGTCGTCGTCTGCGATCAGCGCGTGGAGCCCGATGGATCGCCGGAGCGTCGCGGGATCGCGTCCCACACGCTCGCACGCGGCGTCGGCGGCCGACGCGACGGCCGCGTAGCGCTCGGGCGCCCATCGCCAGACGGTGTTCCACCCGTCCGCGTAGCGTGCCGCCAGCGCCAGCGAGCGGGACCCTCCCTTGGAGCCGAGCCAGACCGGGGGACGCGGACGCTGAAGGGGGGGCGGGATCATCCGGGCGTCGCGGAGCCGGAACCGGGGCGTGTCCACGTTGGCCGGCCGGTCGGCATCGAACGCCACGAGCACCCGCAGGACCTCCTCCAGCAGGGCGAACCGGTCACCGGCCGACCCGAACGCGTAGCCGAACGCCTCGAACTCCCGCTCGAGCCACCCGGCGCCGAGGCCGAGCTCGAGCCGGCCGTTCGAGAGCACGTCCAGGGTGGCGGCCGTCTTCGCCAGGATCGACGGTTGCCGGAACGGCGCGCCCAGCACCAGGGTCCCGAGGCGCGCGCGCTCGGTCAGCGCGGCCAGGCCCGCGAGCGTGGTCAGCGGCTCAAGCGATGCGATCGGGTCCGGCGCGAGGCCGTAGCGCTCGAACGAGTAGAAGAAGTGGTCGGAGACCCATACGGAGTCGAACCCGAGGGCCTCGGCCCGGAGCGCCACCTCGGCCGTGCGCGAGAACGAGACCGCCCCGTCAGGGAACGAGAAGCCGTAGTGAGGCAGCGCGAGGCCGAAGCGCACCCGGCGAGGATACGGGCGGCGTCAGGGTGACGGCGACGGGATCGTGGTGCGCAGCGAGACGGGCCCGGACACGATCACGGCGCCGCCGGCATCGTGGATCTCCACCCCCGTGTACCGCGAGACGTCGAACCCCTTCTGCTTCAGCAGGTTCGCGTCGCCGGCGACCCCGATCGCGTCCGCCTGGATCCTCCCGATGAACAGCCGGCGGTTCGGTTCGCCCACCAGGTAGACCTCGTACGGCGCCGGCTGCCCCTCGCCCGGCTCGAGGCCGCTGACCCAGATGCTCACCAGGTCCGGCCCGCTCGGGGATGCCATCGTCAGCGCGGCGCCGCCGGCCTGGCCCCCGTCGGGGCTCACGAGCGAGCCGACGAACACGCGGTTCTCGGGGTCCGAGAGCCCCTCCTGGTCGAGCACGTCCTGGAAGCGCCGGGCGATCCCGATCTGATCCTGCCTGACGCTCTCGGCCTGCATCTCGGCCCGCGCGGCCTTCCCGGCCATCGCGGCGCCCCACCCGAGCGCGCTCACGGCGAGCATCGCCGCGACCGCCGCGGCGACGGCCGGCCGGCCGCGGCGAGGCCCGCGCGGCGCGCGGCGCCGCGCCGCGCGGTCGATCGCGTCCACGGTGCGCTCCACGAGCGCCGGCGCCGGCTCCGCCGGCGCCAGCGCAACCCGAGGTGCTCGCGGCCATGGACAGCTCACCGGCCTCCTTGCGGCAGGCGGCGCACCAGAGCAGGTGGCGGTCGACGGCGTTCGCGTCCTGGCGATCGAGCGTCCCGAGCGAGTGATCGACCAGCTGGTCGCGGACGGCCTCGCAGTTCACGACGGCTCCTTCCCGTCGTTGGCCCGTCTGACCTTGATCAGCGCGGCGCGCAGGCGGGTCTTCACCGTTCCGAGCGGGATCCCGTCCGCCTCGGCGATCTCACGGGCCGTGAGGCCCCGGAAGTAGGCGCGCGCCAGGAGCCGGCGCTCGGCGTCGGACAGGCACGAGAGGGCTCGCAGGGCCGCGTCGCGCTCCAGCAGGACCTCCTCCTGGTCGACGCCGGGGGCGTCGGGGACCTCGTCGACGAGGACGAGCGTCGGGCGCGTCACCCCCGTGTCGTGGCGCAGGCGGTCCACCGCCAGGTTGTGGGCGATCGTCATCAGCCACGTCGAGAGCCGGCCCCGCGAGGCGTCGAACCGCGCCGCCTTGCGCCAGGCGGTGAGGAAGACGTCCTGCGTGAGCTCCTCGGCGGACTCGCGCGTGCCGAGCAACCGCAGGCCGAGCGTGAAGACGGGACGGCCGAAGCGCGCGTAGAGCGCGCGGACCGCGTCGGGGTCGCCTGTCAGGAGCCCATCCACCAGCTGTTGTTCCTCTCGCGGGAGGAGCGGACCGTCGTGCCGAGCTTGCACCCGGTGTTCCCTTCGGTATACGGACAACGATTCCCGCGCGGCTTGCGGCCGCTGAGCCCCTCGATCGGATGCATTATCGCCGTTCGCGCAACCCTCCGGGGCAGGTCGTACGCTCTGCTCCATCGGAACGTCACGAACGGCCCGGGAGCCGGGGGGACGCGTGAGGCGCCGTTCCCCCGCTCGCACCAGCGCCGGGACCAGGCGCCTGCGGATCGCGTTCGGCCTGCTCGGCCTGGCGGCGGGCATGCTCATGTCGGGCGCGGCGCGCGCGCAGGACGGTGCCCAGATCGTCGGGCTGCGGCTGGAGGGGGTCGTCGACCCGTTCATCGCCGACCACCTGCGTGGCCAGATCGAGCAGGCCCAGGTCGACGACGCCCCCGCGGTCCTGCTGACGATCGACACCCCGGGCGGGCTCAGCTCCTCGATGCGCGAGATAACCCAGGCGATCCTCGGCTCGGACGTGCCCGTGATCGGCTACGTCTCGCCCGAGGGAGCACGGGCCGCCTCGGCGGGAGCCTTCGTCCTGCTCTCCTGTCCGGTCGCCGCGATGGCCCCCGGCACGAACGTGGGGGCGGCCACGCCTGTCGGTATCTCCGGGGTGGTCGAGAACGAGAAGGCGACGAACGATGCGGCCGCCTCGATCTACTCGATCGCCGACACGTACGGGCGCAACGCCGAGCTCGCGGAGACGTTCGTGACCGAGGCCGCGAGCATCTCCGCGCAGCAGGCGCTCGACGAGGACGTCGTCGATCTGATCGCGCCGTCGACCGAGGCGCTGCTCACCGACCTCGCGGGCACCACCGTCACCCTGGCCGATGGGTCGACCGTGACGCTCCCGTCCGACATGGCGCGGCTGCCGATCGACGAACGATCCATGTCACCGCTGGTTGGCTTCCTGCATCAGCTCTTCGATCCGAACCTCGCGTTCCTGTTCTTCTGGCTCGGCCTGGCGCTGATCGTGCTGGAGCTGCTCGTGCCCGGCCACATCTTCTCGGGCACGGTCGGGACGCTGATGCTGATCGTCGCGGTCGTGTCGTTCGGGCTGCTGCCGGTGCGGCTCGCGGGGATCCTCCTGCTGATCGCCGCCGTGGTGCTCCTGCTGATCGAGCTGTCTGCCCCCGGCCTCGGGGTCTTCGGCTTCGCGGGCATCGTCTGTCTCGTCCTGGGCGGCCTGTTCCTGTTCAACGGCGCCGGGGGCGTCCACGTGTCGCCGGCCCTGATAGGAGCGGTGGCGGTCGGCGCCGCGCTCTTCTTCGGGATCGCCGTCGCGAAGCTGATCCAGATCCGCAAGCTGCCCGTCGCCCAGGGTCCGGAGATGATCCTCGGCAAGCGGGGCGTCGTCGTCGGCGACGGGTTCGGCCCGGACGGCGGCGTGGTCCGAGTGGCCGCCGAGGAGTGGCGCGCCCGATCCGACGCCGGCGCGCTACCGGGAGGCACACGCATCACCGTCGCAGCCATCGACGGGCTGGTGCTCACCGTCGAACCGATCCCCCACGAGGATGATGATCAGGCCGCCGCCCCGACGCCGGCCACGGAAGGAGGGAACGACCGATGAACCTCACCGCCCTGATCGCCGTCGGGATCGTCGTCCTGCTGATCCTGCTGTTCCTCTCGCAGGCGATCAAGATCGTCCGCGAGTACCAACGCCTCGTCGTGTTCCGGCTGGGGCGGTTCCTCGCCACCAAGGGGCCGGGGCTCGTGATCCTGATCCCCTTCATCGACAAGGCGGTGACGGTCGATCTCCGTGAGTTCTTCCTGGAGATCCCCCGGCAGGATTCGATCACGAAGGACAACGCGCCGATCTCGGTCGACTTCGTGATGTTCTACAAGGTCCTCGATCCCCAGATGTCGGTCGTGCAGGTCGGGAACTTCGCCGGCGCGGCCCTCAACATCGCCGCCACCACGCTGCGCGCGGTGATCGGTGACATCCCGCTCGACGACGTCCTCGCCAAGCGCGACGAGATCAACCAGATCCTGCGAGCCAAGCTCGACGAGGTCACCGAGCGGTGGGGCGTCAAGGTCACGAACGTGGAGATCCGCGAGATCATCCCGCCGGCCTCGGTGCAGGAGGCGATGACGCGGCAGATGTCGGCCGAGCGGACCCGCCGAGCCATCGTCACGGAGGCCGAGGGCACCAAGCAGGCCGCGATCACCGTGGCCGAGGGCAACAAGGAGTCCGCGATCTTGAACGCCGAGGGCTCCAAGCAGTCGAACATCCTTACGGCCGAGGGCGAGCGCCAGGCGGCGATCCTGCGGGCCGAGGGCTTCGCGCTGGCGCTGCAGACGATCAACCAGCAGGCCGCGCTGGCCGACGGCAAGACGATGCAGCTCCAGTACCTGGAGGCCCTGAAGTCCCTGGGCGTCTCCCCGTCCACGAAGGTCGTGGTGCCGATGGAGCTCTCCGGGCTGGTCGCCGCCTTCACGGCGATCACCGAGGCGGCGGCTTCGAACGGCTCGAGCGGCAGCGGCGGCTGAGCCGTCCGACCCCGATGTACCGGACCCCGCCGGGGTCAGACGGGGAGCGGAAGCCCCGCCTGTTGCAGGGTCAGCGCGAAGTCGTGCTGGGACGAGACCGCCGTCATCGCGGACTCGACCGAGACCCGCCCCGCCTGGACGAGCTTCAGCATCGACTGGTCGAACGTCTGCATCCCGTAGTACCCACCCTCGGCGATCACGTCCTTGATCTCATGGGTCTTCTCGGCGTCCGCGATCCGCTCGGCGACGCGGCCGGTGTTGACGAGGATCTCCAGGCCCGGCGTGCGGCCGCCGTCGACGGTCGGGACGAGGCGCTGACAGACGATCCCGCGCAGCGTCCCCGCCAGCGCGAACCGGATCTGCTGCTGCTGGAACGGGGGGAAGAAGTCGATGACCCGGTTGACGGTCTCGGTCGCGTCCACCGTGTGGAGCGTGGACATCACGAGGTGCCCCGTCTCGGCCGCCTGGATCGCGGCGCGGACCGTCTCGGTATCGCGCATCTCTCCGATCAGGATCACGTCGGGATCCTGACGCAGCGCGGCGCGCAGTGCCGAGAGGAAGTCGTCGGTGTCCGTGCCTACCTCGCGCTGATCGATCGAGGCCATCTGATCGCGGTGGAGGACCTCCACCGGGTCCTCGATCGTCACGATGTGGACCGGCTTGGTCCGGTTGATGTACTCGATCATCGCGGCGAGCGTCGTGGTCTTGCCCGAGCCCGTCGGACCGGTCACCAGGATCAACCCGCGGTTCTCGTCGGCGATGTCGCGCACGACCTCGGGCAACCCGATCGCGTCGAAGTCGTCGCCACCGAACCGGAGCTTCCGTAGGACCATCGCGAGCGATCCTCGCTGCCGGAAGACGTTGGAGCGGAAGCGCCCGACGTGGGGCACGGAATACGCGAAGTCGGCCTCGCCGTGCTCCTCCAGCCGCGCGCGCCGGTCCCCGGGTACGACCGCGGCGACGATCGCCTGCAGGTCCTCGACCGTGAGCGGCTCGCGCTCCTCGCGGAGCAGTCCGGTCGAGTACCGCACCATCGGCGCGGCGCCGACCTTGATATGGAGGTCGGACCCATCGCCCTGCACGAGCCGCTCCAGCCAGCCGTTGAACTCATCGACGATCGGCGCGTTCGTTCCTTCCATGGCTCCTCTCCGGGTCGGCCCGGCGGGGTCCGCCGGCTCCCTAGTCATCGGATGGACCGGGGGCGCGCTTCAGTCCCCTGACGGACTTACCGCCGATCGGGTATCCGCCGGCCGGGCGGACCGGTCCCACATCACCGGGCGCGCGCGACCAGGTGGCAGACGCTCGCCCGATCGGTTGCGGGCTCGAACCCCGCCAGGCGTAGCGGCGGCTGGGAGCCCGAGAGCATCCCCTCCAGCAGCCCCAGGTGGACGGCGCAGACCAGCTCGCGATGGTCGTCCAGGAGCTCCCGGAACGGACATGTGCGGAACGTGATCTCCACGGTGGACCGGCCGCTCCTGTGGAACCGTGGATCGAACCCGGCGTCGGACAACGCCTCCTGCAGCGCCGCCAGCGACGGCCCCGCGGGCTGGCGGGCACGGGGGCGGGGCAGGCTCCGCCCGATCAGGTAGGCGCCCCACTCGCGCGCGTGCTCCTGCGCGCGCTCACGCTGGCGGGCTCCGGTCAGGATCCCGGCGCTGATGTCGGCGAACAGTCGGTAGTCCCGCCCCTCCCGTTCCTCGCGGTCCACCGCCACGTAGAGCACCTGGGGACGGCCCACCGAGGACGTGCGTCGCGTCTCGCTCGCCACGAGCCCCACCTCCTCCAGGCGCCGGAGGTGGGGCCGGATCGTGTTCGGATGGAGCGACAGCCGCGCCGCGAGCTCCCGCACCGAGACCGGCCGGCCCGACCGCCGGAGGGTGCGGAACAGGCGGTACCTGGTGTCGTCCGCCAGTGCCTTATGGACCTCGATGGGAGCCGGCTCGGGCATCGCTCACATCTTCCCGTAGTATCGGATTTCCACGGTACACACCGTGCTTACCAAGCTTAGAGGCTGGAGGACCCCGGATGGTCACCGAACAGCAGGTCCGCGAGGCGCTCCGAACCGTGATGGATCCCGAGATCGGGCGGCCGATCGAGGACCTCGGCATGCTGCGGGGGGTGAGCGTCGAGGACGACCGCGTCGTCGTCGACGTGCTGATCACGATCGAGGGCTGTCCCCTCAAGGACCGGATCACCTCCGACGTGACGAACGCGCTGTCGCCGCTCGAGGGCGTGGGCAGCGTCGAGGTCCGTCTGTCGCCGATGACGCAGGAGCAGCGCGAGGCTCTCGTCGCCTCGCTGCGCGGCGGCGCCGCGGCGCCGCAGACGAAGATCGCGTTCCCGCCCCAGACCGCGATCGTGGCGATCGCCTCCGGCAAGGGCGGGGTCGGGAAGTCCTCCGTCACGGTGAACCTTGCCACCGCGCTCGCGGCGGAAGGCCACCGCGTCGGCGTGCTCGACGCGGACGTCTGGGGGTTCAGCGTCCCTCGGATGCTCGGCGTCTCTGGGCAGCCCGTCGGGTTCGAGAACATGATCCTCCCTCTCGAGTCCCACGGCGTGAAGGTGATCTCGATGGGGTTCTTCGTCCCCGAGGAGACGCCGGTGATCTGGCGTGGCCCGATGCTGCACAAGGCCATCGAGCAGTTCCTCGGCGACGTCTACTGGGGGGACCTGGACTTCCTGCTCTGCGACCTGCCGCCGGGAACCGGCGACGTCTCGATCTCGCTGGCCTCGTTCCTGCCCGGCGCCTCGATGCTGGTCGTCACGACCCCCCAGGAGGCGGCGCGGAAGGTAGCCGAGCGCGCCGGCAAGATGGCGGAGCAGACCAACCTGCGTCCGCTCGGCGTCGTGGAGAACATGAGCTACTACGTCTGCCCGCACTGCGGGGAGCGCGACGAGATCTTCGGCGCCGGCGGCGGACGGGAGGCCGCCGACACGTTGGGCGTGCCGCTGATGGCCCAGGTGCCGCTGATCCCGGCGGTCCGCGCGGGCGGCGACACGGGGACGCCGATCGTCGTCAGCGATCCCGACTCGCCCGCGAGCGTCGCGCTGGTGGAGGCGGCGCGCGCGGTCGCCCGCATGACGAAGACGAAGGTGGGCAAGCCGCTCAACCTGGTCGTGACCGGCGCGGGCGCCGGCGGCGGCGGTCACCACCACCACTGAGGCGCCGGGGGCCGCTCGTGGCGAACCGGGCCGAGCCCCGCGGGCTAGTCGGAGGGCGGCTCGGACGGATCCGTCCGCCCGGTTCGATCGCGACCGTCGTCGCCGGCTCCGCCTTCAGGCTCCGCGTCACCGCGGGCTGCAGCTCGGGCGGCTGCGGCGCGCGCGGATCGACCACACCACCAAGATCGTCAGCGAGATCGTCGCGACCGTCAGCGCCGTCCACTGCGAGCCCGTGAACGGGCCGAAGCGCTTGTCGATCCGCAGCGAGTCCTCTATCAGGCGGCAGACCCCGTAGTAGAGGCCGAACGTGAGGCGTGAGCACGCCCTCCCGCAGCGGCCGCTTCCCGAGCGTCCACAGCAGCGCGAACAACCCCCAGGCGAGGATCATGTCGTACAGCGCCGTCTGGTGCACCCCGACGCCCTGCGCGATCAGCTGCCCGTTCGCGTCCAGCAGACGCGCGCCCGTCCGCTCGATCACCTCCAGGTGTCCTCCTTGCAACGACGCCTGACACACGCCGTCCGCGCAGGTGAACGGGGGCGCGAGCGTCCCGCCCTCGTAGGTCCAGGCGAGGAGCCAGCTGGTCGGCTTGCCCAGGTGATCGCCGATGATCAGGTCGCCGATCCGGCCGATCCCGATCCCCAGGGCGATGCAGATCACCGCGGGGTCCATCACCTGGAAGAACCGGTACCCGTACCGGCGGAACCGCGGGACGTTGATCAGGATCGCCCCCGCGATCCCGCCCAGGAGCGAGATCCCGCCCTTCCAGACCTGGAACCACTCGAGCGGGCTCGAGAACTCCGAGACGTGAGCGATCACGTAGAACAGCCGCGAGCCGATCACGGCCCCGACGAGGGCCCACAGGACCATCGTGTTGATGTGGTCCACCGAGACGCCCCGCCGCGGGCCGATCCTTCCCAGCAGCCACGCGCCGGTGACGAACCCGATCGCGATCCCGATCCCGTGCGGTGAGATCGCGAAGTCCCCGAACCGGAACCTGTCGAGGACGGGCCAGCCGACGGAGGCGAGGGTCGACATCGCGAACCGAGTCTATCGACGGGCCGGCGGCAGACCGGCCGTCATCGACCGGGCCAGAACGCGGCGACCGCCCGACCGAGCATCAGCCCCGAGGCGACGTCCGAGGGATAGTGCACGCCCAGGACGACCCGCGAGACCCCGACCGCGGTCCCCGTGGCGCGCAGCCCCAGCCGTGCGACCGGACCGACGTCGAGCTCGCGGGCGGCCACCGTGGCGAAGGCCGTCAGGACCGCGGGGTGGCTGCTCGGCCACGAGGTGCCGTTCGGCTCGGCGATCAGCCTGCGCGTGCCCCCGGGATCGGCCTGGTACGGGCGCGGCCGGCGGACCACCTTCTTCGCGCCCTGCAGGACGAGCCAGGTGAAGGCGGCGGCGGCGATCGCGCTCGCGGCCTGGCGCCGTCGACCGCCCAGGGCGATCGCCGCCGCCGCACCACCCGCCGCGTAGAGCGATCCCAGCTCGGTGATGGCGAAGGAGGCCCGCTCCAGGCCGGGCCGGGTCCCGTCGTTCAGCAGCTCGAACAGCTCGCGATCGATCGCCCGGCCCTCGGGCGTCGAGCTGGCCCGGCCGACGGCGACCGCCCCCCCGGCCAGCACCGAGCCCCACACGATCCGTCCGAGCTTCATCGGGCGGGGATGATATGCGACGATCGCCGGCATCCGACCCTGGGAGGCACGTTGCGTCGCGACGCGAACGACCCCGACGACGAACGCATGCAGCGCGAGGATCAGCGGATGGAGCGCGAGGAGGTCGGCGTCGAGCGCCGGCCGAAGGGCAAGTGGATCGGGCTGCTCGTGGTGGCGATCCTGATCCTGGTCTTCGTCCTGCAGAACCGCGACCGCGCGAACATCGACTTCCTGTTCTGGGACGTGGACGTCCGCATCTGGTTCGGCCTGGTCATCGCCGTGGTCCTGGGCTTCCTGGCCGGCCTGCTGGTCGGCCGCGCGTGGCGCCGGCCGAGATCAGGCTGAGCGCCGGCTCACGGCCCCGTCTCGACCTGCCGACGCTGGGCGAGGACGCCTCGGCTGAGGGCGAGCTGGGCGCCGCCGACCGCCTGCAGGCTCCTCGCGCCGACCCCGCCGAACGGGCCCCGGAACCGGTACGACACCTCGTGGCGCAGGACGCTCCGCTCGTTCGGGAGCGAGGCGATCGCGGTCGTCACCGTGGCCTCGAGCATCCCTTCGAGGCGCACGACCGAGCGCCACGGTGGCTCCCACTCGAGGACGACCGCGTCGACCGTGGTCCGGATCGCGAAGAAACGCAGCCGGACGCGGTAGCGCGTCCCCAGACGCAGCGTTCCCTCCGGCAGCTCGACGGATTCGATGTGGCGGTCCCACTGGGGCAGGTTCCTCGGGTCGCTCGCGACGGCCCAGACGTCTTCGGGAGGCGCATCGACCTCGACCGAGAACTCGACGGTCGTCGTCACGCGAGCGCCACGCTGCCGCTCGTCCAACCCTTCCACCAGACCAGGCGGGAGGGCGCGATCCGCACCAGCGCGCCGGCCGCCGGCGCGATCGAGGTCGCCAGCGCCCGCGCGGTCTTAGCGCCCGAACCGAGCTCCGCCGCGAGGAACAGCGAGCCGGTCCCCTGAACCATCGCGCCCACCATGTCGCGCGCGCGCCACGCCGCCGCACGGTCGACGGTGAGGGACGCGGGGGCGTCCGGCCCGGCGTCCGCGAGCTCGAGCGTCTCGGCGGGGAGCGCGGCGAGCAGCGCCGAGCCCTCCTGCCTCCATCGCGCCGGCAGCACGACGGGACCGCGCGCGCCCGTCAACGTGAGCGCGCCGTCACCTTCGGATCCGAGCGCCTCGCGCACGTCGCCGGGCAGCGCGAGCAGGGGATCCTCGCCCGCGTGGAGGTTGCGGAACGTCGCGTGGGACGTGGCGTCGCCGCCCCACCTCCCCCGTCCCTCCTGGATACCCTCGTCGTCGAGCAGGGCGGTCCGCTCCAGGTCGATCCCGACGAAGACCCGCCCGGGCGGCGTCCATGCGAACGGCACCTGCCGCGCGTCGAACGCGTAGCCGGCGAAGAACCGCGCGTTCTTGCGGCTGAACGTCGCGCCGGCGCGAGCGATCGACGTCGCGCCCGCCACCGCCTGGCTCCACGTCGAGCGGTCGAGCGCGTCGTAGGTGCGGACCGTGCCGGTGAACGTGACGGCCAGCTCGCCGTGACGGATCAGCCCCGCGACCGATGGATCGGCCTTCCACGAGCGCGCCTTGACGGAACCGCGCGACGTCGTGAGCCACAACCGTCCGCCCGAGGACGCGAACACGAGCGGCGTGCAGTGTGGACCGTTCGGCGTGATCGTGGCGACGCTGCAGAACTGGCCCTCGGACAGCACCTGCTGCACCGCGGTCGACAGGAAGCTCATGCCGTTCGCCCCTCCCGCCCGGCTCCCGGCGGAAGCACGAGCATCAGCCCGGTCCAGAGCATATGGCTGCAGAAGCTGGCGAGCATGCCGCCGGACCAGGCCGCGAGCCCCGCCCACAGCGCGCCGGCGACGACCGCGCCGGCGACGATCGGCGCGCGACGGCTGGCCGAGTTGGCTGCGACGTAGGCGAGCCAGGTCGCGGCCGCTCCGGCGGCCGCGGACCACGTGGTGTCCAGGTGCGCCTGGAACAGCCCCCGCCAGAACAGCTCCTCGGCCGGGACCATCACCGCCAGCGAGAGCGCGACGGAGGTCGCGAGGGAGACCTCTCCCGCCTCCCCGTAGATCGAGGCGACCGAGGATCGGAACCGTGGCACGTGGACGGCCACCGCCACGAACGCGAGCGTGCCCAGGTACAGCGCGAGGCCGCTGCCGACCCCGACCGCGAACGCGACGGGCACATCCACCCGTGTCGCGGCCACGGGAGGAAGCACGATCGCCGCCGCGACGCCCATGCCGCCGAGGACCCACGGCATCAGCCTCCAGACGGAGCGACCGCGGGTCGCCACGAGCGTCCAGCCGACGACCTCCGCCGCGGCGCCCAGGATCATCAACGCCACGACCATGGGCTCGCGCTCAGCCGGGCAGGAACCGCACCTTCACCGCGACCTCCGCGGTGTAGGCCGTCACGACCGCCAGGTAGAAGAACCCCGTCGCCGACTGCACCGCCGAGGCCCGCTCGCCCCGGAGCGCGGCCTTGACCAGCACCCCGATCAGGGCGGTCGTCCCGACCATCCCGAGCGCGATCCAGGGCGCGAGCGCACCGGCGGTGAGCAGGGGGTTGAAGGCCTCGTTCGCCCCGGTGCCGCCGAACCCGCCGGCGATCACGGCCACGGCCTCCAGCCCGATGGCGACCAGCATGATCGTGGTCGTGCGATCGATGGGCTCGCGCCCGAGACCGCGATCCGTCAGGTACCAGTGACCCAGGAGCAGCCCGCCCAGGACCGATCCCAGGAACGCCGCCCCCGCGACCAGGCCGAACAGGGCCAGCGGGTACGGCTGACGGCCGGTCGCCGCCATCGCGAGCAGCACGGCCCACGCGAACGGGACCGAGACGTATCCGAGGACCCGTGCCGCCGCGTCGCGGCGCGCGAACAGCAGCACGGTCCAGACACCCACCGCCGCGAGGCTCGCGAGCGCCAGGTCGACCGACCGGCGCCCGGCGCCGTCGCCGGGGACGACGCCCGCCCGGGCGGACCACCATGCGGCGAGCGCCACGACCAGCGCGGTCGCGCCGACCAGCTTGAAGAAGCCGCGCTTCAGCTCGGACCACAACGGGGTCAGCCACAGGAACGCCAGGAGGCCGGCGACCGTCTCGGCCAGCACGAGGGCCATCACGCCGGCGGGACCGCTCATCGAACCCTCGTCCATGGCGCCAAAGCGTACCCTCGCCGCCGTGGCCGCCCGTGGGCGGGGCCGGCCGGTTCGCTGCCGGCCGTCGCCTCCTCACGGCCGCCGGTAGGCTTGCGCGGCGATATGGACGACTGGCGCTCATACGACCGCGTGGCGGAGGCCTACGAACGGGTGCACGGCCCCCGCTTCCGGGAGGTCGCGGCCGACCTGACCGCGCTCGCCGACGTGCCCGCAGGCGCGGAGGCGCTCGACGTCGGCACCGGCACCGGGGTGGCGGCGGAGGTCCTGGCGGAGCGCGACGTCTCCGTGATCGGAGCCGATCCGTCGACGGGCATGCTGACGGTCGCCCGCCGCGTGCGACCGGCGATACCGTTCGTCGCCGCCGAGGCGATCGACCTCCCGTTCCGCGACGGCGGGTTCGACGCGGTCACCGCGAACTTCGTCCTGGCGCACTTCGCCAAGGTCGAGACCGCGCTGTTCGATCTGCATCGCGTGCTGCGGCCGGGCGGGACGATCGCCGTGTCGTCGTGGTCGGACGGACCCGACGCGTTCCAGGCCGCGTTCCGCGAGCAGGTCGAGCGGGTCGTGCCGCGCGAGCTGCTGGAGCCCGCCTACCAGGAGGCGGCGCCTGGACACGAGCGGTTCCGGCAGCGCGCCAACGTCGAGGAGGCGCTGATCGACGCCGGCTTCCGGCGCGTGCGGAGCGAGGTCACGTCGTACCGGTGGACCTATGGCATCGACGAGTACCTCGACGGGCTGGAGGTCTGGGCCACGGGTCGCTTCGTGCGGGGGATGCTCGGCGAGGACGGGTGGGCCGCGTTCCGCACGCGCGTGCGCGCGGTGTTCGCGGAGCGCTTCGCGGATCCCCTGAACGACTTCCGTGACGTGATCCTCGCGGTCGGAACGCGCGAGGCGTGACCTAGCTCAGGTCGAGGACGCGGAACTCCTCCGCCAGCTCGACGCCGATCCGCTCGCCCGCGAGCCGCGCCTCCACCCGCATCCAGTCATCCCACAGGCGGATACCCTCGCCGACCTGGCTGGCGTGCTCGGCGAGCGCCGCCACCTTGACGTCGAAATGCGCGGTCACGTCGCGCAGGTGGTTCGGCTCGTTCGTCCACCCGAGCCAGACGTCGTGCACCTCCTGGACGGCGAGCCCATCCCGGAGGTGCTCCGGGAAGAAATGAGGGTTGCCGGACCCCGGGAAGACCGCGTCGAGCGCGATCGCGCCGGCGACGCGATGGTCCGCGTGGTTGTACACGGTCTTGCTTTCGCCGGTCTCGGGATCGGGGATCTCGAAGAACACCGCCGTCGGATCGACCGAGAGGATGGTCTCGGCGCCCACCTCGCGGATGCGACGGACCGTCGCCTCGCGCGCGGCGACCGTGTTCTCGAGCTCGCCGTCGTGCACCCCGAGCACCTGCGCGCTCGCGAGCCCCAGGACGCCCGCGGCCGCCTGCGTCTCGGCCAGACGGACGGCGGCCAGCTCGACGCGGTCGCGGTCGGGGTCGTCCGAGCCGCGGTCCCCGTTCGTGAGGACCAGCAGGTGCACGTCGCGCCCATCCGCGACCCAGGACGCGAGCGTCCCACCCGCCGCGATCTCGGCGTCGTCCGGATGCGCGAAGACCCCCAGCACGGGGCCGGTGCGCGGGTCCCTCCCCGCCATGCGTCAGGCTGCCTGGTCCAGCAGGTACCGGACCAGCGCGCGGACCGGCGCGCCGGTCGCGCCCTTCGGCCCGAGGTCGTTGCCCTTCTCGCTCCACGCCGGGCCCGCGATGTCCAGGTGCACCCACGGCGTGTCGCCCACGAACTCCGCGAGGAACCACGCCGCGGTGATCGCGCCCCCGTACCGCTCGCCGACGTTCTTCACGTCGGCCACCTGCGAGTCGATCAGCCGCCGGTAGTCGGCGTACATCGGGAGCTCCCAGATCGGCTCGCCGGTGGCCTCGCCCGCCGCGATCACGTCGCGGATCAACGCCCCGTCGTTGCCCATCGCACCGGTCACCCGGTCGCCCAGGGCGATCATGCACGAACCCGTCAGGGTCGCGGTGTCGATCAGCGCCCGCGGCCGCTTCTCCGACAGGAACGCGAGCGCGTCGGCCAGGATCAGCCGGCCCTCGGCGTCGGTGTTCAGCACCTCCGAGGTGGTGCCCCCGCGGTGATGCAGGACGTCGCCGGGCTTGGTCGCCGAGCCGCTCGGCATGTTCTCGGCGGACGGGATCGCGGCGATCACGTTGAGCCTGGGCTTCAGCTGCGCGACGACGGACATCGTGGCGAGGATCGACGCGGCGCCGCCCATGTCGCACTTCATCGTCTCCATGCCCTTCGCGTCCTTGATCGACAGGCCTCCGGAGTCGAACGCGATGCCCTTGCCGGTGAGCGCGATGGGCGTCGCGGAGCCCGCGCCGCGGTACTCGAGCTCGATCAGACGCGGCGGGTTCACGCTGCCCGCGCCCACCCCGAGGATCCCCCCGAAGCCGCCGCGCTCGAGCTCGGGCCTCCCCCAAACCTTGCAGCGCAGGCCGACCCGGCGAGCCATCCGCTGCGCCTCGCGCGCGAGCTGCGCGGGAGGAGGTCGCCCGCGGGCGTGTTCACCAGGTCGCGAGCCCACGCGACGGCCTCGCTCACGATCTGCCCGTGCTTGACGGCGGCGCGGGCCGGCGCGGCCGGCCACCGCGACGAGCCGAGGATCCGGACGCGCGACAGGGCACCGCCCCCGTTGCCCTTGGTCTTGTAGCGGTCGAACCGGTAGGCGCCAAGCGCGATCCCCTCGGCGGCCGCCTGCACGGCGTCCGCGGCGTGCCGGGCGCCCAGCGCCTGCGGGAACGTCGTCGCGACGGTCCCGAACCGGGTGAGCCCCGAGGCGACGCGGCCCAGGCTCCGTCGGAGCCGCGTCACGTCGAAGCTCCCCTTGGGACCCACGCCCACCAGCAGCACGGCGCCGGCCTCGAACCGGTCCCGGTCGCGGCGCGTGACCAGCAGCGTCTCGCCAAGCTTGCCGGTGAGCCTCGCGTCACGGTACGCCTGGGCGAGGCCGACCTCGCGCACCCCCGGCCCGGGCTCGGGACCCTGGAAGACGGGCAGGACCAGGACCCCGGTCCGGACCGCGCTGGCGGCATCGGTCGAGTACGAGAACGTCGTCACGGCGGCTCCTTCGTACGTGCGGGACGGGCTCGCTCAGTCTAGACGGGCCCCGGCCCCGGACCGCACGGGTAGGCTGCGACGCATGAGGACCCGCGACCTCCGCGACCTGGTGCACTTCTCCGAGGACCAGGCGCTGCACCACGCGCTCTTCGAGACGGAGCGCCTCTGGTCGGAGATCCTGTGCCTGCAGGGCGCGCAGGGCGTCGGGCCGATGACGGACCCGCGCTCCGACGCGATCGTGGTCGTCCTGTCCGGAGAGGTCGCGGCACGGGTGAACAAGGGCCGCACCCGGATGAAGCAGTGGGAGAGCGCCATGGTGCCCGCCGGCGGCGAGCTCACGATCCGCAACGCGTCCGAGGACCCCTCGGTCGTCCTGCTCGTCCTGTCCCCGCCGCCGGCGCCGAAGGGCCGGGACGGGACCGGCGACACCGAGGGGACGGGACCGGCGGCGGACCAGGACAACTAGCTCGGCCCGGACCCGCGGGCCGTCGGCTCGACCGGCCGCAGCAGCAGCCACCCCAGCGTGAACGCGGCGGCGAACGCGGGCAGGCTGGCTCCGACCGGCGATCCGGCGAACAACGGGAGCGGCAGGCCGAGCCCGTCGTGCACCACGCGCTCCAGGCCGTCCACCCACCACTGGGGCCCGGTGGGCACGCACCACTGGTACAGGAGGAAGCCGGCCGCCCACGCGATCACGGCGCGCCACCGGATCCCCTGCGGCGCGTCGTCGAACAGGGCCGCCTCCCCGTAGCGCCAGCCGCGGCGCAGGAGGTCGGCGACGAACACGCCGAACAGCGGCACGAACACCGAGCCGATCAGGAACAGGAAGACCTCGAGCGTCGCGGCCGCGTCCGACAGCAGGGCCGCGATGGCGAGCCCCACCAACCCGAGCCCGACGATCAGCGGCCGCAGCCGGACGCCGGGCGCGACGTTCTGGACCGAGACCGCCCCCGAGTACAGGTTCGCCATCGCCTGGTCGCTCTCGCCGACGAGCAGGGCGAGCAGCACGACGGCGCCGCCCGCCGTCGCCGCGATCGTCGAGCCGATGTCGAGCACGTCGGGGGTCGCTCCCGCGGCCAGCACGAGCAGCGAGCCGAGCAGGTAGAACCAGGCGTTCCCCACCGCGTAGCTGCCGAACGTCGCCGCGGCCGACCCGCGCTCGTGGCGCGCGAAGCGGTTGAAGTCGGCGACGAGCGGGAGCCACGACACCGGCATCGCGATCACGAGGTCGACGGCCGCCCAGAAGGGCAGCCCCCCGCTGCCGGGCCGCGACCACAGCGCGCCGAGGTCACCCGCGGTTAGCACACGGACCGTGATCCAGATCGCAACGCCGGCCACGACCCACACGCCGAACCGCTCGAGCCACCGCCGGACGGTGAAGACCGGCCCGGCCAGCGCGAGCGTCGTGCACACGACGGCGACCACCACGAGCCACGCCGCCCACGCGTCGACCCCGAACAGATCGGCCGAGACGGCGTTGCCGACGCGGGCCATGGCCCAGAACTCGAAGCCCGTCCAACCGACGAGCTGCACGAGGTTCGCGGCGGACGGGAGGTATGAGCCCCGGCGGCCGAGCACCGGGCGGAAGAGCACCATCCCCGGAACGCCCTCGCGAGCGCCGACCGCGCCCACCAGGGCGAGCGCCCCGCTACCCACCGCCGACCCGATCGCGATCGCCATCGCCGCGGCGGGCAGGCCGAGCGCCGGGACGAGCAGCGCTCCGGACACGAGCACGAGCAGCCCGATCGACAGATCGCCCCAGAGGACGGCAACGTCGGCGTCTGAGAAGCGTCGTCGTTCCGGGGGCACCGGCCGGATCCCCCATACGGGCGCCTCGCGCTCGAGCGCCTCGCCCAGCCGTTCGATCACCGAAGCCATCGCGCTCCCTCCGCCGGTACGAGCCGGATCAGGTTCCAAGGGTCGCCGGCCCGGTCGGATCCGCGACGCGTCGCGTCCGTCGTCGGCCGGCCTCTCAGCCCGGTCCCGCCGGGCTCCCCCGCCGGTCGCAGCCTAGCCGACCGCGCGCCCCGCGCTAGGCTTCGCGACATGACCAGGGCTCGGGGGGCGGCGGTCGCGGCGGCGCTGGCCACGGGCGCCGGACCACTGCCAGCGCGAGGCGCCGCCGCGACCGCGAGCGTGACGCCCGGCCCCGCCGGGGTCGCCTGGCAGGACGGGACGATCACCTACGTCGGTCCCGTCGACGGCCTGACCTTCGAGCCGACGGTCGGCTCACCCGACGCCGGGCTGTTGATCCCCGGGTTCGTCGACCCGCACGTGCATCGGCCGTTCGTGGGTTGGCGGGCCGACGAGTACGAGGCCCGCCTGGCCGGCGCGAGCTACCGCGATCTCCACGGTGAAGAGGGCGGGATCTTCCGGAGCGCACGGATGCTGGCGGCGGCGTCGGACGACGAGGTCCTCGGGTTCTCGCGACGGCTGCTGGACGAGATGGCGGCGCACGGCACGACGACCACGGAGCTGAAGACCGGGTACGGGCTCTCGGTGGAGGCGGAGCTCCGACAGGCCCGCCTCGCCCGGGCGCTGGCGGCCGCCGCGGCCCAGACGTGCTCGGTGACGCTGCTGGCCTGTCACGCCGTGCCCCCCGGGATGACGAGCGCCGACTGGTCGGGGGTCGCCGCCGCCGAGCTGATCCCGGCGGCCGCTGCCGAGGATCTCGTGGATCAGGTGGACGTGTACGTCGAGGACATCGCGTTCTCGCTCGCGGACCTCGAGCGCGTCGCGGCGGCGGCGGCCGGCGCCGGGCTGCCCCTGCGGGTGCACGCCGACCAGCTCGGTCCGAGCGGCGCGGCCGAGGCGGCCGCCGCGCTCGGCGCCCGCAGCGCCGACCATCTCAACCACCTGAGCGAGCGGGGGGTGGGAGCGCTGAGCGGCGCGGACACCGTCGCGGTGCTCCTGCCCACCTCGACCTTCGTCCTTCGCGCGCCTGCCCCGCCGGTGGGCGCGCTGCGCGCCGCGGGGGCCGCCCTGGCGATCGGCACCGACCTGAACCCCGGCACGTCGCCGGTCTGCTCGATGCCCGAGGCGATCGCGTTCGCCTGCGCGCTGTACGGGTTGACGCCGCTCGAGGCCCTCACGGCCGCGACGGCCAACCCGGCCTGGGTGCTGGGCCTCGGCGACCGGCTGGGGACCCTTCAGGTCGGCCGCCGCGCAGACCTGGTCCTGCTGGAGGACCCCGCGTTCGCCCACGTGCCCTACCGGCCCGGGCACGACCCGGTCGTCGCGACCGTGATCGGCGGCGAGGTGGTCGCCACCCGGGGCTAGTCTGGGCGAGACCAGATCGCGGCCGGGTCGCTCCGGTCAGGCCAGCGGACCCGTCTGGCGCTCGGCCGCCCGGACCAGCTCCCCTTCCCGCACGAGGGCGGTCGCCGACCGGATGTCCGGCCCGAGCTCGCGGTCGGCTTCCAGGAACGCGACCTCCGCGCGGATCCGGTCGCGGGCCGCGCGGGTCGGGGGCGCGGGATCCAGGGGCGCTCGCAGGTCCAGCGCCTGAGCCGCGGCGAGCGCCTCGAGCGCAAGGACGGTCTCGGCGTTCGAGACCACGTCGCGCGCGTGGCGGGCGGCCGTCATGCCCATGCTGACGTGGTCCTCCTGTCCGGCCGACGACGTGATCGAGTCCACCGATGCCGGATGCGCGAGCGACTTCGACTCCGACACGAGCGACGCCGCCGTGTACTGCACGAGCATGAACCCGGAGTTCAAGCCGCTCTCGCGCACCAGGAACGCCGGCAGGCCGTTCGAGCGCTTGGGATCGAGGAGCCGGTAGAGCCGTCGCTCGGCGATGCTCGCGAGGGGCACCGTCGCCAGGGCCATCGCGTCCAGCGCGGTCGCGACCGGCTGCCCATGGAAGTTCCCGCCCGAGCGCACCTCGTCGTCGTCCGGCAGCACGATCGGGTTGTCGGACACGGCGTTCGCCTCGATCGCGAGGGTCCCGCTCGCGTAGGCGAGGGCGTCGCGCGCCGCCCCGTGCACCTGCGGCGCGCACCGCATCGAGTACGCGTCCTGCACGAGGTGCGGGCTGTCGCGATGCGATGCCAGGATGGGCGATCCCGCGAGGAGCGCCCGGAGGTTCTCCGCCGACGCCACCTGACCCGGGTGCGGGCGAAGCTCCTGCAGCCGGGCGTCGAACGGCGCGTCGGTCCCGAGCGAGGCCTCGACGCTCATCGCGGCCACGACGTCGGCCGTGCGCGTCAGGCGTGCCAGGCGGTCGGCGGCCAGGATCCCGATCGCGAGCATCCCCTGCGTCCCGTTCACGAGGGCGAGGCCCTCCTTCGCCTGCAGGATGAGCGGCGCCAGCCCGGCCCGCACGAACGCATCGCGCGTGGGCTCGGTACCGCGGCGATCGCCGTCGCCTACGGCGGCCAGCACCTCTCCGCCGCCGATCAGCGGCAGGGCGAGGTTCGCGAGCGGCGCCAGGTCGCCCGACGCGCCGAGCGACCCCTGTTCCGGGACCGCGGGGATCACGTCCGCGTTGAGCATCGCGACCATCAGATCGATCACCTCGGGCCTAACGCCCGAGTGTCCGAGCGCCAGGACGTGCGAGCGCAGCATGAGCATCGCGCGCGCCTCGGGCCTGGACAGCAGGGACCCCACGGCCGTCGCGTGCGAGCGCACGATCGCGTGCTGGAGGGCGGCGGTCTGTGCCGGATCGATCCGGACGTCGGACAGGGCGCCGAACCCCGTCGTCACGCCGTAGACCGTGTCCCCCCGATCGACGACGCCGTCCACCACGCGGCGGGCGGCGACGACCCGATCGCGCGCGGCGGCGGGGAGCTCGACGGCCTCGCCGAGCGCCACCGCGACCACGTCCTCGAGCGCGAGCCTCTCCCCCACCGGCACCGGCACGGCGGCAGGCTACCCCCTGGGGCGGGACGTCGTTGGACGCCGGTCGTGGTAGACAGCGGGGCGATGCCGATCGTTCGGGCCGCGCTGGTGTTCGCCGAGGACCGCTTCGCGCGTGACCAGGCGTTCGCGATGCAGGGCGGCATCATCCTGGGCACGGGCCCGGTCGAGAGCCTCCGCGAGCGTTTCCCGGATCACGACGTCGAGGACTGGGGCGACGTCGCCGTCCTGCCCGGCACCGTGAACGGCCACGCCCACACGTTCCAGGCGCTCCTGCGCGGGTTCGGCGACGACCTGACGTTCGCGCGGTGGCGCGACCGCGTGCTGTACCCGTTCTCCGAGCGCCTCACGCACGACCAGATCCGCACGGGCGCGATGTTCGACCTGGCCGAGATGGCCAAGGCCGGCGTCACCACCGCGGTCGACTTCTTCTACCTGCACGACGGAGGGAACGAGCACGCGATGGGGGTGATCGAGGCCGCCAGGCAGGTGGGCGTGCGCCTGGTCCTGGCGCGGGCGATGTACGACTGGACCGGCGCCCCCGCTCGCTACCGGGAGACGCCCGAGCGGTCCGCGGCGAACCTCCGCGAGCTCCACGCCGAGCTCGTCGGCGACCGGTTCGCGTTCGCGCAGCCGGCGCCCCATTCGATCCACGCCGCGAGCCCCGAGATGATCCGCGCGGGCGCGGCGCTCTCGGAGGAGCTCGACCTGCCCATGCACATCCACGTGGCCGAGGGCTGGTACGAGCGCGAACAGAGCATGTCCCGCCACGGGCTCTCCCCGATCGCGTACGTGGACTCGCTCGGCGCGCTCACCGAGCGCACCGTGGTCGTGCACGCGGTCTGGGTGGACGAGGGCGACCTGGCGCTGATCTCCGAGCGCGGGGCGCGCGTGGTCCACAACCCCGGCGCGAACGCCTTCCTGGGCGACGGCGTGGCGCCGTTCCGCAAGATGCTCGAGCGGAACATCTCGGTCTGCCTGGGAACCGACGGCGGCTGCACGAACAGCCGGCAGAGCGTCTTCGACGACATGCGGATGGCCGCGCTGTTCGCGAAGGCGATCGACGCCGACGCCAGCGTGCTGCGCGCCGAGGACGTCCTGATCGCCGGGACGGCTCGCGGCGGCGAGGTGCTGGGGCTCCCGGTCGGACGGATCGCCGCCGACCACGCGGCGGACCTGGTCGTGCTGGACCTGGGCGCGCTCTCGCTGCAGCCGCGCGTCACCGCCGAGAAGCAGATCGTCTACTCGATGCAACCCGACGCCATCGCGCGGGTGCTCGTGGGCGGCGAGCCGATCGTCGAGCGCGGGGAGCTCACGCGCGTGGACGAGGCCGAGCTGGTCTCCCGCGTGAACGCGATCACGGACGGCTGGTCGCGCCCCGCCTGACGGTCACGCGTCCGGGTCGTCGGGTTCGGGCGCGAGCCGCCGCAGGGCCGCGTTCGACGGGACGAAGTAGTAGGCGCCGGTTACCGGCCGGCTGTAGCGGGTGAGGGCGTCGGGCACGCCGCCCGGCAGGCCGGCCATGCTCCGGAGCATCGCGACCAGCCGCTGCTGGTCGGCGCTGAAGCCCACGAGCATCGTTCCGTGCTCCGTCACGGTCCCGAACGGCATGTTCCGGCGGAAGATCTTGCCGAATCGCTCCTGGTCGGTGCTGGCGACGTGCGAGCCCTCGGGCTGCTCCTCCAGCTCGATGCTCGCGTCCTTCGTCCGCCCGATCACGCGCTCCTGCTCATGCACGGGGAGCGACTCCCACGCGCCCACGTCGTGCGGCCACCTCTGGAGCAGCAGGACCGTTCCGCCGGCCCCGGGGGCCCCCTCGGGGATCAGCGCGACCTCGGGCGCGTCGATCAGCGACGGGTTCTCGGTGCCGTCGATGAACCCCGTCAGGTCCCGATCGCGCTGGTACGGCCAGCTCGAGCTCTCCTCGGCGAGCGTCGCGAGGCCGCCGAGCCCGCCGATGCCGCGGCGCGTGCCGGATCGAACACGACGTCGTACGCGCTGCCCGAGAACCCGCAGGACCGTCGTGCTGGGTCGCGGGCATCCGGCCCCGTCCACACCGACCAGGTCCTCGTCGAAGCCCGACACGCCGTCGGGCGCGTCGTCCGGCGCGACGGCCCGCCTCGGCCTGAACCCCACCACGAGGTTGCCACGCCGCCGGTCGTCGTCCACGCCTCGCGCAGCCCCGCGACCGCTCGGACTGGGCCCCGGCCCGTCGCCCGTCGCGTCGAACTCGAGGTACGCGTGAGAGGACGTCCCGAGCGCGAAGATCCCCTCCTGCGGCGTCGGCATCGCGGGCATCATCGCCGGAGCCGCGAGTCGTGTCGACCGGGAACTGCGTGCTGCCGAGCCTCGCGTCAGCCCAACCCGCCGCCGGCGCAGCCTCATCCCTCGCGCATCGGGATGCTCACCCCGCGCTCGCGCGACGACGTCGAGCGCCCGCTCGTAGCCGGCGTCCGCGTGCGGATCACACCATCCCGGGGTCGGTCGTAGGGCTTGCCAGCGGTCGGCGCCTCGGTTCGTACCGTCGGCCACGACGACCATGCCGGCGTGGATCGAGTAGCCGATCCCGACCCCGCCGCCGTGGTGGACACTCACCCAGTGGGCGCCGGCGGCCGTGTTGACGAGCGCGTTCAGGATGGGCCAGTCCGCGACCGCGTCGGAGGCCGTCGGCCATCGCCTCGGTCTCGCGGAACGGCGACGCGACGCCCCGCTGTCCAGGTGATCGCGCCCGATGCCACGATGGGCGCCGAGCGCCGCTGCGCGACCATCTCGTTGAACCGTAGCGCGGCGGCGCGTTCGCCGTACCCGAGCCAGCAGATCCGGGCGGGCAAGCCCTGGAACGCGACCCGGTCGGCGGCGAGATCGAGCCAGCGGCACAGCCGTTCGTTCCCGGGAACAGCTCCGCCACGGCCCGGTCGGCTTTCATGATGTCCTCGGGGTCGCCGGAGAGCGCCGCCCACCGGAACGGGTCTCTTCCCCTCGCAGAACAGCGGGCGCACGAACGCCGGGACGAAGCCCGGGTAGCTGTAGGCGCCGGTCGTGCGCCAGGCCGCCGAGTTCGGCGCCGGCGCGCAGGTTGTTCCCGTAGTCGAACACGACCGCGCCGGCCTCGCCGAAGCCGACCATCGCGTCGACGTGCGCGGCCATCGACGGTACGCGCGGCGCTGGTAGGCATCAGGCATCGGCCGTTCGCAGGTTCGCCGCGGTCGTCCAGTGAGGCCCGTGGGCACGTATCCGCCGAGCGGGTCGTGCGCGCTGGTCTGGTCGGTCACGACGTCGGGCCGGAACCCGCGTCGCAGGAGACCGCCTCGACCTCGGCGCAGTTGCCCAGCAGGCCGATCGAGACGGCCTCGCCGGCGGCCCTCGCCTCGTTCGCCCACGCGAGCGCGGTGTCCAGGTCGTCGGCCTCACGATCCAGGTACCGGGTTCGATCCGGCGCTCGATCCTCGCGGGGTCCACCTCGACGCAGAGCGCGACCCCGCCGTTCATCGTGACCGCTGCGGCTGGGCTCCGCCCATCCCGCCCAGGCCGCCGGTCAGCGTGATCGTTCCCGCGAGCGAGCCGCCGAAGTGCTGATGGGCGCACTCCGCGAGCGTCTCGTACGTGCCCTGGAGGATCCCCCTGGGTCCCGATGTAGTCCGGAACCGGCGGTCATCTGCCCGTACATCGTCAGGCCTGCCGCCTCGAGCTCCCGGAAGGTGTCCCAGTCGGCCCACTTCGGCACGAGCATCGCGTTCGAGATCAGGACCCGCGGGGCCATCGCGTGCGTCCTGAACACGCCCACCGGCTTGCCGGACTGCACCAGCAGGGTCTCGTCGTCGCCCAGATCGCGGAGCGTGCGCACGATCGTCGAAGGCCTCCCACGAGCGCGCGGCGCGCCCCGTGCCGCCGTAGACGACGCAGATTCCTCCGGGCGCTCGGCCACGTCGGGGTCGAGGTTGTTCATCAGCATCCGCATCGCGGCCTCCTGCGGCCACGACCGGCACGTCAGCCCGTTCCCGCGCGGCGCGCGGATCTCGCGTGGGCTCATCCGGCTCCTCCCGCTCCGCTCTCGCGAGGATACGTCGCCCGGCCGATGCTCCGGAACCCTCCGGCCGTCCCTCGCTCAGGGTGAGCGGCGGGCGCGCGACAGACGACGGACCGGGGGTTCTTCGGGGGCGGGGAGAACCCGCTGGAGGGGTGATTGAAGCGCCTCCCGGCGGGGGCTAGCGTGCCGGCCGTGCCCCGGGTCGACACCCCTTCCTCCACGGACGAGCCGATCACCGTCCTGATCGCCGACGACGAGCCGTCGTTGCGCGACGCCCTCACCGAGCTGTTCGCCCACGAGGACCGCGTCGTGCTGGTCGGGACGGCGGGCGACGCGGACGAGGCGACCTCGATCGCCCGGACGCGACGACCCGACGTAGCGATCTGGACGTGAGCATGCCCCGCCGGCGAGGGCCGCGCGCGGCCCGCGAGATCATCCGGCTGTCCCCCGCGACGCGGGTGATCGCGCTCTCGGCGTTCGAGGACAAGCCCACCGTGCTGGAGATGCTCAGGGCCGGCGCCGTCGGATACCTCGTGAAGGGCGCGGCCGCGGACCGCATCATCGGCTCGATCGCGAAGGTGGTGGACGTGGCGGGCGAGCTCTCGGCGGAGGTGATCGACGCGATCGTGGACCGAGCTGCAGTCGCAGCTCCGCCGCGAGGAGATCGAGCAGGCGCAGCGCGACGCACGTCGCCAGGAGATCGGGCGGTTCGTCGCGGGCGAGGCCGTCACGACGGTCTTCCAGCCGATCGTCGACCTGCGCACCCGCGGGGTCATGGGGATGGAGGCGCTCTCGCGGTTCCATTCGCTGCCGCTCCGCCGCCGCCGTACGAGTGGTTCGCCGAGGCGGCGGGAACCTGAAGCCGGGGCGTCCCGCTGGAGCTGGCCACGATGCGACGGGCGCTCGCCCGCATCGGCGACCTGCCGCTCGACGCGTACCTCTCGCTGAACTGCTCCCATCGCGCGGCCATGTCCGGCGAGGCTCCTGGACGCGTTCGGCGCCGATGCGCACGGATCGTGGTCGAGATCACCGAGCACGAGCAGGTCGAGGACTACGACCGCCTGACGTCCGCGCTCGAGCGGCTCCGCGCGGCGGGGTCCGCGTCGCGTCGACGACGCCGGGGCGGGGTTCGCGAGCCTGCGGCACAGCTCCGACTGCGGCCCGACATCGTGAAGATCGACATCAGCATCGTCCGCGATCTGGACCGGGACCGTGGCAAGCGGCCCTCGCCTCCGCGCTCGCGCGGTTCGCCGACGAGATGGGGATGGCGGTCGTCGCCGAGGGATCGAGTCGCGGGACGAGCTGGACGCATTGCTGGCCCTCGGGGTCTCGGTGGGCCAGGGGTTCCACCTCGCTGAGCCGGCTCCTCTGGGGGGAGACGACGCGCCCGCGACGACCTCGGCGCGCTGAGCCCCGGCCGAGCCCTGGCCGAGCCTGTCAGCTCGTCCGGCGGTCCACGGCCCATGACGATCCGGCCGTGTTCTTCGTGAAGGTCTTCATCTCGGTCGCGATCGCGACGACCTCGGCGTAGTGCGCGTAGGTCCGGCGCTCGGTCGTTGCGACCCCGATCGAGACCGACAGCAAGGGATACCGCTGCAGCTCGCCCCGCCGGTTCGCGACCTCGATGTATCCCTGGTCACGATCCTCGGCGTCGTAGAGCTTCGGCGCCTCCTCGTCGAAACGCTGCACGACCGCCTCGGCCACCGCCTCCGCCTGGGAGGGGCCGACGATCACGACGAAGTCATCGCCGCCCACGTGCCCGACGAACGCGTCACCGCCGCTCGTTCGACGCGTCACGTCCTCGAGCATCCCCGCGGTCGCCTGGATCACCTGGTCGCCGCGCATGAAGCCGTAGTGGTCGTTGAACGCTTTGAAGTGGTCGAGGTCCACGTAGAGCAGTGCGAACTCCCGCCCGGACTCGACGTAGGACTCGATCTCCTCTTCGATCCGCACGTTGCCGGGCAGCCCGGTGAGCGGCGACTGCGCCCGCATCTCCTTGGCGCGGCGCAACACGCCGCGGATCCGCGCCAGCAGCTCGGGTGTGTCGAACGGCTTGACGATGTAGTCGTCCGCGCCGATCGCGAACCCTTCGAGCTTGTCGGCCGACAGGCCGCGCGCGGTCAGCATGATCACCGAGACGCTCGCCGTGCGCGGGTCCTGCCGCAGCCGTCGGGTCAGCTCGAACCCGTCCATGTTGGGCATCATCACGTCGGCGAGCACCAGGTCGGGCGTGCTGTCCTGCGCCAGCTGGAGCGCCTGTGCTCCGTCGCCTGCCATCCGCACCTCGTAGCCCGCGGCGCGAAGCTCGATCTCGAGCAGGCGCGCGATGAAGGGGTCGTCGTCGACG
Organism: Actinomycetota bacterium; assembly: GCA_046330185.1. Taxonomy (GTDB): domain Bacteria; phylum Actinomycetota; class UBA4738; order UBA4738; family HRBIN12; genus DATBLY01. Next base: position 75,228 of record JAXLTF010000004.1, read on the forward strand.
ACGAGCAAGCTCTCGCCACCCGCGACCTCATCGGGCTGGTCGAACCCCTGGTCGGTCACACGTTCCCCCTGGTCCTTGCGGGCCGTCCGCCTTCGTGCTTCTCCCCAGGATTCGGCACTTTACTCCCGAAGGTGTAGCCCTTCTTCGGGCGGGCTGCATCCACCGCCCGATGCCCGAGGGAACCGGGACGTCGTCCGCGGGGCGTGGCAGGATGGTCCGCGTTCCACGGGTAGGGGAACGGAGGTGTCGGGGGGTCGGATGGACGTTCGGGGCACGTTCCTGGAGGCGATGGGCGACACGCCGCTCGTGCGCCTTCACGCCGTGACGCATGGGCTGCGGCCGACCGTCCTGGCCAAGTGCGAGATGTTGAACCCCGGCGGCAGCGTCAAGGACCGGATCGGCATCCGGATGCTCGAGGCGGCCGAGCGCTCCGGCGCGCTCAGGGTGGGGGGCACCATCGTCGAACCCACCTCGGGCAACACGGGCCACGGGCTGGCCATCGCGGCGGCGATCAAGGGCTACCGGTGCATCTTCGTGATGCCGGACAAGATGAGCCAGGAGAAGATCTCGCTGCTGCGCGCCTACGGCGCGGAGGTGGTCGTGACGCCCACCGCGGTCCCGCCCGAGTCACCCGAGTCCTATTACCGGGTCGCGGACCGCCTGACCGAGGAGATCCCCGACGCGTTCTGCCCCAACCAGTACTTCAACCCGGAGAACCCGCGGACCCACTACGAGACCACCGGGCCGGAGCTCTGGCGACAGACCGAGGGGACGCTCACGATCTTCGTGGCCGGCATCGGCACGGGCGGCACGATCAGCGGCGTCGGGAGGTACCTGAAGGAGCGGGATCCCTCGATCCGCGTCGTGGGCGCGGACCCCGAGGGCTCGGTCTACTCGGGCGACGAGCCACGCCCGTACCTCGTCGAGGGCATCGGTGAGGACTTCTGGCCGTCCACCTTCGACCCCTCGGTGGTCGACGACTACGTGAAGGTGTCGGACCGCGATTCCTTCCTGACGGCGCGAGCGGTGACTCGCCGCGAGGGGATCCTGGTCGGCGGGTCCGGCGGAACGGCGGTGTTCGCGGCGCTCCAGGTGGCCCGCGAGCTGGACGAGACGCACACGATCGTCGTGCTGCTGCCCGATACCGGGCGCAACTACCTCTCGAAGCTCTACTCGGACACGTGGATGCTCCAGCACGGGATGCTTGAGCGGCCCGACGTGATCCGCATCGAGGAGGTCCTGGTCGCGAAGGGGCGAGAGATGCCTCCGCTCGTGACCGTGAAGGCGCACGACAAGGTGCGGCAGGCGGTCGACCGCCTGAAGGAGTTCGAGATCTCGCAGGCACCCGTCGTGCGCGAGGACGCGGCCGACGTGTCCGCATTCGTCGGATCGATCCGAGATCGCGAGCTCCTGGAGCGGATCTTCCGTGACCCCGACGCCCTGCAGGCCGACGTCGCCGAGGTCATGGCCCCGCCCATCCCGCTCCTGGAGTGGGACGAGCCGGTGGAGGCGGCGTTCGGCGAGCTCGAGCACGGCCCCGCGGTGCTGGTGACGAAGGCCGGCCAGGTCCTTGGGGTCCTCACCAGATCCGATCTGCTGGACTTCCTGGCGCATCGCCGGCGGACGCGCTGATCCGTGCGGTCGCTCGGGATCGACGTCGGGGTCGGCAAGGGGCTGGACCTGGTCCTGATGGACGAACGCCGCGTCCCGCTGCGCGTGGCGTCGCGCGTGCGACCCACCGATGCGGGGCGGCTGATCGACGAGCTCCGTCCCGATGTGGTCGCGATCGACGGGCCGCCCGGGTGGGCGCTATCCGGCCGGTCGCGACGGACCGAGCGGGCCCTGGCAGAGTTCAACATCCAGGCGTTCAACACGCCCGCCCCCGACCACGGCAAGGGCAACGTCTTCTACGACTGGATGGAGGTCAGCTTCCGGGTGTTCAGGATCGCGGCGAAGCTCGGCTTCCCCCGCTACGCCGCCGGCAACCCGTCGGGGACGGCTATGGAGGTCTACCCGCACGCGACCGCTACCGTTCTCGCCGGCTGCCTGCCGCCGAAGGGCGTGCGCAAGCGCGGCTGGCGCGAGGGCATCCTGCGGGCCCAGGGGGTGTGGACCGACGAGCTGCGGACGCAGGACCAGATCGACGCGGCGCTCGCGGCGCTCACGGGCGTGCTGGCGCTACAGGGCGGCACTTCTCGCCGGGAGATCCGAGGAGGGCGATCGTCCTGCCGGTCGTCACGCTCCCGCCCGCCCGTACCGTCCGTGTCCGGTCGAGGACGCCGACGCCCCGCCGCCGCTGTTCCGCTACTGCGCCTGTGGTGATCCCGCCTGCCAGGAGCTCACCCGCGGGGAGTTCGCCCCCGGCCACGACGCGAAACGCAAGTCCACGCTGTGGCGGCGGGCTCGCGACGGGCAGGAGGCGATCGACGAGTTGAGGAGGCGCGGATGGGAGATCCCCCCGGAGATGCGTTGAGGTTCGAGACGCGGGCGATCCACGCGGGCCAGGAGCCCGAGAGGGTCTTCGGCGCCGTCAACGTGCCGATCTACCAGAACGCCACCTTCGCGCAGCCGGCGGTCGGCGAGCCGCTGGTATGGGATTACGGCCGCGGCGGGAACCCCACGCGCGAGGCGTTCCAGGTGGCGCTCGCATCCCTCGAGGGCGGCCGTGGCTGCTACGCCTTCGGCAGCGGCATGGGGGCGGAGGCAACGCTCCTGCTAACACTCTCCCCGGGCGACCACGTCCTGATCGGCGACGACGTCTACGGCGGCACGTACAGGCTCCTCACGCGCGTGCTGGAGCCGTGGGGGCTCGAGGTCGGTCCGGTCGACATGACCGATCCGGACGCGCTGCGTGGCGCGCTGCGTCCGCGGACGAAGATCGTCTGGGTCGAGACGCCGTCGAACCCGCTGCTGAAGATCGTCGACATCGCCGCCGTCGCCGCGATCGCGCACGATGCCGGCGCACGAGTGGTCGTGGACAACACGTTCGCGACGCCTGCCCTCCAGCGACCCCTCCAGCTCGGCGCCGACGCGGTCGTCCACAGCGTGACGAAGTACCTGGGCGGGCACTCCGACCTGATCGGCGGCGCGATCGTCACCGACCACGACGACTGGCTCGAACGGCTCGGGTTCCTGCAGAACGCGGTGGGCGCCGTCCCGGGCCCGATGGACAGCTACCTGGCGCTCCGTGGGCTGAAGACCCTCGCGGTGCGGATGGGGGCGCACTGCCGCAACGCCCGCGCGATCGTGAGCTTCCTGGCGGAGCACCCGCGCGTGCGCGCGTTGTGGTACCCGGGCCTGCCCACCCATCCCGGACACGCTGTCGCGCGCGCCCAGATGACCGACTTCGGCGGGATGGTCTCGTTCGAGGTCGACGACGCCGAGGAGGCCCACGAGGTGGCTGAGCGAACGCGGCTGTTCCTGCTGGCCGAGTCGCTGGGCGGGGTCGAGTCGCTGATTGAGGTCCCCGGGCCGATGACCCACGCGAGCGTCGCGGGCTCGGACCTGGAGGTGCCCGGCACCCTGATCCGGCTGTCCGTCGGGATCGAGCATCCCGATGACCTGGTGGCGGACCTGGCGCAGGCGCTCGCTGGAAGGTGGTCCACGTCCTGCGTCTCGTCGCGGCGTGCGCGACGGTCGCGATGCTCCTGCTGCCGAGCGCCGCTCGCGCGAGGCGCCGCCGAGCCCGAGCGATGGCTGGGCGACGCCGCCTTTCCGACGAACATGGCCTTCACGCCCGACGGCGGCTGTTCTACACGGAGAAGGAGACCGGCCGCGTGCGGATCGTGCGGCACGGAGGGTTGTTGGACCGACCCTTCGTCCGCTCGATGTGCTCGCGGATGCCGAGCGCGGCCTGCTGGGGATCGCGGTCGATCCGGCGTTCGCGACGGAGCCGTGGATCTTCCTGTACCTCTCCGACGCGGCGGACGGCCGCAACCGCCTCGTCCGCGTGCGGGCGGACGGCGACCGCGCGGCCGGGCCGCCCGAGACCCTGCTCGATCTGCTGCCCGCCGATACCGGCTACCACAACGGGGGCGACCTGCTGTTCGCCCCCGACGGCGCCCTGCTGGTCGCGGTCGGCGAGACGCACGACCCCGCCCGGGCCCAGGATCCCGACGACGTCGGCGGGAAGATCCTGCGGGTGGCGCCCGGCGGCTCGCCGCTGCCGGACGACCCGCTGGGCGCCGGCAGCCCGGTGTTCACGCTCGGGCATCGGAACTCGTTCGGCCTGTGCGCCGACCCGGCCCGCGGCACGCTGTGGGAGACCGAGAACGGGCCGGAGGTCGACGACGAGGTCAACCGGCTCGTGCCGGGCGGCAACTACGGTTGGCCCGAGGTGACCGGCGTCGCGGACGACCCGCGGTTCGTCGATCCGCAGGCCGTCTTCGCCGACACGGTGGCCCTCACCGGCTGCGCGGTCGCCGGCGACTCGCTGTACGTGGGCGCGTTCAACACGGGGGAGCTCTACCGCTTCCCGCTCTCGCCCGACGGCGAGCGGCTCGGCGACCCCGCGGTCGCCGCGACCTTCACGACGGGCGTGACGGACGTCGTGATGGGCCCGGACGGCGCGCTGTACGTGGCCACGATGGACGCGATCTGGCGTATCGCGGAGGTGGGCGAGGGTGGCGTGGGCTCGACCACCCCATCCGCGACGGGATCCGCGTCGCCGGCCGCGTCACCCCCGGAGCCGGGCACCCCGTCCCCGGTACCCGTCGATGCGGGTGGCTCGACGCCCGGGTGGATCCCGGTCGCGGCGGCCGTCGTCCTGGCCGCCGGGCTCGCCCTTCGGTACGTCGCCGGCCGCCGCCTGCGCTCGGCCGACCGCGCGGATCGCCCTACCCGCCCGCCGGGCGCTTGAGGTAGGCGATCAGGCCCGTGCCCCCCGCGGGCGTCGCCTGCTGCACGACGTCCACGAGCTCCCAGCCTTCCTCGCCGAAGCTGTTCAGGATCTCCCCGGGGTTGTGCTCGAGCAGCGGCGCCACGAAGTACTCCCACCTCTGCATGTCATACCTCCTCGTCGAGCCGTCGTTTCGTCGATCGGATGCAGATCCCCATCACCACGTCGAGGCCCGCCTCGCTCGCGATCCGGTAGGCCTCGTCGTTCACGATCCCCTGCTGCAGCCATAGGGCCTTGGCACCTATCGCCACGGCGTCGCGCGCGATCTGGGGCGTGTGCTCGGCGCGCCGGAACACGTCGACGACATCCACACGGACCTCGGACGGGACGTCCCGCAGGGACGGGTAGGCCCGTTCCCCCAGGACCTCCGTCTCGTTCGGGTTCACCGGGACGATCCTGTATCCCTTCCGTTGGAGGTACGCGGCCACGTCGTGGGAGGGCCGGTCGGGCCGCGAGGAGAGCCCCACCACCGCGACCGTGCGGGCGTCGCCCAGCAGCGCTCGCAGCTCGCGGTCCTCCGGCGCCACGGTCCTCAGGTCGTCAACCACCGCGTCTCCCTCCGTACGAGCTCCAGGAACCGGTGCAGGATCCAGCCGGTCGCCCCCCACACGGTCGTGCCGTCGACCTGGTACGCCCATCCCGTCCAGGTCCGCCCGCCGTCCACCGGCAGCTCCATCGGTCGCTCGGCGGCGTCCAGGCGGGCGATCGGCAGCTCCACGATCGCCTCGATCTCGTGGTCGCTCGCCGCCAGCACAGGCGACCGCGACAGGACCCCCACCCACGGCACGACCAGGAACCCGCTCACGCGCGTGTGGATCGGCGCAAGCGCCCCCAGGACCTCCGGCGCCAGCGGATCCAGGCCGATCTCCTCCGATGCCTCGCGCAGCGCGGTGTCGACGAGGGCCTCCCCGGGCTCCTGCACGCCGCCGGGGAACGAGATCTCGCCCGCGTGCCGCGAGAGATGCGCGGCACGGAGGGTGAAGACGATGGCGGGCTCGGGCGCCTCGATCACGGGGACCAGGACGGCGGCGACGCGCTCGTGCGGCTCGAGATCGATCGCGGGGTCCGGATCCAGCGCGCCGCGGAGGCGGTCGCGGACGTCGGTGGCGTGCATCCGGCCATGGTAGAAGAGGCGGATGCCGGCCGAGGACGTCCCCCGGGCCGCCGCGGAGGCGGTCGAGCCCGACGAGGTCGTCCGCATCGCCCGCGCGCTGATCGCGGCGCCCAGCGAGAACCCGCCCGGCGACGAGGAGCTCCCGGCTGCGGTCGCGGCCGACGTGCTCGCGGGGCTCGACGCCGATCCGGAGATCGTCCGCTCAGACGACGGGCGGCCGACCGTCGTCGCGGAGCTCGGAGCCGGCCAGGGACCGAGCCTCGCATGGAACGGGCACCTGGACGTCGTGCCCGCCGGCGAGCCCGAGACGTGGACGCACGATCCGTGGGCGGGCACGCTCGAGGACGGGAGGCTCGTCGGCCGCGGGAGCGTCGACATGAAAGGCGGCATCGCGGCCGCGCTCGCCGCGGCGGCGGCCCTGCGGCGCGCGGGGATCGGGCTCGCGGGCACGCTCGCGTTCCACCTGGTGGCCGACGAGGAGGTCGGCGGGCTCCACGGGACGAGGGTCCTGCTCGAGCGCGGGCTGCTGAGGCAGGACGCGTGCGTCGTGGGCGAGCCGAGCGAGCTGCAGCTCGGGCTCGCGCAACGGGGCGGAGCCTGGTTCACGGCGATCGCGCGAGGGAGGGCGGCCCACGGTTCGCAGCCACACCGCGGGGTGAACGCGATCACTTCGATGGCACGGTTCCTCCTGCGGCTGCCGGAGGTGCTGCCCGACCTGGCGCACCCGCTGGTGGGCCGCGCCACGGTGAATGCCGCGCTGATCACGGGCGGCAGCGGCCCGAACGTCGTGCCGGACCGGTGCGAGGTCGACATCGACCGCCGGATCCTCCCGGGGGAGACGGACCCGGAGGCGGTCCGAACGCCCTTCGTGGAGCTGGTCCAGCGGCTGCGGGCCGAGCACCCCGAGATCGACATCGATGTCGGGCTCCGGGAGTGGACCGAGGCCGCCGAGGGATCGTCGGACGCAGCGATCGCGCGCGTCGCCCGCGCGGCGGTGGAGGCGGAGACCGGCCGCCCCCCCGACGACGTCGGGTTCACCGGCATCACCGACGCGCGCTTCTATCTGAACGACGCCGGGATCCCCGGCGTCGTCCTGGGCCCGGGCTCGCTGTCGCTCGCGCACACGGCGAACGAGTCGGTCCCGGTCGACGAGCTCGTCGCCGCTGCCCGGATCTACGCGCGGATCTTCGTGGCGTCGTGCGGGGCCGCCTGATGGCCACGCTACGGTTCGACGTCGTCGTGATCGGCGGCGGCGGCACCGGGTCCGAGATCGCGTTCCGGCTCGCGGAGCGGAGCGACCTGAAGATCGCGATCGCCGAGCGCGACCGGCTGGGCGGCGAGTGCAACCACTACGGCTGCGTCCCGACCAAGGTGATGCTGAAGAGTGCGAAGGTGGCGGCGACGGCGCGGGACGGCGACCGGTTCGGCGTGCGCGTCCCGGGTCCCGTCCGGGTCGATCTCTCGGCGGTCCGGGAGCGCGTCCGGCGCGTGATCGACCAGCAGTCGGGGGAGGGGACGAAGCCGTTCCTGGAGCGCGGGATCGACGTGTTCCTGCAGCAGATGCGGCTGATCGGCCCGCACGAGCTGGAGCTCGCCGACGGGACGCGGGTCCGCGCGGACCGGGTCGTGCTGGCGACCGGGACCGAGGCGAGCGTGCCCCCCGTGCCCGGCCTGGCCGGCGGCCCGTACTGGACGAACCGCGAGGCGATCTGGGCGCCGGACCGTGCGCCCGACCGGCTCATCGTGATCGGAGCGGGCTCGATCGGCGTCGAGTTCTCCCAGATCTACGCCCGGTTCGGCTCGGATGTCACCCTGCTGGAGATCGCCCCGCACCTGCTGCCGAGCGAGGACGCGGACGTGGCCGAGGCGCTCCGCCCCGCCCTCGAGGGCGACGGGATCGTCGCGCGGGCGGGGGTCACGATCGACCGCGCGGAACACGGCACGGGCGGCTGGACCGTGAGCCTCGAGGGCGGCGAGAGCCTGCACGCGGACGAGGTCCTCGTCGCCGCCGGACGCCGGCCCGTGTTCGACGGCCACGACCTTGCGGCGGCCGGGGTGGAGCTCGGCCCCGGCGGACGCCCGGTGCTCGACGCGCGGCTGCGGACCACCGCCGACCACGTGTGGGCAGCCGGCGACGCGACCGGCGAGCTGCTGTTCACCCACGTGGGCGCGTACGAGGCGGAGCTCGTCGTCGACGACATCCTCGGCTCGCCGCGTTCGCGCGACTATCGCGTGGTCCCGCGAGTGACGTTCTGCGACCCGGAGGTCGCGAGCGTCGGGCTGACCGAGGCGGGGGCGGAGGAGGAGGGGCACGACGTCGTCACGAGCGTCTCGCCGATCGCGGACAACGAGCGGGCGCACATCGATGGCGACCTGACCGGGATCGTCAAGCTGCTCGCCGACCGGACCACCGGCGAGATCCTGGGCGGTCACATCGTGGCCGAGGGGGCGGGGGCGATGATCCACGAGGTCGCGATCGCGATGGCCGGCCGCGTCCCGATCCGGTCGGTCGCCGACGCGATCCACGCCTACCCCACGCTCTCGGAGAGCGTGAAGGGCGCGTGCGCGGAGCTCGCCGAGCGCCTGCGCTGACCGGCGTGCCGGACCACGGGACGCCGGGATCGGGGGTATCCTGGCCGGGATGCCGAACGACATCGCCGATCCGATCGCGGTCACCGAGTCCGCCGCCCGCAAGGCCCGTTCGCTGGCCGAGCGTGAGGGCCGGCCCGACGCGTACCTGCGCGTCCGCGTGCGGGCCGGAGGCTGCTCCGGATACACGTACAGCCTGTCGTTCGAGGACGCGCCCGAGGAGCGCGACGTGGTGGTCCGCTCCCCCGATGGGTTCGGGGTCCTGATCGACCCCGCCAGCCTGCCGATCGTCACGGGGAGCACGCTGGACTTCGACGGCGCCCTCATGGGGGGCGGGCTGCGGATGCGCAACCCCCAGGCGAAGAGCGAGTGCGCCTGCGGCGACTCGTTCACCCTGTAGCCGGCACCCCGTAGCCGGCCCTCCCAACACCCGACGTCCTCGTCCCCGAACCTCCGAACGTCGTGGAGCCCAACGTGTCAGCGCCGGAGGTGACGCGGGACGCCCTCCGTATACTCGGGCCATGCCGTCGTCGGCCGACAAGACGCAATGGCGGGACCTCTACCACGAGGTCGTGACGACCGGCCTGTGCACCGGCTGCACCGCGTGCATCGTCGCGTGCCCGTTCCACGTCCTCGGCTACGAGGACTTCGTCCCGGTCCAGCTGCAGGACGACGGACCGGACGCGTGCACACACGGCGACCGAGGCTGCGACATCTGCACGCGGGCGTGCCCGCGGTTCCGTGAGTGGGAGGGCGAGATCGACGTCTCGCTGTTCGGCCGCACGCGCGCCCCCCACGAGGTGATCGGCCAGCACCGCCAGATCGTGCTCGCGCGCGCCACCGACGCCGCCCAGCTGGCGCAGGGCCAGGACGGGGGCGTCGTGTCGGCGCTGCTGATCTGGGGGTTGCGCAGCGGCGAGATCGACGGCGCCCTCGCCTCCAAGCTCTCGGACGAGCGGCCGTGGGACGTGGAGCCGACGGTCGTGACCGACGAGGCAGGGGTCCTCGCGACGGCCGGCAGCCGCTACACCTACTCGGCGAACCCGCTCGCCCTGGTGAAGGCGGCCGAGCTCGGCCTGTCGCGCCTGGCGCTGGTCGGGATGAGCTGCCAGGCCTCGGTCACCGGCTCCCTCGGGTCCCGGCGGATCAACAAGTGGCGTCGCAAGATCGCCTGGACGCTCGGGCTGCTGTGCTCCAAGACGTTCACCTACGACGGGCTCATGGGCAAGATCGCTCAGGAGGAGCTTGGCATCGACCTGGACCGCCTGGTGCGGGTCAACGTCAAGGGCAGGCTGCTGTTCTACACCGACGACGGGACCGAGATCACCTACCCGCTCAAGCGCACGCACGAGCACACGCGGCCGGGCTGCCTGCGGTGCCCGGACTTCGCCGCGGAGCACGCCGACATCTCCCTCGGCGGCCTGGGGCAGTCAGACGGCTGGACGCTGACGATCGTGCGGACCGAGCTCGGCCAGGACCTGTGGGACCGGGCGCTCGCCGAGGGCGTCGTCGAGGCGCGTCCCGCCTCCGAGGACCCCAAGGCGGTCGAGCTGATGTTCAGGCTGGCCGCGAAGTCGCGCGAGCGGTGGCCCACCGAGCCCGGCGCCGCCGACCCGGGACCCGCGATCCTGCCCGATCCCGCCTGACGCGCCGAGGGAGCTCGACGGCGCTCCGACCTCACTCCGGCACGACTCATCCCCGAGCCGCGCACGCCGATAACACCGGCAGGGCACCCGACAGGGGTCGATCCGGCACGCCCGGAAGACATGGAGGCACGTGGAGCCGATGGCGGAGACCGCACACCTGGAGGACGGGGTCTCGCTCAGGCGCGACGCGATCTTGGAGGCGATCGCCTTCGCCGCGGAGCGGCTGCTGCTCTCGAGGGATTGGCGCGACGTCATCGACGAGGTCCTCGTCCGGCTCGGCGAGGCCGCCGAGGTGTCCCGCGCCTACCTGATCCGCAACGCCGTCGACGCGCTCGGCCGCGACTGCGCCGTGCAGCTGGCCGAGTGGTGCGCCCCCGGGATCCGCTCCCAGTTCGGCAATCCCATCCTCGAGCGGGCCCCATGGGCCGACTTCGGGTTCGCGCGCTGGCCCCTCGCGATGCGATCGGGCGACGCGATCGCCGGCGCCGTGGCCGACCTGCCCGACGTCGAGCGGCCGGCGCTCATGGAACAGGACATCGTCTCGTTGGTCTGCATGCCGGTGCAGGCCGACGACAGCTGGTGGGGGGTGATCGGGTTCGACGACTGCGCCGAGGTGCGCGACTGGACGGGCGCCGAGCTCGAGGCGCTGCGTGCCGCCGCCACCGTGCTGGGCGCGGCCGTGACGCGCCAGGGCCTGGACGAGAGGGCGCGGGCCACGGAGGCGCGCTACCGCGCGTTCGTGGAGCACATCCCGGCCGTCACCTACACCGACATCGTCGAGGGCGGAAGCGCCCGGCTCGAGTTCCTGAGCCCCCAGATAGAGCGCATCCTGGGCTACCCACGGCGGCGCTTCTTCGATGACCCGGACTTCTGGTTCTCCCTCGTGCATCCGGACGACCTCGAGCGGGTGATCGCGGCCGCCGACGCCCCGACCAGGTTCGAGGAGGAGTACCGCATGCTCGCCGCCGACGGGAGGAACGTGTGGGTCCACGACATCTCGGAGCCCATCGAGGACCGGTGGGGACGCACGATCTACTGGCTCGGCTTCCTGACCGACGTCACCGAGCGGCACGAGGCCGAGAGCGGGCTGCGCGTCGCCGAGGAGCGGTTCCGCCAGCTCGTCGAGAAGACCCCCGCCGTCGTTTACCAGGAGCCTCCGTCGGAGGATGCGTACGACGTCGCCTCCTCGTTCACGTACATCAGCCCGCAGGTCGAGACGATCCTGGGCTACCCGGTCGAGCGGTGGACCGAACAGGGGGACTTCTGGCTCGAGGTCCTGCACCCCGACGACCGCGAGGCGGTCCTGACCGAGAGCGAACGGACCGCGCTGTCGGGCGAGCCCTACCGGCAGGACTACCGGGTGATCGCGGCGGACGGGCGCACCGTCTGGTTCCACGACGAGGCGGTCCTGATCCGCGACGCCGACGGCGAGCCGGCCCTGTGGCAGGGCGTGATGCTCGACATCACCCGCCGGATCGACGCCGAGGAACGGCTCCGCGAGGCGGAGCGGCGCTACAGGGCGCTCGTCGAGCACATCCCCGCGGTGGTCTACGTGGAATCGCCCGACGCCGACCCGGAGCGCTTCTACCTGAGCCCGCAGGTCCAGCGGGTGTTCGGGTGGAGCGTGGACGAGTGGACCTGGACGCCCGACTTCTGGATCGATCACGTGCATCCGCAGGACCGCGACCGGGTCTGGGAGGCGGACCAGCGCTCGAACCGGTCGAAGGAGCCCTACGCGATCGAGTACCGGTTCCTGACCAAGGCGAGCGGGTGGGTCTGGGTGCACGACGAGGTCACGTTCCTCGAGACGGCCGACGGCGGGTGCTGGCAGGGCTTCCTGCTCGACATCACCGAGCGCAAGCGGGCCGAGGAGCAGCTGCGCGAGGCCGAGCTCAAGTTCCGCACGATCGTCGAACAGAACCAGGCGATCTTCTACATGCAGGAGATCGATCCGGACGACCCCCGGGTCTCGAACACCGTCTACGTTGCCCCCGGCAACACGGACCTGATCGGCTACACGGCCGAAGAGATCGAGGCCGACCCCGCCCTGTGGAGGAAGATCCTGCATCCAGAGGACCGGGACCGCGTGGTCACCGCGGATGCGGAGAGCAACCTCCGCGGCGACGGACGCTTCTCGCTGGAGTACCGGATGATCCGCAAGGACGGCGACATCGTCTGGGTCCAGGACGAGGCGACGCTGGTCCGCCCGGAGGGGCGCCAGCCCTACTGGCAGGGGTTCCTGCTGGACATCACCGAGCGCAAACGGGCAGAGGCACGGCTGGCGCAGGCCCTCGAGGTCGAGCGTGAGGCCACGAACCGGCTCCGGGCGCTCGACGAGATGAAGAACACGTTCCTGCAGGCCGTCTCACACGACCTGCGCACGCCGCTGTCCGCGATCCTGGGCCTCGCCGTGACGCTCGAGCGTCCCGACGTGCGCCTTGGCGACGGCGATGCCCGCGACCTGGCACACCGGATCGCCGAGAACGCGCGCCGCCTCGAGCGCCTGGTCCGTAACCTCCTCGACATGGACCGGCTCGCGCGGGGGATCGTCACACCCAAGCTCGAGCCGACCGATGTCGCCGCGCTGATCCGGCGGGTGTTGGAGGAGAGCCAGGCGATAGAGCCCGGCCGGCTGACGGTCGACCTCCGGCCCGTCGAGGCGGCGATCGACGCCGCCAAGGTCGAGCGGATCGTGGAGAACCTGCTGGCGAACACCGCCAGGCACACACCTGCGGAGACTCACGTGTGGCTGAGCGTCCGTGGCGGCGGAGGCGGGGTCACGATCGCCGTCGAGGACGAGGGGCCCGGCGTCCCGGCGGAGCTCCGCGAGCGGATCTTCGAACCGTTCCAGCAGGGATCCGACGGACGCGACATCTCACCTGGCGTGGGCGTCGGGTTGACCCTCGTCCGGCGCTTCGCCGAGCTCCACGGCGGTCGGGCGTGGGTCGAGGAGCGGGCGGGCGGCGGCGCCTCGTTCCGTGTGTTCCTGCCCTCGGGCGCCGAACCATCCCAGGGCTGAACCGGGCCCTGCGAGGTCGCTAGACGGCGGCCCAGCCGGCCACCACCGGGTGGTCGACCGCGGCGGGACCGACCTGGGCGGCCCCTCCCGGAGAGCCGAGGCCGCTCACGCCGTCCGCGAAGAACTCCGCGTTGACCGGGGTGAACTGCTTCCACTCCGCGGGGACGTCGTCCTCGTAGAAGATCGCGACCACCGGGCAGGCGGGCTCGCAGGCCCCACAGTCCACGCACTCGTCCGGCTGGATGTACAGCATGCGCGGACCCTCGTAGATGCAGTCGACGGGGCATTCGTCGACGCAGGCGCGGTCCTTCACGTCGATGCAGGGCTCGCAGATCGTGTAGGTCATCGCCGCTCCGCCTTTCATGATCGGACCGTTGTTCTGGTTTCCACGGTGCAGACCGTGCAAACAGCAGTCTACGCGCCGAGGGACGCTTGGCAACCCCGATGGGGTGCCCACCGGGCCGAGGGGACGCCGGCGCCGCGCGCGGGTACCCTCGGCCGGTTAGCCGCGCCGCGGCGGTCGAGGACGGGGATCACGGTGTCTCGCGACGGCGAGGACGAGCTCTCGCAGGACGATCCGGGCGCGCGCGCCGAGGGAGAGCCGACCCGGATCGTCTCGATGCTCGTGGCGGCGCAGGAGGCCGAGCGCCGCCGCATCAGCGAGGACATCCACGACGACACCCTGCAGGTGATGGGCGCCGTGCAGCTCAGGCTCGAGCTGCTCCTGGCCGACGTGAAGGACCCGGGGCTCCGGCAGGAGATCCGCCAGCTCGCGGAGATCGTGTCGGCGGCGACGTCGCGCCTGCGGAGGCTGACGTTCGATCTGCGGCCGCCGATGCTGAACGAGCACGGCCTGGCGGAGACGCTGAGGACCAGCCTCCGTGAGCTCGAGCGGGAGCTGGGCATCTCCTGGGAGCTCGAGGATCGCCTGGTCGCGGAGCCGGGAGACGATCCGCGCGCCGTCCTTTACCGCGTCGCGCAGGAGGCGCTGACGAACGTGCGCAAGCACTCGGACGCGAGCCGCGTGCGGATCGCGCTCCACGACGTGGACGCCGGGGTCCTGCTCGTGGTCCACGACGACGGCGGCGGCATCCCTGGAGCGGCCGGCGCGGCCTCGGACCCGGTCACCGGGCACCTGGGGCTCCGGACGATGCGCGAGCGGACCGAGCTCGCCGGCGGACGCTTCTCGGTCTCCAGCCGCGAGGGGCATGGGACCTGGGTGGAGGCCTGGGTCCCCGTCTGAGGCCGCGATCAGGCCGGCGCGAGCGCGGCGAGCGTCGCCCGCACCGATCCCGGTCCGTCCTCGGTGGCGACCGGATACACGATCGGCAGATCCAGGCCCGCGTCCCGGAACCGCTCGAGCCCGGACCGTGCCTGCGCGGGGTCGCCGAACAGCGTGAGCGCGCGGACCAGCCGGTCGGGAACGCCCTCTGGTCGGCCGGAGCGATGCGCGGCGGCCGCGGCATCCGCCTCCGGCCCCAGTCCCAGCGCCGCCGCCTGGCGGCGGTAGGCGGGGATCGCCGCGTACTCCCCGGCGGCGGCCCGCAGCGCGCGCAGGGCGGCGGCCTCGTCCCTCACCAGGCAGGCCCGGACGTAGGCGCCGAGCGTCAGGGTCCCCGGGTCGCGGCCCGCCTCCCGTGCCCCGTCGGCAAGCTCGATCCGCGCCGCGACCACCCGCTCGGGGGTGCACCAGTTGAGCAGGACCCCGTCCGCGATCTCACCGGCCAACCGCACGGCCCGCGGCCCGAGGGCCGCGAGCCAGATGGGAGGCGGCGGGTCGGGCGGCGCCGACAGCGTCCGCGCTCGCCCGTCCACCTCGACACGCTCGCCGGCCAGGAGCCGCCGCACCGCGATCACGTGAGCCCGCAGACGCTCCAGCGCGCCGTTCATCCCGGCGCCGGCGCCGAGCGCTAGGACGAACCGCCCGCCGGAGCGTTCCTGGAGCGTGGCCGCCGCCATCGCGGTGGCGAGGGGCGAGCGCTCGGTCATCGGAAGGACCCCGGTCCCGAGCCGCAGGCCGGGCGCGTCCGCGGCCAGGGCGGCCAGGGTCGTCATCGCGTCGCGGCCCCCGGGGATCTCGGGGAGGAACAGGTTCTCGTAGCCCGCGAGCTCACCCTCGCGGACCGCGGCGATGAGTCCGGCCCACGGGCGCACGTCGCGCAGCGCGAACCCGAGCGATTGGCGATGATCCGTCACGGCTGCCATCGTGCCACGCGATGGGTCCGGTGCGGTTCGTGACCGATGACGGCGTCCACCTCGAGGGGGAGATCCGCCTGCCCGACGGGGAAGCCGTCGCGACGGCCATCCTGTGCCATCCGCACCCCCAACACGGCGGCAGCAAGGACCACCCCATCCTGTGGGCCGTCCGCAACGAGCTCGCGCACCGCGGCTACGCGGTGCTGGGGTTCAACTTCCGAGGCGTCATGGGCTCGGGCGGAACCTACGGCGGGGGGCGGGATGAGCTCGCGGACGCGCGGGCGGCGCTCGGGCGGATCCGGGAGGAGGCCCCCGGCGTACCCACGGTCGTGGTCGGCTGGTCCTTCGGCGCGAGCGTCGCCCTGCGCGAGGCGCTCGACGACGATCGGGCCGCGGCCCTGGCCCTGCTCGGGATCCCGCTCCGGCCGGGAGACCTCGAGCTCCTATCCCTGCCGGGGCCCGCCGAGCGCCGCGCGTTCACCCGGCCCGTCCTCCTCCTGACCGGCGACGGCGACGCCTTCTGTCCGCAGGCCGAGCTCCGAGCCTTCGCGGCCGGGTTCCCACGAGCCGACGTGGAGATCCTGGAGGGCACGGACCATTACCTGTGGCGCCGCGAGCGGGAGGCATCGGCGATCGTCGGCGCCTTCGCCGACCGGTCGCTGGGCATCGGCTGATCCGTCGTCACCCGCCGATCGCGTCGTCGCGCCGCCGGTGGCCGTTCGAGCGCGGGTCCATCTCCGGGGTCCGCGGCCTGGAGAACCAGACGAGGGGCAGGACCACGATCACGCCGCCGAACAGTCCCGGCCACACGTGATCCCCAGGACCACCATGGCCGCCGCGACCCCGATCCACAGCCACGGGTTGCCCCACCACGGCCGTCCCGGGCGTGCCCGCCCGCGCGGGCCGGAGACCCCGCCCCGCCGGCGGAGCACCATCCAGGAACCCAGGCCCATCGCGAGCAGGACCACGAACGGCAGCATCGCGTACGCGATCTCGCGGCCGGTCACGGGCTACCCCGGTCCGGGGCCGGGGCGACCGGGCGGCCCGGCGGCGGGCGGCTCGGCGCCGGGGGAGGGCGCGCCTCCCGAGGACGACCCCTCCCAGCCGTAGCGCCGTCCCGCGACTCCCCACGAGCGCACCAGCCGGATCACCACGTACGCGCCCGCCGCCACCACGACGGCGAGCGCGATCCAGCCGAGCACGGCCGTCCGGCTACAGCGGGACGTGCGACAGGACCATGATCCGCGGCTCGGTCATCTCCTCCATCGCGTAACGGAGGCCCTCCCGCCCGAAGCCAGAGTCCTTGGAGCCGCCGTAGGGCATCTGGTCGGCGCGGAACGCCGAGACGTCGTTGATGATCACGCCGCCCACCTCGAGCGTGCGATGCGCCAGGAACGCCCGGTCGATGTCGTTCGTGAAGACGCCGGCCTGCAGGCCGAACCGCGAGTCGTTCACGACCCCGAGCGCCTCCTCGAACGTCTGGTACGGGCTGATCGTCACGACCGGGCCGAAGATCTCCTCGCGGCACACCTTCATCTCCGGCGTCACGTCCGAGATCAGGGTGGGGGCGAAGAACGGCCCGTCGGCCTCGCCGCCCGTGAGGACCTCGGCGCCCTGCGCCACCGCCTCGGCGACCCAGGCCGAGATCCGATCGACCTCCGAGCGCTGGATCACGGGACCCACGTCGACGCTCGGGTCGAGCGGGTCGCCCACCTTCAGGCTCTCCACCTGCTTGACCAACCGCGCCGCGAAGTCCTCGTAGACCTCCGAGGCGACCAGCACGCGCTGGACGCTGATGCAGCTCTGGCCGGCCTGGTAGTAGCCGCCGACCGCGATCCGCTGCGCCGCGTGGTCGAGGTCCGCGTCGGAGTGCACGATGACGCCTGCGTTGCCGCCCAGCTCGAGCGTGACGCGCTTGCGCGGGTCGAGGCCCTTCAGGTACCACCCGATCTCCGACGACCCGGTGAACGAGATCTTGCGGAACCGCTCGTCGCGCGCCATCCCGTCGGCCACCTTGGAGGAGACCGGCAGCACCTGGTACATGCCCTTGGGCAGATCGGTCTCGGCGAAGAGCTCCGCCAGACGCAGCGCGCCCATCGGCGTGGCCGACGCGGGCTTGACCACGATGGGCGCGCCCACGCCGATCGACGGCGCGACCTTGTGCGCCACGAGGTTCAGCGGGAAGTTGAACGGCGTGATGCCGAGCACCGGCCCGAAGGGGAAGCGTCGGATCAGGCCCATCCGCGAGCCGAGGCTCGCCTCGGTGTCCAGGCGGACGAGCTCGTCGTCGCCGTGGCGGATCGTCTCGGACGCCCAGCGGAACGTCGAGACCGCGCGCGTGGCCTCGACGGTCGCCCACTTGAGCGGCTTGCCGCCCTCGCGCGCGATCAGCTCCGCGTTCTCCTGGAGCGTCTCCGCCAGGCGCCGGGAGATGTGGTCCAGCGCGTCGGCCCGCGCGTGCACGGGCAGGTGCTGGGACTCCTCGAACGTCGAGGCCGCGGTCGCCACGGCCTCCTCGACGTCGGCGGCGGTGGCTACGCCGATCTCGGCCACGACGCTGTCGTCGTAGGGGCTCTTCACCTCCAGCGAGCCCTCGCCGGTCCGCCACTCACCGTTCACCAGGAACGGTCGTACCGCCATGGTCGGTTCACCACCTTCCGGGGCGCGGGACGGCCTCGCGGCCGGCGCCCGCGCCCGATCTAGTCTGCCACGGACTACCGGTCAGTCCAGCGACACCATCACGTGTTTGATGTTCGTGTAGTCCTCGAGCGAGTACACGGACATGTCCTTGCCGTGTCCGCTCTGCTTGTACCCGCCGTGGGGCATCTCCGGCGTCAGCGGGATGTGGGTGTTGACCCACACGCACCCGAACTTCAGGCGGCGGGACACGCGCATCGCGCGCCCGACGTCCCGGGTCCAGACCGAGGACGCCAGGCCGTAGTCCGTCCCGTTCGCCCACTCGACCGCCTGGTCCTCGTCGGTGAACCGCTGCACGGTCACGACCGGTCCGAAGACCTCCTTCTGGACGATCTCGGAGTCCTGCGAGGGGTTCGCCACGACGGTGGGCTGGAAGTGGTACCCGCCCGTCCCGAGCGATGCGCCGCCGGTCACGATCTCGGCGCCCTCGTCCTTCGCGCGCGACAGGAACCCCTCGACGCGCTCCAGCTGCTCCTGGCTGATCATCGAGCCGACCGCGACGTCCTCCTCGAACGCCGTGCCGACCTTGATCTGCTGGACGGCCGGCACGAGGTCCTGCAGGACCTTGTCGTAGGAGCCCTCCTGAACCAGGACGCGGCACGCGGCGGTGCAGTCCTGGCCGGCGTTGAAGTATCCGGCGGCCGAGACCCACTCCACGACCGACGCCATGTCGGCGTCGTCGAAGACGACTACGGGCGCCTTGCCGCCGAGCTCCAGGTGGACGCGCTTGAGCGTGTCGCTCGCGTTCGTGTGGATCAGCTTGCCGGTGCTGACGTCGCCGGTGAGCGAGACGATCCCCACGTCGGGGTGCCGGACCATCCGGTCCCCCACAGGCTCGCCGTCCCCGGTCACGACGTTGAACACCCCGGGCGGGAAGATCTCCGCCGCCAGCTCGGCGAGCTTGATCGTGGACAGCGGCGTGATCTCGGACGGCTTCAGCACCACGGTGTTGCCCGACGCGAGCGCCGGTCCGATCTTCCAGATCGCCATCATCAGCGGGTAGTTCCAGGGCGCGATCAGCCCGGCGACGCCGATCGGCTCGCGCCGGATGATCGACGTGAAGCCGGCCATGTACTCGCCGGCGCTGCGTCCCTCCGGCGTCCGTGCCGCACCTGCGAAGAACCTGAGGTTGTCGACGATCGGAGGGATCTCCTCGGCCATCGTGACGGCCGCCGGCTTCCCGGCGTCCTCCGACTCGATCTTGACGATCTCGTCGGCGTTGGCCTCGATCGCGTCGGCGAGCCTGAGGAGAGCGAGCTGGCGATCCTTCGGCGTCGAGTCGAACCACGTCTCCTCGAACGCGCGCTTGGCGGCCGCCACCGCCCTGTCGACGTCCGCCGCGGTGCCCTCCTGGACCGAGGCGATCACCTCGCCCGTGTGTGGGCTGATGATGTCGCGGGTCTGGCCGTCGGACGAGTTGACCCATTCGCCGCCGATGAACATCTGATAGCTGTCCGCCATCGGTTCCCCTCCTTCTTCCGGACCCGCGACCGGGGGCCGGCCGCGCCGCGTCCGATACCGGAAGTATGCCCCGCGCGGCCGCGCAAGGACCACCCGGTGGGCGCCCGGCCGGGCGCCCGGACGGCCGGTTAGGCTTGCCCGGCACGCCCGTCGCACGTGACGGGCAGACCTCGAGGAGCGTCGCGATGGACATCCCGCAGGAGCGCAAGGTCGTCACCGAGATACCCGGGCCGCGGTCGCGCGAGCTCGTGGAGCGGCGGGGGGCCGCGATGCCCTCGGCCGTCGCCCCCCTGAATCCCGTGGTGGCTGCGAGGGCCTCCGGAGCCATCGTCGAGGACGTCGACGGCAACCGCCTGGTCGATCTCGCGACCGGGATCGCCGTGCTGAACGTGGGCCACACGCCCGAGGACGTGATGGAGGCCGCGAAGCGGCAGCTGGACCTGGACACACACACGTCGGGCGTGACGGCGAACGAGCCCTCGATCGAGCTCGCCGAGCGGCTGAACGCGCTCACGCCCGGAACGTTCGCGAAGAAGACGTTCTTCGCGAACTCCGGCGCCGAGGCCGTCGAGAACGCCGTGAAGGTGGCGCGCTACGCGACGGGACGCCAGGCGATCGTCGCGTTCGACCACGCGTTCCACGGCCGGACGCTCCTCGCGATGACCCTCACCGCCAAGGTGATGCCGTACAAGCAGGGCTTCGGACCGTTCGCGCCCGAGGTGTACCGCCTGCCGTTCGCCTACCCCTACCGCTGGCCGTCCGGTCCGGACCGCTGCGCCGAGGAGGCGCTCGCGTACGCGATCGACGAGATGCACAAGCACATCGGCGAGCGGAACATCGCCGCGGTCATCGCCGAGCCGATCCAGGGCGAGGGGGGCTTCATCGTGCCGGCCCCCGGGTTCCTGGCCGGCCTGGCCGACTTCTGCTCCGAGCACGGGATCTGCTTCATCGCCGACGAGATCCAGAGCGGGATGGGGCGCGCCGGCCGCTGGTACGCGATCGAGGACGAGGGCGTGGTGCCCGACATCGTCACGACGGCCAAGTCGCTCGGCGCCGGGCTGCCGATCTCGGCCGTCACCGGCAGGGCCGAGCTGATGGACGCCGTGCACCCCGGCGGCCTGGGCGGAACCTACGGGACGAACCCCGTCGCGGCCGCGACCGCGCTCGCCGTGCTGGACAAGATCGAGCGCGAGGACCTGTTGGGGCGCTCGCGCCGGCTGGGCGAGGTGATCATGGCCCGTCTGACCGCGATGCAGACCCGGCTCCATGTGATCGGCGACGTGCGCGGCCGCGGCGCGATGTGCGCGATCGAGCTCGTCGTGGACCGAGCGACGAAGGAGCCGATCGAGGCCGACCGGATCAACGGCATCGTCCGGCGCTGCCTGGAGGAGGGCGTGATCGTCCTCACGGCCGGAACGTACGGGAACGTGATCCGGCTGTTGCCGCCGCTCACGATCGACGACGAGCTCCTGGACGACGGGCTCGGCGTGCTCGAGCGCGCGGTCGGCGAGGCGTAGCCTCGCCGATCGCCCTCGTGGCCGCACGCGCTGGTAGCGTCGGCCGCGAGTGAGGGACCCCGACCGCCCGTCCCGCCTGCGGCGCGTCGCGATCGACCTGACGCCGCTGCGCGTCTCTCGCGACTTCCGCCTGCTCTACTTCGCCGGGTTCGTCTCCGCGCTGGGCGTGCAGGTCGCCCGCACCGCGATCTTCATCCAGGTGTTCGACCTGACGGGGTCCACCGCGGCCGTCGGGATGATCGGCCTGACCGGGTTCGTCGCCCTGGTCCTCGGCACGTTGATCGGCAGCGGCTTCATCGACGTCCACGATCGCCGGCTGACGCTGATCTGGACCCAGGTGACGCTGATAGTCGCGTCCGTCCTGCTGGTGCTCAGCGCCTCCGCCGGAGGGGCCGCGGTGTGGCTCGTGTTCGTGGCGAACGCGATCATGGCGTTCACGTCGGCGATCGAGAGCCCCGCACGACAGGCGATGATCCCCCGGCTCGTCGGGACCCGGCTCGTGCCGTCCGCCGTCACGCTGACCCCGGTCGGGGGGCAGCCCGTCTCGATCGGGGGGCCCGCGCCCGGCGGCCTGGCGATCGCCGCCGCGGGCGGCTACGCGCTCCCCTACTGGTTCAACCTGATCACCTACCTGGTCTTGCTCCTGGCGGCGTTCGCGATGCGCCCCATGCCGCCCGAGCGGACCGAGACGGCCGCGCGCGGCCGCCGGGCGGTGGCGGAGGGGTTCGGCTACGTCCGGCGGAACCGCCTCATCCAGTCGACGTTCGTGATCGACCTGATCGCGATGATCTACGGCATGCCGCAGGCGCTGTTCCCCGTGATCGCCATCTCGCAGTTCCACCGGGGACCGGCCGTGGCGGGGCTCCTGTTCGCCGCCCCGTCCGTCGGCGCGCTGCTCCAGGCGGTCGCCTCGGGCTGGGCGAAGCACGTCGTGCGCCAGGGCGTCGCGGTCCTGTGGTCCGTCGCCGGCTGGGGGGCCGCGATCGCCGCGTTCGGCCTGGCGGGGTCGGAGCTGTGGCTCGCGCTGGTCCTGCTGGCGGTCGCCGGCGCGGCCGACGTGATCTCGGCCATCTTCCGCAGCACGATCATGCAGGTCACGACGCCCGATCACCTGCGCGGCCGTATCGGGGCCCTGTTCACCCTGGTCGTGACGGGGGGGCCGCGCCTGGGCGACTTCGAAGCGGGCGTGGTCGCGCAGGCCTTCTCGCCCACCGTCTCCGTCGTGACCGGCGGCCTCGCCTGCATCGTGGGTGCCGGGGTCGTCGCGGGCGTCTACCCCGAGCTCCGCCGCTATCGCGCCCGGGTCGCGGCCTGAGCTACCGTTCCGCGCATGTCCCGGTCGCGCGGGCCCGTGGAGACCGTGGAGCTGCGCGTCCTCGACGGGCCGAACCTGTACTTCCCCCGGCCCGCGGTCAAGCTGACCCTCGCCGTTCCGGGCTGGATGGGCGCCCCCGAGGGCGGGGTGGCGCACGCCGCCGCGCGGCTCGGCTTCCGCGACGGGTTCCGACCGGGTGCGCCGGGCACCGACCACCGGCGCAGGGCGATCGGCCGGATCTCGGCCCAGCTGACGAGGCGGATCGCGATCGCCGGCGGGGCCCGGCGGCTGGCGGTCCGGCCCGTCCCGGGCCCGGACCGACCTGATCGTCATCGCGTTCCCCTGGCGGCGCCGGGGCGCCGCCGAGGCGCTGGCCCGGGAGGTGGCCGCCGCGCTCGAGACGATCCGGCGCCGATCGCCCGATCGGGTGATCGGCGAAGCGGGCGCGCGGTTGCGCGCGGTCGAACCGGGCCCCGAGCCGACGGTCCCGGACCCCGACGTCCCCGTCATCCAGGTGACCGGGACCAACGGCAAGACCACGACCGTCCGCCTGCTGGCCCACCTCGTGCGCACGGCGGGCCTGAGCGTCGCGTACTCGTCCACCGACGGGGTCTACCGCAACGACGGGGTCCTGGTGGAGGCGGGCGACTACTCGGGGTTCGGCGGGGCGGCGCGCGCCCTCGAGCAGCACCCCGACGTCGCGGTCCTCGAGACCGCGCGCGGAGGGATGCTGCTGCGCGGGGTCGGCGTGCAGCACAACGACGTCGCCGTCGTCACGAACGTGAGCGAGGACCACCTGGGCCTGCAGGGCGTCGACACCGTCGATCAGCTCGCCGAGGTCAAGGCGATCGTCACCCGCATCACCCGCCCGCAAGGTTGGGACGTCCTGAACGCCGACGACCCACGGGTCCTGGCGATGCGCCGGCACGCCACGGGCCGCCCGTGGGTCTGCTCGCTGCACCCCGACCACCCGACGCTCCGGGAGGTGCTCGCCGACGGCGGCCGGGCGATGACCGTGCTCGACGGGCGGATCTCGTGGCTCGAGCGGCGCGACGCGCACCCGCTCGTCCCCGTCATGGACGTGCCGGTGACGCTCGCCGGGCTCTCGCGGGTCAACCTGCACAACGCGCTCGCCGCCGCCGCGGCGGCGCTCGCCGTCGGACTGCCGGAACGCGCCGTCGTGCGCGGGCTGCGGACCTTCGTGCTGGATCCCGAGCGGAACCCGGGGCGAACGAACCTGTTCCGCCTGGAGGGCCGCATCGTCGTGATCGACTACGCCCACAACGAGGCGGGCATGGTCGGCCTCACCGAGGTGCTCGAGGGCCTGTGCCCCCGAGGGCGGCGGATCTGGCTCGCGATCTGCACGGCCGGCGACCGCACCGACGCGATCCTGCACGCGTTCGCCTTCCGCGCCGCGGTCGGCTCGGACCACCTGGGGATCGCGGAGCTTCGGCACTACCTCCGGGGCCGCACCCGGGAGGACGTCGTGGGTCAGCTCCGGGCGGGCGCGGCCCGGGCCGGGACCGAGGACGTGGCGGTCTACGAGGACGAGCTCCACGCGCTGCGGGAGATGCTCGAGCGCTCGTCGAGGGGCGACGTGATCAGCGTGACGGCGCTGGGGATGCGCCCGGAGATCTTCGCCTGGCTCGATGCGAAGGGCGCGCAGCGCCTCGGGCCCTCCGCCGTCAGACGGATCGTCGCCCGGGCACGGCGCCGCCCGCCCTAGACTCGGTAGATGTCCGCTAGACCCCCCGACGGCTCCGTCCCCGCGATGGAGTCCCCGCTCATCGTCGCCTCCAACCGCGGTCCGGTCACCTTCGAGCGGGACGCTTCGGGCGGGCTCACCGCACGGCGGGGATCGGGCGGCCTCGTCACTGCGCTCTCGAGCGTGTTCTTCCGCGACGACATCACGTGGGTATCGGCGGCCATGACCGAGGAGGATCTCGAGGTCGCGGAGGCCGGCGACGACGTCGCGCAGGAGGCGGGGGTCCGGGTCGCGTTCATCCGTATCCCGCCCGAGCGCTACGACGCGTACTACAACCGGATCGCGAACGGGGTCCTGTGGTTCACGCACCACTACCTGTGGGATCTTGCTCGACAGCCCCGTTTCGACGATGGCACCGCCCGGGACTGGCGGGAGTTCGTCCAGGTCAACAGGGACTTCGCGGCCGCCCTCGCCCAGCGTTCGGACGATTCGCCGATCTTCCTGATCCAGGACTACCACCTGGCCCTGGTGCCCGCGATGCTACGGGAGCTGCGACCGGAGGCGAGGATCGTCCACTTCTCCCATACGCCGTTCGCGGGCACCACCTACTTGACGACCCTCCCCGTGGAGGCGCGGGCTGCGATCCTTCGCGGGATGGCCGGAGCAGACGTGATCGGGTTCCAGAGCCGGACCTGGGCGGAGAACTTCGCGCTCTCGTGCCGGAGCCTGTCGGGCGTGAAGGTCGACATGCGCCGATGGCGCGTGGTCGACGGGTCACACGGGGCCGTGGTGCGGACGTTCCCGGTCGCCGTCAACTCCGGCGCGCTCCGCGGCACCGCCGCCGAGCCGGAGGTTGTCGCGATGCGCAAGACGATCGAGCGCGACCGCGCCGACATCGCCCTGCTGCTGCGGGTGGATCGGCTGGAGCCCACGAAGAACATCCTGCGGGGCTTCCTGGCCTTCGAGCTGTTCCTGGACCGGCACCCGTCATGGCTCGGCCGCGTACGGTTCCTCGCCTTGCTGAGCCCCTCCCGCGAAGATGTGCCCGCATATCAGGAGTACGCGCAGGAGTGCCTCGCCCAGGCGGAGCGCATCAACGGACGGCTCGGACATGAGGAGTGGGTCCCGATCGACGTTCGGGTACAGGAGGACTACAGGTTCGCGGTCGCGGCCTACGGCGCCTACGATGCGCTGCTGGTGAATCCCGTCTTCGACGGGATGAACCTCGTGGCGATGGAGGGGCCGCTCGTGAACCGGCGCCGGGGGGCGCTGATCCTGTCGCGGAACGCCGGCGCGTTCGGGCGCCTGGGACGACACGCGCTCGCGATCAACCCGTTCGACATGGCGGAGACGGCCGAGGCCATCCGTGCAGCGCTCGAGATGGAGCCCGACGAGCGCGCCCGCCGCGCCCGCGGTCTGTCGCGGACGGTGCAGGCCAGCACGCCGGCCACATGGCTGACCGAGCAGCTCGAGACGATGGATCGGATCCGTCCTCCGACGTGAAGACGGGTCAGCCGAGCAACGAACGCAGCAGCTTCAGCAGGCCGGCGGGACCGTCGACGACCACGTCGGCGGCCTCGATCACCGCGCGCGGCGTCTCGGAGCCCCGGACGGCAACCTTCACGCCCTCGACCGGAGTACGGTCGAGCTCGGCGAACGCGCCGAGGTCGCCCTCGTCGTCCCCGGCGAACAGCGCGGCGTGGATCTCCGGGGCCGCCAACAGCCGGCGGACCGCGTCGGCCTTGAGCGATGCCGACGAGGGCACCAGCTCGACCACACGCTTGCCGCCGACGAGGCGCAGACCCGCCCCATCCGCGATAGGGGCGAGCAAGCGGCGCGCGGATGCCTCGGCGGAGTCGGGATCGTCGGTCCCCCGGACGTGCAGCGCGATCGTGACGCCCTTGGGCTCGACGAGCGACCCAGGGAGCACCTCCGCGACCTCCTCGACGCGGCGTACGATCTCTCGAGGTATCGGATCGGAGCCGCCGCTGAGCGTGAGCCCGTACGAGCCTTCGATCAGCACGCCATCGACGCGGACCAGCGTGGCGACCTCGTCCCGCGTCCGACCCGAGACGACTGCGACGAGCTCGAACTCCCGGACGAGCTCGACCAACACCCGGTGCATCCCGGGCTGGAGCCGAGCGAGATCGGGCCGTTCAGCGATCGGGCTGAGCGTCCCGTCGAAGTCCAGGAGGATCGCGGCGCGAGGCGCCGCGGAGCGCACGGCGGAGAGCGGGTGGGCCGCCCGTGCGCTCATCCCGCCGCGCGTGGGGCTCTGATCGCACCTGCCGGTCGGAGCACGCGATCGGAGTGTAGGCGCGGAAAGGGCCTGAGCGAACCGGTGGACGCCGGAGATCGGCCGAAAGCTGCATGGACCTACACTTGCGAGATAACCATGCAGGCTCCGATCCAAGATCCTGACGACCGCCCCACCGCGACGACACACCCGGTGTCACGCGGCTGGCCGTCCCCGGGCGCCTTCTTCCCGATAGCGGAGTACGCCTTCCTCTCGGATCGGGAATCCATGGCCCTGGTCTCGCCCGCCGGCGACGTCGAATGGCTCTGCCTGCCTCGCCCGGACGGGCCGAGCGTGTTCGGCGCGATCTTGGACCGAGCCGCGGGGAGTTTCCGCGTGGGCCCGGACGAGCTCTCGGTGCCGGCCGGGCGTCGCTACTTGCCCGGCACGAACGTCCTGGAAACGACCTGGCAGTCGCGCTCGGGCTGGCTCCTCGTGCGAACGGCGCTCGCGGTCCGCCGCTGGGCCGCCGAGCGGCGCGACGCGTCCTACATACGTCCTCCCGACGACTTCCGCGCCGACCACGTGCTGCTCTGCGAGATCCGCTGCATGAACGGCCACACCGACCTCGAGGTCCGGTGCGAGCCGGTCTTCGGGTACGGGTTGCGCGACGCGGAGTGGACCTACGCGGGCTCCGGGTACGGCCGGGCGGTTGCTACCGGCGGCCCCGACGACCCCGAGCTCCGGCTGGCGACGGACCTGCGCTTGGGCCTGGAAGGGCGCACGGCCCGGGCCCATACGACGATGCAGGAGGGCGAGCGCGCGTTCGTCGCCCTGTCCTGGGGGGATGGACCGGTGCCGGAGGATGTCGACGAGGCCGCGGAGCGGCTTCGACTCACGGCGGACTTCTGGCGCGGCTGGATCGTGAGCGGCGAGTTCCCCGATCACCCGTGGAGACCGATCCTGCAGCGCAGCGCGCTCACCTTGAAGGGCCTCACCTACGCGCCCACCGGAGCTCTGCTGGCTGCCGCCACGACGTCGCTGCCCGAATCTGCCGGCGGCGAGCGGAACTGGGACTACCGCTACACGTGGGTCCGCGATTCGACGTGGGCGCTGTGGGCGCTCTACACGCTCGGCTTCGCTCAGGAAGCCCGGGACTTCTTCCACTTCATCGCGGACCGGATCGGCGAGGAGACGTCGCTGCAGGTGATGTACGGCGTCGGTGGCGAGCGCCAGATCGACGAGCACACGCTGGACCACCTGACGGGCTACGAGGGGTCTCGGCCGGTGCGGGTCGGGAACGACGCGTTCCGCCAGGCGCAACACGACCTATGGGGAGCGCTCCTGGACTCCGTCCTGCTTCACCTAAGGGCCGGCGAGCATCTGGACGGCGTCACGTGGACGGAGCTCGTCCGCATCGCGGACGAGGCCGCCTCCAGCTGGCATGACCCCGACCACGGCATCTGGGAGATGCGTTCCGAGCCTCGCCACTACACGTCGTCGAAGATCATGTGCTGGGTAGCGTGCGATCGAGCGGCGCGCCTGGCGGAGCTCATGGACGAGCCCGAGAAGGGTGCCCGCTGGAGCGAAGAGGCTCAGGCGATCCGCGAGGACGTGCTTCGGGAGGGCGTCGACGATCGTGGTGTGCTGACCCAGCGGTACGGCTCCCCCGCCCTCGATGCCTCCGGCCTGCTGGCGGTGCTGATGGGGTTCCTACCGCCCGATGATCCCATCGCTCGGCGGACCGTCCTTGCGATCGCCGATGAGCTCACGGTCAACGACCTGGTCCTGCGCTACCGCACGGAGGAGAGCGGCGACGGCCTCGAGGGGGGCGAGGCGACATTCGCCATCTGCTCCTTCTGGCTCGTATCCGCGCTCGTCGAGATCGGCGAGCTCGAACGGGGGCGCGCCCTTGCCGAGAAGCTGATCTCACTGGCAGGACCGCTCGGGCTCTACGCCGAGGAGATCGATCCGGCGAACGGGCGACACCTCGGCAACTTCCCTCAGGCCTTCACTCACCTCGCGCTGATCAACGCCCTGATCCACGTGATCCACGCGGAGCGCGAACCCGAAGCGGCAGACCTACCCGCGGACGCGGAACGGGATCTCGGAGGCTGACCGACCTGTGCACGGTGACGGCGCGGGGACGCGACCTGACATGGCAACCACGTCGCTCCTGCACGGGAGCACGGCTACGTGACCGCGCCGGCGATCGCGCTGTTCGACGTGGACGGGACGCTGCTCGAGACGGGCGGCGCCGGCGCGCGCAGCTGGGCGTACGCGTTCGCCCGACTCCACGGGATCGACGCGGACATCACGGCCTTCTCCGAGGCGGGGCAGACCGATCCGGTCGTCGCGCGCGAGACGTTCCGCGGGGCGCTGGGCCGAGATCCGTCGGAGGAGGAGCTCGGCCGGCTGTACGCCGTCTACCTGCGTCACCTCGCCGACGCCGTACGGACCTCGCCGGGGTACCGGGTGCTGCCTTCGGTTCCCGATGTCCTTGACGCGCTGACGGAGGCCGGCGTCATGCTTGGGATCGTCTCCGGCAACCTGGAGGGGGCCGCGCGCGTGAAGCTCGGTCGCGGCGACCTGAACCGGTACTTCGTCTTCGGCGGGTACGGGTCGGACTCCGACGATCGGTCCGAGCTGACGCGCGCGGCGCTCGACCGGGCCGAGCATCTCCACGGCCGGCGGGTGCCGCTCGACCGCGTCGTCGTGGTGGGGGACACGCCGCGGGACGTCGCCGCAGCGCACGGCGTCGGCGTCGTGTCGGTCGCGGTCGCGACCGGGGCGTACGGCGTCGACGAGCTCACCGCGGCCGCCGGAGCCGACCACGTCGTGGCGTCGTTCGAGGAGGGCTTCCCGGCGCTCGACGGATGAGGGTCGCCCCGCGCCCCGCGCCTGGCGCCGACCGCGGCCGTTCACCTCCGGATCGATCCGGGCTAGCGGTCGCGCATCTCGCGGTACCGCGCGATCAGCGCGTTCGTGGATCCGTCGTGCGCGAGCGACGGCTCCGCCGCGTCCTCCAGCTCGGGGACGATCCGCTGCGCCAGGACCTTGCCGAGCTCGACGCCCCACTGGTCGAACGGATCGATCCCCCACACCGTCGCCTGCGTGAAGACGGAGTGCTCGTAGAGGGCGACGAGCGCCCCGAGCGTCCGGGGCGTCAGGCGGTCGGCCAGGATCGTGTTCGTCGGCCGGTTGCCCTCGCACACCCGGTGGGCGATCGTCTCCTCCGGAGCCCCCTCCGCCCGCAGCTGCTCCGCCGTCCTGCCGAACGCCAGCGCCTCCGCCTGGGCGAACACGTTCGACATCAGCAGGTCGTGATGCCGGCCGAGCGGGTTGAGGGCGTTCGCGAAGCCGATCAGGTCCAGCGGGATCAGCCGCGTCCCCTGGTGGATGAGCTGATAGAAGGAGTGCTGCCCGTTGGTGCCCGGCTCGCCCCAGTACACGGCGCCGGTGGGCCATCCGACCGGTTCCCCCTCGAGGGTCACGTGCTTGCCGTTGGACTCCATCGTCAGCTGCTGCAGGTAGGCCGGGAACCGCTTCAGGTACCGGTCGTAGGGCATCACCCCGATCGTCTGCGCGTCGAAGAACCCGCCGTACCACACCGCGAGGAGCCCGAGGATCGCCGGCATGTTGCGATCGAGCGGGGCGGAGCGGAAGTGCTCGTCCATGTCGTGGAAGCCGGCCAGCATCTCGGCGAAGGCGTCCGGGCCGACCGCGATCATCGTCGACAGCCCGATCGCCGAGTCCATCGAGTACCGGCCGCCGACCCAGTCCCAGAAGCCGAACATGTTCGCCGGGTCGATGCCGAACGCGCGGACACCCTCGGCGTTCGTCGAGACCGCGACGAAGTGCTCGGCGACCGCGGCCTCGTCGCCGAGCGCCGCGATCACCCAGTCGCGAGCGGTGCCGGCGTTCGTCATCGTCTCCAGGGTCGTGAAGGTCTTCGAGGAGATGACGAACAGGGTCGAGGCGGGGTCTAGATCGCGCGTGGCCTCGACGAAGTCCGTCCCGTCGACGTTCGAGACGAACCGGAACGCGATGTCGCGACGCGCGTAGTGCCTGAGCGCCTCGAACGCCATGACGGGCCCGAGGTCGGAGCCCCCGATCCCGACGTTCACGACGGCCCGGATCGGCTCGCCCGTGTGACCGGTCCACGAGCCCGACCGCACGCGGTCCGCGAACGCGGCCATGCGATCGAGGACGGCATGGACCTCCGCAACGACGTCGACGCCGTCGACCAGCAGGGAGCGTCCCCGCGGCATCCGCAGGGCGACGTGCAGGGCCGACCGATCCTCGGACACGTTGATGCGATCGCCGCGGAACATCGCGTCGATCCGCCCGCTCAGGCCGCGGTCCTTCGCCAGGGCGACGAGCAGGCGCATGGTCTCGTCGGTCACCCGGTTCTTCGAGTAGTCGAGGTACAGGCCGGCCGCCTCGACGGTCAGGCGTTCGCCGCGCCCCGGGTCCTGGTCGAAGATCTCGCGCAGGTGCCGCGCCCGGATCGACGTGTGATGCCGGGCGAGCGCCACCCAGGCGGCTCGCTCGGTGAGCCTCTCAGGCGTCGTCACGCGCTCGCTCCCTTCGCGCGTTCCCGCTACCGGCGGTCGCGGACCTCGGCCGGTCGCCGGAGGCGCTGCACGCGACGCACTTGACGGACCACGGACGGGCGCGCAGCCGTTCGACCGCGATCGCGGTACCGCAGCGGTCGCACTGCCCGTACGAACCCTCGTCCAGCTTCTCGAGTGCGCGTTCGACCTCGGCGAGCATCGACGCGAGCGACCGCGCCGCCGATGTCTGGTTGATGCGCTCGACCGCCTCCGTCGTGCCGTCGCCGATGCGCTTGCCGAACGACACCGTCGGCGCGGGGTCGCGACGGACCTCCGCGAGGGCCCCGAGGCGTGAGCGGACCTCGTCGCGCCGTTCCTCCAGCTCGAGCCGGATCCGTTCCAGGTCGAGATCCATGCCGGCGCCCGCTCAGGCGTCGGCCGAGATCGATCCGGATCTCCGCCGGCGGCCTCGACCGTGCCCCGTTCTCGGAGGCACGCAGCACCTGCGGCGCGGCCGCCCCGGTCCGGCTCTCCAGCTCGCGGTACACGTCGGTCGCGTAGTCGACGCACAGGACCACCAGATCTCCGGGCCGGCTCCGATCGAGCGCCCTCCTGGTCGCCTCCATCTCGTCGATCACGACCTCGACGTGCCCTGCGCGTCCCCCGCCCCCGGCGACGGCCTCGTTGACCCCCTCGAGGATGAGGGCTGCCGTCTCACCCGTGCGCCGGCCGCGCGGGTTGTGATCCTCGCGGACGATCACCTCGTCGAAGAACCGCGCAGCTACACGCCCGAGCTCGCGCATGTCCTCGTCCCTGCGGTCGCCGGCCGTCGCCACGACGGCGACACGCAGGTTCGCGGTCCATGACGCCTCGCCCGGCTGCTCCCCCGAGGGGGCATCCGCGGTCATCCGCTCGACGAAGTCACCCACGGTCTCCAGACCCGCCGCGTTGTGCGCGTAGTCGATCAGCACCTTGACCCCGTCCAGGTCGAACAGGTTCAGGCGGCCGGGAGCCTGGTAGACGGAGGTCGTGAACGACCGGAGCCCCTGGCGGATGTCGTGCAGGTGGGCGCCGGCGACGTGCGCGGCCGCCGCCGCCGCCATGGCGTTCTGCACCATCATCCGGGCTCGCCCGTCGAACGTGGACGGCAGCGTGTGGACCCACGCGATCGGCATCGTGCGCCGTCCCTCGCGGATCACCATCATCTCCCCGCGCGGCGTCTGCTCCAGCACCACCGCCTTGTGACCCCGCCGCACCCAGCGCTCGACGAACTCGTGATGGTCGCGCATCGAGAACAGGATCACGTTCCCGCTGCAGTGGCGTCGCATGTCCAGCACGAGCGGATCGTCGGCGTTCAGCACCGCCCACCCGTTGCGGGGCACCGCCTCGACCACCACCCGCTTCACCTCAGCCAATTGCTCGATCGTGTCGATCTCGCGCAGCCCGAGGTGGTCGCCCGTCACGTTCAGCACCACCCCTCCGTCGTTGCGGCCGTACCCCAGCCCCTCGCGCAGGATGCCTCCGCGCGCGACCTCGAACACCGCCATGTCGACGCGCGGGTTCTGCAGCACCATCTGCGCCGACTTCGGACCGGACGCGTCGACGCGCTTGACCAGACGCTCGTCGATGTAGATCCCGTCGGTCGAGGTCATCCCCACCTGGCGGCCCATGCCCCGGAAGATGTGCGCGATCATCCGCGTGGTGGTCGTCTTGCCGTTGGAGCCCGTCACGGCGACGATGGGGATCCGCGACGGCATACCCGGCGGGAACAGCAGGTCGACGACGGGCTTGGCCACGTACTGAGGCTCCCCCTCCGTCGGGTGCGTGTGCATGCGGAACCCCGGCGCCGCGTTCACCTCGACGATCGCCCCGCCGGTCTCGCGGACCGGGAGCGTGATGTCGGGCGCCAGGAAGTCGATCCCGGCCACGTCGAGGCCGACCACCCGCGCGGCCTCCTCCGCGATCTCGACGTTGTCCTCGTGCGCGTCCCATGTCCGGTCGATCGAGATCCCGCCGGTGGACATGTTGCCGGTCGCCGCGAGCAGGACCCGCTCGTCCTTCGGGGGCACGTCGTCCATCGCGTAGCCCTGCTTCTTCACGAGATCGATCGCCGTCTCGTCGACCTTGATCCGGGTCAGGACCTTCTCGTGACCGATCCCGCGGCGCGGGTCCTGGTTCGTCTGCTCGACCAGAGCCGCCACGGTGCGCCTGCCGTCGCCGACCACGTGCGCGGGGACGCGCTCCGCGATCGCGACCATCCGTCCACCGATCACGAGCATCCGGTAGTCGTTGCCGGTGACGAAGGACTCCACGACGACGCGGCCGTTCCGCGCCTCCTTGAGCGCCCGCTTGAAGCCGGCGCGCACGGCCCGCTCGGTCCTCAGGTCGAGGCCGACGCCCCGCCCGTGGTTCCCGTCGAGCGGCTTCGTCACGACCGGGAACCCGATCCGCTTGGCCGCGGCGACGGCGTCGTCCTCGACGCGGACGACCTCGCTCCTGGGCGTCGGCAGGCCCGCGGCCGCGAGCAGCTGGTGGGTCATCTTCTTGTCGCTCGCGATGTCGACCGCGAGCGCCGAGGTGACCGACGTCATGGTCGCGCGGATCCGCTGCTGGTACTTCCCCTGGCCGAGCTGGACCAGCGACGCCTCGATCAACCGGATGTACGGGATGTCGCGACCGACGGCCTCGTCCAGGATCGCCCGCGTGGACGGGCCGAACTGACGCCGTTCCGCGAGCAGGATCAGCCGCTCCAGCTCGGCCTCGATGTCGAACCCCGGCTCGGCCTTCACGAGGTGGTTCACCAGCCGTACGGCGAGCGCGCCGGCGGCGCGGCCCACCTGCTCCTCGGCGTAGCCGTAGATCACGTGGTACTGACCGACCTCCTTCGCGCTGCGGGTCTTGCCGCGGCTGATGTGGACCCCGGTCTGCCGCTGCAGCTCGAGCGCGACGTGCTCCGCGACGTGGCCGAGCCACGTCCCGTCCTGCAGGCGCTCGCGGAACCCGCCCTTCTTCCCCAGCGAGCAGGAGTGCTCCCCCACGCCGGGCAGCAGCTTCAACAGCTTCGTGTTGAAGCCCGCGATCGTGTTGGAGGGCCAGTCCTCGAGCGACCCGAGGTCGACGAGCATCCGGATGCAGGGCTCGTAGGACCAGTAGTTCGGGCCGCGGAAGACCTGCGTCTGCAGGATCGAGAGGTCGGGCCTCGGCCTCCCCGGCTTCCTCGCCGCGGGCTCGCGCTTGGCACGCTCCCGGTCGCCCCGCGTCCGGGTGCGCGCGGAGGTCACTCCGAGGCCTCCCGCTCCACCCCCTGCAGGCCCTCGCCCGCCAGGAGCTTGCGGGTTCGCAGGTCGAACCAGTAACCGGACGGGAGCGCGTGCAGGATCGCCCCGGAGACCATCAGCGGACGATACCCCTTCCCGCGGTAGGCGTCGGTCTTGACCTTCGAGCCGTCCACGATCGTAACGGCGCCGCGGCCGATCACGTACAGGCTCTGGTCGAGAAGACGGCGGCGCAGGTGTCTTCGTCCAGCCCGATGCCCAGCAGCGACGGCGAGCCCGCGACGATGGCGAGCAAGCGGCCCATCCGCCCGCGCTGCTCGAAGTGCTGATCGATCACGACGCCCTGCAGGATCCCGAGCCCGGCGGATAGCTGGGCCATCCGGTTCTTCGGCGTCGAGCCGGACCGGCCGAACGCCACCATGTGCGAGGCCATGGCGCTCGCGCCAGCCGACGTCCCGGCCAGGACCGCCCCGCGGTCGTGAGCCAGGAACAGCGCGTCCCCCAGCCGCGTCCCGGCGACCACCTGGGCCAGCCGGGACTGGTTCCCGCCGGTCAGGAAGACCCCCGTGGCCGTGGACAGCATGGCCGCCGGCTCGGGATCCATCGCCTCCTCGCGGTCCTCGGGCCGCAGACCGCTCACGCGCCCGATGCCCAGACCCCCGAACAGGTCCCGATAGACCTCGGTGGCCAGCTCGCCCAGCGAGGACGCCGTCGAGATCACCACCACGTGCCCGTCCGCGCCGCCCGCGAACCTCGCGAACCGCGCCAGGATCGCCTTGTCGCGGAGCTTGTCCTCCGCCCCGCCGATCACCATCACCGGTCCCGCCGTGCCGGTCCCGGTCACGCCGGAGAGGCCCGAGCGCCGCCGCTGCGTCATGGGCGAAGTCTAGCCGCCGCCCCCGTGCCGCAGGACGAGCCGGTCATTCCGTCACGTCACATCGATCGCGTCGCCGCGGCACCGGTGATCTCGGCCAGGGCGACGACCCCACCCACGATCAGCGTGGCCGGCGGACCGATCGCGGCGTCACGGGCGAGCCGGGGGACGGTACCGAGGCACCCCCGGACACATCGCTGCCGATCGGTCGTCGCCCACTCCACCACGGCCGCCGGCTCGTCCGCGGGGCGGCCCGAGGACCGGAGCTCGGCGCAGACCGCATCGATCTTCGCAGCGGCCATCAGCACGACGAGCGTGTCCGCGCCGCAGGCGAAGGCGCGCCAGTCCGGCCCGCTCCCGTCGGCCGTGCTCGCGGTGGTCACGGCGAAGCTCCGGGCCAGGCCGCGGTGCGTCAGTGGGATCCCGACGGCGGCCGGTGCGGCCACGACCGAAGAGATCCCGGGAACGATCTCGAACGGCACGCCGGCTTCCGCGCACGCCAACACCTCCTCGCCTCCCCGGCCGAAGACGAAGGGATCTCCGCCCTTGAGCCGGACCACCGCTTGCCCGCGCTCGGCTCGCCCGACGAGCAGCCTGTCGATCTCGGCCTGCGACAGACCCGGCCGTCCCGGCTCCTTCCCGGCGAAGATCCGCTCGGCCCGAGGAGGCGCCAACCCCAGCACGGAAGGCGAGACGAGCCGGTCGTGGACGACGACGTCGGCCCCCCGGATCACCTCCGCGCCCCGCAGCGTCAGCAGACGCGGGTCACCGGGGCCGGCGCCCACTAGGTAGACGCGGCCGATCAAGCCCGGCGCTCCGTCCCGATCAGCCGGTCGATCAACCGCTGCCGGAGCTCCTCGCACCGCCCCTCCCCGACCAGATGCTCGGCCTCCGACACGTCGAGGACCGCCTGCCACCGACGCGAACGATCGGCGAGCTCGGGAAGCATGGGCGTCACCCGTGTCCGAACGTCCCGGAGCAGGTCGACCAGCTCGGCCCAGCAGGGAGCGAAACGCGCCTCGAGCTCCTCCCGGAGCTTGCGAGCCAGGGCCGGCGAGGCACCTCCGGTCCCCACCGCCACGACCAGCTCCCCGCGGCGGACCACGGCGGGCGCGGCGAAGTCGCAGCGAGGGACGTCGTCGATGACGTTGACGAGCGCGCCGCGGGATCGCGCCTCGAAGGCCAGACGATCGCGATCATCCGGCTCGCGGCACCAGCCCACGACCAGGAACGCTCCATCGAGGTCCGACGGTTGCCACCGACGTCGCTCGACCCGGACCCGGGGATCGCCCTCCAGCCCGTCCATCGTGTGCGTCGAGCCCTCGACGATCACGAGCACGTCGTCGGCGCCGGCGGACAGCAGGCCCTCGAGCTTCCCCTCGACCACCGCTCGTTCTCCGACGACCAGGCATCGCCTGCCTGCGAGCTCCAACAGGACCGGGTAGCCGAAGCTCACCGCCTATCCCGCCCCCAGGCTCTCGACGTAGATCCCCTCCGGTCCCAGACCCAGCGTGAGGCGCACACCCTCGACATCGAGGGCCAGCGAGTAGCGGCCCGGGAGCCGCATCGATGCGCTGGCCGAACGCAACGGGCGGCCGGCGAGACCCGCGAGGGCTCGGTTGACCCCATCCATCCGTTCGACCAGGGCCCGGCCTCCTGGGCTGCGGCGGAGCACCGCGATGAGCACCCGCTCCGCCTCCGCCCCGCCTACCTCCCTGGCCCGGCCCGTCTGCAGGGCCAGCGTGCACACCCTCTCGAGCGCGTCGACCAGCACCGCGGGGACCTCGCCGCGTGTGGCCGCGTCCGCCAGGGCCCGGTAGCGCTGGGCGCGATCGTCCGGAAGGGCGAGCGCATAGGCGTCGATCACCCCCACGACGACCTCCCGCTCGTCGTGGGACAGGGGGAAGGCCTCCCCATCGCCGCGGGAAGGAGCTGGCCGAATCATCACGGTTCCACCTCGATCCCCCCATGGACCTCCGCGAGGATCGCCGCGGCCTCGTGCTCGAACCCACCGGTCTCGATCGGGCAGTGGATCCCACACTCCTTCGGCGCTCCCTGCTCCCACCACCACCGGCCCGCGCGCTCATCCTCGTCCGGGGCGATCGGCCGGGTGCACGGATCGCACCCGATGCTCGTGTATCCCCGGCCGTACAGGGGATGGACCGGCACCCCGGCCGCCTCCAGGTAATCCCAGACCTCCGAGCCGGTCCGATCGGCGAGCGGGTTGAGCTTCACGATCCCTCCGTGGTCGTGGTCGAGCTCCACCTTCTTGATGGCCGCGCGCGATGCCCACTGCTCCCGCCGCAGGCCCGTGAACCAGGCGTCGAGCCCTCGCAGGGCCCGGACCAGGGGCCGGACCTTGCGGATGTGGCAGCACAGCAGCCGGAGCGGGATCGACGTCCGGAAGAGATCCGCACCGTGCCGCTCGACCATCGCCCGCAGCTCCTCCGCGCGGGGATGAAGGACCTCCAGCGAGATCCGCGGATACCGGCTCCGGACCTGTTCGACGAAGGCTCGCGTCTCCCCCGGGAGGCGACCCGTGTCGACCGTGATCACCCGCACGTCCGGCCGGACCCGGGCGGCCATGTCCAACACGGCCATCCCCTCGGCCTGAAGGGCCGTCACGACCGCGACCCGATCTCCGAAGGTCTCCAGGCCCCAGGCGATCACCTCCTGGGGCTCGCGATCGTCCAGCTCCACACCGAGCTCGCCGATCTCGAGATCGTCGAACACCACACGTTCGGTCGGGTCCCGGACCCGCTCGGAGGAACCCTCCAGCGCGAACTCCGGCCGCACGCCCATCAGCCTCCGGCCATCGCCACGAGGATCGAGATCCGGTCCCCCGGCCGGACCGGGGTATCCGCCCCCTCCAGGCCCTGGACGTCCTCGTCCCCGACGAAGACGAGGAAGGCGTCCGCCACCGAGCCTTCGGCCAAGACGGCTCGGGCGAACCCCGGATGGTCCGAGGCGATCCTGCCGAGAGCCTCTCGGACCGTGGCCGCTTCCACCTCGATCCGGTCGGCCCCGCCCACGAGCGGGAGCAGGGGTCCCGGGATGTGCACGGTCACGCCCGCCGGATCGTCGCCTTCGCCGTCGCCCCCCGGTGCTGGTGTCGGCCGATCGGGCTCGCCCCGGGCGATCGCCGCGAGCTGCCGGTCGGTCCGTCCGTGGCAGAAGTCCGCGAAGCCGGAAGGGCTACCGTCGCGAGGGCGTTCGGCGAGCCAGGCCTCGATCAGCCGGGCGAGCGTCGGCTCCAGATCGTCCGTGGGGATGCGCCGGAGCAACGGACGGCCGATCGCCGCGTCGCGACCCAGCCCACCGCCCACCGCCAGGTCGTAGGCCTCGATCCGCCCAGCTCCCGCGGGAGAGGGAGCCGTGGTGCCCTGGAGGCCGATCTGCCCGATCCAATGCTGGGCGCACGCGTGCGGGCAGCCGTCCATGTGGATCGTGAGCTCGTCGAAGGCCTCGGACCCGAACCTGGACACCAGGCGCGCCAGCACCTCCTGGAGCTTCTCCTTGGTCTCGGCGACGGAGTAGTTGCAGAAGCGATGGCTCGTACACGCCACGGACCTCGCGAAGGCGCCTGCGCGATCCAGCGGGAGGCCGATCCGCTTCAGGCCGGACCGGAGCTCCGACACCCGGCCGGCGGGCACGAAGCCGACGATGAAGTTCTGCTGCCTGGTGAACCTGAGGTCGGATCCCAGGTCCTCCAGCAGGTCGGCGATCCGCTCCAGCTGAGAACCGGAGACCCTGCCCACCGGGACCGGGACGCCGACCGAGACGAAGCCCTCCTGTGCCTGCGGCCGGATCCCCAGATGGTCGCTCGCCCCGCTCGGCTCGGGGGCGACGCCGTCCCGCAGCCGGCGACCAAGACGCTCCTCGACCCGGGCCCTCACCCCCTCCGGTCCGTAGTCGTCGACCATGAACTTGATCCTGGCCTTGGCGCGGGAGACGCGGTAGCGGGTATCGCTCTGCCACACGTCGGTCACCGCACGCAGCACCTCTACCGCCTCGTCCACGGACAGGGACACGCCGAGATCGCGCGAGATCCGAGGGGTGTTCGACATCCCGCCGCCCACGCGCAGGGCGAAGCCGGGGCCCTCGTGGTCCATGAGCCCCACGAGGGCGACGTCGTGGATCTCCGGCGCGTCGCACTGGGAAGGGCAGGCGGAGATCGTGTACTTGTGCTTGCGAGGCAGGTTCGAGTAGTCCGGGTTCCCGTAGAAGAAGCGTGCCGCCTCCTCGATGAGAGGCCGTACGTCGAAGAGCTCTTCGGGGTCGATCCCGGCGATCGGGCATCCCGTGATGTTGCGGACGGTGTCGCCCTCGCCGCCGGCGGTGGTCAGGCCCGCGGACTCGATCTCGGCGAGGACCTGGGGGAGCGCATCGAGGCGGACATGGTGGAGCTGGATGCCCTGCCGGGTGGTGAGCTCGGCTTCGTCACCTCCGAACCCGCGCGTGATCCGGCCGAGCGCTCGGAGCTGAACGGGCCGGATCAGACCCCCGGGGACCTTGATGCGCACCATGAAGGTCCCCACCTTCGGCTTGTCATGGGTGAGACCCCACCAGCTCAGGCGGACGATGTCCTCCTCTGAGACGGCCTCGTATCCCATCGCGATCAGCTCCGGGAGTTCGTCCCTGATGCCGGTTGGGAACTTGTCCCGCTTCAGCCGTTCGATCGAGTTGCGCTTGTAGACGAGATCCCGATCGGGCTCGGGCCGCCTCGTCTCCGAGACACGTGTGCTCGCCATCGCCTCCTCCGGTGGATGCGGCCGTCCAGCGTCGTGCCGGATGCCTGACGAGGGCTGCGAGGCGAGCCGAGGGAGGTCGAGACCCGGAGCCTAGGGGCGGGTCGGTTGCGTCCGCCATGCGCCGCAGCCCTGCGGCAGGCCGATGGCCGGACAACCGCACAGGCGAGACGGGATCATCGCCCCGACGAGCCCTGCGCAGCGTGTGCGGATCAAGGAAGCGCACCTTCCCGGTGAGATCTGCAGGTGCAACGTATCGGCGGGGACCCGACGTGTCAATGCCGGGCCTCGCATCGGCGCTACATGGACGGAGGCTATCCCGAGGCCGCCCTCGAGATCGACCTGCTCGGTCACCCTGTCACTGAGCGAAGCCTAGCCGCCGCCCCCGGGCCGCAGGATGAGCCGATCGTGCGCCTGCGTGACGTCGATCGTTCCCTCGAGGCCGTCCTCGACGAACACGGTCACGTCGGCGTCCTCGATCACCCGGTCGCCGAGCTCGGGGGCGTGCGCGAACCCGGAGCGGATCCCGGCGCCGTCGCGGGCGATCCTGATCCTGGCCTCGGGGTCGGATCGCCGAGCGGAGGCGGCGGCGCGGGTGAGGATCTCGCGCGCCCGCTCGCTGATCGCGATCACGTCGGGCGGTCGCCGGCGGGCGGCGCGATGGCTACGGGGGCCGGCACGGCGGGGTCCGTCACCGCGTCGGTCGCATCGTCCTGCGCGAACGCCTGCTCCGCCCGCTCACGGTCGGCTCGTGCTCGGCGGTCCTCGACGTGGCACCCCGACGCGGCCTCCAGGAGCCCCGCCAGGTCCGCTCGGGTCTTCTCGGGCCAGATCCCCCGCTCGGCGACGACGTCGAGGAAGGCCTCGACGACCTCGGGGTCGAACAGGGTGCCGCTCGCGGCGGCGATGTGCGACACGGCTCGGTCCACCTCCCAGGCGGGACGATAGGCCCGGTCAGACGTCAGGGCGTCCCAGACGTCGGCCACCGCGACGATGCGGCCCTGGTGGGGGATGTCGGTGCCGGCCAGGCGGTCGGGGTACCCCGTCCCATCCCAGCGCTCGTGGTGATGTCGGATCGCCGAGAGCGCCCCGCGCAACGACTCCGCGCGGCTCACGAGGTCCCATCCGACCTCGGGGTGGCGCTCGATCATCGACCACTCCTTCGGCGTGAGCTCGCCCGCCTTGTTCAGCACCTGGTCCGGGACGCTGATCTTGCCGACGTCGTGCAGGAACGCGCCCTGGTGCAGCCCGCGCATCGTCTCGGGCGGCAGCGAGAGCCGCAGGCCGAGGCGGGCCGAGAGCTCGGCGACCCGCTCCGAGTGCCCATGGGTGTACGGGTCCTTCGCCTCGACCGCGCCGATCAGGGCGTGCAGGGCGTCCGGCTGCCGCTGCGCGACCTGCTCGAGCGGGTCGTGCACCGCTACGCCGCCGACCGCGGCGTCGAGGCTGCGCGACCCGCGGAACCCGACCACGACCGCCCAGGCCGCCGCCGCGAACCCGCACAGCAGGTACAGGTGGTAGTCCCACCACGACAGGCGCCAGAACGTGCCGAACTGCAGCGAGAGCAGCGCGGCCATGGCGAGCCACGCGGCCAGCACCAGCACGAGCTCGATCCGGTCCCGCCCGAGCCCCCATCGGCGCCAGTGGATCGCGCCGATGACGAGCAGGACGAGCGCGCTCGAGCCCAGCAGGACCAGCCGGATCGCCTCCTCGCCGGGGATGGCCGCCGTCCCATGGGCGAGCGTGGGGTCCACGACGATCGCCGCGCTCAGCAGGCCCAGAACGCCCGTCGTGACGACCATCGTCGCACGGGGCGCGGCCGCCACGGCGCGCGCGACCGGCCCGCGCTCCCACAGGGCGAGCGCCAGGCACATGGCGAAGCCGGCGAGCGCCAGGACGGGCAGGCGGACGACCCACAGGTTCAGCGGTCGGCCGAGGATGCCCGGCGTCGTGAGGCCGTGACCGAGCATGAGGAACCCGACGCACACGCAGGCGAGGGCGATGAGGACGGGGGCAGCACGGCCGTCTCGGGCCGCGAAGACCGCCGTGGCGAGCGCGACCAGCAAGGCGCAGCCGGCGATCGCGCTGACCACGAACAGGTGGAACCGGATCGACTCGAAGTACGGGTCGAGCGCCGGGAACGACCGTCCGATCCACAGGACGACGGCCGGGGTCGCCAGCAGCGCGAACAGCAGCGCCAGGCCTCGACGACCGATCGATCGGAGGCCTCGGGCGATCGTGCCGGTGTTCGTCGTCACGTCCGGTGCCTTCCCGGGCTGGCTGCGGGCGGTCGGTACCTACGAGGCATCGTCGCCGCAGGCCAGGGGCTTGAGGAGCGGATCGGGCCACGTCATGACGCCCGCCTGCGCTAGGGTCGGCGGCCGGAAGGAGGGCGTGTGCCGACGACGATCGCGATCCCGCTCCGCGGAGCCGGGGGCGAGCCCGTGGACCTGTGGCGGACGCTGAACTCCCACGGGTTCGCCGACCTCGCCCCGATGACCCTGGACGAGGAGGCCCGCACGCTCGCGTTGACCCTGCCCGTCCGCGGCGGCCGGCCCCGGCGGGTCCGGATCGCGCAGGGACGCCGGGGCACAGCGGCCGTCACGATCCTCGGGCCCGCGGCGGGCACACGCGTCCGCGCCGACGTGACGGCCGGTCTCGGGAAGGTGCTCCGGCTCGGGCAGGACCTGTCAGGGTTCTACGGGCAGGTGGCCGCGGACCCCGACCTCGGTTGGGTCGCCGCCGGTGCCGGCCGGATGCTCCAGAGCCCGTCGGTGTTCGAGGACGTCGTGAAGACGATCTGCACGACGAACTGCGCGTGGGGTGCCACCGTGCGGATGGTCGGCGCGCTCGTCGAGGGGCTGGGCGCACCGGCCGTGGGCGGGGATGGGCCTCGCTCGAACCTGTTCCCGACGCCGGGCGCGATGGCGGCGGCGCCGGAGGCGTTCTATCGCGAAGTGGTCCGGGCCGGCTACCGGAGCGCCTACCTGATCGCGCTCGCGCGGACCGTCGCGGACGGTGAGCTTGACCTCGAGGCGCTCGCGCGGGCGACCCCCGAGGAGCTGCCCGACGAGCAGCTCGAGACGCGGCTCCTGGCGCTGCCCGGCGTCGGGCCGTACGCGTCCGCGCACATCATGATGACCGTGGGCCGGACGTCGCGTTTGATCCTCGACTCGTGGACGCGCCCGAAGTACGCGCGGCTGGTCGGGCGTCGGAACGTGCCGGACGCGGCGATCGTCCGCCGGTTCCGGCGCTACGGCGACCACGCCGGGCTGGCGTTCTGGCTGTTCGTGACCCGCGACTGGGTCGACGGCTGAGCTCGGCGCTCACCTCCGCGGGCACCATACGAACCTTGTCCCCGGCCGCGCCGGGGCGCATACTGCCTCGGGCCCCCCGGCCCGCCCCTGATGAGCGCCGCTCGTTCCACCGCGTCGCTCGGACCGGAAGGATGCGACCCGTGAGCGTACCGTTATGGCCCTGGCCCGCCGTGCTCCGCGGTGGTACCGCTCCCTGCGCGCAGAGCGTCGAACGCTCCGGCAGGGCCTGGTCGCGCTCGTCCTGTCGACGGTCGCGGGCTTCGTCGCCGGGCTGACGCTCGCCGGGATCGGCGACACCCTCCGGCAGCTCCCCGGGCTCCTGGTGCTCGTGCCGGCCGCGGTCGGGATGCGCGGGACGATCTTCGGCGCGATCGGCGCCCGGCTGGGCACGACCAACGCGGCGGGGACGTTCGAGGTCTCCCGGCGGCGGGACGGGGTCCTTTATCGCAACGTCTACGTGGCGGTCGTCACGACGTTCGCGTCGTCGCTGTGGCTCGCGCTGCTCGCGCGCATCGTCTCCGCGGTGTTCGGCGCCCCCTCGATCTCCATCTGGAGCCTGATCACGATCTCGGTCGTGGGCGGCGTGCTGGGGTCGGTGCTGATCCTGCTGATCACGATCGGGTTCTCGATCGTCTCCTACCGGCGGGGATGGGATCTGGACTCGGTCTCCACGCCGTTGGTCACCGCCCTGGGTGATATGGCGACGCTCCCGACCCTGTTCCTGGCCACGTTCCTGGTCCGCGACCCCGTGGTCAACGCGTTCGCGTCAGGTCTGTGTCTGGTCGCCGGCGTCTACGCGACGATCCGCGCCTACA
The DNA here is from genome assembly GCA_046330185.1 of Actinomycetota bacterium. Taxonomy (GTDB): domain Bacteria; phylum Actinomycetota; class UBA4738; order UBA4738; family HRBIN12; genus DATBLY01. The sequence goes on from JAXLTF010000004.1 coordinate 119,205, forward strand.
CGGTCGACGACTCGGTCGTTCGCAGGATCGTCCTCGAGATGACCGCGGTGATCCTGCTGACGCCCGTGCTGGACATCCTCGCCGGGACGCTGCAGGAGGTGCGGCTCCCCGAGCTGCTGGCCGCGCCCGCCGTCCTGATCCTGATCCCCCCGTTCGTCTCCCAGGCGGGCGCGCTGGGTGGGATCTTCGCCTCCCGGACCTCGTCCAAGCTCCAGATCGGGGTGATCACCCCTCGAGGGGTGCCCGAGACGCCCGCCGTGGTGGACGCGGCGCTCGTCGTGCTGATGGCGATCGGTGTCTTCGCCTTGATCGGCGTCATGACGGTCGGCCTCGCGGATCTGACGGGCGACACGCCTACCGGTCCCTGGGCGCTGATCGGCGCCACGATGCTCGCCGGGATGATCGCGACCCCGATCACGCTGGCGGCCGGCTACTACCTGGCGATCGTGACGTACCGGTTCGGCCTGGACCCCGACAACCACACGGTGCCGATCATCACGAGCGTGATGGACCTGGCCGGGGTCGCGTGCGTGCTGGTGGTTATGACAGTATCGGGAGTACTGCCCCATGGATGACGAACCGAAGAACGTCAAGGAGCTCCTGGTCGAGCTGAAGGACGCCTCGGAGCTCATGGTGGACCTGGCCTACGCGGCGGTCTTCTTCGATGAGGAGAAGCTCGCACGAGAGGTGGAGCGCCTCGAGGCCCGGATGACCGAGCACCTCCGCCGGCTGCGGATGATGGCGATGCTCGCCGCGCGGAGCCCCGAGGACGCCGAGGGCATGGCCGGCGTCCTTTGGATCGCCGACGCGATCGAGCGGATCGGCGACGCCGCCACCGACATCGCCCGCGTCGTCGCCGCTCGGCTGGGGATCCCCGACGCGCTCCGGCCGGACCTGCGCCACGCCGACGAGATCACCGCCCGGGTGAAGACGCAGACGGACGCGACGCTCGCGGGCCGTTCGCTCCGGGACCTCTCGCTCCCCACCGAGACCGGGATGTGGGTGATCGCGATCCGCAGCGGGATGGATTGGGAGTTCGATCCCGGGCCGGACGACACCGTCTCGGAGGGCGACGTGCTGCTGATCCGCGGTCCCGAGGAGGGCGTGAACCTGGTCCGGCGGCTGGCCGGAGCCAAGCCGCTCGCCGAGCGCGGCGACGACGAGGCGCCGCCGCTGTCGGAGCTGGACCGGGCCGTCGACATCCTCGTGGAGCTGAAGGATCTGGCGGAGGCGACCGTCGGGCTCGCCTACTCGTCGGTGCTGTTCAACAACAGGGCCCTCGCCGCGGAGGTCGGGGCGCTCGAGGCACGCAGCGACATCCTGCGGGACGAGCTGGAATCCTGGGTCCTGCGCGCCGCGCCCGAGGCGCGGAACCCCGACGAGCTGCGCGGCCTGATCAGGCTGGGCGCGGCCAGCGAGGACATCTGCGACGCGGCGCGGGACATGACCTGGTACGTCGAGCGTGGCGAGGCCCTGCACCCGGTGGTCCAGATGGCGCTGGAGGAGACCGAGGAGACCTCGACCGAGACGGTCGTGGCGCCCGGGTCCCCCGCCGACGGGCGCTCCCTCAAGGAGCTCCGGGTCGAGACCGAGACGGGGATGTTCGTCCTGGCCGTCCAGCGAGGGACCCGCTGGATCTACCGGCCGCGTGCGGCCTTCACGCTGCGCGCCGGCGACCGGATCACGTCCGTCGGTCCCGAGGAGGGCGCCGAGGAGCTCGAGCGGCTCTGCGGTCCGCAACCCGTCCTGGTCGACAGCTGACACCGATGGAGGCCTACGTCTTCCTGCGGACCGAGCCCGGATCGACCTCCCGCGTCGCGACGACGCTGCCGACGCTGCCGGGCGTGCGCCGCGCCGTGATCGTGGTCGGCGACTGGGACGTGCTGGCGAACGCGGAGGGCGCCGACCTCGAACAGATCGCGGACGTCGTGCTCTCGCGTGTACATCAGCTCGAGGGGGTGCGACGGACGCGGACCGTTCCCGTCGTCCCCCCCGACCTGCTGGCGCCCGGCGGGTTCGGGGCGCCCGCGTCGCCCGCGCTGATCGCCGGCGCGTGCTACGTCCGGATCCGAGCCGAGCCGGGCGCCGCCGCCGGCGTCGCCGAACGGCTCTCGGAGCTCGAGGACGTCTCGGGTGTGGCGGTCACCGGCGGCTCGTTCGACCTGCTCGCGTGCGTCGCGCAGCCATGGGAGATCGCGAGCGGCACGATCCTCGAACGGATCGGCGGGATCGCCGGCGTGCGCTCGACCTCGACCCTCGTGTCGGTGGCGTTCGAGGAGCCGGAGGAGGACCGGGATCAGTTCTCGGCCTGGAGCTGATCCACGGCCCCGGGTCGCCGGCGGATCTCGGCCGGAAGCGAGAAGCGAACCCCCTCGTCCGCCACGCGGACCTGCTCGACCTCGTCGAACCCCCGATCGGCGAGCCAGGCCAGCATCCCGGCCACGAGATGGTCGGGCGCGCTGGCGCCGCTCGTCAGCCCGACCGACGTCGCTCCGTCGAGCCAGGCCGGGTCCACCTGACCCTCGTCGTCCACGAGGTAGGCCGGGGTGCCGAGCTCCCGTGAGACCTCGGCGAGTCGGTTCGAGTTCGAGGAGTTCGTCGAGCCGATCACCAGGACGACGTCCGCGTCAGGAGCGATCGCCTTGACGGCGTCCTGACGGTTCTGCGTTGCGTAGCAGATGTCCTCGCGCGGCGGGCCCGCGATCGCCGGGAAACGCTCGCGGAGGATCGCGATGATGGCGTCCGTCTCGTCCACCGACAGTGTGGTCTGCGTCAGGTACGACAGCTGATGAGGGTCGGCGATCTGGACGGCCCGCGCCTCCTGCACGCTCTGCACCAGGATCGTCCGCTCCGGGGCCTGGCCCGTCGTGCCGATCACCTCCTCGTGGCCGGCGTGGCCGATCAGCACGATCGTCCGGTCCTGCTGCGCGAACCGCCGGGCCTCGAAGTGGACCTTGGTGACGAGCGGGCACGTGGCGTCGATCACGTCGAGCCCGCGGGTCGAGGCGTTCGCGTACACCTGCGGAGCGACACCGTGCGCGGAAAGGACCACGACGGCCCCCTCGGGGATCTCGGTCTCGGACTCCACGAACACGGCCCCGCGCGCCTCCAGATCGCGCACGACGTGGAGGTTGTGGACGATCTGCTTGCGCACGTACACCGGAGGGCCGTGCGACGCCAAGGCGTGCTCGACCGCCTCGACGGCGCGCTCCACCCCGGCGCAGTACCCGCGCGGCGCGGCCAGCAGCACCCGCTTCCCCATGCGGCCATGGTACGCATCCACGAGATGTGACCCCCGGTCACGTGTGGGTTGTCGGAGCCTCGACCGCCGGTCTAGGGTTGGCGGGTCCGCACGAGCCTCCCGGCTCGGACCATCCCGCGCAGATGGCTGCGCTCCCACCTTCCCATGGTGGTTGGCGCATGCCTGCGCGCGGGTCGAAGGGGCCCGGGGGTTGGAGCGGACATAGGTCACACGAGAGCTGTCCGACCATAGGAGGTGATGCACCGCACCCGCGACCTACCGCGGGTCGACCGGCACGGCGAGGTCCGCCGCACGGCCGGTCGCACGACCCGGCGCCGCCAGCACCGGATCACCGCGTGGGTGAGATCCGAGATGAGACGAGACACGATGCCCCGCCGCCCCCTCCGGGTGGCGGCGACCCTGACCCTGTTCCTGACCCTGATCCTGACGACGCTCCCGCTAACGAGCGCCGGAGCGGTCGTCCCCGGTGGAACCAGACGCGTCCCCGCCAAGATCTGCGACATCGACTGGCGCGAGGGGACCTGGCAGGTCCGCCGGCTCATCCGCTGCGCGGCGCACCGCTGGCCGGTGCCCGGCGGCGCCGACCTGGCGCTCTATATCGCCGACCGCGAGTCGAACTTCCTCCCGAACGCCTACAACGCCTCGGGCGCGGCCGGCATCTACCAGCACCTGTTGTCCTACTGGCCCGGCCGGGCCACGACGTTCGGCTTCCACGGCTGGTCCGCGTTCAACGCGCGCGCCAACATCATCGTGACGATGAAGATGGTGCACCGTGGTGGCTGGGGGCCCTGGAGCTGAGCCGCTAGGTCCGCACCGGACCGCCCGGGCGGGTCCCGCCGATCAGGGCCCGCACCTCGTCCAGCGAGGCGGCGACCTCGGTCGCCCCGGGCGTGTCCCGGTCGGTGATGATCCGCATCGCCGGGAACCGCTCGTTCACGAGGGCCACGAGCCGCTCGTACGCGCCGAACGCCACCAGCACGTGAGGCCGTTCGGCGTCGAGCAGGCCGACCGCGTCGGCCTCGGTCGTCGCTCCCGGCGTGAGCTCCCATCCGGCCGAGACGGCGGCCGCGCGCAGCGCGGCGAGCCCGCCGGCGTCCTCCGCCACGCACAGCACCTTGAGCGCCCGGCACATCGGGAGGACCCCTAGAGCCAGTCGTTCCGCTTGAACACGACGTACAGCAGGACGGCCGACCCGACCATCAGCCCGAGCGCGAGCGGGTACCCCACCTGCCAGCCGAGCTCCGGCATGTGGTCGAAGTTCATCCCGTAGATCCCGGCGATCAGCGTGGGCACCAGGACGATCCCGGCCCACGCGGTGAGCCTCTTGGTGGTCTCGTTCAGCTGGTTCGCGGCCTGGGCGGTCCTGACCTCCAGGATGGTCGTCAGCGACTCGCGCACGTTGTCGGCCAGCTCGACCGAGCGGAGCAGGTGCTCAGACACATCCCGGTAGTACGGGAGCAGCTCGCCGCCGACGAGCCACGGCTCCTCGTGGACCAGGTCGAGGGCCTGCCGCAGCGGCATCGCGAACCGCCGCAGCCGCACCACGTCACGGCGCAGGCGGAGGATCCGCGTCTGGAGCGCGCGCTGCTCGTCCCCGGAGATCGCCTCGCGGCCGAAGACGAGATCCTCCAGGTCGTCCGCCCGGTCCTCGAGCCGCTCGACCACGGACAGGTAGCCGTCCGCCACCTCGTCGACGAGCACGTACAGGGCGTATCCGGTGGAGCCGCCGGCCACCGTCCCTCCGCTCGCCTCCCATCGGTGCACCACCGGCTCCAGGTCGAAGGCAGGGGTGAAGCGGAGCGTCACGATCCAGGTGGCCGAGACGAACGCGTGGACCTCCGTCTCGGCGATGTCGCCGGAGCTCGTGACCGTGAGCGGCCGCAGCACGACGAACGCGTGGTCGTCGAAGAGCTCGACCTTCGGCCGCTGCTGCCGGTGGCGGGCGTCCTCGGCCGCCAGGGGATGCAGGCCAAGCTCCCGCTGCAGCGTCTGGAGGTCGGCCGTGGTCGGGTCCACGACGTCGAACCAGCACCACTCGCCGTCCCCGGCGAACGTCGCGGCGGCCGACGGCTCGACCGGGTCGGGATCGAGGCTCCCCCTCCGGTACGCCCGGCCGCTGATCACGCGGCGGAGCGTAGCGCACGCCGCCGATACCCTTCGTGCATGCCGCTGCCCGATCGCGTCCTCCGGTTCTGGCGGGCGCTTGACGCGCACTTCGGATCCGTGCTCCCGACCACGTGGGGCGCGGTGGTGACGGACGGGCGGTTCCCGGCGATCTGGGACGCGAACTACGCACGGGTCGACGTCGCCAGCGACGCGGTGACGCACGGGGACGTCGCGTCCGCGAGGTGGGCCGCATCGCCTCGACGAGGGGGCCCCTGGTCCCGGCCGGATGACCGCCGGCCGCGCGAGTGGACCCCGGAGAGAGGCGCCGTGGACGCGGTGAACGCACCGTGAACGCGCTACCCTATGGCGCCTGGCGGACCGGGATGCCGCGGGCGTGGAGGCCGGGGTGAAGCTCAAGATCTCGAACCGCGCCGAGGCATTCTTCGACCTCTTCGTCGAATCCGCGGAGAACCTCCGCGCCACCACCGAGCTCCTGCGAGACCTGATCGAGGACTACGTCGACGTGGAGCTGAAGGCGGACAGGGTCGCCGACCGCGAGCACGAGGGCGACGAGATCACCCACGCCATCATCCGCCGGCTGAACACCACGTTCGTGACGCCGATGGACCGCGAGGACATCTACACCCTGGCGACGGCCCTGGACGACGTCGTGGACGCCGTGGAGGCGGTCGCGGAGCTGTTCGTCCTGCACCGGATCGCCGCGCCCCTTCCCGAGATGAAGGCGCAGATCGACATCCTGGTGCGCGCCGCCGAGCAGACCGAGCAGGCGTTCCGCGCGTTCCGCGACATGAAGCGGGACCGGCTCGAGCCGTACTGGATCGAGATCAACCGGCTCGAGAACGAGGGCGACCGGATGTACAGGCGCGCGATCGCCGACCTGTTCTCCGGAGAGCACCGCGCCATGGACGTCCTCAAGTGGCGCGACGTGATCGAGAACCTCGAGGAGGCCCTCGACGGCCTCGAGAACGTGGCGAACGTGATCGAGTCGGTCGTCCTGAAGCACGCCTGATCGCCAGATGGATCCGGTCGTCGTCCTGATCATCGCGATCGCGCTGGCGTTCGACTTCTTCAACGGGTTCCACGACGCGGCGAACTCGATCGCGACCGTGGTCTCGACGCGCGTGCTCTCCCCACGTCAGGCGGTGGCATGGGCGGCGTTCTTCAACTTCGCCGCCTTCCTGGTGTTCGGGACGGCGGTGGCAAGCACGATCGCGAACGACGTCGTTCAACAGAGCGTGTTCACGAACGCGGTGATCTTCGCGGGGCTGATGGGGGCGATCGCCTGGGACGTGATCACCTGGTGGTTCGGCCTCCCGACCAGCTCCTCGCATGCGCTGGTCGGCGCGATGAGCGGCGCCGCCGTCGCGGCGGCCGGCTGGGAAGCCCTGATCGCGTCGGGCTTCCAGAAGATCGCCGTGTTCATCGTGCTGTCTCCGCTGCTCGGTCTGCTGCTGGGGTTCACGATCATGGTCGTCGTCTACTGGCTGTTCCACCGACGCAAGCGGGTCGACAAGCTGAACCGCGGGTTCCGTCGGATGCAGCTGGTATCGGCGGCGGCGTTCAGCCTGGGTCACGGGGCGAACGACGCGCAGAAGACGATGGGGGTGATCCTGGCGCTGCTGATCGCCAACGGACTCCTGCCGGCGGACGCGACCGTGCCGTTGTGGGTCGTGCTGTCCGCGCACACCGCGATCGGACTGGGAACGCTCTTCGGCGGCTGGCGCATCGTCCACACGATGGGATCGCGCATCACGAAGCTCACCCCGGTCGGCGGGATGAGCGCCGAGCTCGCCGCCGCCGGAACCCTGTTCTTCACCGCGCACGCGGGGATCCCCGTGTCGACCACCCACACGATCACGGGCGCGATCGTGGGGGTGGGCACGACGCAGAGGCTTTCGGCCGTTCGGTGGGGCGTGGCCGGCCGGGTCGTGTGGGCGTGGATCCTCACGATCCCCGGGGCGTTCGTGATCGCGTACTTCGCGTACCTCCCGTTGAAGGCGTTGTCGTGAACGTGAAGCTGTCGCGCCGCGTGTGGTTCTTCCTGGCGGTGATGGTGATCTGCCTCGCGATGATCGTGCCGACGCCCTCGCAGTTCTGGTGGCTCAACCTGTTCATGGCCGGGCTCTCGCTGTTCTGGGCGATCCTGTTGGGCATCGAGGACATGCTGGGCCGTCGCGAGCCGACGCCGCCGGCGCGGTGGACCGACCCGGCATCCCCGGACGACGGACCGTCCGGCTCCGAGGCGAGCTGACCTCAGGCGTACTTCAGCGCGATCGATCCCAGGGTGCTGCCGATGTCGTGGCACCGGTCGACCGCCGCCTCCAGCTGATCGACGATGTCCTTCCACTTCAGCACCTCGATCGCCTCGTGGTCGCCCGAGAACAGGGCCGCGACGGCGCGTCGATAGACGCGGTCGCCCTCCCGCTCCAGGCGCGAGATCTCCGCCCGGTCCCGCTCCACCTTCGGCAGCTTGCGCAGGTGCCGCACGGCCGCCACGATCGCTCGGGCGCTCCGTTCCAGGACCACGGCCTGCTGGCGGACGCCGGGGAACGCCTCGGAGACCCGGTGCAGGACGAGGAGGTCGCTGATCGCCTCGATGTAGTCCAGGACGTCGTCGAGCGACGAGGCGAGACGGTGGATGTCCTGGCGGTCGAACGGCGTAACGAACGTGGTGTTGAGGGTGCCGAGGATGCGATGCGTCAGCACGTCGCCCTCGTGCTCGAGCTCGCGGATCCTGCGGTCGTGCTCGCCGCCGCCGGGGAGCTCGTCGATCAGCTCCACCAGCTCTCGTGTCCCCGCGGCCACGCCGGAGGCGGCCTGCTCCAGCAGGTCGTAGAACACCGGCTCCTTCGGGATCACCTGGAACGGCACGTCGGCCTCCGTGGGCTGCGGACGAGCGGAAGCTACCGTCGCTCGGGCGGGGCGTCCACCCGGCCCGCCGCTGCGTATCCTCCGCCCGTGACCACGCTGTTCCTGATCCGCCACGGCCTTACCGCTCAGACGGGCAAGACCCTGTACGGCCGCACGGAGGGCATCGACCTGGACGACCGAGGGCGTTCGCAGGCCGACGCGCTGATCGGGCGGTTCGAGGGGATCCGTGTGCACGCGATCTACACGAGCCCGCTGGAGCGATGCGTTCAGACGGTCGAGCCCCTCGCGGCGGCCAGGCGGCTCCCTCTCGAACGACGCCACGCCCTGGTTGAGATGGAGGCCGGGTCCTGGACGGGCCGGCCGCTCGCGCAGGTCCGGCGGACGAAGGCGTGGCGCGTCCTGCAGGAGACGCCCTCGGCGTTCCGGTTCCCCGAGGGCGAGTCGTTCCCCGAGGCGCAGGCACGGGCGATCGACGAGCTGACACGGATCGTCGAGAGGCATCCGCGCGGCAGCGTCGTGGTCGCCACCCACGGCGACATCGCGCGGATGCTGGTGGCGCACTACGCCGGGGCGCACCTGGACCGGTTCCAGCGGACGATCGTCGACACCGCCGGCGTGTCGGTGGTACACCTCGACGGCGGCCGTCCGTACGTGCTCCTGGTCAACGACACCGGGGGGCTGGGGCGGTTCGCGGCGCCTCGCCGGAGGGGGAACCTGCGAGGATGACCGCCATGGAGCTCGGCCCCGTCGACCGGATCACCGCCGACGCGGTCGGTCCGCCCGGGGAGCGCACCTTCTACCTCCAGGCCCGCCGCGGCGAGGACCTGGTGACGGTGATCGTCGAGAAGGAGCAGGTCCAGCTGCTCGCGGCGTCGGTCCTGGACCTGCTCGAGCGGCTCGACCTCGAGACCGGCACGGGCCCGGAAGAGGACGAGATGGCGCTGGAGGAACCGCTCGATCCCCGATGGCGAGCCGGACGGCTCTCGATCGGGTTCGACGAGGAGCGCGACCTCTTCCTGCTGGAGGTCGACGAGTATCAGCCGGAGCTCGACGAGGACGACCCCGAGGTCCTGCTCCGCGGCGATCCGGGCCAGCTCCGGCTGTGGGCCACGAAGGAGCAGATGTTCGCCCTCTCGCGACACGGCGCTTCGGTGGCCGATCGCGGCCGGCCCACGTGCCGGTTCTGCGGCAACCCGCTCGACCCGGAGGGCCACGCGTGCCCCGCGATGAACGGGCACTCGCGGCGGGCTTGAACGGGACCGGCGTCCCGTCCGAGCTGGAGCTGGGTGAGCTCGAGCTCCTCGGATACCTCCCGCGCTCGTCGAACGAGACGTTCCTGGTCCGGGTCGTGACCGGCGCGGACCCGATGCTGGCCGTGTACAAGCCGAGAGGAGGAGAGACGCCGCTGTGGGACTTCCCCGAGGGGACGCTCTGCGCGCGGGAGGTGGCGGCCTACCTCGTCGCGACCGAGCTCGGATGGCCCGACGTCCCGCCCACGCTCCTGCGCGATGGGCCGCGCGGCCCCGGCTCGGTGCAGCTGTTCGTGCCGTTCGACCCGGCCGAGCACTACTTCACGCTCGCCGAGCGGTTCCCGGACACGTTCCGTCGCGTGGCGCTGTTCGACGTGATCACGAACAACGCGGATCGTAAGGCGGGGCACTGCCTGCTGGGTGAGGACGGCCGGGTCTGGGTCGTCGACCACGGGGTCTGCTTCGCGGCCGAGCCGAAGCTCCGCACCGTGATCTGGGACTTCGAGGGCGAGCCCGTCCCCGGCGCGCTGAGGGACGACCTCCGGCGGCTCGGCGCGGCGCTCGAGGGCGGGCTCGGGACCCGGCTGGGCGGGCTGCTGTCCCCGCCGGAGGTGCGCGCTCTGCGGGGACGCGTGGAGCGGACGGCATCCGCCGATCGGTTCCCGGCGCCGTCGGGCATCGATCGCCCGTTCCCGTGGCCCCCGATCTGATGGGGAGGTTCGCGGTCGCGGAGGTCGGGACCCCGCTCGGGACGCTCGTGGTCGTCCGCTCCGAGGACGGCATCACCGCGACCGCGTTCGACGACGGGGGCGGCCAGGCCGACCGGGAGCTGGAGGCCGTCGAGCGCTCGCTGGGCACCGGGTTCGCGAGGATGCCGGGCCGCGCCGCCGACCGCCTCCGGCGGGAGGTTGAGCGCTACTTCGACGGCGATCCGCGGGCGCTGCGCAGCCCGGTCGATCTGCGGATGGTAGGGGTCGGGTTCCACCGCCGGGTCCTGGAGGCGACGATGACGATCCCGTACGGGGAGCTCCGCACGTACGGCGACGTCGCCGCCGCCGCGGGGAGCCCCCGGGGCGGCCGCGCCGCCGGCGGAGCCCTCGCCAGGTGCCCGATCGAGCTGTGGATCCCTGCCACCGCGTGGTCCACGCGGACGGACACATCGGCGGCTACGGCCGGCACGAGGACCGGAAGCGGTTCCTCGTGCGTCACGAGGAGCTCGGGGCCCGGGTCGCCCCGCCGGGGTCGCGGGCGCCCGCGGGACGTTCCGGGATCCGCGCGAGACACTGAGGGAGATGCGCTCCCGCCCCCGTTCGATGCTGCCGTTCGCCGTCGCCCTGATGACGCTCCTGGCAGCATGCTCGGGCGACGGCGGCGGGACCGACCCCACGGGCCCCTCCTCGCCCTCCGGCGCCGCCCCGCCCACGCTGGCGGCCCAGGTGGCCTCGACGGATCTGTACGCGAACGCCGCCCAGCGGGTCCAGGTGGGCGTCTTCTCGTCCACCCAGGACGGCACACAGCTCCTCACGTTCGGCCAGGTCCAGTTCGCCTTCTCCTACCTGGGAGCCGACGGCTCCGGCCAGCCCGTGGCCGGCCCCGTCGCCACCGCCTCCTACGTGCCGGCGCCCGGGACCCCGAAGGGTTCGGGGTCGCCGGCGCTCTCGGATCCGGCCGACGCACGGGGCGTCTACGAGGCGGACGACGTGGAGCTGGACCGTGCGGGGGTCTGGGTGGTAGAGGTGACGGCCGAGGTGCCGGGCTCCGGGCCGCAGCGGCTGCAGGCGGCGTTCACGGTCGCCGAGGAGCCGAACCTGCTGATCCCGGGGGACGATGCGCTCCGCACGCGGAACCTGACGATGGACTCCGAGGACGCGCCGCCGCAGGCGATCGACTCACGGGCGCAGGACGGGAACCCCGTTCCCGATCCGGGCTCCATCGCTGGACGATCGCGCGGGCGATCGCGGAGCGCCGGCCCGCCCTCGTGCTCTTCGCGACGCCCCTGTACTGCACGAGCCAGTTCTGCGGTCCGTCCGTCGACGGGCTCGAGCAGCTCTCCCAGGCCTACCCGGACCGGGCCGTCTACATCCACGTCGAGATCTGGCGCGACTACCAGGAGAGCGTGATCAACCGGGCCGCCGCGGACTGGCTCTGGCCCGACCGCACGAAGGACCTGACCGAGCCGTGGCTCTACCTGATCGGCTCGGACGGGAAGGTCCTGGACCGCTGGAGCCCGCTATTCGACCCGGACGAGGTTGCCGCCGAGCTCGAGGCGCTCCCCGCCGGCGGTGCCTGACCCTTTGGACGAACCCCAGACGCTGCCGCCGCCGCCCACGACCGAGCGCTGCTACCGGCATCCGGACGTCGAGACCGGCGTGCACTGCACCCGATGCGGCCGGCCGATCTGCACCAGCTGCATGATCCCGGCGCCCGTCGGGCATCAATGCCCCGAGTGCGTGGACCGCGCCCGGCGGGAGTTCCGTCAGGGTCCCGGTCGCCGCGTCGCGGCGGCGAACCTGAGACGGAGCCTGTCGGCGACCTCGGTCCTGCTCGGCCTGATGGGGGCGATGTACGTGGTCGAGGTGATCGCCGGCGGCCCCGGCTCGCTCATGTCGGGCCCCTCGGCACAGACGCTCCTCGACCTCGGGGCCTCAGTCGCCCTCGCCCAGGACGCCCAGGGGGACATCATCGGGATCGCGGCCGGGCAGAACTGGCGCCTGATCACGGCGATCTTCCTGCACGCGGGGATCCTGCACATCGCGTTCAACGCGTACGCCCTGTGGATCTTCGGCCGGGTCGTCGAGGACGAGCTGGGGACGCTGCGCTTCGTCCTGATCTTCTTCGTGACGGGGTTCGTCGCGAGCGCCGCCTCGTACGCGTTCGGTCCCAACGCCGTCGGCGTCGGGGCGTCCGGCGCCATCTTCGGGGTCTTCGGTGCGTTCGTGACCTACAACTACAGGCGCCGGCACCTGGCGCTCGCGGCCGCGCGGCTGCGGGGAGCCGTGACGCTCGTCGTGCTCAACATGATCCTCGCCGCGACGATCCCCGGCATCGACTACCGGGCGCACCTGGGTGGGTTCTTCGCGGGGCTCGTCGCGGGGTGGGCGGCCGAGGGTGCCGGCTCCCGTTCGAGCCGGCGGGCGATCCTGGTCCTGGGGTTCGGCGCGCTGGTCGCGGTCGGGGTCGCGCTGGTCGCGTGGCACACGGCCGAGCTGCGCGAGGCGTTCGGGATCCCGGCTGAGGGAGCCCGACCCGCTCGAGGATCGGCCTACCGGGCCGGGTCGCTGACCCCGTATACGGCGCCGGCTCGCGTCCCGAACAACAGCCACCCGTGCCAGACGGCGGGCGTCGACTCGACGCAGCCCGGGAACGTCATCTTCCACAGCAGCGGGGGCTCGAACCGGGGCTTGGACACATCCCAGGCGTACAGCGAGCCGGTGCAGTCGCCCTGGATCAGCACGTCGTCGACCACGACCGGCGAGGCGATCGCCGGGGCACCGATCCCGAGCTCCCACACGATCCGCCCCGAGTCCCGGTCCACGGCCAGGACCCGGCCGGCGGCGGTGGTGAAGTACACGAGATCGCCGTAGAGCGCCGGGGTCGACCAGCTGCCGCCCGCGCCCTCGAACCCGATCTCGGTCGCGGGGATGCTCCACACCAGCGGGTCGTCCGGCTCCGAGGGATCGAGCTTCATCAGCTGCCCCACGTCGCGGCTGCGCTGGTTGAACCGCTGGTACTCGCTCGCGACGTACAGGTAGCCGTCCTCGTCGATCACGACCGAGGCGTCGGTGTCGTCGCCCGTCCAGAACCGGAACACGCGCTCGTAACGCGACCCTCCTCCGAGCAGGTCCGAGACGTCCCATCCCTGCACCAGCCCGCCGGAGTTCGCGAAGTAGACGACCCCGTCGCTGAACGAGACCGAGTTCTCGATGGAGACGTCATCGTCGCCGATGTCGGAGAGCAGCCGCTCGTCGAACCCCGCGATCGTCGCCACGATCCGCGGGTCGACCGTGACGAGCCCGTCGGCGTCGTAGTCCCTGTTCAGCCTCACGACGTACAGCCAGCCGTTCTCGCCGCCCTCCAGCAGGTAGTCGCCGATCACGAGCGCCGCGCCGTCCCAGTCGTTGTTCCACAGCGGCCGCGGCACGGTCGTGTCCGCGTCGATCGTGTAGAGCACCTTGGGCTCGGGCCGGTCCAGCGCGATGATCCGGAAGAGGTCGTCTCGCGACCCCCCGTAGTAGAGCGGGTAGCCGTCGGGATCGGTCGTCGCCGAGCCCTTCGCCAGGTCGCCCGTCTGCAGGGCCGGCCGCATCGGGCGACCGAGGCGCGCGTTCAGGAAGTGGTAGGCGCCGTCGTAGGCGCCCTCGCGCATCTCCCACCGGCCGTCGTCGTGGACGATCACGTTCGGCTGTCCGGTCCATCCGGTGCCGCACCACGTTCGCGCCCCGTGCTGATCCGACGACGTCGAGCACATGCCGCCGCTCGCCGGGTACGTCCACCGGATCACGGGGTCGCGCGGGACCGGGCCCTCGCCGTAGTAGGTCCGGGTGGCGTTCCCGCGGAACGTCGTGATCCCCGGGAACGCCGTGTTGATCGGCCCCGGCGTCGGCGTGCCGCTCGGCGTCTGCGAAGGCGTCGTGCCACCCGACGCCGGGGCGGACGGCGTGACCGAGCCGGAGCCCCCGTCGGAGGACGGGCCTGCGGCGGATCCTCCCCCACCCTCCGCATCCCCGAGGTTCGCCTGGACGACGACCGCCACGATCAGGAGCACGACGAGGACGGCCAGCAGCGCCGGGAACGGGATCCGGGAGCGGACTGCGTGGCGGCCGGACGGCACGGGGCTATCCCGGATCGTTCGCGGACGCGTAGGTCCCGAGCACGCGCAGCATCGAGGTGTGGGCGCGCACCTCGTCGAGGGCCTCGCGGACGTCGTCGGTGTCGCCGGACGCCACGAGGTCGACGTACATCAGGTACTCGAACGGCTTGCCCCGCAGCGGTCGTGACTCGAGCTTGTGCAGGTTGATGCCGCGGTCCGCGAACGGCTTGAGCGCCCCCAGCAGCGATCCCGGCCGGTCCAGGACGACCATCACGAGCGACGTCTTGTCCGGGGCGCCCAGCCCGGGTCGCGGTCCCGACCACGGAGAACTTCGGTGAGGTTCTCCTTCTCCGTCTGGATCCGCTCGGCCAGCACCGAGAGCCCGACGTGCGTGCCGGCCTCGACGCTCGCGATCGCCGCGTCCCGCGGGTCGCCGGCCTCGGCGATCATCCGAGCGGCCCCGGCCGTGTCGTGAACGGGGACGGGCTCGATCCGCAGGGAGGCCAGGAACTCCTCGCACTGGGCGAGCGCCTGCCAGTGCGAGTGGGCGCGGCGGACCTCCTCGAGGCGCGCACCGGGGATGCCCAGCAGGGCGTGGTCCACCCGCACGAGCACCTCGCCGACCATCCGTAGCAGGCTCGTGTTCAGGAGCAGGTCGTACGTCTCGTTCACCGAACCCGCCTGCGAGTTCTCGAGGGGCACGACGCCGAACGCCGCCTCGCCGCTGGTGACGCGCGAGAACACGAGCCGCACGGTCGCGCACGGCAGCGGCTCCGCGTCGGGGAAGGCGGACAGGACCGCGCGCTCGCTGTACGCGCCGGGCTCTCCCTGGTAGGCGACCCTCATGGGCTCGCAGGGTAACAGCGACCCGCGTCCGGGCGGCGCTGCTTCCCTTGTCGAACAGGGCTGTTACCGTGGAACGCATCCGGCCGCGACCGGCCCATCCCCGACGCCATGGAAACCGCCACCGACCAGCGCCCCCAGGCTCCCCCGCTCCGGCGGGAGCGTCGCCGGCGTGGGAACGCGGTCTGGCTCGTCCTGGGCGCGATCGCCGCCGTCCTGCTCCTGGACCTCCTGCTGGTCGGCATCGGCTCGCTCGCCGCGAGACGCCACCTCGAGGAGGGTCGCGACCGCCTCGAGGCCGGCAAGGCGGCCCTGCGGAGCTGGGACATCGACGACGCCTCCTCCGCGTTCGCCGATGCCGGCGCCGCGTTCCGCGCGGCCGAGGCCGACACCTCGGCGCCCTGGTACGGGCTCGCCGGCATGATCCCGTTGCTCGGCCGCACGACGGACGCGGTGGCTGCCATCTCCGGCGCGGGCGCCAAGACCGCCGACGCGGCGTCGACGATCACGGCGGCCCTGGCCGATGTTCCGGGTGGGCTCGGAGGGCTCGCGCCACGTGCGGGAGCGATACCGCTCGAGCCGCTCGGCGGGCTGGCGGACGCGGTCGGTCGTGCGTCGGGGCTCGCCGACGCGGCCCTGCGGGAGCTTGAGGGCGGTCCCTCGAGCCTGGTGCTCGGGCCGGTGGCGTCGGCTCGGGCCGAGGCGCTCGAGGCCGTCCGTCCGCTGGCCCGCCAGCTCGAGGCCGGGGCCCGGATCCTGCGCGGCCTGCCCGGGTTCCTCGGCCAGGACGGCCCGAGGCGCTACTTCTTCGGCGCCGCGAACCCCGCCGAGGAACGCGGCACCGGCGGCCTGATCGGCGCCTACTCGATCCTGACGATCGACCGCGGCGCGCTTTCGTTCTCCGACTTCCGACCCGTCCAGAGCCTGCCGCCGATGGCCTCCGGGACCTGGCGCTCCCCCTCGCAGGAGTACATCGACAACGTGCGCATCTACTGGGAGACGGTCGACTTCTGGCTGAACACCAACATCACCGCCGACTTCCCGCTCGCCGCCGGGACGATCGCGATGTCGTACGAGGAGGCCACCGGCGACCATCTGGACGGCGTGATCGTGGCGGACCCGTTCGCGCTGCAGGCTCTGATGCGCGTCACCGGCTCCGTGCCCGTGCGCGGCGCGGGCGTGCGCGTGAGCCCGGACCGGATCGTGCGCTTCGTCGCGAACGAGGCCTACGCGCTGTTCGACACGGACGAGGAGCGCAAGGCCGTGCTCGGGGACGTCGCCGCCGACGTGCTGACCGGGTTCCTGGCCACCTCCGGCGACGACCTCGCCCGGCAGCGGGCCCTCCTGCGCGCGTTCGACGACGGTCACGTCAAGGTGTGGACCACCGACGTCGCCATGCAGGAGGGGCTCGTCATGACCGGCGCGGGCGGTGCGTTCCGCCCCCAGGGGACCGACGCGATCGCCCTGATCACGAACAGCGGCTCCGGCACGAAGCTCGACTTCTTCCAGCGCCGCCGGATCGACTACGAGATCGCGCTGGAGCCGAGCGGGACCGCGCGGGCGACCCTCACGGCGTCGATCGAGAACGACGCGCCCACCTCGGGGTTCCCGAGGTACGTGATCGGTCCGTACCCGGGCTACACGGCGCACGCCGGCGACAACATCGCGGTGGTCCATCTGTACACGGACGGGGCCGCCGTGCTGCGCGCCGGCACGCGGAACGGACGGCCGGTCGATCTGGATCGTTTCGAGCAGGACGGCCACCAGTACTTCGACGACTACGTCCACACGGCGGCCGGCGACACGTCGGTCGTCGAGGCGACCCTGTTCCTCCCCCGGGCCTGGGACGGGGACTCGAGCGGCGGCACGTACCGGCTGAGCTTCGTCGATCAGGTCACGATCCATCCGGCGGAGCTGCGGGTCACGATCGCGCTGCCCGAAGGGATGCATGCGACCTCGCTCGGCGAGGGGCTGCGCGTCGAGGACGGGAAGGTGGTCTACGAGGGCGTCCCGGACGGGAACCTCGACCTCGAGGTGTCGTTCGCGCCGTCCCTCCCGGTCCGGATCTGGCGGGACCTCACGCGCCCGTTCTGAGCCGCCGAGCGCCGAACGGTCCCCGAACGCGAACCGACCCCCCGGTGCCGGGGGGTCGGAGCACGATCCGGATCGTGTCGCGTCAGCTGGCGGTGTGCGCCCGCCGACGTCCGACGTACAGGGCGATGGTCCCGATGACGACCAGGGTCGCCAGCAGGAGCAGGCTCCTCGAGACGTTGGCGCCGGTGAAGGCGGTGCCACCAGCGGAGCCGCCCGTCCCCTCGACTTCCGGCCCGCTGGGGAGCTCGGAGCCCGCGAAGGCCGGCGCGGCCACGCACAGCACGAACGAGATCGCGGTGGCTACTGCGAGACCTATCCGCTTCATCACCACGCCTTTCTCCTCGTCCTCCGGGTAGCGCGAACCGCCTACCCGGACCGCGTGAGTCTAGGACATGGGCGGGGGACCCTGCAATGCGACCGAAGACCTACGTCCGTCGCCAGCGCGACTAGCGGCTCGCCGGGACCGGCGAGGGCGCCGCGGACCGGCTCCGGACCCAGGCGGCGACGGCGATCCAGCCCTCGGCCGCCTCGAACCTTCCGTCCTCCACGGCCTCGGCGAAGGCCGTCTCGATCCGGTCCAGGATGCGCTCGGTCCGCATGCTGGATGTGTCGGCACGGTGGAGCGGGAGCTTGAGCCGCCGGCGCGCGACCCGTGCGACGACGAGCGGGCGCTCAGCCGCCCAGGATCTGGTCCATGATCCGGATCACGCCCGGCCCGATGATGACGACGAACAGGGCGGGCAGGATGCAGAGGATCAGGGGGAACACGATCTTGACCGGCGTCTGCTGCGCCCGGGCCTCGGCCCGCTGACGCCGCTTGATCCGCAGCTGCTGAGCCTGGGTCCTGAGCACGCTCGCGATCGAGACGCCGAACACGTCCGCCTGGATCATGGCCAGGGCGAACGCGTTCAGCTCCTCGACGTCGGTGCGCTCGGCGAGGTGGCGGAACGCCTCGGACCGCGGCACGCCCAGCTGGATCTCCTGGAGCATCCGGGCGAACTCCGACGAGAGCGTCCCGGGAACGTTCTGCACGACCTGTGCGATCGCCGCGTTGAGCGACAGGCCGGCCTCGACGCTGATCGTCAGCAGGTCCAGGGTGTCCGACAACGTCGAGAGGATCTCGTGCTGGCGCTCCTCGACCTTGCGCGACAGGGCGGAGTCGGGTAGCAGGAACCCCGCGATCGTGAGCAGCGCGATCACGAGCAGCCCGGTGAGCCCCTGCAGTCCGATCAGCTTGCTGATGAACAGCCCGGCGACGAACGCGCCGACGCACCCGATGATCTTGAAGGCGAGGATCCGCTCGGCGTCCCAGCCGGGCGGGCTGCCCGCCAGCAGGAGCTTCTTGGCGATCCGCTCCCGCGCGTCGAGCGGCGTGACCTTGCGCGCGATCCTCGTCGCGCCCCCAACCACCGGAACGAGGACGCGCTCCCCGAACCCACGCTCCATCTCACGCTCGCGCAGGTTCGTCGACTCCGCGGTGGATGAGCTGCTCACCTGCGACTCGAGCAGCCGGACCGTCCGCTTTCGCTGCGAGGAGGTCTGGTCCAGGGCGAGCCCGATCAACAGGGCGGCCCCGAAGACCGATGCGATAGCGACGATCAACCAGAGCTCAGACATCGATGTTCACGATCTTCCTCATCCAAAGGACGCCCGCGACCAGCAGGATCGCGGCGCCGCCCAGCATCACGTATCCGATCGTCGTGCTGAACAGCAGGCCGATGTACTCGGGGCTCATGGCGAACAGGTACAGGGCGATGCCGATCGGCAGCAGCGTCAGCACCCAGGCGGACAGCCGGCCCTCCGACGTGAGCACCCGCACCTGGCGGCGCATCATCGCGCGTTCCCGCAGCGTGTCGGACACGTTGTCGAGGATCTCGGCCAGGTTCCCGCCGACCTCGCGCTGGATGTTGACGGCCAGGACCGCCCACTTGAAGTCGGCGCTGCCCACACGCTCGGCCAGCGCCTCGAGCGCGTCCTCGGCGCTTCGACCCAGGCGGATCTCGGCGACCACGCGCTGGAACTCCGTGGCGGCCGGCTGGGCGATCTCGCGGGCCACCGTGTCGAGCGCCTGCAGGAAGCTGTGCCCCGCGCGCAGCGAGCTCGCCATGATCGTCAGGACGTCGGGCAGCTGCTCCCGGAGCTTCTCGGCACGGCGCTTCAGCGCGATCCGGAGGGCCGCCGTCGGCGCCGATCCCGCCACGAGCGCTCCGGCGAGCGCCAGCAGCGGGTTGCCGAAGATCGCCAGGCAGACGACGGCGCCGGCGAAGACCGCGCCGACCGTGATCACCACGAACTCGCCCGATCGCAGGCTGACGCTCGCCGCCTCGAGCTCCGCGTCCAACCGCTCGGCGAACCCTCGCTTGTCGGCGAACCGCCGGCCGAAGCTCGTGACGCTCGCGGGGATCCACCCGCCGGCGCCCTTCTCGACCGGCACGTGCGGCACGTGCTGTCCGCCGCCACGGCCACTGATCGCCGCCAGGCGCTCGGCGGTTTCGCGGTCCTTCTTCCGGCGGGCGGCGGTGCCCAGGAGCATCCAGCCGATGAGGAACGCCGACAGCGTGACGAGGGCAACCGCCAGGTACAGGGCGGCGTCGGTCCCCCAGAAGTTCCCCAGCCCGATCACAGCGTTCCCCGCGTCTCCAGCGCGAAGATCTCCGGGTCGACCCGGACGCCGTGCTCCTCCAGGCGCTCCATGAACTTCGGGCGGAGCCCCGTGGACTTCAGGCGGCCGCGGAACTTGCCCTCCTCGTCCACACCGGAGGCGAAGTCGAACAGGAACAGGTCCTGCAGGGTGATCACGTCGCCCTCCATCCCGGCGATCTCGGTGACGTGGGTGAACCGGCGCGTGCCGTCCTTCAGGCGCTGCTGGTGCACGATCAGCTGGATCGCCGAGGCGATCTGCTCGCGGATCGAGCGCGGCGACAGGTCCATGCCGGCCATCAGCGTGATCGTCTCCAGCCGCGAGAGCGAGTCGCGCGGCGAGTTCGAGTGGATGGTCGAGATCGATCCGTCGTGGCCGGTGTTCATCGCCTGGAGCATGTCGAGCGCCTCGGCGCCGCGGACCTCGCCGACGACGATGCGGTCGGGCCTCATACGCAGGGAGTTACGGACCAGGTCGCGGATGGTGACCTGCCCCTTGCCCTCGATGTTCGGCGGGCGGCCCTCCAGGCGCACGACGTGCGGCTGCTGCAGCCGGAGCTCGGCGGCGTCCTCGATCGTGACGATGCGCTCGTCGTCGGGGATGAACGACGACAGCACGTTGAGCGTCGACGTCTTCCCGGCGCCGGTCCCGCCGGAGACCATGATGTTGATCCGGCCGCGCACGCACGCCTCCAGGAACTGCGCTACCGACGAGGTGAACGTGCCGAACTCGATCAGGTCGTCGGCACCGTACGGGTCGGCTGAGAACTTCCGGATCGTGAGCGACGGGCCGTCGAGCGCCAACGGCGGGATGATCGCGTTGACACGCGAACCGTCGGGCAGTCGCGCGTCCACGTAGGGGCTCGCCTCGTCCACGCGGCGGCCCACCTTCCCGACGATCTTGTCGATCGTTCGGCGCAGCTGCTGATCGTCGTGGAACTTCGTGCCCGTCCAGTAGAGCTTGCCGCCACGCTCGACGTAGATCGTGTCCCAGTTGTTCACCATGATCTCGGTGACGTCCGGGTCGCGGACGAACGGCTCGAGCGGGCCGAGGCCCAGGACGCTGTCGCCGATCTGGCGGACGATCAGGAGCTTCTCTTGCGCGGAGAGCGGACCCTCCTCCTCGTCCAGCAGCTCACGGAGGCGCTGGTGGACCAGGCCCTCCAGCTCGTCGTCGGACAGACTCGAGTCATACAGCCGCGGGCCGAGGACCTCGACCAACCGCTCCTGGACGCGGGCTCGAACCTCGGAGATGCGGTCCCGCTGTTGTGCCTTCGCCAGCCTGTCTGCCAGGGACATCTTCGGTCCTCTCCCTTACGCCTTGGAGAACAGCTTCCGCTTCTTGCCCTTGCCGTTGCCTGCGGCGTCCGCGGCGCCGCCCTCGGCGCCGCCGAACTGGTGGGTGAGCTTCGTCGCCAGGTGACGCACGGCGGTCGAGACGTCGGATCCGGGCTCGTCGAGCACGACCGGCCGGCCCTTGTTCAGCGCGGTCGGCACGAGGCGGCTCGACGGGATCATGACGTCGACGTCGACCTTCATCACGCGCTCGACGTCGGCCGAGTCCAGCCCCACCTTGCTGTCCGCGCGGTTCAGCACCACGCGGAAGCGGTCCCGCGGCAGCCCGATCGTGAGCAGGGTGTCCAGCGCCTTCGACAGGTGCTTGACGCCCACGACGTCGAGCGGGGTCACCAGGCAGATCGCGTCCGACAGGTCGAAGCAGACGAGCGCCGAGTCCGAGTAGTCGACCGAGGCGTCCACGACGATCCACGGGAAGTCCGATCGCAGCGTCCGCAGGAACTTCCCGACCGCCTCGCCGGCCGGAGGCTCGGTCGACGGATCCGGAGGCGTCCCGTAGCCCCAGACGTGCTGGTCGAACTGGACGCCGACCTCGCGGATCTTCTCGTGGTCGCCGCCCTCGCCGATCCCCATCAGGTCCTCGAGCCGGGCGATCGGCTCGCGGCCCCAGTACGTGAAGACGTCGCCCATGTCGGTGTCGAGGTCGACCACGGCCGTGTCCTGGCCCGTGATGTCCGCGATCGAGGCGGCGAGGTTCGTGACCAGGAAGGTCTTGCCCGAGCCGCCTTTCGAGGAGAACACCGAGATCACGTGCCCCCGCTGCGCCGGGGCCCCCTCGCGGGCGGGTCCGGTGGCGCTGCGCAGGTTCGTGGCCCACAGCACCGCGCGCTCGACGGCCTCTCGGAGCTCGTCGTTGCCCTGCGTCATGTCCACGACGTCGCGGATCCCCGCGCGCATCGCGGCCGGCAACAGGCCGTTCCACGTGTGATCGCGCACCAGCACGATCGCCGTGCCCGGGGCCTGGCGGCCCATGAACTCCGCCAGGCCGAGCGCGTCCTGCTCCTTCACCTCGGGCGACAGCACGAGGACGTCGACCGGGTTGTACGCGTTGATCAGCAGCTCCTCAGCCGCGGTCGCGGACTGCACCCACCCGATCTCGTCCATGTCGACCTCGAGGGCCCGGGCGATCTGCTGGCGGAAGGACTGCGGCGTCCCGACGGCGACGACGCTGGCCTCGGTCATGCCAGGGCTCCTCGCTTCCCGAGCAGCAGCTCCACCGGGACCTGCGTCGCCGGGGGCTGCGTGCCATCCTCGCCCGGAGGCAGGAGGCCGACCCACACGAGCGCGTTCTCGGTCGCGAAGACGAGCGCCTGCGCGTCCTGGGGGGTGAGGTCGAGCGTCAGCGTGACGGTCTCGCCGCGCTTGTTGCCCTCCTCGTCCACGCCGGGGTTCTCGACCGCCAGCACGCGGACGGTGGGGATGATCGTGGCGGTGAAGTCGGGAAGCTCCTGGCGCTTGGCGTCCTCGGCGTTGCCGGACACCAGGTCCTGGATCGTCCCGGGGATGATGGAGGTGCCGTTGTAGGTCGCGAACACGGAGACGTTGTCGCCGCGCTGGATGTACCCGAACCCGCCCTCCGGGGCGTTGAGGGTGAACGTGAGCGCCAGGTGCCCCTTCGAGATGCCGAGCGCGCCGCCCGCGGGGGCCTCGCCCGTGTCCAGGTCGGCCACCGAGATCTGCTCGTTCGCGAGCAGCGGCGACGTGGTCGTGCGGCCCTTCAGCTCATCGAGGCTGGTGACGGCCCCGTCGACGACCGCGTCGTTCGGGACGGACAGCTCCCTGAACCCGCCGCCCGCGATCAACGGGGTCAGCGGTGTGTTCGCCGGGATCTCCTGGGTCGCGACGATCACGGTCGTGAGCTCTCCGCCGCTGACCGCTTCCTTCTTGACCCCGTTCGTGTACAGGATCACCGCGCCCGCCGCCAGGGCTGCAAGGACCAGGGCAACGGCGACCACCAGACCTCGTGATCTCATGCTTCCGTCTCCTTTCGGAACTCCTGACTCCTATCGGCGCGTGAGCCGCGTGCCTGGAGCCGCGATCCGCCGACGGAGGAGGACTTCGCTCTTGCGTGTTGCCGGGTGGTTCGCCGGCCCCTCTCTCCCCCGGCTCCCGCCGGGAGAGGGAGCGGCCGGCGAAGGCCGCTCGTACGATGGAAAGGCAGATGGATCAGCTGCCGACCGCGGTACCGACGTCCGTGAACTTCTGCTCGGCGTTCTGGCCGAGGATCGTCACGGCACCGATGATCACGGCGGCGATCAGGGCCACCATCAGCGCGTACTCAACCGCCGTGGCGCCACCCTCCTCGCTGGCGCGAGTCCGGAGGTCACCCCACCAGGTCTGCACGCCGGTGTAGAGACGAAGGAACATGTCACCTCCTCTCCGAAGGCTGGAAGCCATTCGGGCGATGCCCGGGCGGCTCTCAGCCGCCATGGACACGCTAGGAGCGCGCACGTCGGCCGAGAATCCCCAGTGGTCCCGAATCGCGGTACGTACTTCTACGTAACGGATCGGAGCGTTCGCAGGACGCCCGACCGACGGGCGCCCGACCGGCCGAGGGCCGGCGTCATTCGGGAACGCCGACGGACACGAGGCCCGAGCGCGTGGCGAGCCGGATCGCGGCCAAGCGGTTGCCGACGCCGAGCTTCCCGTAGATCCGCGCCAGGTGGGTCGTCACCGTGCGCTCGCGCACCCCGAGGCGCGTGGCGATCTGGCGCGCGGTGAGCCCCTCGGCGGCCACGACCAGCACCTCGCGCTCGCGATCCGTGAGCTTGACCTCGACCTCCCGCCGGCGCTCGATCCCCTCCGCGATCGCGCCCAGCGCGGACGAGGTCGAGGGGGTAGCGAGGACCATGTCCCCCGCGGCGGCGGCGCGCAGCGCCTGCAGGAACTCGACCGGATCGATGTTCTTGTCCACGAAGCCGTCGGCGCCCACGAACAGCGCGCGCGATATCGCCGTCGGGTCCGCGTTGGCGCCACAGCCGAGGATCGCGTGCGTCGGGAACCGCTGCCTGAGCGTCCGGATCAGCCAATAGGAGTCGTGCTCGCCGGAGAGGCCCAGCCCGACGAGGACGATCACGCGGCTGCGGCGGATCCGGCCGATGGCCTCGAGCCCCTCCTCGGCGGTGCCCGACTCGTCGAGGACCTCCAGATCGGGACGGTCCTCGATCAAGAGCCGGAGCCCCGCGCGAACGACGGGGAGCGGATCGACGACCACGACCCCGAGACGCCGGCGCGGCGCCGGCGGGGTCGCCCCATCGGGAACGGTCCGTCTCGTCATCCTCGGACGCCCCCGGCTCCGGGTCCGATGCCCGAGACGGCAGCCACCTCCTCTGCTGCTGGTATCGGCGGCTGCGTACGAGGAACTGAGGGGGATCGGGGGACCCGGCTTGAACCGCCGTTCAGGAGCCGCTCGGAGCGCGGCCGAGCTCGATCAGCCCCAGGGAAGCGGCCCGCGCCACGGCCTGGACGCGCGTGCGCACGTCGAGCTTGCGGTAGAGCTTGGCGACGTGCGTCTCCACCGTCTTCGGCGAGATGCCCAGCCGGTGAGCGACCTGCTGGATCGTCGACCCCTCGCTCAGCAGGATCAGGATCTCGTGCTCGCGCGGCGTGAGCGTCGCGCGGACCTCGGTCCCCTCCCTCGCCTGCCGGACGCGACGACCCAGCTCCTGGACGGTGACGGGCTCGAGCTCGGGAGATACGACCCGCTCGCCCGCGAGCGTCCTCGCCACCGAACGGCCGACATCGGACAACCCCGTGGACTTGACCAGGTAGCCGTCCACGCCGAGGCGCAGGGCCTCGAGGACCGTCGACCCGTCGGCCCGCTCCGAGAGGACCACGATCGCCCGCGCCAGCCCCTCCTGCCGGATCTCGCGGATCACGGCGAACCCGTCGGCCCCGGGCAGCGACACGTCCAGGACGACCGCGTCGGGGAGCAGGCGCCGACACGACGCCAGGAGCTCGTCCCCGGTGGAGGCCTCTTCGACCACGTCGAGGCCGGGCTCCGCGGCGCAGGAGAGACGGACGGCCCCGCGGATGGCCGGGTGAGCGTCCGCCACGACGACCCGCTGCACCGACCCGCCGCCCGCGTCCCCCCCCATCGCTGCGGAAGGCTACCTCGCGCCGGTCACCCGGACCGCGAAGCGGAGACGAGACCGGTGCGCCACGCGAGCGTGACCGCCTCGACCTTCGAGTGGACCCCGAGCTTGGCCAGGATGTTCTTGACGTGGCTCTGAACCGTCATCGGGCTGATCCCGAGCGCGACCGCGATCTCGCCGGTCGCGCCGCCGTCGGCGAGCGACCGCAGGATCTCGCGCTCGCGCCCGGTCAGCGAGGAAAGACGCTCGGCGTCGCTCGGCTCGCGGCTCGTCCGCAGGCGGTCCACCAGGTTGGGGAGGTGCACCGCGGGCAGGACCAGCTCGCCGGCGAGCGCTCGGCGCAGCGCCGACAGCGTCGCCGTCCCGCCGGAGTCCGGACGGATCACGCCGACGGCCCCGGCCGCGAGGGCACCGGCCGCGGCCTCCGGCGCACGGGCCTCGGACACGCACAGCACCCGCGCCGTGCCGTTGCCCTCGCGGATCAGGCGCACGGTCTCCAGACCGTCATCGGCCGCGCGGTCCAGGTCGACCAGCACCAGGTCCACGACCTCCCGGTCCATCGCGTCCAGCGCGGCCAGCGCGTCCGGGACGGGGCCGAGCACGGAGACCGGGACCCGCCTGGGGAGCTCGAGCTGGAGCGCCTCGGCGATGCCGGGGCTCTCGTCGACGACCAGGATCCTGATGTCCGCTTCCATCGATCTGGCTCCCTCATCGGCACGCACGGACCCCCGGCTGAAGCGAGAGACTGGCCGGGTGAGCCCCCGACCCGCGAACCGCCTGGCGACCGAGACCAGCCCGTACCTGCTGCAGCACGCCCATAACCCGGTGGACTGGCACCCCTGGGGCGACGAGGCGTTCGCGCGGGCCCGGGCCGAGGACAAGCCGATCCTGCTTTCCGTGGGCTACGCGGCCTGCCACTGGTGCCACGTGATGGAGCGGGAGTCGTTCGAGGACGCGGCGACGGCGGCGCAGATGAACGCCGACTTCGTCCCGGTCAAGGTCGACCGCGAGGAGCGACCCGACGTCGACGCCATCTACATGGACGCGGTCCAGGCCATGACGGGCGGGGGCGGCTGGCCGATGACCGTCTTCCTCACGCCCGAGGGCGAGCCCTTCTTCGCGGGGACCTACTTCCCTCCCGAGCCTCGTCACGGGATGCCGGCGTTCCGCCAGGTCCTCGCCGGGATCGCCGCGGCGTGGCGGGACCGGCGCGCCGAGCTGATGGAGCAGGGGGCCAAGATCGTCGAGGCGATCGGTCGGACCGCGGACCTCGCCGCGAGCGGGGCGCCGCTCGATGACGCGGTCGCCGAGCAGGCGTTCGAGCGGTTGAGGGGAGCCTTCGATCCTCGCTGGGGCGGGTTCGGCGGCGCGCCGAAGTTCCCTCAGCCGACGACGCTCGGCTTCGTCCTGCGGCGGGCCGTGCGGACACGGCCGGGCGCGCTCGAGATGCTGGGCACCACGCTCGACCGGATGGCCTGGGGCGGGATCCACGACCAGGTCGGCGGCGGGTTCGCGCGGTACTCGACGGACGCGACCTGGCACGTCCCGCACTTCGAGAAGATGCTCTACGACAACGCCCAGCTGGCGCAGCTGTACGTGCGCGCGTGGCAGGTGACCGGGCGCGACGCGTACCGCGCGGTCGCGAGCGACGTGCTGGGTTACCTGATGCGGGAGCTCCGGCATCCGCAGGGCGGGTTCTGGTCCTCGCAGGATGCCGATTCGGAAGGTGTCGAGGGACGGTTCTACGTCTGGTCGTGGGACGAGCTGACCGGCCTCGTGGGCGCCGAGACAGCGGCGGCGTTCGGTGCCTCTGCGGGCGGGAACTGGGAGGGGACGAACGTCCTGTGGTTCCTCGAAGGCGCCGACCCGGCGGACGATGCGCTCGTCGAGGCGCGCCGGATCCTGTTCGAGGCTCGCGCATCGCGCGTCGAGCCCGCGACCGACGACAAGGTCCTCACCGCCTGGAACGCGATGGCGTCGCCGCGTTCGCGGAGGCCGGGCGCGCGATGGAGGAGCCGGCGTACGTCGACGCGGCCGAGGCGTGCGCGACGTTCGTGTGGACGAGGATGCGCGACGGCGACGGACGCCTGCTCCGCTCGTGGCGCGACGGCGCCGCCGGGAAGCCCGGGTTCGCGGACGACCACGCGCTGCTCGCTTCGGCGCTCCTGACGCTGTACGAGACGACGTTCGAGCCGCGGTGGTTCGAGGCGGCGCGCTCGCTCGCGGACGTGCTGCTGGAGCGCTTCGCCGACCGCGAGCGGGGCGGCTTCTTCCAGACGGCCGACGACGCGGAGCGCTCGTGGTCCGGCCGAAGAGCTGTACGGACAACGCCACTCCGTCCGGGAACTCCGCGGCCGCCGAGGTCCTGCTGCGGCTGACCGGGCTCACCGGGACGGCCGCTACGAGGACGCTGCCGAGGGCGCGCTCCGTCTCGTCGGCGACGTCCTGGGCCGGGCACCGACGGCCCTCGGCTACGCGCTGTCCGCGCTGATCGCTACCTGGGACCGGGGCGGGAGGTCGCGATCGTCGGCGACCCGAAGCAGCCCGAGACCCGGGCGCTCGTCCGGGCGGTGACGGACGCCTACCGGCCCAACGTCTCTGCTCGCGGTGACGCGGCCGGGCCATCCCACGGCGGAGGCATCTCGTCCCGTTGCTGCGCGACCGCACGCTGGTCGACGGGCGCCCGGCCGCCTACATCTGCGAGCGGTTCGCCTGCCGGCTGCCGGTGACGGAGCCTGCGGCGGTGACCGACGCCCTCGCCGGATGAGGCGGGCGCCGGTAGGGTGAGACATGCTGAAGCCCGGCGACCCGGCCCCGGGGTTCTCGCTCCTCGACCAGGAGGGCCGCACCGTGACGCTCGCCGAGCACCGGGGCCGCAAGGTCCTCGTCTACTTCTATCCGAAGGCCGACACCCCCGGCTGCACGACCCAGTCCTGCGCCGTGCGCGACGCGCGCGCGGACCTCGCGTCGCTCGGGGTCGACGTGCTGGGGATCAGCCCCGACCGGCCCTCGGCCCAGGCGAGGTTCGACCAGAAGTACGGCCTCGGCTTCCCGCTGCTCTCCGACCCCGACCACTCGGTCGCCGAGGCGTACGAGGTGTGGGCCGAGAAGAAGAGCTACGGCAAGACCTACATGGGGATCGTCCGCTCGTCGTTCCTGATCGACGAGGTCGGCAACGTCCAGGAGGCCTGGTACAAGGTCTCGCCCGACGACACGGTCCCGAACGCCCGCGCCGCCCTCGCGGGCTAGGTCCGCCTAAGGCAGCTCCAGCCTGAGGCCCGAGCGCTCCGCATCGGTCGTATCGAGCAGCGCGTTGGTGGATGCCATGGGATGTGCCGGGATGCGAACTTCCGTCCCGAGAGCCGCCGGGCAGTGCAACCGGATGGGGCGAGAGACGTTCTCGCGCAAGTGGGCGTCCCGTAAGCACGCATGCACCGGGTCCCGCCGTTCGAGGAGCGGACGAAGGACCCGGCCCCCGGCCCCGCGGTCGGTAGACTCGTGGCTCCGCCGACCCGGAAGCGAGGACTCCCGCATGCCCACCGCCACGTTCGTCACGAACCAGGGATCGTTCACGGTCCGCCTGATGCCCGACCACGCGCCCAAGACGGTCGCGAACTTCGTCGACCTGGCCTCCGGCGGGCGCGAGTGGACCGACCCGCGCGACGGCAGCGCGAAGACGGATCCGCTGTACGACGGGACGGTGTTCCATCGCGTGATCGGCGGCTTCATGATCCAGGGCGGCGACCCCGAGGGCACCGGGCGCGGCGGGCCCGGCTACACGTTCGAGGACGAGACGCCGGGCGACGGCCCGCGCTTCGACAAGGCCGGCCTGCTGGCGATGGCGAACGCCGGGCCGAACACGAACGGCTCGCAGTTCTTCGTCACGGTCGCCCCCACGCCGTGGCTGGACGGCCGCCACACGATCTTCGGCGAGGTCACCGACGGCTACGACGTGGTCGAGCGGATCTCCAAGGTGTCCACCGGGCCGCAGGACCGACCGCGCGAGGACGTGACCGTAGAGCGCATCGAGATCGTCGCGGACTGAGCGGGCCGGCGCGCGGTCCCTGGGCGGACCAGCCTCAGGGACAGCGGATCGCGTAGCTTCCGTCGGGTCCCACGTCGCAGACGCTCGATCCCCGGGCCGCCGTTCAGCGCGTCGTAGCCGGCGCCCCCGATAGCGCATCCGTGCCGTTCTCTCCGCGGAGCTGGTCCCGGCCGTCGCCGCCGAGCAGCGAGTCGTTGCCCGGGCCCCCGATCACCAGGTCGTCCCCGCCGCCGCCGTCCAGGGCGTCGTCGCCCCCGCGCCCGCAGATCACGTCCGGCCCCGACGTCCCTACGAGCGCGTCCGGACCGGCCGTGCCCACGATCGTGCAGACCGGCACCGGCTGCCAGTCGGGCGACAGGTCCGACGCCGGCTCGGTCGTGAGCAGCTCGCGGGACGAGCCGTCCGCGTTCATCACGTACACGTCGCGGTTGCCACCCGAGGCCGGGAAGCCTACGTACGCGATCCGGGCGCCGTCCGGCGACCACGCCGGATCCAGCTCGTCGTCCGGGCTCTCGGTCAGGTTCGACGCGCCGCCCCCGTCCGCCGGCAGGAGGTAGAGCTCCGAGCTGCCGTCGTCGCAGCAGCGTTCGATCACCAGGCGAGCGCCGTCCGGCGCCCAGCTGGGGTTCGCGTCCACCTGCTGGTTCTGCGTCAACCGTCGCAGCCCGCTGCCGTCGGGCCGGATCGTCCAGATCTCGGGGAACCCGCCGTCGCGGTCGCTCGCGAACGCGATCCGCGTCCCGTCGGGCGACCAGGCCGGGCCGGTCACGCCGCCGCCGCTCGTCTCGTTCGTCAGCTGCTCGCGGTCGCTGCCGTCGGCGTTCATCACGAACAGATGGAACGGGCCGTCGTTCGAGATCCGGCCTACGAACGCGATCCGCGTCCCGTCCGGCGACCACGTCGGATGGCGCTCCGATTGCGCCGTCCGCGTGAGCCGCCCGCCGCCGGACCCGCCCTCGTTCATCACGAACAGGTCCGTCCGGCCGTCCGGCTTGAAGGCGCGTGCGTAGGCGATCCGCGTCCCGTCGGGCGACCAGGCCGGATCCATCGACCATCCCGGGTTGCCGGAGAGGTTCGTCGGCCCCGAGCCGTCCCCGGCCATCTCGTACAGCTGAGCGCGGCCGTCCCGCATCGAGCGGAAGACGATCGAACCCGCCCGGGATGGGAACGCCCCGGCCAGCGGCAGGCACGCGATCGCGAGGACGAACGTCATGAGGGCAAGCGAAACCGTCCGCCGGAGGAGGGATCGGGGCATCGCTCCGACCCTACGGACGGGGTTCGGGGCCGTCAACGAACGATGTCGATATTGACGGCGGGCGGCCCGGGCGGCCCCGATAGGATGGGCCGCCATGAGGTTGCGTCCCCGGCGCCTCGCCGCCGTCCCGATCCTGCTGGCGATCCTGCTCGTGACCCTTCCCGCGGCCGAGGGCCGGCCCGGCTCGCACACGCGGGTGCGCACGATCGCCCCCGGGGTCACGCTGCGCACGATCGTCGACGTGCGGATCCCCCGCCGGACCTTCGTGATCACGGTGGACCCGTCGCAGGGAGCGAGGGTGGAGGGAGTGCTCGCGGGGGGCGCGCTGGGGATCGAGCGCCGCCTGACGACGATCGCCGCGGGCGCCGGAGCGCTGGCCGCGATCAACGGCGACTTCGCTTTTCCGGGCAACGGCGTGGCGGTCCACCCGCTCGTGGAGGACGGCGAGCTCGTGCGCAGCGCCCGAGAGATGGGCGGGGCGTTCGTGCTGCACACGGACGGCACGGTCTCCATCGGGTCGCCCTCGACCTCGGCGACCGTGACCGAGGACGACACCGGCGAGCTCTGGTCCGTGGCGCGCTGGAACTCCGGCGATCCCGCGCAGGGTGAGCTGGCGGCGTTCACGGACCGCGGGGGGTCCGCGGAGCGCACGCCGCCGTTCAGCTGCGCGGCGCGCCTGCAGGGGGCCGGCAAGCCGGGCCCCACGACCTCCTACGTCGTCGAGACCGCGGGCTGCTTCACGGGGTCGCTCGGGGCGCAGGGCGGCCTGATCCTGGCCGCCCGGCCCGGCACCGACGAGGCGGCGTTCCTGACGTCGCTCACGGTCGGCGAGACGCTGACCGTCTCATGGTCGGTCGGGTTCGACGACGTCCGGGACCTGGTCGGCGGCGGGCCGGTCCTGCTCCGGGACGGGGAGACGACGATCGGGGGCTGCTCGCAACCGATCTGCGGGCCGAACCCACGGACCGCGGTCGGGGTCACCGCCGACGGGGTGGTGCTGCTGGTGGTCGTCGACGGCCGGCGGGCCGGCTACTCCAGCGGGATGACGCTGCTCGCGCTCGCGAACCTCATGCGGTCCCTGGGCGCGGTCGACGCCACGAACCTCGACGGCGGCGGCTCGAGCACGGTCGTGGTCCAGGGCGACCTGATGAACCGTCCGTCCGACGGCGCGGAGCGCCCGGTGCCCTCCGCGATCGTCGTCCTGCCCGGCTAGGTCCAGCCCTCCCGGGCGGCCTCGGGCCCACCCGCCCGAGGCGGTCCGCCGGGCTCGGTGGGCCGATCAGCAGCTGGACGTCTCGTCGTTCCCCGGGGTCGGATCACACGTGTCGTTCCCGGCGCCGCCCCGCAGGACGTCGTGACCGGGGCCCCCGTCCAGGTGGTCGTTCCCGTTCCCGCCCCCGAGGTTGTCCCGCCCCTTCGCTCCGCTGAGCCGGTCCCTGCCGTCTCCGCCCTCGAGCCGGTCGTTCCCGTTGCCGCCCTGCATCTTGTCGTCGCCGGCGGCACCCTTCAGGGTGTCCCCCTTGTCGCCGCCCTTGAGGTTGTCCTTGCCGTTGCCGCCCAGCAGGGTGTCCTTGCCGTCACCACCGCTCAGCTTGTCGTTGCCGCCGCCGCCGCTCAGCGTGTTGTTCCCGCCGTCGCCGGTCAGGGAGTCGGCCGAGCCGCTGCCGGTAACGTTCTCGAAGGTCGAGATCGCGTCGGCGCCGTCGGCCCCCGCGACCGTGTTGCCGGCCAGGTTCACGGTAACGCTCCCGCCGGCGTCCGAGTAGTCGAGGGTGTCGTTGCCCCCGCCGCCGGAGAGCGTGTCGCTCCCATCGCGGCCAGCGATGGTGTCGTTGCCCTCACCGCCCGAAATCGTGTTCGCGGAACCGTTGCCCCGCAACATGTCGCTCGAAGCAGAGCCCGTCACGTCCTCGATGTTCGCGATCGTGTCGACCCCGGCGCCGCCGGTGCTCTGGGGACCGGACAGGGTGAGGTCCACCGTCACGCCCGATCCCGCGTTCGCGTAGGAGACGGTGTCGCTCCCGGAGCCGCCGTCGATCAGGTCGTTGCCGGCGCCGCCCTCGAGCACGTTGTTGCCAGAGCTGCCCGTGAGCGTGTCGTTCCAGCCGGAACCGCGGAGGTTCTCCACGGAGGTGAGGCCGTCGCTCCCCGAGCCCCCGGCCGCCGTGTTGGTGGCCAGGCTCGCCGTGACGGCGGAGGCGGCGCTCGCGAACGAGGCCGTGTCGCTCCCGTTCCCGCCGCCGATGGCGTCGTTACCCGCCTTCCCGTCCAAGACGTCGTCCCCGTCCCCGCCGGTCAGCGTGTTGACGTTGGCATCTCCGCCGAGCACGTCCGCGAACGGCGATCCCGTCAGGTTCTCGACGCCGGTGAGCGTGTCGGAGCCGGCCCCGCCGGTCGCCTGGCTCCCCGTGATCGAGAGATCGACCGTCACGCCGGAGGCGGCGCCCGCGTAGCTCGCGGTGTCGGTCCCTCCGCCGCCGTTCAGCGTGTTGCTTCCGCCGTCGCCCATGAGGGTGTCGTTGCCGCTCCCGCCGAGGATCCCCTCGCACTGCGTGATCGTGTCGCTCCCGGCGCCCGTGCTCTGCGCCCCCGTCGTCGCCAGGTTCACCGTGACCGCCGAGGTCGACGAGGCGAAGCTGACGACGTCGGTACCCCCGCCGCAGTTGATGACGTCGTTGCCCGGCCCGCCCTGGACCGAGTTCGTGCCGGAGTCACCCGTGAGGGTGTCGTTGCCGTCGCCGCCCGTGAGGTTCTCGAACCCCGAGATGGTGTCGGTCCCGGAGCCCCCGGTGCTCTGTCCGGAGGCCGTCGCCAGGCTCACGGTCACCGCTCCGGCCGTCCCCGCGTAGCTGACGGTGTCGGTGCCCGAGCCACCGGCCATCGCGTCGTTGCCGTCTCCGCCCACGATCAGGTTGTCGTTGCCGTCCCCGGTCAGCGTGTCGTTGCCGCCGGTGCCCGTGAGGTTCTCGATCTGGGAGAGGGCGTCCGAGCCCGCGGTGACGGTGTTCTGGGCGCTGGTCGTCGAGAGGTTGACCGAGACACCCGCCGGGGCGTTCGCGTAGTTCGCCATGTCGACGCCCGCGCCGCCGTTCAGCGTGTCGTTGCCCACGCCTGACCCGTCGCCCGCGTTCAGCCCGTCGTTCGCGGCGCCTCCGGTGAGCGAGTCGTCGCCGGCGTTCCCGTTCAGCACCACCCGTGTCGCGAACGCGCTGCCGGTCCCGTTGCCGCCGGCCGCCGAGATCACGTCGTTCGCGCCGGCCCCGTTCGCGCTGAAGTCCTCCACGTTGGCCGGGATCACGCTCTGCGTCGCGTCGTTGTCGATGTTGATCCCCGTGGACCCGAAGGTGACGAAGTCCGCCGCCGCCGCGCCCTGGGTCACGAGCTCGTCGGTGCCGCCCTGCAGGTTCACCGAGATCCCGATGTCCGTCCCGCCGTTCTGGAACGGGTTCGCCAGGCCGATCGCCAGCGTGTCGCTGCCGTTCGTTCCGGTGACGTTGATCTGGGTGGTGTTCGTGACGTCGGCCGCGTCGCAGTTCGGCGCGCCCGAGTACAGGACCGCCCCGCCCCCGCCGACCGAGAGGGTCTCGCTCGTCGTCGACATCGTGATCGTGACCGTGGAGCCGGCGAACACGCAATCGCCCGACGCGGACGCCGGGCCGGCCGGCAGGAAGAGCGCGAGCAGGACCGCGACCGCGCCGACGACGAGCCTGCGGCGCAGCGTCGTTCCGGTTCGTCGGACCCCGGGTCGCTGCATGATCCCTCCCGTGTCGGGCCGGCCCTTCCGGACGGCACGCTCCGATCCGAGCGGCCTCGTGGGCGGCCGGATCTAGCCCTCACCTAGGACAACGAGGCGGCGGGCCCAGGGTTGTCCGGTCCGGAACGCGGGCGGGGGCCCCTCTTCGAAGAGGGACCCCCACCGGGCATCCGGGCGTCGCGATGGACGCGTGATCAGTTCTCGCAGTTGGTCTCGGTGTCGTTCCCGGGACCACCGTTGCAGGTGTCCTTCCCCGGACCGCCGTTGAGCTTGTCGTTGCCGTTCCCCCGCTCAGGGTGTCGTTGGCGTCGCCGCCCTTGACGACGTCCTTCCGTCCCAGCGCCCTTCCGGTTGTCGCTTCGTCGCCGCCCTTGAGCCGTGTCGTTGGCCGCGCCGGAGTCTCCCTTGTCGTTGCCGGCGCCACCGACGAAGGTGTCGGCCCCCGCCTCCGCCCTTGGTCGTTGCCGGTTCCACCCTTGAGGTCGTCGTTGCCGTCGCCGCCGTTCAGGTCGTCTGCGCCGTCGCCGCCCTGCAGGTCGTCGTTCCCGTCCTGCCTGCAGGTCGTCGTTGCCCACCCGCCCTTCAGGACGTTGCGGACGCTCGAAGGCCCGTGATCGTCGTCGTCGACGACGACAGGTTCGCGTTCTCCAGGTTGGCCAGGGTGTCGTTGCCCTGTCCGGTGCTCTGGGCCGACGTGCTGCCCAGGTTCACGGTGACGCCGGACGTGGCGAGGCCGAACTCGATCACGTCCTTGCCGGTCCCGCCGTCGAACGAGTCGTCTCCCAGGCTGCTGCGGAGGGTGTCGTTGCCGTCGGAGCCCCGCAGGGTGTCGTTCCCGTCGCCCCCGTCCAGCGTGTCGTTCCCCGATCCCCGTCCAGGACGTTGGCGGCGGCGCTGCCGGTGAGGGAAGTCGCTCCCAGAGCCCCCGGTCGCGTTCTCGATGTTCGTGACCGTGTCGGTCCCCTCTCCGGTCGTCTGCGCCGTGGTGGTGGCCAGGTTCACCGTGACGCCGGACAGGGTGCCGGCGAAGGTGATCGTGTCCGTGCCGTCGCTCCCGTTGACGGCATCGTTGCCAGACCTCCACCGAGCGTGTCGTTCCCCGCGTCACCGTTGAGGGGGAGTCAATCGCCGTCCCCGCCGTTGATCGCGTCGTCTCCGCCACCGCCCGCGATGGCGTTGGCCGCGGTCGACCCGGTCAGCGTGTCGTTCGGCGCTCCCCGTCACGCCCTCGGTGTTGGAGATCGTGTCGGTCCCGGCCCCGATGGTGTTCTGCGCAGTCGTCGTGGCGAGGCTCACCGTGACTGGCGCTCCCGCTCGCGTAGGACACGGAGTCCACGCCGGAGCCGCCGTTCACGACGTCGTTGCCAGCTCCCGGGTTCAGCGTGTCGTTGCCGTTGCCACCGGTGAGGCTGTCGTCGCCGTCGGCGCCGTTCAACGTGAGTCCGGGTACTCGTTGAAGACGTCGTTGCTGGCCCGTTCGCGGTGAAGGACTCGATGTTCGCCTGGACCACGTCGGCGGCCCCGGATGCGCCGTTCATCGAGATGGTCGCCGCGAACGACACGGTGTCGACGGCGCTCGATCCGCTGATCGTCGATCAGCGAGTCGTTCCCCGCGCCCAGATCGATGACGAAGTCGTTCGTGGCCAGGAACGGCCCTCGCCACCTGCCTGGCTGATCGTCAACGACTCGTTGCCCGTGTCTCCATCGATGTCGACGGTGGTGATGCTTCCCGTGTCGCTGGCGCCGTCGGCACCGCAGTCATCGTTGGAGAGCCCGCCGCCGTTCACGATGATGTCATCGTCGTTGTCGACCGAAATCGTCAAGGACTCACCCGAGGCGATATCGACGTTCAGGGTGTTCCCCCCGGTGACGTTGCACGAAGCCGCCTGCGCGGGGGCGGCCAGCCAGAACACCACCAGGCTCAGCGATGCCGGGACGACCACGCCCCATCGCCACCGTCTCCCGCCGAACCGTCGACCCGAACGCTGCTGACCCAGCATGGTCACTCCTCCCGTCTCGTCCTCCCGGCCACTGCGGCCCGACCCTAGACCAGCGGACCCACTCGGGCAATCGCCCGCACGCGACCACAGCCCCGAACGGGGTCGATGTGTGTAGACGTCCGACTGCGCGCGCTCGGTTCCCTTTGTCGGGATCTTCGGTCGATCGCGCAGCAGCCACGAGCCGGCGGGAGGAAGCAGGACCGGCCGGAGGGCCGGGTCCCTGTGTGGGCCTGCTTCGAGTCCGGAGCGGAGCCAGCCAGGCAGGCAGCTTCGCCGCCACGGCGCGGTGCGGCGCCCTTGGCGGGGTGTGCCTTCGTGCCGCAGCTCGACTTGATCTCGATGCCCGAGCACTGGTCCTTGCCCTTGCCACCTTGCCGATGTCGGTGCCGGCGCCGCCGAAGATGCGGTCGTTGCCGGCCGCACCGAGCAGGGTGTCGTCGCCGCCGACGCCACGCAGGACGTCCTTGCCGCCGCCGCCCTTGAGGGTGTCGTTGGAGCCGGACCCGGTCAGGGTGTCGTTGCCACCGTTGCCGATGAACCGGAAGTTCGTCGTCACGGTGCCGCCGCCACCGGTGAAGGTGTCCTTGAACTGCGACCCGACCAGGATCTCGCGTCGAAGGCCAGCGAGGTCGAGCCCTCACCGTTGGCGAAGCCGAGCAGCATGTCGGCCTCGATTTCCGTTGGGCGAGTTCTTGAAGCTGACCTTGTCGGCCCCGAGACCACCCGAGTACAGGTCGTTGCCGGCGCTGCCGGTCGGGAAGTCGTTGCCCGCCTGACCGAACAGCTGGTCGTCGCCGTCGCCGCCCTCGATGTCCGGTTGTTCAGGTCGTTGCCGCCCAAGGCGTCGTTGCCCGAGCCACCCTTGACGTTCTCGGTGCTGTCGGGCGGAGCGCCCACGCCGGTGTCGGGCATGCCGTCGAGGTCGTCGAGGTCGATGACCACGCCGCCCGTGGAGGCGGAGGCGTCGACCTTGTCGGTGCCGTCGCCGCCGACGAACAGCCAGGTGCTGCCGTCCCAGACGAGGGTGTCGTCAGCGGGCGAGCCCACGTAGCCGTAGACGTCGGTGAACGTGTCGTTGCCCTGGCCCGTCGCGGTGCCCGCGGCCGGGTCGATCGTCATGCCGGCCGATGAGGTCGACCAGTCGAGCACGTCGTCGTCGGCCGCGTTGCCGGTGACGTCGTCGTCACCGTCGCCAGGGACGTAGGTCTCGTCCACGCCGCCCAGGCCGACGATGCAGTCGTTGCCCGAGCCGGTCTCCAGCACCTCGAAGGTGAGGATGACGTCCTGCTCGTCGCCCGCGTCCGCCACGTCGCAGTCACCGTTCGCGTCGTGACCCGCGACGCCCAGGGCGTTGTTGATCACGGTCGAGGTGGTGCGGGTGCCGTAGCTGAGCGTGTCGTAGCCGGCGTCGCCCTGGAGGAGTTCCTGGGTGAGGGCCGGGGGAAGGACCGCCTGGGCGCCGCCGGCGATCCAGTCGTCGTCGTCGCCGCCGAAGGCCCACAGGAAGTTGTTAACCAGCGCGGAGCCGTCGATCACGTCGTCGCCGTCGTTGCCGAAGACCTCGGTGAGCTCGGCGCCGAGCAGCGGACCGCCGGCTCCGTTGAGCTCGAACGTCGAGTCGGTGACCGTCACGGCGTCGTCGGTGTTGTCGCTGCCGACGATCTCGAAGAGGTCCCAGCCGCCGACGGTGTTCGACCCGAGGTCGACCGCCCACGTGATCGCGGTGTTGAACTCGTCGCCGCTGTTGTTGTCGATGTAGAAGGTCTCGTTCGCGCTCGGCGAGCCGAGCACCACGATCGAGGTCGTGTTCGTGTTGGAGGCGCTGCCGCACTGCGTGGAGAGCGCGCCGTTCTCGAACCCGGCGCCGTTGTTGTCGAACAGGATCGCCCCGGCCGGCGACTCGGCGTCGAGGTTCGCCGCGGCCGACTCGACCGCCACGCCCGCCGACTGACCCGGATCGATCGTGATGTTGATCGTCTGGGTGGCGGGGTTGTACGTGCAGCCCGTGACCGCGAGGGCGGCGCCCCCCGTCACGATCGCCAGGACCTGGAAGGCCCCGATCGCGAGCGCCGTGATCAGCACCCGCGAGGCCCTGGTCCGGCGTCCCCCTTCGCGGAGGAGACTCATGCCGTGCTCCTTTCTGTAGCCGACTGCCCAAGTGCTTCCGCGCAGGGCCTAGCTAGGCACCCTGCGGGGAAGTCGCCCGATGCTAAGCCCCAGACACGGGGCGGTCAACGAGGGTCGACCTCCCATCCACTACCCATCGATAACGACCGGATCGGGGAAAGGTTGCGCCGTTCCGGGGGCGGGTCCAACGAACAGGACCGGCCCCCGGAGGGGCCGGTCCTGTGTGGTGCCTTCAGAGTCGGAGCGGGCTAGCCGAGGCGAGCCAGCTTCGCCGCCACGGCGCGGTGCGGCATCCCCTTGGCGGGGTGTGCCTTCGTGCCGCAGCTCGACTTGATCTCGATGCCCGAGCACTGGTCCTTGCCCTTGCCACCCTTGCCGATGTCGGTGCCGGCGCCGCCGAAGATGCGGTCGTTGCCGGCCGCACCGAGCAGGGTGTCGTCGCCGCCGACGCCACGCAGGACGTCCTTGCCGCCGCCGCCCTTGAGGGTGTCGTTGGAGCCGGACCCGGTCAGGGTGTCGTTGCCACCGTTGCCGATGAACCGGAAGTTCGTCGTCACGGTGCCGCCGCCACCGGTGAAGGTGTCCTTGAACTGCGACCCGACCAGGATCTCGACGTCGAAGGCCAGCGAGTCCGAGCCCTCACCGTTGGCGAAGCCGAGCAGCATGTCGGCCTCGATCCCGTTGGGCGAGTTCTTGAAGCTGACCTTGTCGGCCCCGAGACCACCCGAGTACAGGTCGTTGCCGGCGCTGCCGATCAGGAAGTCGTTGCCCGCCTGACCGAACAGCTGGTCGTCGCCGTCGCCGCCCTCGATCCGGTTGTTCAGGTCGTTGCCGCCCAAGGCGTCGTTGCCCGAGCCACCCTTGACGTTCTCGGTGCTGTCGGGCGGAGCGCCCACGCCGGTGTCGGGCATGCCGTCGAGGTCGTCGAGGTCGATGACCACGCCGCCCGTGGAGGCGCTGGCGTCGACGAGGTCGGTGCCGTCACCGCCGACGAACAGCCAGGTGGTGCCGTCCCAGACGAGGGTGTCGTCAGCGGGCGAGCCCACGTAGCCGTAGACGTCGGTGAACGTGTCGTTGCCCTGGCCCGTGGCGGTGCCCGCGTCCGGGTCGATCGTCATGCCGGCCGATGAGGTCGACCAGTCGAGCACGTCGTCGTCGGCCGCGTTGCCGGTGATGTCGTCGTCACCGTCGCCAGGGACGTAGGTCTCGTCCACGCCGGCGTCGCCCACGATGCAGTCGTTGCCCGAGCCGGTCTCGAGCACCTCGAAGCCCACGATGACGTCCTGCTCGTCGCCCGGGTCGGCCACGTCGCAGTCACCGTTCGCGTCGTGACCCGCGACGCCGAGGGCGTTGTTGATCACGGTCGAGGTGGTGCGGGTCCCGTAGCTGATCGTGTCGTAGCCGGCGTCGCCGGTCAGCAGCTCAGGGAGGATGGCGATCGGAAGCGGCGCCTGCGCGCCGCCGGCGACCCAGTCGTCGTCGTCGCCGCCGATGCCCCACAGGTAGTTGTTCACGAGCGCCGAGCCGTCGATCACGTCGTCGCCGTCGTTACCGAAGACCTCGGTGAGCTCGGCGCCGAGCAGCGGGCCGCCGGCTCCGTTGAGCTCGAACGTCGAGTCGGTGACCGTCACCTCGTCGTCGGTGTTGTCGCTGCCGTAGATGAGGGAAGGGTCCAGGCCGCCGACGGTGTTCGACCCGAGGTCCACCGCCCATGTGATCGCGGTGTTGAACTCGTCGGCGCTCAGGTTGTCGATGGAGAAGGTCTCGTCGGCGCTCGGCGAGCCGAGCACCACGATCGAGGTCGTGTTCGTGTTGGAGGCGCTGCCGCACTGCGTGGAAGGCGCCGTTCTCGAACCCGGCGCCGTTGTTGTCGAACAGGATCGCCCCGGCCGGCGACTCGGCGTCGAGGTTCGCCGCGGCCGACTCGACCGCCACGCCCGCCGACGGCCGGATCGATCGTGATGTTGATCGTCTGGGTGGCGGGGTTGTACGTGCAGCCCGTGACCGCGAGGGCGGCGCCCCCGTCACGATCGCCAGGACCTGGAAGGCCGATACGCCGAGCGCCGTGATGCGGCTTCCCGCGAGGCCCTGGTCCGGCGTCCCCCTTCGCGGAGGAGACTCATGCCGTGCTCCTTTCTGTAGCCGACTGCCCAAGTGCTTTACGCGCAGGGCCTAGCTGGGCACCCTGCGGGGGAGTCGCCCGATGCTAAGCCCCAGACACGGGGCGGTCAACAGGGGTCGACCTCCCATCCACGCGGTCGGATCCGCTGGCGGCCCGCCTCCTTATCGACCGTCGCGGCCGACCGCCAACCACTACCATCGATAACGACGGGATCCGGGGAAAGTTGCGCCCAACCCGGCCCAGAACCCGACCAGGTGGACCGGGTCCGTCGAGGCGACCAGGGCAGGCGCTCCGGCGATGCTCAGCGCGAAGGACCCCGTGTGGTCGTCCCGTCCTGCTGCGCAGACGCCGAGGGTTGCCGAGGCCAGGCCGCGCGCGTGGGCAGGCCCGGGGCCGCCACCTGGGGCGTGAGCAGCTCGAACGTGCCCTCGAAGCGATAGGTGGTCGAGCCGTCGTCGCTCGCGACCACCTCGGCCAGGGTTCCCGCTCCCGTAGTAGAGGAACGTGCCGACGGCCGACGTCAGCGGAACCGGTACCCGGTCGACCGTCCGGGCCCGAGACGTCGCCCCACTGGGAGATCGAGTAGGCCCACGCCGCGTCCCCGCTCGCGTCGAGGGCGGCGCCGCGGATGCTGCTTCGAGAAGGTGAACCCGCCGCCTCGACCGACTGGATCTGGACGCGGCGCTGATCGACGTGGCGTCGCACCCGCAGCTCTCGACCGAGTCCGTCGGGGAGACGAACCCGTAGGTCCATGCGGGCGCGGGAGGTGGGGAGGGCGGGGGGAACTCCTGGGACGGCGTCGTGGACGGCGTCTCCGTCGTGTGGAGGACGGTGTCTCGGTTGGGAGCGGCTCCTCGGAGGGAGGCGTCGTCGTCTCCTGGTCCACCGGAGGAGGCTCCTCGACCGGGAGATCCCGCTTCGGCCGCTCCTCGCGGGGCGCGACGACGGGCGCCGTGACCACGGGCTCGGGCGCGACGCTCGGGGCCGGCCGCGACGACCCTCGCGTCCTTCTTCGGGTCATCGTGCTTCGCGAGCTGGGTGGCGCCGACCGTGACGCTGCCGGCGATCAGCACGGCCATCCCGGTCGCGACCACGCGCTCGCCGACGCTGGTGACCGCCGTCGTCACCGTGGGCGACGCGGCCGCGGACGTCACGACGTCGGGCGTCGCCGCCTGAACGACCTGGCCGGCGTGCCCGGCGAGCCGCTCGATGTGCCCTTGCGCAGCCCGTCGAGGCCTTGACCGTCACGATCGCTGGGAGCATCGCGATCCGGCCAGGCCGCCGCGATCGGTCACGGCGCGCAGCCATCCGCGGCGGAAGCTGCCCTTCGCGCGGTGGATCGATGCCTTCGCCTGCGAAGGCGAGATGCCATCGCGTGGCCGATCTCCCTGTGCGACCGGCCCTCGAGGCTCGCGCAGCGCCTCGAGGCGGTGCGGTGGGTCTCGGGCAGCTCCTCGAGCACCGAGATGACCAGGTCCCGCTCGATCGGCCCGCTCGTACGCGGCCTCCGGCCCGTCGTCCGCGTCGGGATGGTCGTGCTCCTCGATCTCGGTGTCGTCGAGGCTCGGGGCGGCAGTCATGCGCGCGCAGCGCGTCGGTCGAGACGTTCGTGGCGGTCCGGGCGATCAGGGCCGGAGGGCGTAGGTGCCGTTGAACCGGTGCAGCCCCTGGTAGACGCGGATCGTCGACTCCTGGAACGCCTCGTCCGCGTCCTGAGCGTTGCGCGAGCCAGCGGCCGCAGACCCGGCGGGCAGGCGGACCGTACCGGTGATGGATCTCGACGAACGCCTCGGGGTGGCCCGCCTGGAAGTCGAGCACCAGCATCCGGTCGTCGAGCGCCGCGTAGTCGCGCTCGAGCGTCCGGAGGTCGGTTCCCCTGGTGCCCACACCTATCCCTTCAACGGCGGACGTTCGTTACCTGGAGGAACGACCGCAGGGCCGTTCGGGTTGCCCGGAAGCTATCGGCATCCGACCGCCGCCGGCTGGAGAGCCAAGCCTACCGGCTACGGGGAACCGCTGCCGACGCGCGCGACCAGGCGGTACGTGGTGAACCCGGGCGCCCATCCGTCGTACAGGACGACCCGGGTGTCGGCGTCCAACCACAGCGCCGATGCCCCGTCGCAATCCGTTGGTCCCGCTGCCGGGCGCCCCGCACGAGCTGCGGGGCGCGCCACGTCATGCCGCCGTCGAGCGAGCCGCTCCAGGCGGGTCGACGCGGCCGAGCGTCGAGTCCGGGTCGCAGCCGGGGCGCGGCACCCGCTCCAGGCGACGCCCACGCGCCCCGACGGGGTGGTCGCGACCTCGGCGTCGTAGCCGCCGCGGTAGGTCCTCCCGTGAAGGACGCGAGCCCGGGTCGCCGCCCAGCGCCCCCTCGACCAGGTCCGAGCCCCGCACGCCCGGCCCCGTCGTCCAGGCGAAGGCGAGCGTCCCACCGGCCCCGGCGACGAGGGCGAGCCCCGTTCGCGCGGACGCCGCTGCCGGCCAGGCCGACCGCCGGGCGCCACGCCGCTCCGCGGTTGGTGGACAGCCGCGCCTTGACGGCCCCGGACGGGCTCGATATCCACGCGACCCCGACCGCCGACCCGGCCGCGGCCACGGCCGTGGCAGGCCAGGCGGCCCTCGCCGCCCGGGTCGGCGCCCTTCGCCTTGCCGACCACCTTCCGCGTCCACGATCTGCCGGCGTCGTCGCTGAAGGCGAGACGGACGTCGCCGGAGACCGAGTCGGTCCACGCGACGAAGACACGGTCCCGGAGGCGGACACGGCGGGCGCGATCACGCGGCCCTTCTGCTTATCCAGGCGGATCGCGGCCCCCACGCGTTCGGACCTCCGGCGTTGGCGTTGGCATGAGTACAGGACCCGGGGCGCGGCCGGGTCGAAGCGCTCGTAGCTCCGCTGAGTGACCCAGGCCGCGTAGAGGCGGTCTCCGCTCGCCGCGAGCGCACCCCGGTCGGCGTGCTTCTCGGGCTGGCTGATGCGGGTCGGGGCGGACCAGGAGAGCCCCCGGTCCTGGCTGGAGACGAGGTACAGGCCCATGTGCGGTCCGCGGTCGGTCGCGAAGGCGCCGCCGACACGGTCGGTCGTGTAGAGCGCGTGGAGCGTCCGCCGGTGAGCGCGAGCGACCCGCCCGACTACTTGGGACCACGGCGCGACTTCCGCTGCGGCCCCAGGTCACGGCCGCCGAGGCGGACGAGGGCATGACGACCGCGGCGGCGGTCACGAGCGTCGACGATGCCGACGCGGCTGCGCATCGCCGAACACCCTACCCGGGCCCCGCAGGATGGAGGGCGGCGCCCGCTGCTGGCGTCACCGGTCGATGGCGCGAGCTCGGCGGGGAGAGAGCGCGGACGGCAGGTCCATCGGCGACCTGCACCGCGTGGAGCCGGGTGCGTCGTTCCTGCTGTCGTCGTTCGACGCGAGGGCGACGCCGGGGGTCGACGACGGGGACCGCGCCCGCGCGGAGGTCCCCGACACCGTCGCAGAGCTCGCCGAGCTTCAGGAGCGCCTGTGGGTGGAGGGCGAGCGGTCCCTGCTGATCGTGCTCCAGGGCATGGACACCAGCGGCAAGGGCGGGACCATCGAGCACGTGTTCCAGGGGCTGAACCCGGTCGGGATCGACGTCACTTCGTTCAAGCAGCCGACCGAACGGGAGCTCCGGCACCACTACCTGTGGCGGATCCGCAGGCGCCTGCCGGAGCCGGGCCGCATCATGGTCTTCGACCGGTCGCACTACGAGGACGTGCTGGTCGTCAGGGTCGAGCGCCTGGTGCCCGACGCGGTCTGGTCCAGGCGGTACGCGGAGATCCGGCAGTTCGAGGAGCAGGTCGTGGAGCGCGGCACCAGGGTCATGAAGTTCTTCCTGGCGTCTCCCCGACGAGCAGCGCGAGCGGCTGCTGGACGCCGGCTGGACAGGCCGCTGAAGCGCTGGAAGTTCCGGGAGGGCGACCTGCGGACACGAGCGAGGTGGCCGGAGTACCTGGCCGCGTACGAGGACGCGGTCGCGCGTGCTCGACGGATGCCGCGCCCT
This sequence comes from Actinomycetota bacterium, assembly GCA_046330185.1. Taxonomy (GTDB): domain Bacteria; phylum Actinomycetota; class UBA4738; order UBA4738; family HRBIN12; genus DATBLY01. The sequence continues at coordinate 163,880 of JAXLTF010000004.1, forward strand.
GGTACGCGGTCCGGCCGACCTGCAAGTGGTACCGGAACTGGGCGGTGTCGCGGATCGTGCTGGAGACGCTCCGGGGGATGGATCCGCGGTCCCGGTCCCGGACCTGGACGTCGAGGGCCTAAAGCGCCGGCTCGCACCGCCGAACTGACGCGGGCGAGACAGCGGCCTTCGCCACTCAGGGGACCGAGACGGGCAGACGCGACCGACCGCGGGCAGGCGCCACGACCCGGCGCGCGGGGGCTCTGTCGTAGGGATACAGACAGATCGCGATCCCGGCCACCAGCGCCTGCGCCGCGAACCACCACCACCACAGCGCGCTCTCGACGGGCAGACCCGCCAGGCTGCCGCGCCCGACGACGGGAAGCGCTAGGGACGGCAGGTACAACAGACCCAGCAGACGCTCGGCGCCGCTCCCGGCTCGCCAGTACGCGAGCGAACCCGCCGCCCAGAACGAGATCGCGAGCAGGCCGTACATGATGAAGCACACGATCGACGTGCGCGCGCGCAGGCGATGCGCCTGAGGTCCGCTCCCTCGAGCCATGCACGTCCTCCGCGGGGCCGCGCGGACGAGACGGCGAGCAACACGCTAGGGCACGAGCGAGGACGGTTCCAGCACCCGGCGCGTCAGTACGCGCCGCGTCCCGTGATCACGGCGGGAACCGTCTTGAGCATCAGCACGAGATCCTGACGGAGCGACCAGGTCTCGATGTATTCGAGGTCCATGTCGACCCATCGATCGAACGTGACGTCCGACCGGCCGCTCACCTGCCAGCGGCACGTCAAGCCGGGCTTGACGAGCAGGCGCCCCATCTCGCGCTCGGTGTAGTGGGCGCACTCCTCCGGGAGCGCGGGTCGCGGGCCCACGAGGCTCATCTCGCCCATGACGACGTTCAGCAGCTGGGGAAGCTCATCGATGCTGAGCCGTCTGAGGACCCGGCCGACGGCCGTCACCCGCGGGTCGTCCCGGATCTTGAACACGGGGCCGGCGGCCTCGTTCAGGTCCAGGTCACGCTCCTCGTGGGCCCGGTCGTACATCGATCGGAACTTGAGCATGGTGAACGGCTCCCCGTGGCGCCCCACTCGGAGCTGGCGGTACAGGACCGGCCCACGGGACGTCAGCGCGACCGCCGCCGCGGCGACGATCAGGATCGGGGACAGCAGGAGCAGCATGGCGGCCGCGCCGATCAGGTCCATGGTCCGCTTCAGCGCGAGCTGCCACCACCGCGCCGCCAGGAGGCCGGTCGGCCCCCCCGTACGGACGGCTCCGACGGAGACGACCTCGGACAGGACGGTCGGGTCCACCGTCCCACCGGTGAAGCCGACGGCGGGATCGGACGTCACGGACGGACCTGACAGTTGCGAGAGCCGGTCGACCCCCAGCCGTTCCATCGCGCCCCTTATCTCCCGGTCGAACCCGATGCCGTCTGACCCGCGGGGGGTCACCCTGTTGGAGGCCGATTGTCCCCGATAGGGGGATATCACGCTTCCCCCGTATGGACCAGACCTTGTTTCCCCGAAGGGACTAGGTCTTTCCGGCTAGTTCCGTCTCGCAGCGTAGCCCGGTGCTCGACCCGCCGTCCAGAACGGAGAACGTCCTCCGGTCGCCGATGGTATCGCCCGTCGCATCGGATCCCAACGGGTTCCCGGGTCGAGCCGCCGGTCCGCAAGTTGACAGACGTCACGAGAGACGTCAATATGACGTCATCACCGGCGGCGCGGTGGCGGCCGGGCACCGAGCGGGAGGACGGGATGGGACCTGACGTGAGGAACGAGCTGGGACGGGCGCGGCTGGAGGACCTGCTCCGGGAGGCCCGGCGCGAGGCCGGCGCCGGGCGCACGTCGTCCACGCCGAGGCGTCCGGCCCCCAGGCACGAGGCCGGCCCATGGAGCTGACCACCCACACCGAGGCGATCCGCTCGGATCTGGAGGTCCTGGCCGGCTCCGACGAGGCCTCGCAGGCCGCTGCCGAGCGGATCTCGCGGGGGCTCGGATCGCCGCTGACGCTCCGCCTCCTCGACGTATTGAGCCAGGCGGCGCTCGAGCTATCGGATCAGCTCCCGGACGGGCACGTCGATGTGCGGCTCGCGGGACGCGAGGCCCGGCTCATCTACGTGGCCCAGGAGGTTCCGGAGGCGCCGGCGCCGGACGACGGATCGGGCACGGCTCGCCTGACGCTGCGGATGCCCGAGGCGGCGAAGGCGGCCGTCGAGGCGGCGGCGGACGCCGACGGGCTCTCGACCAACGCCTGGCTCGTGCGTGCGGTGAGCAACGAGCTCGATCGCGGCCGTAGCCGCGGGCGGGCCCGGCGGGCGGGCGGCCGGGTGACGGGTTTCGCGCAAGGCTGAGCGACGACGGAAGGAGCGAGCGATGGACACGGTGTTCCCGACGCCGGAGGGCGTCGACCTGCGGATCGGCGTCTCGTCCGGATCGGTGGAGGTGCGCTGCGAGACGCGCGACGACACCTCGGTCGAGATCAGCGGCGAGCGTGGCCCCGACGACGTCATCGTGGAGCGGGTCGAGCGACCGGGAGGCCGCGCGCTGATCAGGATCGAACAGCGGAACCGGAGGCTGTTCGGATCCGGGCCCGAGCTCCGCGTGCGCGTGCACGCGCCCGAGGGTTCGGGAGTGGATGTCAAGACGGGGTCGGCGGACCTATCCGTCCATGGGCTCGCGGGCTCGATCGCGTTCCGATCGGGCTCCGGAGAGGTCACGTTCGATCACGTCGGCGGCGACGTCGGGATCAAGGTCGCCTCGGGCGACGTGTCCGGCGACCGGGTCGACGGCGACCTGTCGGTCCACAGCGCCTCGGGCGAGGTGCGGGTGGCATCGGTGGGGGGCGCCGCGACGGCGAGCACGGCGTCCGGCGACATCTCCGTCGGCGCGGTGGGCGGTTCGGTGAACACGAACAGCGCCTCGGGCGACGTTCGGATCGGCGAGGCCGGAGCGGGTTCCGTACACGCCAGGACGATGTCGGGCGACGTCTCGGTCGGGGTCGCGCGAGGAGCGCGCGTATGGCTCGACCTGTCGTCGTTGAGCGGTGAGGCCGCCAGCGAGCTCGACGCCGCCGAGGAGGCGGACGGGACCGCGGCCGAGCTGCGCTTGTCGTCGGTGAGCGGCGACATCCGCGTGCACCGGGCGTTGCGCACGTGACGCGCGAACCGCTCGACGCGACGGGACGATCCGATGGCCGCCCGGCCCGTACCTAGACTGGCGCCGTGATCACCTGCTCCAGGTGCGGCACGCAGAACCCCGACACCGCCAGGTTCTGCATGTCCTGCGGGGCGCGCCTCGTCGCCGACGCGGCCGGCGAGGAGCGCAAGATCGTGACGGTCCTGTTCTGCGATCTCGTCGGGTTCACCGAACGCTCCGACCGTGCCGACCCCGAGGACGTGAAGGCGACGCTCAGCGTCTACCACGCGACCCTCAAGGACGTGATCGAGCGCTTCGGCGGAACCGTCGACAAGTTCATCGGCGACGCCGTGCTCGGGGTGTTCGGCGCGCCGGTCGGGCACGAGGACGACCCCGAGCGCGCGATCCGGGCGGCGCTCCGGATCCAGGCGGCGATCGCCGAGATGGACGCCGACCGTCCCGAGCTGGGCCTGGCCGTCCGCATCGGGATCACGACCGGCGAGGCGATCGTCGCGTTCGGCCAGGGCCCGCAGATCGGCGAGAGCCTGACCGGCGACGTCGTGAACACCGCCTCGCGGCTGCAGTCGATCGCCCCGAGCGGCGGGATCGTCGTCGGCGAGCCGACGTATCGGGCCACGCGAGGGGGGTTCGTCTACGAGGCCCTCGAACCGGTCCGGGTGAAGGGCAAGGCCGAGCCGCTGGCGATCTGGCGGCCGGTCTCGCCCCGGAGCCGATTGGACACCGACGTCACCGCCCGGCCCGCCGGGTCGTTCGTGGGTCGCGACGACGAGAGCCGCGTGCTCCGCGAGCGGTTCGAGGCGACGCTGGCCGCGACCGACGGCCGGACGGTCGAGCTGGTCTCGATAACCGGCGAGCCGGGCGTGGGCAAGTCCCGGTTGATCCGCGAGTTCGCGAGCCACGTGGACGCCCTGCCGCGGCTCGTGAACTGGCGCCAGGGCCGGTGCCTCCCCTACGGCGAGGGCGTGAGCTTCTGGGCGCTCGGCGAGATCGTGAAGGGCGAGGCGGGGATCCTCGATTCGGACCTGCCCGCCGAGGCCGAGGTGAAGCTCGGCGCGGCGATCGACGCGGTGGAACGCGACCCGGCGCAACGCGATTGGCTCCGCAAGCACCTCTCCACCCTGATCGGGCTCGCGTCGGAGGACGACGACCCCCGGGGCGAGGAGCGGAGCACCGCGTGGCGGCGGTTCCTGGAGGCGCTGGCCGAGAACCGGCCGACGATCCTGGTGTTCGAGGACCTCCACTGGGCGGACGAGGCCCTGCTCGGGTTCATCGAGGGCCTCGTCGGGGGCGCCGCGCACGGCCGGCTCTTGATCGTGTGCGCCTCCAGGACGGAGCTCGCCGAACGCGCGCCCGGTTTCGGACACGGTGCGCACGCGACGACGATCCCCCTCGGCCCGCTCTCGGACCCCGAGACCGCGCAGCTGTTGGGTCATCTCCTCGACCGAGCGGTGCTCCCCGCCCGGACGCAGGCCGTGCTGCTCGAGCGCTGCGCCGGCAACCCGCTGTTCGCCGAGGAGTTCGTGCAGATGCTCATCGACCGCGGCCTGATCGAGCGCGGCGGCAGGGGACGGCTCCCGGCGGTCGAGGAGATCCCGGTGCCCGAGTCGATCCAGGCGTTGCTGGCGGCGCGCCTGGACGCCCTTCCCGTGGACGTGAAGGCGCTGATGCACGACGCCGCCGTGCTGGGCAAGGTCTTCTGGTCGGGCGCCCTCGCGCTCATGAGCGGGCTGCGCGAGGACGAGGTCCGGGCGCTGCTCGCCGAGGCCGAGCGCCGTGAGCTGGTGCGCCGATCCGCCACGTCGAGCCTGTCGGGGCAGCGGGAGTACGCGTTCTGGCACCTGCTGATCCGCGACGTCGCGTACGGGCAGATCCCCCGCGCCGCACGGGGCATCAAGCACCTGGCCGCGGCCAGGTGGCTGAAGGCCACGCTGACCGGACGGCTGCAGGACTTCGCCGAGGAGCTCGCCCACCACTACCTGGAGGCGCTCGGGTACGCGCTGTCGAGCGGCAGGGCCAAGGGCATCGACGAGCTCCGGGCCGACACCGCGACGGCGCTGTTCATGGCCGCCGACCGCGTGCGCCCGCTGGATGCGGCGCGGGCCGACACGTACCTGCGGCGGGCGCTCGAGCTGATGGCCGGGGGGCATCCCCTGCGTACACGCACCCTCGTCCGGGCCGCCGACGTCGCCTCGCTGCGCGGGCGGCACGACGAGGCGGTCGGGATGTTGGAGGAGGCGATCGCGGACCTCCACGTCACCGGAGACCGGCGAGGGGAGGCGGAGGCCCTGGGGCTGCTGGCGCGGGTCGTGGGGCGCCGGGGTGAGCTGGCGCGCTCCGCCGATCTCGTGGAACAGGCCATCGCCCTGCTGGAGGACGAGCCGCCCGGCCCGGAGCTCGTGCAGGCCTACAACTGGAAGGCGGGCAGCCTGCTCACCGGATCGCGCTACGAGGAGTCCCTGGTATGGGCCGAACGCGCGCTGGCCCTGGCCGAGCGGCTCGGGCTGGACGATGAGTACGTCCGGGCGCTGCAGTTCCGCGGTGCGGCCAGGTGCGAGACCTGGGATGAGGGCGGGCTGGACGACCTCAGGACCGCGATCGAGCGCGCGAGGGCAGCCGGCCACGGCCTGTCGCTCGAGCTCGCGCTCGGCAACTACGCCTTCGAGCTGTGGTTCCGCGAGGGAGCCGCCAAGGCGCTGGAAGCGTGGCACGAGATGAGGCGGCTGGCCGAGCAGCGAGGGTTCCTGTCCCAGGCGCAGCAGGCGCGGATGGGCGAGCTGGAGTGCCACTTCGACCTGGGCGACTGGGACCAGGTGATGCGGATCGCGAACCTCATGTGGCGCCACGCCGAGGACCGCCGGTCCCAGATCGGCGTGTACGCGCAGCTGTTCGCTGCGTGGGTACGGCTTCGGCGCGGACAGCACGAGCGCGTGCGCCCCAGGATCGAACGCCTCCTCGAGGACGCGCGGCGGCTGGACCTGCACGAGTACCTCGTGCCCTCGCTCGTGTGCGCAGCGGAGGTTCGGAGGCTGGGCGGGGACCCCGAGGGAGCGCGGGCGCTCCTGGACGAGTTCGAACGCAGGACCGAGCATGAGCCGCGCACGCGCACCCTGTTCATACCGATCGTCGCGCGGGCGCTCGCGGCGCTCGGCGACCCCACGGCGATCGAGCGCCTGATCCCTGCGGACGAGCAGGTCCGCACGCCCCGGCACCGTCACGGCGTCGTCACGGCCCGCGCGGTCCAGGCCGAGGCGGAGGGCCGTTACGAGGACGCGCTGGTCCGCTACAGGGACGCGGCCATGCGCTGGGACGTGATGGGTTTCTCCCTGGAGCAGGGCCTCACCAGGCTCGGCCAGGCACGCTGCCTGATCGCGCTGGGGCGGGCCGCCGAGGCCGGCCGGCCGCTGCTGGAGGCCCGGCTGCGGTTCGAGCGGCTCGGCGCGAGCGAGCCGCTCGCCGAGGTCGGCGCGCTCCAGGCCTCGCTGGGAACCCCGCCTCAGGCCGCGGACGACTCCATCTCCGCCGTGTAGTCACCGCTGCGGGCGAGGCCGTTCATCCGCGCGCGATGCGCGAGCGCCCGCTGCGCCGCCTCGACGTTGGCGGGGTCGCCCCCCCACGCCTTCAGCGAGGGCGCCTGCAGCGCACGCCCGTACGAGAACGAGAGCTCCCACGGGTGCGAGCCCAGCCGGTTCATCTCGGACAGGTGCAGCGTGGCGTCCTCGTCGGATTGGCCGCCCGACAGGAACACGATGCCCGGGACCTCGTCCGGCACCTGCGCCGTCAGGCACCGGATCGTCGCCTCGGCGACCTCCCTGGGCCCGGCCTGGACCGGGCAGTCCTTGCCGGACAGGACCATGTTGACCTTCAGCAGCGAGCCCGGCAGGTCGACGCGGTGCTCGCGCATCACCGCGAACAGCACGTCGAGCGTGCGCGCCGTCGCCTCCTCGCATGCCTCGATCGTGTGGTCGCCGTCCATCAGGACCTCGGGCTCGACGATCGGCACGATCCCCCGCTCTTGGCAGAGGGCGGCGTACCGCGCCATGGCGTGGGCGTTCGCGGCGATCGCGACGTCGGTCGGGAGCCCGTCGCCGATGAAGATCGTCGCGCGCCACTTCGCGAAGCGGGCGCCGAGGTCCGCGTACTCCGCGAGGCGCTCGCGCAGCCCGTCGAGGCCCTCGGTGATCGTCTCTCCCGGGAACAGCGCGAAGGGCTTCGCGCCGGTGTCGACCTTGATGCCCGGGATCGAGCCGGCGTCCTGCAGGACCCGAACGAAGGTCACGCCGTCGTCGGTCGACTGCCGGATCGTCTCGTCGAACAGGATCACCCCGCTGATGTGCTCGCCGAGCCCCGGCGTCGTGAAGAGCAGCTGCCGGTAGGCGCGGCGCGTCTCCTCGGTCGACTCCACGCCGATCGAGTCCAGGCGCTTGCGTATCGTGCCCGTTGACTCGTCGGCCGCGAGGATGCCGCGGCCGGGGCCGACGAGCTCACGCGCCGTGTTGCGCAGGGTGTCGAGATCGAGGTCCATGTGTGCCTCCAGGGGATCCGGTCCGGTCCAGCGAGCCTACGCTCGGGGCGCGCGGTGCGCCCACCGCCGTTCGACCCGGCGCCGAGGTGCCGAAGGCCCGGTCAGCCCGCCGAGCGCTCGTCGACGAACGTCCGGAGATCGGGGAGGTGGGCGGCCGCGTGATGGAACCCGCCGCCGGCGCCCCCCAAGATCGCACCCACCCTCTCGCCGAGCGAGCGACGCGACCGGCGCGTCGGCGGCGCGTCCCACACGCCGGGCGAGGTCCCCTCGATCGCCTCCACCAGCGACGAGTGGATCTCCTCGAACTCCGCCCGGACACGCGCGAGCGGTCGTTCCTCGCGCTGCGCGACCGCCCTCCGGTTGACGGCGTGGAGGCCCTCCGCCCGCAGCGCCCGGTCGATCGGCGCCGTCTTGCCCCCGGCCCAGGCGTCGATCGCCGCGAGCGCATGCTCCTCCCAGCTCGAGAGGTGCCCCAGGAGATCCTTCGGCGACCACTCCCCGCCCCCGAGGCCGCCGCAGGTCTGGTCGCCCGGACGCAGCCGTTCGACCAGGGCGGACACCTCGCGGTGCTCCTCGCTCAAGATCCGCAGGGCTTCGTGCTTGGGGATCGGAGGCATGCGCACAGTCTGCGCACGCGCGGGCACGGCGTCACGGCATGCGTAACCGCGGAGCCGTCAGAAGTCGTCGACCAGGTGCGACGTCTCGATGGTCGCCGCGGCGACCTGCCGGAACGCCGGCTCCATGTCGGCGGCCGCCGGGACGCAGAAGTAGTGGTCGCCGTCCTTGTTCTCGTTGCTGCCGCAGCCGCCCGGGAAGTCGTCGATCGAGTCGGTCGCGACCGACGCGATGTTCAGGGTGGCGTACACGCCACGGAAGGAGCCGGACGTGTCCGTGCAGCGCACCGGGGGGTTGTCCAGCCCGAACGCGATGCTGAAGATCGTCTGGCCGGCCGCCTTCGCGATGTTCCCCTTCGAGTTGAGGTAGTTGCAGGGCTGGTAGCCGTACGGCTGGTTCGCCTGGCCGTCCGTCTCGAAGATGATGATGTCCGGGACCTCGGCGCGCCCCTGGTAACGCAGCATGTCCCGAGCGGCGTCGAGCGGATCGCCCAGGTTCGTGTGACCGGCGCTGGTCCGGTTGACCCCGTCGACGTTCACGCGGATGCTCGGTGAGCGCTGGAGGCAGTTGATCGACTGGTAGAGCTGGCTCGCCGTGTTCACGGTGCCGTCCGCTCGCGTGAAGTCGTTGCTGAGCGGCACCACCTGCCAATCGGGATAGTTCGAGTTCGGGTAGTTCTGCGGATCGTTCACGACGCACTTGTTCGAGCTCTGACCGTAGGGCAGGGCGACCAGCCCCATCCATTGGATGTTGGAGTCGTAGAAGCTCAGGATCGACGTGGCGGCGTTCTTCAGGTTCGCGATGTCCCCCGTGGTCATCGACCCGGTCCGGTCCAGCACCATCACGATGTCGAGCGGCGTCGCCGCGGCGCCGCAGGCTCCCTTGCACGACGACGCGCTGACCGATCCGGTGTTGCCGTCGTTGATCCCGATCACGGGCGCGAAGTAGTAGTCGACGGTCTCGCTGGTCTGCAGGCGGATCGTGTTGCACTTGTCGCCCGCGAACGGGTCGCACACGTGGGACGCCCTGCTGCCCTTGAACGTCCAGGTGCCAGCGGGCCAGGTGCCCGCAGAGGGGCCGCAGATGAACGGCACCTCGCCGACGTCGGGGACGTTGTTCTGATCCCGGTCGCCCACGATGCAGCGGAACGAGATGGTCAGCGTGGCGGGACCCGCGAGCTGCGGCGCGTTCGCGATCGCCACGCGGCGCGCGATCGTCTCGGCCGCCGTCCCGGTGGTCGCGTCGCTCGCGGGCAGCTCGGCCGCGCCGGCGAGCGCGCCCAGGTCGACCGCGTTCTGCAGGACCTGGCGCGCGTGGTACAGGCGGCTGATGTCGATCACGAACGCGACCGCCGCGAAGATGACGATGAGCGTGAGGGCGAAGAGCACGGCGACCGCGCCTCGCTCGTCGGCGAGCCGGCGCGGACCGCGCATCGTGGGCGATGCGGTCATCGGGTATCGAGCCTCGCTTCCCCGACGATCACTGGCCCTCGAACCTGGACTCGGACATCGAGTGGACGTTCATGGTCGGGCCCAGGCCGGGAACGAACGATCCGAGCGGCGTGATCAGGTCGTACGCGTAGTCCACGTTCACCCGGATGACGTCGCCCTCCTGCCAGGAGTTGCTGGGGCCGCAGCCGCCGAACGAGACGCCGTCGTTCGTGCTGCACTCGACGGAGATCGTGAGCTTGGAGGGGTCCAGGGTCCGCGCGGCCTGCTGCGTCCGGGCGACGATGTCGGCCGTGTTCGGGTCGACGGCCGCCCGTCGCGCTCCCTCACGGGCGGCGTTCGCCGTGTTGTTCCACGCGTGGAACGCGAACCCGAAGTCGATGATCCCGAAGATGAGCATGAACAGCAGGCTCGCGACGATCGCGAACTCCACGGCGGCGGCGCCTTCTTGACGACGGAACGAGCGCTTCGAGGCCTTCATGGGCTCCTCTGCGGATGCGTGCTGGAACGCCTGCGGCAACGCTATGGTCGGACGGCGCGGCTCGGTATTCCGAGTTCCCCCGAGGCTCGATACGTACTTCTACGTACCGGCGTGCCAGCGGGCCAGGAGCTCGGCCTGGCGCGCGTCGGAGAGCGCGTCGCGGAGCGACGGCAGGCCCCGCTCACGGTCCCAGCTCACGGTGTCGCGGATCGTCTCGGCTAGGGGCCGGAGCGAGAGGCCCGCCGCGAGGCTCTTCGCCGGATCGGCGCGCATCACCTGGTGGTCCTCGGGCGTTCCGTAGAGCGGGATCTCGCGCTCGACCTCGACGCCCTGCAGGGCGAGCCAGCCCGGGTCCGCGAAGGTGGCCGGCGCCGTCCCGCCGGTCGCCTCGGCGCACGCGGACATCATCCCGGCCAGGTCCAGCGGCTCGGCCGGCCCGACGCCGTTGAAGGTGCCGGCGGCCCGTCCCTCGGCCAGGTCGACCTGGAACGCGCCCAGGTCCCGGCCGTCGATCAGCTGGATCGGGGCGTCGGCGGGGGCGGCCATCAGGATCTCGGCATCGCCGGCCGCGCGGCGGGCCCAGGTCGTGAACCGGTCCGTCGGATCGTGCGGCCCGACCACGTAGGTCGGGCGCACGATCGAGCACCGGTCCCCGAACGCGTCCAGGGCCTCGCGCTCGCAGATCGCCTTCAGCGGACCGTACGACGCCCCCGTGACCTCCTCGCTCGTGGGGTCCGGCAGGTCCGCCTCGGTCCACAGGGGCGAGTCCTCGGTCACGTCGTGGGCGCCGGTCAGCGCGTAGACGCTGCACGTCGAGACGAAGACGTATCGGTCGAACGCCCCGCCGATCGCGGCGACCAGGGACCGAACCTCGCTCGGGCGGTAGGCGCACACATCGACGACCGCGTCCCAGGTCCGCCCCAGCAGACGTCGCATGTCGACGGCGCGATCGCCCAGCACGTGCTCGGCCTCGGGGAAGAGGCCGGCCCCGGTCCTCCCCCGGTGGAACAGGGTGACCTCGTGTCCCCGGCCGATCGCCTCGGCGGCGGCGTGCCGGCCCACGAACGACGTTCCGCCGATGAACAGGATCCGCATAGCGGGGGACCCTATCGCGGCGCTGACGGCCGCTCGGTCAGATCCGTGGGAGCACGACGACGCCGTAGAGGGTGAACACGAGCATGCCCAGGGCCAGGGCGCTGACGGCGATGCGCACCCCGCGCGTGCGGAAGCGCTGCGCGATCGCGATCAGGAACAGCACCGACGCGAACAGCACGGTCTGTCGCACGTACCGGTTGGCGTTCTCTCGGGCCTCGGTTCCGGACGCGAAGTACGCGGCGGCCCGGTCGTTCAGCTCGCCGGCCTCCACCATCTCGGGGCTCGCGAACCCCGGCATGGCCCCCGGGCCGGCCGGGGCGTCGGGGTTCGTGAACGGATCGGTCGCCAACCAGTCGTGGAAGGCCGAGGCGTAGGCGGGCGAGAAGCGCGCCTCCATCATCGACGCCAGCTCGTTGTTCCCGGCCCCGCGCGCCTGGAGCCAGGCGGTGAAGAAGGACGCGTCCGCGGCGAGCTGCTGCCCACCGAGGGTGGACGCGGCGTCGGCCTGGAACCGCGTGGTCGAGGCGAGCCCGTAGAGCCTCGCCTGCTCGCCGCCCCACTGCGCCCCCTGGTAGCCGCTGAACGCGGTGGCGATGGCCACGAGCGCGAGCGCCACGGCCTCGACGATCTCCAGTCGCCTCACCCACCGCGACGGCGCGACCGCGGGCTCGGTCGTGGTCATCCGGGCAGCACGTTGATCGCGCGGGCGATCACCAGGATCGCCGTGATCAGCGAGATCACGGACTCACCCATCATCGCCAGCTTGGCCCACGTCCGCAGCGGCAGGGTGTCGGTGGGGCTGAAGGCCGTCGCGTTCGTGAAGGACAGGTAGAGGTAGTCGGGGTACCTGGGCATCCAACCCTCCGCCACCAGATCGGGGAACGCCTCCTCGGGGAAGCCGAAGCTCGCGGGCATGCCCGAGCCGGCCGCGCGCTCGGCCGCGCCGCCGCGATCGAGCTCCCAGAACCACAGGCTGAAGACCACGACGTTCGTCACCCACAGGGCGGCCCCGCGCCCCAGCAGCGCCGTCGCGCCGACGTCGCTGTAGGACTCGTCGACGACGTCGAGCATCAGGACGACGAGCCCCGTCAGCGTGCCGGCCGTGAGCAGCACGATCAGGATCAGCGTGCTGCGGCGCGCCGCTCTAGTGCGCGCGTCGATCCGGCCGGGATCGCGGATCAGGACCGCCGCGAGCGCGGCGACCTCCAGCACCGGGAAGATCCACCAGAACCACAGCCGACCCTCGTGCGGTGTGACCACCTGCAGGACGACGGTGGCGAGCACCGCGACGGCCATGGGCCAGCGCCGTTCAGGCACGCGCGTCACCGGCATCCCGCGTCCACCCCCTCCATCCTCCCCGACCGCGTCCGTGCCCGGGGTGGGAGTCGAACCCACACGCCCCGAAGGGCAAGCGCTTTTAAGGCGCCGTCGTCTACCGTTCCGACACCCGGGCGTCCCGCCCGATGCTATCCGCGATGAGCGCCCCCGGCGCGACCCGGCGATGCGCTCAACCCACGGCGCCCCACGGCCGATGGACCTCCCGTGGGGCGTGCGGAGGGGCGAGGGGGTCGTCGGTCGTCCTCGGACACCTGGTCCGAGAACGGGTTCACCCTGATCGAGCTGATGGTCGTGGTCCTGATCATCGGGATCCTGATCGCGATCGCCCTGCCGACGTTCCTGGGAGCGCGGACCCGCGCGCAGGACCGCGCCGCTCAGGCCGACATCCGCAACGCGTTCGTCGCCGAGAAGACCTTCTTCACCGACGGCTCCGTCTACACGGAGAGCACCGCGGCGATCGCGGCGATCGAGCCGGCGCTGACCTACGCGACGGGCGACACCCCCGCCGTCGTGGGGACCGTGTACCTGCACCACCATCCGGCGACGACGGAGGTGTACGTGTCGGCCATGAGCCGGTCGGGGACGTGCTTCTACCTGCGGGACTTCCCGATGAGCGGCACGACGTTCGCGCGATCAACGGGATGCGGCGTGGCGGACACCCAGACGTACTCGGCCTCGTGGTGAGCGCTTCAAGTTCGCCGGCGCGGCGTGCCGATAGCCCTACGAGATGACGGGAGGGCCACGCGCCGACTCGCTCGATCCATCGTCCCTGTCGAGGCGTGACTTCGTCCGGCGCGCCGCGGTCGGCACGGCCGCCGCCGGCGCCGGCCTGGGATCGATCGTCTGGGGCTCAGACGTCGCCGAGGCTGCGGCTCCGCTCGCGACGAGGGATCAAGACCTGCACCTGCTCCGGCGCGCGACCTACGGCCCGACGAAGGCCGGGCTCGCGGAGCTGAAGCGGATCGGACGTTCCGCATGGCTCGAGCGTCAGCTGAGGCCGGCCTCGATCGACGACCGCGCCTGCGACCAGCTGATCGCGTCGCGGTTCCCCCGTCTCGGCTGGAGCATGGACAAGGCCTGGAACGAGCTCGACTTCGGCTGGGACCTGATGTTCGACCTGGGCGTGTCCACGGTCGCGCGCGCGGCGTGGAGCGAACGGCAGCTGTTCGAGACGATGGTCGACTTCTGGTCGAACCATCTCAACGTCTCGAACCCCAGCGACAACGGGTGGTACTGCCGGCACGACTACGACCGCACCGTCATCAGGAAGCACGCGCTCGGGAGGTTCTCCGACATGCTCCTGGCCTCGGCCGAGCATCCCGCGATGATGCTGTACCTGAACAACGCCGAGTCCTCGAAGGACGACCCGAACGAGAACTACGGCCGCGAGCTCCTGGAGCTGCATTCGGTCGGCGTGGACGCCGGGTACGGCGAGGACGGGATGTGGAACTCCACGCTGATCATGACGGGCTTCGGGATCGACTGGGAGACGGGGCGGTTCCGATACTGGCCGGACGACCACTACACCGGCAGGGTGAAGGTGCTCGGGTTCAACGCGAGGAACGGGAGCGGCAAGGGCGGACGCAACCTCGGCCGAGCGTACGTGCGCTACCTGGCGCGGCACCCCGCCACCGCACGGCACCTCGCCCGCAAGCTCTGCCTGCGGTTCGTGTCGGACACGCCTCCGCCGGCTCTGGTGAACGCCCTCGCGACGACGTACCTGCGCAACGACACCGCCATCGTCCCCGTGCTCCGACAGCTGTTCGGCTCGGACGCGTTCAGGCACGCGGTCGGCGAGAAGATCCGCCGCCCCTTCCAGGACCTCACCGCGACCCTTCGGATCCTGGGCATGGGGCCGGACGCCTCGGGCACCGAGGGCATGCAGGGCCTTTACTGGATGATCGAGGGGTTCGGCGACCTGCCGCTCGCCTGGTCCCAGCCGGACGGCTATCCCGACTACGCGGACGCCTGGCGGTCCGCCGGCGGCACGCTCAGCCGGTGGAACATGCACATGTCCCTCGCGGCCCACTGGTGGCCGAGCTCGCTCAAGCTCCCCCCGCTCGAGCGGATGCTGCCGCAGCCGCTGCCCAAGACGCACGGACCGCTGATCGACGCGCTATCCAAGCGGCTGCTGTTCCGCACGATGTCGAAGACGCACCGGGACGCCGTCCTGGGGTTCCTGGGGGCGAACGCGAACACGCCCCTGTCCGCGGACTCGGAGGCGGTGACCTGGCGGCTGTCGTCGGTGGTGGCCCTGATCCTCGACTCTCCCTATCACCAGGTGAGGTAGTCACGATGACGACGATCGACCTGACGCCTACGCCCGAGCAGCTCCCCGCCACGATCGAGCCGCGCAGGGCGTGTGGGTGCCCGGACTACGAGCGAGGCATGTCGCGCCGCTCGTTCCTGAAGCGCGCGGGGCTCTCGGGCCTCGTCGCCGGCGTCGCGTCGCAGACCTTGTTCACCCGGCTGGCGTTCGCGTCCGCGCCCTACTCGGGCGACGTGCTGGTCGTCCTCTCGCTGAGGGGAGGGTTCGACGGGTTGAACGCGGTCGTGCCGGCGGCGGACCCGGACTACGCGACGTGGCGCCCGAACGTCGGCGTTCCGGCCGGGGCGCTGCTTCAGCTGGACGGAACGTTCGGGCTGCACCCCGCGATGGCGCCGCTGAAACCCCTGTACGACGCCGGTCAGCTCGGGGTCGTGCAGGCCGTCGGGATGGCCGAGCCGAACCGCTCGCACTTCCAGGCGATGGAGGAGATGGAGCGCGCCGCGCCGGGCACGTCCCTTCGGACCGGCTGGCTGGACCGGGTGCTCGGGCTCCGCGACGAGGGCTCCGCATTCCAGGGCGTGCAGGTGGGCAGCTCGATGGCGGCGTCGGCGTTCCGCGGTCCGTCCTCGGAGCTCGCGATGTGGTCGGTGGACTCGTTCGGGCTGGACGCCGCCTGGGACGCGGACGAGCTGGCGCGATGGAGCGGAGCCCTGCGCGAGCTCAACCGGGGCGCGCCCCCGGCGATCGGCCAGCCCGCCCGCTCGGCCCTGGCCGCCCTCACGACCACGGCGCAGATGCAGGAGGTCGGGTACGCGCCGGAGAACGGCGCCGCGTACCCGGACTCGGACCTCGGCCGGGCGCTCCGAGACGTCGCGAGGCTGATCAGGTCGGAGGTCGGCCTGCAGGTCGCCGCCGTCGACTACGGCGACTGGGACATGCACGCGGGCATGGGGGGCGTCGGCGGCGGCTGGCTCCACGACCACCTGAGCGAGCTATCCGGAGCCCTCGCCGCGTTCGCGGCGGACCTGGGTCCGCGCCTGGCCGACGTCACCCTGGTCACGCTCACCGAGTTCGGCAGGCGCGTCGAGGAGAACGGCTCGGGCGGCACGGACCACGGCCACGGCCAGGCGGTCCTGTTGCTGGGCGGCGGTGTCCGCGGCGGGCAGGTGCACGGGCGGTGGCCGGGCCTGGCGCCGGGCGCGCTGGTCGACGGGGACCTGGCCGCGACGACCGAGTACCGCACGATCCTGGCCGAGGTCCTGGAGAAGCGTTGCGGGGCAGGTGCGATCGGGTCGATCTTCCCCGGGATCGGGGCGGAGCGGCCGGGCGTCGTCAACGCCCGCTGAGGGTCGCGCGGACCGATCGGCCGGCGGCGGCGGCGCGGGCCTCCAGCGATCGCACGATCGCACGGACGGCCGCGGGCGCGATCCGCCCCGAGCCGCTGACCGCGAGCACCAGGTTGTCCACGCGCCAGGCGAGGATCAGGACGTGGCTGCCGTCGGGGGTATCGCCCGACAGGCCGTAGGCCTGATCGCCCAGGGAGCCCGTTACGACCTCGGTCGCGGAGGGGATCTGCCGCTCGCGCAGGTCCGCCACGAACCGCTCCAGGGCCGACCGCGCGCCCGCGCCCGTCCGGAACAGCCCCGTGATCGCCTGCACGATCACGCTGCGCGGCGTCAGCGCCTGCGATCCTTCGGCGTGGCTCCGGGGGAAGAACAGCGCCAGATGCCCGACGACGAAGCCGTCCCGGCGCAGGAGGCCCAGCTCCTCGGCGTCGCGGGCGAACGTTCCGAGGTCCTGGAACCCCGAGACGGCCTCCACGTACGCGGTGCCCGCGGGCGCGTCGTCGGCGGTGAGGACGATCGTCGGGAGATCGGTCCGCGCGATGCGTCCGCGAGCAGGAGCGGGATCCCACGCTCCGCCGCACGACGTGCCGTGGACGGCGACGAGCACGACGAACGCGACGACGCCCCGGCGCGCGCATCCGCGACGCGCTCCCATCCGCGCGAGGCTACCATCGGAGGATGCGCGACCTGATCGCCCTGCCGAAGGCCGAGCTGCACGTCCACCTCGAGGGTTCGATCCGCGTCCAGACCGTCCGCGAGCTGGCGCGGCGCCAGGGCCTGGCGACGCCGTCGGCGCTCCACGACGACGGGTGGTGGCGCTTCGACGGGTTCCTGCACTTCCTCGACCAGTACGGCGCCGTCTGCAACCTGCTGAACGACCTGGAGGACTTCCGGCGGATCGGCTACGAGTTCTGCGAGGACCTCGCCGGTCAGGGCGTGCGGTACGCCGAGGCGGTCTTCTCCCCCGCCCAGCACGCCGGAAGGCTCGGGGACTGGCACGGGCCGATCGAGGCCGTGCTCGACGGGTTCGCCGCGGGCGAGCGTGAGTTCGGCGTCGTGTGCCGGCTGGAGCCCGACGTGATCCGCGACTTCGGGATGGAGCTCGCGGAGGGCTCGCTCGAGGTCGCGATCCGGCACGTGGGACGCGGGGTCGTCGCGCTCAACTGCGCGGGCTCGGAGAGGTTCCCGGTGGAGCCGTACGAGGACCTGTTCCGGCGCGCGGCCGAGGCCGGGTTGCGCTCGACGCCGCACGCGGGCGAGTGGTCCGGCCCGGCCAGCGTGCACGAGACGCTGCGCTACCTGCGGCCCGATCGGATCGGCCACGGCGTGCGCGCGATCGAGGACCCCGAGCTGGTCCGCACCCTGGCGGAGCGCCGCATCCCGCTCGAGGTCTGCCCCTCGTCGAACGTCGCGACGGGTGTGTACGAGACGATGGAGGAGCACCCTTTCGGGCGACTGCGCGCCGCCGGCGTGATCGCCACCCTCAACTCCGACGACCCGGCGCTGTTCGGGTCGTGGGTGTCGGACGAGTACCGGGTGGCGCGCGAGGTGTTCGGCGCCGACGACGCGGAGCTCGCCGCGATCGCGCGCGACGGGGTCGAGAGCTCGTTCGCCGACGACGCGCTGAAGTCCTCGATCCTGCGCGACATCGACGCCTGGCTGGCGGCCGACCCGGAGCCCGCGCCCGCCTGAGACCGGTCAGGCGTCCACGGCCTGGACCGTGACGTCCTGGAGGTAGACCGCCTCGGTCGGCTGCCCGTCGCCGCCCTCCGGCGCGAAGCCGAAGATCCGC
>JAXLTF010000040.1:0-13574 GCA_046330185.1 Actinomycetota bacterium
CCCACCGCCGCGGGAACGGCCGGTCCGCCGCACGCAGCCGGCGTAGCCCCGCGGCGTAGGCCCACGCCGCGCCCGACAGCGCGACCACGACGACCGGGTCGAACACCCAGCGCGTCGCGAGGTCGCTCGGCCCGAACCCGTCCGGGACGGTCGCCGCGAACACGGCTCAATCCTGTCATGCGGGCGATATCTCCTAGGATGGGTGCGTATGGCGGACGCGACCGTCGGCCACCGCCGAGCCCTCGAGCCCTCGCCGCTGCGCTTCGGCACCATCCTGTTCCTGGCGTCGGAGCTGCTCTTCTTCGGCGGTCTGTTCGCCGCGTACTTCACGCTCAGGGCGGGCACGACACCGTGGCCGCCTCCCGACGTGGAGCTCGGGCTGGCGATCACCGCGTTGGGCACCGCGTTCCTGATCGTCTCGAGCTTCACGTTCCAGGCGGGCGTCTCGAGCGCCGGACGCGGCGACCTCCGGGGACTGCGGCGCTGGGTCGCCGTCTCGTTCCTGCTGGGGGCCGCGTTCCTGTCGATCGAGCTGTACGACTGGAGCCGGCTCGCGTTCTCGGTCTCCACCCACGCGTACGGAACGATGTACTACGCGATGACGGGGTTCCACGGGCTCCACGTGATCGCCGGCCTCGCGCTGATGGCGGTGGTGGTCGGACGCGCGGCGCAGGGCGCCTACAGGGACGGGCGGATCGACGGCCTGGAGTCCGTCGCGTACTACTGGCACTTCGTCGACGTCGTCTGGATCGCGTTGTTCGCGACGATCTTCCTGCTGCGGTGATCGGGACGAGCGTGTCGACCGAGGCCCGGGTGCGTTCGCGGATCCTCAGGTGGGGACTGTTGCTCGCGGTCCTCGGCCAGGTGCTCTGGTCGTTCAGGCCCGAGCCGTCGCGCGCGCAGACGAGCCAGGAGCAGCGGGGGCAGCGGCTGTACGAGGCGAGCTGCTCGACCTGTCACGGCCTCACCGGCGCCGGCACGGAGAACGGACCGACCCTGCAGGGCGTCGGGCCGGCGTCGGTCCGGTTCATGCTGACGACCGGACGGATGCCGCTCGCCAACCCCGACGCTCAGCCGCAGCGGCAGGAGCCGAGGTTCTCGGATGCGGAGATCGACGACCTGCTCGCCTACATCGCAACGATCGCGCCGGGGGGCGAGCCCATCCCGGTCGTCGACCCGTCGGCCGGGAGCCTGTCCGAGGGAGCGGCCGTCTTCCTGGACAACTGCGCAGCGTGTCACGGCGCCGGAGCCTCCGGGGATTCGATCGGCGGCGGCCGGATCGCGCCGTCGCTCGACGAGGCCACGCCGCAGCAGATCGCGGAGGCGGTGCGCACGGGACCGGGCACGATGCCCGCGTTCAACCCGCGGAGCCTCTCCGAACAGGAGCTGAACTCGCTCGTGCGCTACGTGACGTGGCTGAACGACGGCGGGGGCGGAGACGGCGGGGACCAGCTCGGGCGCATCGGGGCGGTGGCCGAGGGCCTGGTCGCCGGCGTCGTCGGCCTGGGCCTGCTGGTCATCGTGATCCGCCTGACGGGGACCAAGACGTGAGACGACCGGAGCGCGTCGTCGCGGCCGCCTTCGCGGTCTCCATCCTGGCGGCCCTGGGCCTGGCCGCGGTCTACGTCGCCGGCGGTCAGACCCAGGCCGAGGGGGCGCTGCTGCTGCTCGCGCTGGGCGGGATCGGCGTCGGACTGCTCGTGTGGGCCCTCCGGCTGCTCCCCGAGATCCACGACGAGACCCAGCAGCGCCCGCGACGCCACCGCCCTCCCGATGCGCCCCGGACGGCGGCCGACGCGGTGATCGGGGGAGCCGGGGAGCTGGGACGACGCCGGTTCCTCCTACGGATGCTCCTGGGCGCGCTCGCTGCGCTCGGGGTGGCCGCGCTGTTCCCGATCCGATCGCTCGGTCGCGCGCCGAGGGGCTCGCTGTTCTCGACGCCGTGGCGGGCGGGGATGCTCCTGGTGACGGTCGACGGAACGCCGGTCACCTCGCGGACGCTCGAGGCCGGGTCCTTCACCACCGTGTTCCCCGAGGGCTTCGTGGGCTCGGCCGATGGACAGGCCGTGCTGATCAACGTCGGCGACGCGCCACTCACGCTCTCCCCGGAAGGGATGGCCGGGGCTCCCGACGGGCTCGTCTGCTACTCGAAGATCTGCACGCACGCGGGATGTCCGGTCGGCCTGTACCTGGCCGAGGAGCACCAGCTCCGCTGCCCCTGTCACCAGTCCACGTTCGACGTGCTCGACGGGGCGCGTCCCGTCTACGGCCCGGCTCCGAAGCCGCTCCCGCAGCTGCCGATCGAGATCGCCGACGACGGGACGCTGCGCGCCTCCGGCGACTTCAGCGCGCCCGTCGGCCCGAGCTTCTGGGACCTGCCGCCGGCATGAGACCACGGATGACGGGGGACGCGCCGTGGTCGTGAGGAGGTTCGTCGAAGGGGTCGACGAGCGCCTGGACCCGGGCTCGTTCGTCGCGAAGAACCTGCGGAAGGTCTTCCCGGACCATTGGTCCTTCATGCTGGGCGAGATCGCGCTGTACAGCTTCGTCCTGCTGGTCCTGACGGGGATCTTCCTGTCGCTGTTCTTCGTGGCCTCGCCGCAGGAGACCGTGTACGTCGGACCGTACGAGCCGATGCAGGGGCGGGTCGTCTCCGCGGCCTACGCATCGGTCATGCGCCTGTCGTTCGAGGTGCGTGCGGGGCTCGTCATGCGGCAGACGCACCACTGGGCCGCGCTCGTGTTCATGGCCGCGCTCACCGCGCACCTGATCCGGGTCTTCTTCACCGGCGCGTTCCGCAAGCCGCGCGAGACGAGCTGGCTGCTCGGCGTCACCCTGTTCGTCGTCGGGATCGGTGCCGGCTTCACCGGGTACTCGCTGCCGGACGACCTCCTGTCCGGAACGGGCCTTCGGATCATCTACTCGGGGGTCCTGTCCATCCCGTTCGTCGGCACGTGGCTCGCGTACCTGTTCTTCGGCGGCGAGTTCCCCGCGCCCGAGCTGCTCTCGAGGCTGTACGTCCTGCACATCCTGCTGATCCCGCTCCTGCTGATGGCCCTGCTGGGCGGCCACCTGACGCTCGTGTGGCTCCAGACCCACACCCAGTTCCGGGGGCCGGGGAGGACCGAGGACACGGTCGTGGGCACGCCCGTGTGGCCGAAGTTCGCGCTGAAGTCGATCGGCCTCGCGTTCGTGACGTTCGCGGTCCTCGCCGGGCTGGGCGGGTTGATGCAGATCAACCCGGTGTGGCTCTACGGGCCGTTCGTCCCGTACACCGCCTCCTCGCCCGCCCAGCCGGACTTCTACGCGGGCTGGATGGAGGGCCTGCTGCGGCTGTGGCCGGACTGGGAGTTCCACGTCCTCGGCCACACGATCGGCGAGCTGTTCCTGCCGGCGGTGGTCGTGCCGGGCATCATCTTCACGGTCCTCGCGCTGTGGCCGTTCCTGGAGGCCCGGGTGAGCGGGGACCGGGCCTGGCACGACTTCGCCCAGCATCCGCGCGAGGCCCCGCTCCGGAGCGGGATCGGCGCGGCCGGGCTCGCGTTCTTCACGGTCCTGATGCTGGCCGGCAGCAACGACGTCCTCGCGAAGTTCCTGGGCGTCGAGGTCGACACGCTCAACGACGTGCTCAAGGCGGCCCTCGTCGCGCTGCCCGCCGCCGCCGGCCTGGTCACGTGGTGGATCTGCCGCGACCTGTCCGCCTCGGGTGAGCGCCCGATCGAGCGGCCCCGCCGGACGACGATCCGACGCGACGCCGGGGGCGGGTACGAGGAGGCGGAGGGCCGATGAGCCGGCGGGTCTCGCTCGTGGCGGCCTGCGCGATCGCCCTCGGCTCGGCCGCATGCTCGGGCAGCTTCGGGATGCCGCGCGGGGCCTCCCAGCAGGGGCGCGACACGTTCGACCTGTGGCAGGTCTTCTTCATCGCGGCGATAGCCGTGGCCGCGCTCGTCTACGCGCTGATCGTGTGGTCGCTGGTCAGGTACCGGCGGCGGCGTGCCGACCACCCGGACGAACTGGGCTCGCCGCTGCGAGAGAAGCGGGGGCTCGAGGCCGTGTACGTCTCGATCCCGCTCGTGATGGTCGTCGGCCTGTTCGCGCTCGCGTTCCGGACCGGCGAGCGCGTCGATCGCGTCGACCCCGATCCGGCGGTGCGCGTCCACGTCGAGGCGTTCGCGTGGGGATGGCGTTTCGTGTACCCGGACCTCGGCGTGACGGTGGTGTCCGACCCCAGCGGCCCCGGTGTCGACGGCCCCGAGATGGTCCTGCCGCTCGGCGAGACCGCAAGGATCGAGCTGGTGTCCAACGACGTGATCCACGCGTTCTGGGTGCCGGACTTCCTGTTCAAGCGCGACGCGATCCCCGGCGTCACCCAGGAGTTCGACATCACGCCGACCGAGACCGGCACCTTCCAGGCGGCGTGCAGCGAGTTCTGCGGCCTGAACCACGCGTACATGCGCTTCGCGGTCAAGGTCGTCCCGCCCGGCGAGTTCGCGTCGTGGGCCGCGCAGCGAGCGGAGACGTCCGGATGAGCACGACCGTCGACCGCCCGGCCGCACCCCCCGCGCCGGAGGCGCCGCATCCGGAGCCGCGCGGCCTCGTCTCGTGGCTGACGACCACGGACCACAAGCGGATCGGGATCCTCTACTGCGCGAGCGCGTTCGCCTTCTTCCTGATCGGCGGGGCGCTGGCGGGCGCGATGCGGGCCGAGCTGGCCGAGCCCGGCCGCCAGCTGGTGTCGGCGCAGACGTACGCGACGCTGTTCACGATCCACGGCACCGTGATGCTGTTCCTGTTCGTCGGGGGGTTCGGCAACGGCCTGGCGAACTACCTGGTCCCACTCCAGGTCGGGGCCCCCGACATGGCCTTCCCCAGGCTGAACGCGCTGTCGTACTGGTTCTACGCCGGCGGCGGCTCGCTGGTCCTGCTGTCGGCCGTAGCCTCCGCCTCGGGGGGCGCCGGCATGGGCTGGTACGCGTACCCGCCGCTCTCCGGCCCCGTCTACTCACCGGGGATCGCCCCGGACCTGTGGATCCTGGGCATGGCGCTCGTCGCCGGGTCGTCGCTGCTGAACGGCGTCAACGTGCTCACGACCGCGTTCCTGATGCGCGCCCCCGGCATGACGATGTGGCGCCTGCCGATCTTCACGTGGAACGCGATCGTGACCGCGATGCTGGGGCTGGTCGCGTTCCCACCGGCGGTCGCCGCGTTCTCGCTGCTGTTCATCGATCGGAGGTTCGGCGGCCGCGTGTTCGACCCCGGAGGCGGCGGCGATCCGGTGATCTACCAGCACCTGTTCTGGTTCCTCGGGCACCCCGAGGTCTACATCCTCGTCCTGCCGTTCTTCGGCGTGATCACCGAGGTGCTGCCGGTCTTCAGCCGCAAGGCCGTCTTCAACTACGCGGGCTTCGTGATGGCCACGATCTCGATCGGCGCGCTGTCGATGGGCGTGTGGGCGCACCACATGTTCACGACCGGGGTCGTCTACAACCCGTTCTTCTCGGCGATGAGCCTGCTGATCGCGGTGCCCACCGGCATCAAGTTCTTCAACTGGATCGGGACGATGTGGGGCGGGCGGATCCGGTTCGCCGTGCCGATGCTCTTCTCGATCGGGTTCCTGCTGAACTTCCTGATCGGCGGCGTCACCGGGGTGATGCTGGCGGCGCCCCCGATCGACTTCCAGGTCTCGGACTCCTACTTCCTGATCGCGCACTTCCACTACACGCTCTTGGGCGGCTCGGTCTTCGGGATCTTCGCCGCGATCACGTTCTGGTTCCCGAAGGCGTTCGGGATCCGCCTGTCCGAGGCGATCGGCCGCTGGGTCTTCGCGTTCCTGTTCGTCGGGTTCAACCTCACGTTCTGGCCGCAGTTCGTCGTGGGTCTGCGCGGGATGCCGCGCCGCGTCGTCGACTACCCGAGGGGCCTGGGGTTCGAGACGCCGAACCTGGTCTCGAGCATGGGCGTCGTGGTGATGACCGCCGGCGTGCTCCTGTTCCTGGTCGACGTGTGGGTGGCCTTCCGCAGGCGCGAGCCGGCCGGCGACGACCCCTGGGGCGGCTCGTCCCTGGAGTGGGCGACGAGCTCGCCGCCGCCGCACCACAACTTCGTGACGCTCCCGCCGATCAGGTCCGAACGACCGGCGTTCGACATGAGGCATCCCGAGCTCGACCCCAGGGCCGGCCTCGCGACGAGGGCGGAGCCGTGAGGAACGTCTACCGTCTGCTGATCGGCCAGGGCGTGTTCGGCCTCGCGCTCGGCACGATCTACTGGTTCCTCACGTACGAGCCCACCGGCAACGTCCTGCTGTGGGCGTTCGGGCTGATGCCGCTGGTCGTCGCCGCGTGGATCCACCGGCGGATCCGCGCGGGGACCGCGTCAGGCCCGTCGGACGATACGGGGGCACGCCCGCGAAGGAGGCGGGCGAGATCGTCGGGTCGTTCCCGTCAAGGGAGCGTCTGGCCGCTGTTCTGGCCCTCGCCCTGCTGGCGCTCGGCGCGGCGCTGCTGTACGGGGCGATCCTCGTCCCGCTGGGCGCGGCGCTCGTGGCGTTCGCGGTGCTGGGCATGATGCGGGAGAGCCGGGACTAGCGCCGCGAGAGCTCGACGCCCGCCTCGGTCCGCAGATCACTCTCGCGGGCGGTCCACCGGACGCGCGCGAGCCCGCGCTTCGTCCTCCGTCGGACACGGCGCTGGTCACCGCGCCCACCTCACCGCCGTCGGCCGTGACGGCCTCTCCGCAACCACCTCCGCGTCCGCCTCGAACGCCAGGAGGGCGCGCCGCGGATGACCGCGGTCGCGCGTCTTCGCGACCGCCTCCTGCCCCACGAAGCACCCCTTGTCGAAGGCCACCGCACCCTCGAGCGCGGCCTCCTGGGGAAGGTCGCCGTCGGCGGTGTCGACCCCGACGCGCGGGATCCCGGCCGCGATCCGCCACGACTCCGCGTCCGCGCCGCCGGCGCGCGCGAACCCCCGCGTCGCGAGCTCCGTCGCGATCCGATCGTGTTCGGAGGCGGACGCGATCAGGTCCGCGCCCCGCCCGAGCGCGGACGGCGAGGACGGCCGGGCCCCGTCGATCGCGGGCGGCTGCGCCAGCCCGGGGAACGCGAGGATCGCGAGGTCGCCGGTCCGGTCCCTCAGGCTCACGTCCGACGACAGCACGTACGGGACGAGGAGCTCCGCGACCGATCGCTCCTGCGACGCATCCTGCAGCGCCAGGAACCCATCCCCGTCGAGGACCAGCGTGAACGCGGCCCGGACCCCCCCGGTCGGCGCCAGCAGCAGCGACGGCACCGACCGGCCCGGCCCGAGGACGCCCACGTCGGCGGAGACGAGTTCGTTCAGCCAGGCGCGGGCGTCGGACCCGGCGATCCCCGTGACGCGGAGGGAGGAAGCGTCGATGTAGGCCGTCCCGGACGCGAGGCGTTCGGCGAGCGAGGTCACCCTGCCAGCATAGGGTGGGGAGAGGGAACACCGGCCCCGATCGCGCCGGCGTCATGGGGGTCGCGGGCTCAGCTAGGCTGGCCCGACCGAGCGCTCAGGAGGGGCCGATGAGGACGCTGATCTCCGGCGGGACCGTGGTGACCGCCACCGAGACCACACAGGCCGACGTCGTGATCGAGGACGAGAAGGTCGCCGCGATCGGCGTCGGGATCCCTGTCGAGGCCGACGTGACGATCGACGCCACGGACAGGTACGTGATGCCCGGGGGCGTGGACGTGCACACGCACATGGAGCTCCCGTTCGGCGGCAGCTTCTGCTCGGACGACTTCGAGACGGGCACCCGGGCGGCGGCTTTCGGCGGCACCACGACGATCGTCGACTTCGCGGTGCAGGACTACGGCGGAAGCCTGCGTCAGGGGCTCGACATGTGGCTCGACAAGGCGAAGAACGCGACGACCGACTTCGGGTTGCACGTGATCGTCCGCGAGGTCAACGACGGCGTGCTCAAGGAGATGGACGAGCTCGTCGGCGAGGGCGTCACGTCGTTCAAGCTCTTCATGGCCTACCCGGGCGTGTTCATGCTCGACGACGCCTCGATCTTCCGGGCGATGCGGCAGGCGGCCGACTCCGGCGCCCTGATCATGATGCACGCAGAGAACGGCGGCCCGATCGACGTGCTGGTCCGGCAGTTCCTGGACGAGGGCAAGACCGACCCCGTGAACCACGGCCTGACCCGGCCGGCCGTGATGGAGGGCGAGGCGGTCCACCGCGTCTTCAAGCTCGCCGAGCTCGCCGGCACGCCCGCCTACATCGTCCACCTGTCCTCGCGCGACGCGCTGAACGCGGTACGTGAGGCGCGCGACCGCGGCCTGCCGGCCTTCGCGGAGACCTGCCCCCAGTACCTCTACCTGTCGATGGACGACATGGCGCGCCCCGACTTCGAGGGCGCGAAGTTCGTCTGCTCGCCGCCGCTGCGGCCGTCCGATCACCAACAGGACCTGTGGAGCGGGCTGAAGGCCGGCGACCTGCAGGTCGTCTCAACGGATCACGCCCCGTTCAACTACGAGGGGCAGAAGGAGCTAGGACGGGATGACTTCTCGAAGATCCCCAACGGCCTGCCCTCCGTCGAGGATCGGTTCACGCTGCTGTACGAGGGCGTCGCGAACGGTCACATCGGGCTGAACCGGTTCGTGGAGCTCGTCGCGACCGCGCCCGCGAGGATGTTCGGGCTGTACCCGAGGAAGGGCACGATCGCGCCGGGGTTCGACGCCGACATCGTGATCTTCGACCCGAACGCCGAACGGACGATCTCGGCGTCGACCCATCACATGAGGGTCGACTACTCCGCCTACGAGGGCAGGAAGGTGCGCGGGCTCCCGGAAGTCGTCCTGCAGCGCGGCAACGTGCTGGTCCGGGACGGGAAGTTCCACGGGGCTCCCGGCCGGGGCAGGTTCCTGCCCCGGAGCCGGACCTCGCTCTAGCGTCGTCGCCGCCCGTCGCGGGAGCGTGCGGGGGGGCGGCTTGCGGCGACGCCCGGCGTGTGCCTAGGCTCGGGCATGCGGCTCCGACGGGCCACCGCGCCGCTCGGCGTCGCCACGCTGGTCGTGGCCGCGACCCTCGCGTGGCTCGTCGTGAGCCGGCTGGGCGCCGACGGCGGCGGCGGTGCCTGGGCCGTCCCCGGAGGGAGCCGGCCGTCGATCGAGCAGGTCGAAGGGCTCGCGGCCACCATCTCCGACCGCCCGCTCCCCTCCTCGCGCTCCGCCCGCGACGGGCCTCAGCGGATCGTGCCCTCCCTGATCGACGGCCCCTCCGCATCCCCGCGGCTCCCCTCCGTGCTGGCCGGGGACGGCGGCTTCCCCGCGTCCCCGTTCACGACCGCACCGCTCGCGTTCGGCCTGGCGCGGCGCGGCCCGCCCGTCTCGGCGAGCCGGTAACCGGCCCGTCGCCGCGCGCGGGCGCACCACCCCCCCTCGTCCTGCGTTGCGTGCGGCGGGCAGGCTCCGGCCGTCCCCCGAGGTGCCGCGTCGACGGCGCGGCGAGGCGAGGCGAGCAGAAGGAGACGACGATGACGACGGCGGAGACGGTGGCCGAGCGCGCCCTCGAGGTGGCGCGTACCGACGACGATCCGGATCTGGCGGTGACGACCCTGCTGGATGCCGCCGGGGAGCGACGGGTCGCGATCGTGCGCGCGCGGCAGCTCCTCGGCGAGCGGCCCGGGGCGGCGGGGGATCCCGCGATCGCCCGGGCCTCCGAGCTGCTCGGCGCGGCGCTGGCCAGGATCGCGGAGTAGGTGGAGCCGTGAAGACGCAGCCGCGCCCGGAGGTCCGCGGCCGGCGGTTCGACCCGTGGACCGCGGGCGGCTACCTGCTCCTGGCGCTCGGCGCCGTGGGCATCGTGCTCGGGATCTACGAGCTCGGTGGGCTGTTCGCGCTCGGCGTGGGGTTCGCGCTCGTGTGGGTCGGGATGCTGGTGACGTTCGGCGGCGAGCAGCGCCGGCTGGAACGGGAGGAGGATGCGTTCCGTCTGATCATCTCGGGCGGTCCGGACGGCTGAACCGTGGCGGCGCCGGCCCCGATGCGCCGCCGCCGGCGTGCCCCGCCCGTCTAGACTCCGCACGTGGACGCGGACGAGGAACGCATCGCCCTGTTCCTGGACTTCGAGAACCTGGCGATCGGGGCGCGGGAGAGCCTGCACGGCGCCACGTTCGACCTGCGGCCGGTGCTGGACGCCCTCGCGGAACGCGGCCGGGTCGTGTCGCGCAAGGCGTACGCGGACTGGTCGTTCTTCGACGAAGACCGCCGGATGCTGACCCGCAGCCTCGTCGAGCTGATCGAGATCCCGCAGAGGATGGGCGCCGTCCGCAAGAACGCCGCCGACATCAAGCTGGCGGTGGACGCGCTGGAGCTCGCCTTCGAGCGCGAGTACGTCACGACCTTCGTGATCTGCACGGGCGACAGCGACTTCACGCCGCTGGTCAACAAGCTCCGGGAGCTGAACAAACGCGTGATCGGCGTCGGGATCAAGGGGTCGACGTCGGCCCTGCTCCCGCCGGCCTGCGACGAGTTCCTCTTCTACGAGACGCTCGAGGGCGTCGACGTGCCCGAGCCGTCGCGGCGGCGGCGTCAGCGGGATCCGGACGGCGATGCGCGATCGGCCGGTAGAGCCGGAACCGAGACCGGGGCGGGCGATCCCGAGGTCGGCGAGGCCGACCCCGCGGGGCCGCGGAACGCGGACGAGCTGGCCGTGCTGATCGCCCGCACCGTGGCCGGGCTCGAGCAGACCACCGGCGGCGCCGTGCTGGCCTCCAACGTCAAGCGAGCCCTCCTGCGCAAGGACCCCACGTTCAGCGAGACCGACCACGGCTTCCGCGCGTTCGGCGAGCTCCTGCGCCACCTGGCCGATCGCAACGTGATCGAGCTCGCCGAGGGCCGGCCCGGGGCGACCCGCTCGTCTCGCTGCCGCAGAGGGGCGGCGAGACCGAGGGGTTCGACCTGTTGCGCAAGGTGGTCGCCGATCTCGGCTCCGGGGACGGCGAGGTCTACCTCTCGGGCCTCAAGACGCAGCTCCGCAGGGTCCAGCCCGACTTCAGCGAGAAGCGCTACGGCTACCGGGGGTTCCTGCAGTTCTGCCGGGCCGCCGAGGCGAACGGCGTCGTCTCCCTCGGCTGGGACGAGGACGCCGGCGACTACGTGCTCGGCGCCGCCTGACCGTCACCCCTCGGGCGTGGCGTTTCCTCGCTCCGCGGGCCACCCGGCCCCCTCCCACGGGTCGTACTCGACCTCGAGCGCCTCCTGCGGGGGACGCCGGTCCTCGGGCACGTGCCGCAGGTTCAGCCGGATCCGGTACCACGCGGTGAACCGCCCGCGCATCGCGTCGACCAGGACGTCGGCGGGCTCGAGGTGCGCCGCGGCCTCGGGGTGGCGGGCGCGCCAGCGTTCGAGGCCCTCGCGCGCCTCGGCCTCGCTCGCCGCCCGGGCCACCTCGATCAGCGGCATGCTGGACCGGCGGCGCCCGGTGGGGCCCGAGCGCTGGCCCGGCGCGGGGGGAGGGACGAGGCCTCCCGGCTCCGCGGGCCCGGCCGACGTGCGTCGCTTCGAGGGCTGGACGCGCGCCGGCTCGTTCGCCCCCTTCTCGTAGTTCGGAGGCCAGGGCGCGTCGGCGAACCCGGCCTCCTCGTGCTGGTCGGCCAGATCCAGGAGCGCGTCGAGCGATCCGGCCGCGTGGTCGATCCCGGCGGACGGGTCGCCGATCCGCGCGAACCGCTCCGGCACCGTGTCGATCGTGAACGCCGCCGGATCGCAGCCCGGGACCTCGTCCCAGGTGAGGGGCGCGGAGACCCGGGCGTCCGCCGTCGGGCGGACCGAGTACGCGGAGGCCACCGTGCGGTCCTTCGCGTTCTGGTTGTAGTCCAGGAAGACGCCGTGCCGCTCCTCCTTCCACCAGCGGCTCGTGGCCAGATCAGGGGCGCGGCGCTCCACCTCCCGCGCCAGGGCGAGCGCCGCCCGACGGACCTCGGTGAACGTCCATCGCCGCTCGATCCGGGCGTAGACGTGGATCCCGCGCGAGCCCGAGGTCTTCGGCCATCCGACGAGCCCGAAGTCCTCCAGGACCTCGCGGACGGCGAGCGCGACGTCGCGGATCTGCGGCCACCCGATACCGGGGACGGGATCCAGGTCCACGCGCAGCTCGTCGGGGTGGTCCAGGTCGTCGGCGCGGACCGGATGTGGGTTCAGGTCGATGCAGCCCAGGTTGACGATCCACACGAGCTGCGCGGCGTCGCGCACGACGATCTCCTCGGCCGACCGGCCGGAGGGGAAGCGCAGCTCGACGACCTCGATCCAGTCGGGCCGGCTCTTCGGCGCGCGCTTCTGGAAGAAGGCCGGCTCCGCCGCGCCGTCGACGAACCTCTTGAGCGCCATCGGCCTGCCGTCCACCCCCCGCAGCGCCCCCTCGGCGACCGCGAGGTAGTACCGGACGAGGTCGATCTTGGTGTGGCCGGTGTCCGGGAAGAACACCTTCCGCGGGTTGCTGACCGCGACCTCGCGGCCCGCGACCTCGAGCACCTCCTTCGGCGTCGCCACCCGGGAACCTTACGCAGCCGGAGGCGGCCGACGCGGGTGCGGTAGCGTCACCGCCACCTGAGGGAGAGGGGACACGATGGAGCACCGGACGCTCGGCGGGACCGGGTTGCGGGTCAGCACGCACTGCTTCGGCGCCATGATGCTCGGCGCCTGGGGCGATCCGGACCCGGCCAACGGCGTGCGGATGATCCACCGCGCGCTCGACGCGGGGATCAACTTCATCGACACGGCCGACGTCTACTCGGCCGGCGGCTCGGAGCTGATCGTCGGCGAGGCGCTCGAGGGCCGGCGCGACGAGGTGGTCCTGGCCACGAAGGTTCACGGTGGGATGGGCGACGGCCCGAACCAGCGGGGCAACTCGCGCACGTGGATCGCGCGCGAGATCGACGCGAGCCTCCGGCGGCTCCGGACCGATCACGTCGACCTCTACCAGATCCACCGGCCCGAGGGGGAGACCGACATCGAGGAGACGCTCGGCGCCCTGACGGACCTGCAGCGTCAGGGGAAGATCCGCTACCTGGGCTGCTCGACGTTCCCGGCGTGGCAGATCGTGGAGGCGCACGCCGTCGCGGACCGCCGCGGGCTCTCCCGGTTCCGGACCGAGCAGCCGCCGTACTCGATCCTGGCTCGCGGGATCGAGCTCGACGTCCTGCCGGTAGCTCAGCGGTACGGCATGGGCGTGCTCACCTGGAGCCCGCTCGACCGCGGCTGGCTCACCGGCCGGTACCGGCGCGACCGGTTCGACTACTCGCCGGCCTCGCGGGCCTCCCGCGGGAGGGAACGGGGCGGCGACATCGCCAAGCAGTTCGACCGGTCCCGGCCCGAGAACGAGCGCAAGCTCGACGTGGTGGAGGAGCTCGCCGGGATCGCGGCCGAAGCCGGCATCTCGATGACGCACCTCGCGGTCGCGTTCACGCTCGCACATCCGGCCGTGACCTCGGCGATCATCGGCCCGCGCACGCTCGAGCAGCTGGACGACCTGCTGGCGGGCGCCGACGTGCGGCTGGACGACGACGTGCTCGACGCGATCGACGCGATCGTCGCGCCGGGAACCGAC
>JAXLTF010000041.1:0-12421 GCA_046330185.1 Actinomycetota bacterium
CGAGCCGCAGAGCTCGATCCGGTGCCACCCCGACCCGATCACCACCCCGGACGATCGTTGGGCTCCGTTGAAGTCCGACCGTATCCGCAGGATCCCCGACGTGTTGACGAACACCTTCACGACGGGACCGTCGGACGCCGTCCGCAGCCGGATGAGGTCCACACCGGTCCCCTGCTGGGCCTGCAGGTCGACGCGCACCCCTACGCAGATCGAGGTGATGCCGGTCCCGAGGTCGCGGTAGGCGAACGCTGGTCGTCCCACCGGCGCCCCACGTGCGCTCGGCGCGACGGGCGCCCCGCGGGTCGCGTCGATCGTCAGGTTCGTGACCGAGGTCCAGTTCACGAACGACCCGCTGGCGAACCCATCCGCGAACACGGCGGCCGGCACCGTGATCGGTTCCGATGGGTCGCTCCGGTCCCCGACGTT
This sequence comes from Actinomycetota bacterium, assembly GCA_046330185.1. GTDB lineage: Bacteria > Actinomycetota > UBA4738 > UBA4738 > HRBIN12 > DATBLY01. The sequence goes on from JAXLTF010000041.1 coordinate 427, forward strand.
GCCCTGCGCGTCCTCGGGCTCGATCACGTACGTGTGTGTGCTTCCCGCGGCGAGCCCGGTGTCCGTGAAAGTGGTGGAGGTGGTGCTCCCCACCGCCTGCACCCCTCCGTCCCGATAGACGCTGTATGTGATCGGGAGCGACGCGTCGGTCGACGGTCCCCAAGTGAGCGTGATCGCTGAGGATCCCGTGCTGTTCCCGACGGGGGTTCCCGGACGGCTGGGGGGGTCCTGTTCGGGCGCCAGGACCGTGATGGGGCCGGAGTCCGGGCTCATCGGCCCGGCGTTGCCCACGGCATCGACCGGCTGTATGCCGTACGTGTGCGTGCTGCCCGCGACCAGTCCCGTGTCCGAGAAGCTCACGGTCGTGGCCGAGGAGCTCTGCACGCTCCCGACGGGGCTGGCGCCGCCGTCGCGGAACACGCGGTACGTGATCGGCTCGCTCTGATCCGACGAAGCGGACCAAGTCAGGTCGATCGAGTCGAACCCGGTGCTCTGACCCACGGGCACGCCAGGCGTCGTGGGTCCGGCGAGATCCCCGGATGCTGAGAACACGAACAGGGCGCGCGACGACCAGTCCAACCCGTCGATCGCCGGGCCACCGATCAGGATCGGTGAGCCCGTCGGCTGGCCCCCGCTCCACGCGATCCGGAAGAGGTCTCCGTTCGCGAGCGCGTAGAAGAGGTTGCCGCTCGCCATCGTCATCCCCCGCACGTTGGCCCAGTCGACGGCGGTGTTCGTCGACCCGACGAAGAGGTTCGCGCCGACCACTAGGCTCTCGGGCGTGAAGTACCTGTAGTAGAGGCGGGCGTCGCCCGACACGGTGTAGTAGATGCGGCCGCTGTCGAAGAACATCCCGGTCGTGGAGGCCAGGTGAGTGCTGAACGCCGGCACGGGGGTGGTCGTGCCCGGGATCAGGAACGTGGAGGGCGGGGCGGTGTCCAGCCCGTACAGCCCGATCGGATCGACCGAACCCATCGTCGATCCATCGAAGGGACGCCAGGCGAACGTGCCGTCGCTGAGACCCATGTATACGCGCCCATCGACCGCGAAGGCGCCCCGCGTGGTGGACCAGTCGATACCCGTGGCGACCGTCGTTGGAGAGCCCGTAACCGTGCCGTCGAACGGCCGTCGGCTGAGCGTCGACGTCGCGGCGTCGATCCGGTAGAGATCGTTCGGAAGCGGATAGGTGAGGTTCGGGGGAGGGGTCGTCCCGCCCGTGAGCGGAAGGAACGCCAGGCGCTGGCGGAGCTCTCCAGCGAAGCGCTCCGTGTCGCTTCCGACGAACAGGCCGTCGGGGGTGCCGACCAGGTCGAAGGTCCCCACTCCCCGAGCTCGTCCGGGGTTCCATGAGAACGGCAGGCCGTTGACCGGGTCCAACGCCGCGATGCCTTCGCGGGGCACCGCGCCGGGACCGGGGTTGTCACCGCGATAGGGGTTGTTGACCCACCGCGGGTGACCGCCGACGTAGATCGCGGACCCGGTGACCCCGACGCCCCAGAAGGTGTCTCCTCCGGACCAGTCCACCCATGTGGGGAGCTGATCGGGACCGGCCGCCGCGATCTCCCAGCGGGTGACGCTGTCACAGAGGCGGTTCGCTCGATAGGCCCCGGTCGTGACGACGACGAAGTACCGGCCATCGGGCGAGATGTCGACGTCGTGCATGTAGGAATCGAATGCGCTCGAGCACCACGTCGTGGTCCCGCTCGAGTAGAAGGGGAACTGGCTGGTCTGCCAAGTGGACAGCGAAGGCGGGCCCGTGGTCAGGTCGATCATCGCGATCTGGGTGCGCGGCTGGCCGGCCACCGTTGTGAAGTTGCCGATAGCGATGAGCCGCGAGCCGTCGGGGGTCACGTCGATCTTCCGGACGTTGAGGCCTCCCCCGTTCTGGGGTCCGGCGAACGGGAGGTCGAACGCCGCATCAACGGTGCCGGTCGTCGGATCAACACGAGCCACGCCGGGCCGGGTGAGAGGACCCATCCGCTGGAAGGTGCCGGACGCGTACAACCATGGGCCGCGGAGCACGAGTGCCCGCACGGAAGCGGCAGGGTTCGGCCGGAACGCGGTGACGAGCTGTCCGTTCGACAGGTTGAGCCGGACGAGCCGGCGGTACGAGGTGTTGCCGTTCGTCGAGCCGAAGGAGCCACCCACGTAGACCGACAGCCCGTCCGGTGCCGGAACCACCGCCTCGACGGTGCCGCTCAGCTGTGGCACGAAGTTCGGATCGATCGCCCCCGTGTTCATGTCGAAGGCGAAGAGCCGGCTCCGCTGGACGGTCTGGGTGGTTCCAGCTCGCTGCACCTGGGTGAAGGTCCCTCCGACCACCACCTTCGATCCGATCTGGGCGATGGCGAGTACACGCCCGTCGAGGACGTTCGGGGTCCAGTTGACAGGGTCGTCGGAAACCACCGCGGGGTGAGCGATCTGGACGGCCGCCGCCGGAAGCGGTTGCGTGAGGCACACGGCCATGGAGCCCAGCGCAGCGAGCGCCGAGACGAGCCGACTTCGAAGATGCACGGGGGGACCTCCTGCTGCTGATCGCCGCCAACGACCGCTCGAGCCGGTCCCCGGAGGTCCGAGCGCGACCCTCGCACGATACCAAGGGGTGTGCCCTGCGTGAAGGGGTAGCTGCCCGTTGGGGAACTACACCTGGTGGCCGAGGTATCCGTAGCGACGAAGCAGTGGAGCGGTGGCGACCGTGACGATCCGCCGGTCCCGCTCGTGCATGTCGCGGCGCCAGGCCTCGTCGAGCCGTATCGTCAGGTGACCGCGTTCGAACCGCATCGGATTCCCATCCACCGTGTGGCTCACGCCCAGGTTGGCACCCTCCCCTTCGAGCGGGTCGACCCCGTCGGTCGAGAGCCCGCCGAACTCCGCGATCTGGCGCAGGACCTGGGCGGGGTGGGCGGCGAGGTCCTCGTAGCGAGCGCGCAGGTAGGGAGTGCCGGTGACACCGACCGCGTCCGCGGTCAGGTTGTAGATGAGGTACCGCATGCTGGCCGATGCTGTGCCGTATCGGATCATCCGGTCGGGCCGGCCGGTGGCGTCGGGCCGGATCACCGATCTCTGCCAGGAGTGGATGACCCCGCGGCTGTCGCGAACGAGGTGTACGAACCGGAGGTCCACGTCCGGGATCCGTTCCAGCAGGAAGGCATAGGAGGGGATCTTGGTCGAGTCAACGACTACCGAGGCGCCCGATGTCGCGATGATCGCCCGGTAGATCTCACCCGTGGCCTCGACGTATCGCTCGAGGTCGGCCAGCCAATGCGTGCGCAACGCGAGCACCGGGATCGTCCAGGGCCGATCGAAGCGCATCCGGAGACGATGCATCTCCATCGCGTGCGCGCGGGACCATCCCCCGAAGGCCCGCTCGCCGACGGCGCTCCAGAACGCGCACTCCAGGAACGGTTCGCCGCAACCGCAGCGCCGGTCCTGCAGGACGCCCCGAAGCCATATGTCTCGCATCTCGCCCAAGGAGAAGGCACCCGGGAGCTGGCCCAGGAGTCGGTCCAAGAGGGTGCTGCCGCTGCGGCCCCATCCTCCCACGTAGAGGATCCGCAACGGGACGCCCGTGCCGGTCAACGGCTCCGTCAACGCCGCGAACCTTTGGACGGTTCGCGCGATCTCGTCGTCCCGGGTGGCTGCCTGGAACTCGGGTTCGCCCGCGATCGCCCGCCCGAGGAGCCTCGCGAGATCGTCGGGTGTCTCGGCCACCTCGATGAGCCCCGCCGCCTGCAGGCGCCGCGCGAACCGTCGCTGATGATCGTCCACGTGCTCGCCCAGATCGGCTCGGCGGGGGAGCACGATCGGCTTCGTGCCCGCTCGCAGACTGTTCAGGATCGTCCCTGGTCCGCCGTGGCAAACCACCACGTCGGCCGTCGCCAGCCGCTGGGACATCTCTCCGTGCGGAACGAGGCGGTCGCCGTCGGCGAACGATGGAGCCTTGGAGGTGCCGTACTGGATGAAGCATGCGACCCCGCGCGATCCGTGCGCGAGCCACGAATCGACCCAGTCGACGATGCGATCGAACGGATGGTGGTCCGTGCCGACGGTGACGAACACCTCGGTCGCGGACCGTGACCCCCGTCCCGAGCCGTTGACGACCCCGGTCATAGGAGGGGGCCGATCACATCGCCCTTGGGGTACACCTGCCGCTGCTCGTCCCACTGCAGGAGGAAGCGGTCGCTCAACGGATAGCAGAGCCGTCCTGTCAAGGTCGCCGAGTCGATACGGTCGAAGACCTCGACGTACACGGTTCTCACGCCACGGAGGCGGCCGATCAGGAAGAACGGGAAGGCCACGGCGGCCCCCGTCGACACGACGATCGCGGGTCTGAGCCTGCCGATCGTCCGCCAGGCGAGCGCGAAGTTCCGGGCGAGGTTCCGGACGTTGCGGGTCGTGGGGTGATGTGCCCAGACGACGGCCTCATCGGCAAGGAGCGACGTCGCGTCGACGGTGTCGAACGTAACCCATGTCCGATCGAGCTCGGCCCACCATGGTCGGAGCTCCCATAGCTGCGCCAGGTGACCTCCCGAGGAGCACACCAACAAGACGCGAGGGGTCCCAGCCGCTGAAGTCACTGATCGCGCGCGCCCGCTTGCTCGGGGAAGGCCGGCTCGGAAGTCCGGTCGGGATGATGTCCGGACGACCCAGCGGCCGGCGAGAGGTCTTCCGGCACGTGGGTCGGCACGACACCCGGATGTCCGTTCCCAGACGATCCAACGTGCTCGCTCGGCGCCGGACGCGCGGCCGGTTCGAGGTCCTCCCCACCGCCGGCTCCGTACCCGTACCCGTACCCGTACCCGTACCCGTACGTGCCCTTGCGGCGTGAGATCACCACGTTGTTGAGCACCCCGGCTCGCACGGTCGCGCCAACCTGACCGAGCTGGTCGACCGAGTGCATCAGGGCTCCGCGTTTGGAGACCCCGGCCGAGGCGACCATGATCATCGCGTCCACGATCGGCGCGATCGCGAGCGTGTCGGCGAGCCCGAGCACGGGGGGGCAGTCGATCAGGAGGAAGTCGAATCGCTCCCGCTGCCGTTCCACGATCTCGCTCATGCGATGTGACTGCAGCAGCTCCGCCGGCCGAACCGGGGGCCGCCCGCTGGTCAGGACCCAAAGGCTCCCCGAGACCTGGTTCACGGCTTCGTCGAACGGGACCTCGCCGAGCAGAACGTCGGCCAGGCCTATGCGGTTGTCGAGGTTGAAGTACCGGTTCAGGCTGGGACGCCGGAGGTCGGCCGAGATCACGAGCACTCGCTTGTCCGTGTGGGACAGGGCAGCGGCGAGGTTGGCGGCCGTGGTCGTCTTGCCCTCGCCCAACACCGGGCTCGTGATCCCGAAGACCTTGAGATCGCGCTGCCGTGCCATGGCCATGACCCCCGTCCGGAGGGTCCGGTAGGCCTCGGCTGCCGGGCTCCGAGGCTGTTGCTCGGTGACCAACCAGACGGGGCCCTTCTTGCCCCAGCCGGCTACCTTCGGGATCGCCGCCAGCACCGGGGCGTCCAGCGTCACGTCCAGATCCGTCCGTCCGGAGATCCTCTCGTCCATCCGGTCCCGGACGAAGACCGCGACGATCCCCAGGAAGACGCCGAAGAACAGACCCATCGCGATGTTCACGGGGTGGTTGGGGCTGGACGGGGAGGTCGGCGTTTCGGCGCGGCCGATGATCTCGCCCGGATCCAGCGGCACCGGCAGCGATGCGATCTGACTGGTGAGCACGGCGATCTGGCCGTTGACCGTATCGCGCTCCTCCTGGGCATTGATCGCCTCGACGCTCCCCGGCGCCTCCTCGGCTATCAACCGGTCCAGCTTGTCCCGCTGCGCCAACAGGTCGTCGATCCTGCTCTGGATCCCTTGACGCGCGGCCGTCGCCGCTTCGACCGCGCGCTCGCGCTTGTACTCGAGGTATGCCTCGGCGAACGCGTTCGCACCGAGCGCGGCGTCGACCGCCTGAGGATCGGTGAACGAGATGTCGATCACGAGGGCGTCTGCCGGAGAAGCGACCTTCACACGCTTCGTCAGCTGCGAGATCGTCAGTGGCCAGCCCAGGGTCTCCTTGGCCATCTGGGCCACCGGCGCGGATCTCGCGATGCGCGCTTCCGTCTCGAGGCTGACGAGCTGATCCGGGCGGTACTGCGTGACGACCGAGGTCGGCTGGACCAGCACCTCGCTCGTGGCCGTGTAGAGCGGGCTGCGGGTGAAGGTGTACGCACCCGCGAGCGCGATGAACACCACGACGACGGAGACGAGGAGCCAGAGCCGTCGACGCAGGACGCCGAGGTAGTCTCGGAGGTCGATGGCGTCGTCTTGGGGGGAAGGAGTGGAGGCCTGCATCCGTCGTTGCACCTTCGGCGGTATCCCCTGAGGTCTGAAGCGCCATCCTACGATGAGCCCCCGGCCATTCCAACGGACCATACGGCGCCCCCGAGGACCTGCTGGCGACCTAGTCCACCTCCGCGCGGAGGCATCGGGAGACGGGCGAACGACGCGGCCGCGACGGCCCAAGGCCGGTTCTCCGGGCGCCTGCGAGCCCCTACACTGACGCCGTGGCCGGCTCGCTTCCCCCGAAGGGCTCGATCGTGCCCGCACCCCGGGACGTCTCCATACCTACGCGGGGGTCCCGCTCGATCGCCGACCCACCTGTCGCGTGCGGGGGATTCCGCTCGGCGTTCGATCCGACCTCCGTCGGGGTCTCATCTGCGCTCGGTGCTGATCCCGTCGCCTCGGGTCCAGATCTCATAGCCCATATGGATTCCGTCGCAAGTACCTCCGTGGAAGGCATCGAACCGCGAGACGTTCGAAGGGGTCCGTCGCCGATCCGTGATGCTTCCGGTCGGCCGAGCGCCCTGCGCGTGCCGGTCGTGTTCGTGGGCGGGTGCCAACGCAGCGGGAGCACGCTCTTGGATCGCATGCTGAGCCGATGCGATGGGTTCGTTTCGGCGGGAGAGGTCGTTCACCTCTGGTCCCGCGGCGTTGCAGGCGATGAGCTGTGCGGCTGCGGGCGGGCATTCTCAGCATGCCCGTTCTGGACCGAGGTGGGTCGTGACGCGTTCGGTGGCTGGGACCGGCTCGATCCCGAGGAGGTGGTCCGGCTCCAGCGCCGGGTCGATCGGAATCGCTACATCTTCTTCATGGTCTTCCCGTGGCTGTCCGCGCGCTACCGGCGGGATCTGGAGCGGTACGTAGCGATCCTGGACCCGGTCTATCGCGCCCTGGGCGGTCGGGGCAGCGTAGTCGTCGACTCGTCGAAGCATCCATCGACCGCGTTCCTCCTGCGGCAGGTACCCTCCGTGGACCTTCGGGTCGTCCATCTGGTCCGGGATAGTCGAGGGGTGTCCTTCTCGCTCCTGAAGAAGGTTCGGCGCCCTGAGGTGGTGAACGCACGCGCGTTCATGTTCCGTGCCTCGCCGTGGAGATCGGCGGTGCAGTGGTCGGCGTTCAACCTCCTCTTCCAGATGCTGAGCTACCTCGGCACCCCGTCCAGACTGGTCCGTTATGAGGGTCTCGTGGAGGAACCTCGTCGCTCGATCGGAGCCATCCTTCGGCTCGCCGGACGGCAGGCAACGCAGGCAGAGCTGGGGTTCATAGATGGCTCGAACGTCGAGCTCGGCGTCGACCACATGGTCGCGGGCAATCCCATGCGCTTCGAGCACGGGCCCTTCGCCCTTCGCATGGATGACGCCTGGCGGACGTCGATGCGTATGCCCGATCGATGGATCACGACGCTGCTGACGTGGCCGCTCCTGGCCGCATACGGGTACCTGCGGAGGCGGAGATGACCGCGGATCAGGGAGATCCGGGACGCCGGGGTACGTCGTGGCCGAAGGTGTCGGTCGTCGTCCCCACCCGCAAGCGAGAGGAGCTCCTCCGCCGAGCGCTGCGGACGATCGTGGGTCAGCGCTACGAAGGTGAGGTCGAGGCGGTGGTGGTCTTCGACCAGGAGGATCCCCAGGACCCAGGGATAGAGGTTGGCCCCGGTCGGTCGATCACGGTGATCCGGAACGAGCGGTCTCAGGGACTTGCCGGTGCGCGCAACAGCGGGATACTGGCCGCGACCGGCGACCTGGTCGCCTACTGCGACGACGACGACGAGTGGCTGCCCGACAAGATCCGGCGGCAGGTCGAGGCGATGCGCCGGCTCCCACATGCCGAGGTGGTGGTCACTGGGACCACGATCGTCTATGACGGGAAGTGCGTGGATCGCGTGATCGACCATGACCTGGATCTCGCCCGGCTCCTGCGCTCCCGGGTCCAGGCGATACATCCCTCGTCGATCCTCGTCGAAAGACGGGCCGTCATCGATGGGATCGGCCTGGTCGACGAGGAGATCCCCGGCAGCTACGGCGAGGACTACGAATGGCTCCTGCGGGCCGCTCGCCGGGCTCCGATCCGGGTGGTGCCTGTGCCGCTCGTCCGCGCGCATTGGCATAGGGCCTCGTACTTCGCCGATCGCTGGACCGTTATCGTCGATGCGATCCACTACCTGCTCGACAGGCATCCGGAGTTCCAGGACGAGCCCCGAGGTCTCTCCCGGCTGTACAGCCGGTTGGCCTTCGCCCACGCGGCGATGGGACAAGGCAGCGAGGCCCGCCGTTGGGCCGGCCGCAGCATCAGGCTGGACCCGACGCAGCGACGCGCCTATCTGGCCGTGGGTGTCAGCCTGCACGTGGTCTCGGCCGAGCGGCTCATGAGGTTCGCTCATCGGCACGGCCGAGGGCTGTGATGGACGCGCGACGCCTCGGGTGCCTAGGACCGGCGTCGGGCGGTCGAACCGATGGATGACGCGATGTTGCGGGAGGACCGGATGGACGGCGCGCCGGTTCTCTCTTGGTTGACAGGTCTGCTGTGGCCGGACCGATCCGGAGTTGACGTATCGCTCAAACGCGATCGGAGTCGACCCCCGATGGGGACTATGACCTGGGTCGCCATCCCGACCGCCTCCGCGCCCACGATGCTCGTGCCGCTCCGCGCGCGCGCCGGCGCGACCGCCCTGCACCAGTACAACCAGTCGATGTCGCAGGTTGCCAGGCTACGGAAGGCCGGTGCCGGTCTGGCGTTCAGAGCCGGCGCGGGCCGGCTGATGGGCCGGGGGCAACTCCGTGTCGCGGGCGGGCGGGCGTCCGCTGCCTGGGACGATCTCATCGGCACGGTCCTTCCCGAGGTGACCGGACTGCCGCGCTGTGAGGTCGCGATCTCCGTGGGCCGCGCCCTGCGTCCGAACCTCAAACCGGTCCTGCAGGTCGTGGACCGCAGCGGGATGTCGGTCGCGTACGTCAAGATCGGATGGAACCAGCTCACCACGGCTCTGGTCCGGAACGAGGCACGGGCGCTGCGGGCCTTGGCTCGGTCGCCGTCGCCGATCCTCCAGGCGCCGCGGTTGCTCGGGGAGCGGGTCTGGAACGGTCTGAGCCTGACGATCCTCTCGCCGCTTCGGCATAGGCTCTGGCGCCGAGGGCGGATCAACCAGCCACCGGCGACCGCGGTGCTCGCCGAGGTCGCCGAGCTGGGTGGGATCGAGGTCGGGACGCTCGGTGACAGCGCATACCTGAGCGGACTCGAGAGCCGGATCAGATCCCTCCCGGACACCCCACGGTCCTCGGAGCTGACGCTTGCCGCGCGGCGGCTCCTCGACCGGATGGGGGGGGTCGAGATGGCCTTCGGCGGCGCTCACGGGGACTGGGCGCCGTGGAACATGGGACGGAGCGGGGATCGGTGGACCGTCTGGGACTGGGAGCGATCCAGCCATCCGGCGCCCGTCGGGTCCGATGCGCTGCACTTCGCGTTCGAGGTCGCGTACCACAAGGAAAGACGTCGCGTCGGGGAGGCCGCGGATATGGTCCTCGGCCGTGCCGCCGAGCAGCTCGACGGCCTCGACGTCCATCCTGCTTCGCGACCGGCCCTCCTGGAGCTCTTCCTCATCGAACGGCTCCTCCGGTTGGAAGACGGTCGCTCCCTCGGGCTCGCGGTCGATGACCACCTGGCGGATGGTCTGTCGCGCGCGGTGGTTGGCCGGTCGTCGTGACGGCGAAGCTCCGCGTCGTCGCGCGACGTTCCGCCAAGCGAGCGTCGCGAGTGATCACGGTCCCGACGATCCCGCTGCGCGGGCTCCCTGACTTCCTCATCATCGGCACCCAGCGCGGCGGAACCACTTCCCTGTACCGGTACCTGCAGCAGCACCCGGCGGTGATGCCCGCGATCCTGAACAAGGGGATCCACTACTTCGACACGAACTTCGACAGGGGCCCGGCTTGGTACCGATCGCACTTCCCGACGTCGATCGCCAAGGCTCTGCGTCGACGGAGAAGCGGAGAGCCCGTGATGACGGGTGAAGGCAGCCCCTACTACTCATTCCATCCGCTGGCCGCGGACCGGATCGCGGACCTCCTGCCCGAGGCACGCTTCATCTTCATGCTCCGTGATCCGATCTCGCGAGCGTACTCCCACTACCAGCACGAGGTCAGCCGTGGCTTCGAAGACCTGCCGTTCGAGATGGCGCTGGAGCGCGAAGCCCGGCGGTTGGAAGGGGAGGTGGATCGGATGATCGCCGATCCAACGTACTACAGCTACGAGCACCAGCACCATTCGTACGTATCCAGAGGCCTCTACCTCGAGCAGATCCTTCGATGGTCCACGAGGGTCGACGATGGCCGCTTGCTGATCATCGACAGCAGCGAGTTCTTCACGGATGCCGACGCGAGCTTCCGGCGGGTGCTGCGATTCCTCGGCCTCTCGGAACGATCGCTGCCCGCTTACGAGAAGATGAACGCGCACACCTATGATCGCATGGACCCGCGAGCCCTGGCCTTCCTCCGGGAGCGCTTCGCGGAGCCCAACGCGGCGCTGTTCAGCCATCTCGGCCGCGAGCTGGCCTGGGGTACCGGGTGACGTTCGGCGGCACCGGGCGCTCGAGCTTGGAGGCCGCGACGCGGGACGATCTCACGACGATCGCGCGCGGCGGCATCCTCAACCTGATCGGCGTCGTGACGAACACGGTCTTCAACTTCGGCCTCGTCGTGATCGTCACCCGCGGGCTCGGGGCCACGACGACGGGCATCTTCTTCGAGTCGATCGCGCTCTTCAATATCGCAGCGACCGCCTCGCAGTGGGGCGCGGATGTCGGTGCGGTCCGGACGATCCCACGATACCGAGCCCTCGATCGTCTAGCCGACGTCAGGCACAGCATCCGCGCGGCTCTGTTGCCAGTGATGGCGGTGGGGCTGGTGTTCGGGGTCCTGCTCTTCCGGTACGCGGGCTCACTGGGCGATCTGCTGACCAACGGGGCGCACGGGGACGACTTGGCGCCGGCCCTTAGGGTGCTCGCCCCGTTCATGCCGGTCGCAGCCGCCTACAGCGTTGCGCTCGCGGTGACCCGAGGCTTCGGCACGATGGTGCCGACGAACGTGGTGGACAAGATGGGCAAGACGTTCACGCAGGCCGTCCTCGTGCTCATCGTGGTCCTCGCCGGGATGTCGGGCGCGGTGGTTTCCGTCGCGTGGGCGATCCCGTTCGCCCTCGGCCTGGCGGTGGGCCTGGTGTGGACCCGACACCTGCTCCTCGGGCTGGCCCCGGGGCCGGTCGGTGGGATCCACCGGGCTGCCGGCGGCGGCCGCGTCTTCCGCGAGTTCTGGCGGTTCACCGCACCGAGAGGGCTCGCCAGCATGTTCTCGGTGATCATCCTATGGCTGGACACGTTGTTGATCGGAGCACTGCGGTCCCCGGCCGAGGCAGGCGTCTACGCGGCCGCCACCCGGTACCTGGCGTTCGGTCAGTTCGTCGGCGTCGCGATCGCCCAGGTCGTCGGACCGAAGCTCAGCGAGGTCCTGACGATCCGGGACCACGATCGCGCTCGATCCGTGTACGCCACGGCCACGTGGTGGCTCATGGCGCTCGCCTGGCCCATCTACATCGTGATGATCGTCCTGGCCCCTGCTCTCCTCGTCGTGTTCGGGGCCGGGTACCAGGAGGCCACCGAGGTGTTGGTCGTGCTCGGTTCGA
>JAXLTF010000042.1:0-12222 GCA_046330185.1 Actinomycetota bacterium
GCGCCTTCCGCGCCCTGCGGGAGCTCCTCGTCTCGTCCTGAGCGGCGCCGACGCGCCCGGCCGCCCGCCCGGGGCCCCCGCCGAGCGGGGCCGGGAGGTACCCGACTCAAGGTACGCGCTCCGGGGGCCGACCTCTCCTTCGTGAGCGGTGTCAGCGTTCCAGGGTCGACGCCGAACGACCGTGCCGAGCTGCAGCGGACGGCCGGCTTCTTCGATTCGCGCTCCCCGAGGTTCGTCTTCCTGCTGGGCGCCGCCTTCATGCTCGTCCTCGGGGTAGTCGACTTCTTCTCGGGACCCGCCCTCTCGCTGTCGCTGTTCTACCTGATGCCCCTGGGTCTGATCGCGTGGAACCTGGGACGCCGCGCCGGGATCTGGGCGTCGCTGCTGGCGACCGAGATCGGGCTGGTCACCGACCTGTTCGGCCGCGGCGGAGCGCAGGACGCCGTCTCGTACTTCAACGCGGTCTCGCGCTTCGCGCTGTACGCCGTCTTCGTCCAGCTGCTGGTGATGCTCCACGACACCGTGCTCGGCGAGCGCGTCGTCATCAAGAAGCGGGCGAGGCCGACGGCCGAGGAGGACGGACAGGTCCAGGATGCGATCTCGTGGGGGACCGCGTACGAGGCGGGCCCGGTCGGCGCGGAAGGGTTCTTCGACGGCAGGTCGCCCGCCGTCGTGTTCACCCTGGCGACCGCCTTCGTGATCGTGCTCGGGGTGCTGGACTACTTCAGCGGCTCGCGCCTGTCGCTGTCGCTGTTCTACCTGATGCCCGTGGGGCTGGTCGCGTGGAACGTCGGCCGGCGCGTGGGGTTCGTGTTCGCCGTGGTGGCCACGGTGGTCGGCACGGTCACGGACGTCCTGTCGGGCGACCAGATCGGCGAGCTGATTCCGATCTGGAACGCCGGGATGCGCCTGGCGGTCTACGTCGCGCTCGTGCAGCTGCTGGTGACGCTGCACCACACGATCGACGTCCAGCGGGAGCGGGCCGAGCGCGGGGCGCGCGAGCTGACCGGGCTCCGCGAGATGAACGAGGTCAAGGACACGCTGCTGCATGCGGTCTCGCACGACCTCAAGGGCCCGCTCGCCGGCATCCTGGGCGCCATGCAGACGCTCCGTCGGACCGAGGAGCTGGAGCTCACGCCCGAGGAGGTCGAGAGCCTGCACCTGATGATCGAGCAGAGCGCCCGGAAGATGAACCGTCTGGTCGACGACATGCTCGACCTCGAGCGCCTGGACCGCGGCCAGATCACCCCGGAGCGGGCGCCGACGGACGTGGGCGAGCTGGCGCGCCGGGTCGCCGAGGAGCTGCCGGGCATGGACACGCACCCCGTCCGCGTGGACGCCGATCCGGTCCTGGTCGAGGTCGACCCGGGCAAGGTCGAACGGATCATCGAGAACCTGCTGACGAACGCCGGGCGCCACACGGCGGCCGGCGTCCCGGTGCACGTCGAGATCCGCGAGCGCCCCAAGGGCGTGCTCCTCGTGATCGAGGACGAGGGCACCGGCATACCGGACGAGCTCAAGGAGGAGCTCTTCGAGCCGTTCCGCCAGGGGCCGACCGCGGCCGGCCGCGGCGTCGGGATCGGACTTTCCCTCGTGAAGCGCTTCGCCGAGCTGCACGGCGGCACGGCGGTGATCGAGGACCGCCCCGGGGGCGGCGCGCGGTTCGCGATCACGCTGCCCGGCAAGGTCTCGAAGGCCGAGCCGGCCGCCGAGCGCCACCTGCACGCGGTCTGAGCTCCGGCCCGGGTGCCGGCACGCCGCGCGCGCGTGACCGCCGGCCCCCCGCGGAGGCCGGCGGTCACCCGCGTCACGTCCGTCGACGGGCCGTCGATGCGGCCCTCGACCACGGGTCCGACGGGCGAGTTCGCCGCGACGTAGTCGATGGTGACCTGGAGCAGGTCGTCACCCGGCTGCAGGACGTCCGTCCCGCTCGCGAAGATCGTGTAGCCGTCGCCGCCGGTGAACATGAAGTCGTTCGTGACGATGCGGACCTCGTCGCCCGCTCCGATCGGGGTGAGCGTGCCGCCCATCCCGTCCGGCGCCAGCCACATCCCGGTCACGGTGGGGGTCGTGCCGCTGCACTCGAACGTCACCGCCAGCCCCGAGACCTGCGGGAACCTCCCCGTCGCGATCGCGGGGTCGCAGAACGGGCTGAAGCCGTTCAGGAACGCCGTCTCGAGCTGCGCTCCCGTGAGCGTCAAGATCACGGATCGGTTGCCGAACGGGAGCACCGAGAACATCTCGCCCCACGTGATCTCGCACGAGGCCTCGCCGGCGCTCGGCGGGTCGCAGAGCAGGTCGGCGCGCAGGCCGCCCGAGTTGGTGAAGGCGGCGTCGACCCCCGGGTACTTGAGCCGCATCGAGTCGGCGACCATGTTGCCCATCGCGGACTCGAACAGGCGCGTCGGCGCCCGCAGGATGTCGAACTGCTGCGTGCCGATGACCTCGTTGCGCAGCACCGCCGTCTGGGCGTTGGCGTCGTCGACGATCGCCTGCACGTCGGGGCGCGGCGCGACGCCGATGTCCTTCGCGATCCTGGTCGCCGCACCCGCCCACTCGACGTCCCCGCGGTCCACGACCATCTGGACGACCGAGTAGCTCGCGCCGGCGTTGATGCCCTCGGCGACGAGGATGTCGCCGACCATGAGGTTGGACACGCGGTGCGTGTGGCCGGCGAGCACGACGTCCACCGTCGTGTCCTGGATGCCCTCGGCGATGTCGACGATCGGGCCTTCCCACGGGACGGCCGGGTTGCCGTCGACCACGTTCGATCCGACGGCGGTTCCCTCGTGTATCAGGACGACCTGGATCCTGACCCCCTGCCGCCAGAGCTTCGACGACTCCCGCCTGATCGTCTCGATCGCCGGCAGGAACCCCAGGCCCTCGGTGGCGCCGGCGCTCACCAGCTCGGGCGTGTTCGGCAGCCCGATCCCGATCACGCCGATCCTGAGGTTCCCGTAGGAGAAGACGTGCGTGCCCTGCACCCAGTCGGGGTTCTCCCCGGTCGTCTCGTCGACGACGTTCGCTCCCAGGAACGGGAAGTCGGCTCGTTCCTGATGTGCGAGCAGACGGTCGACCCCGTAGTCGAACTCGTGGTTGCCGTACGACGTCGCGTCGAGCCCCCACGCGTTCTCGACGTCGATCGCCGGCGCGTCCTGCAGCAGGCCCGAGTTCGCGGGGGAGGCGCCGACGTTGTCGCCCGAGGCGAAGAGGAAGGTCGGACGCCGGAGCGAGGCCCCCTCCTCGTCGAACATACTCGCCAGGTACGCCGAGCCTCCGACCGGGATGTTGCGGCCGTCCATAGACAGGCTCGTCGGCTCGAGCTGACCGTGGAAGTCGGTGAGCCCGACGATGGGGACGAGGGTGCGCGACCAGCTCCCCTTGAGGATGTCCAGCCGGACGTTCCCCTGGCTGCGCTGCGGCTCGGGGACGCGCAGCAGGTAGGCGATCGTCGGCGCGATGTCGATCGTCCTCATGCCGTCGACGCGCCCGTGCCCGATCCCCGGCCCACCCGCGATGAAGGTCGCGCGCATGTTGGTGTTCCCCGCCAGGTCCTGCACGTCGGGCACGTACCCGTGCTGGCCGAAGAAGGCCGAGCGCGCCACGAGGGTTCCGGGCGTCGCCGCGTCGAACTGGTACGGCGGGTACGAGAACACCACCAGGTCCCCGGTCCTGGTCGGGTGGGCCATGTCCGCCGTCGTGCCCGGTCCGTTCGGGACGTAGCGTGCCTCGGCCTTCGTGTAGATGCGGTCGATCACCCTCCAGCCCTCGGGCACGCCGTCTCCGGTCCAGTCGTTCGGGTCGGTCAGGCCCATGAAGGCGGTCTCGATCGAGGCCAGCGTCGATGCCTCGTCCGCCGCGGCCACCTGGGTGAACGCCGGGTTCACGGGGTCGCGACCGGCGAGGTTGAGGTAGATCTGGACGGTCCCCCCGGCCCAGCAGGCCTTCGCCTTCCCGATCGTCTCGCCGGCCGCGGGCCGGCAGTTCGACGTCTGCGGCGCGGACAGCAGCCCGAGGTCCACCAGGACCTTGCTGGCGTCGACGGCCGCGAACTGGGGCGCGAAGCCGTGGTCGGACGACACGAACGTCGCCGGGTTGCGGAGCAGGCGCTGCGACAGCGAGAGGAAGGCGTCGGCGCCCTCGTACGCGCTGCGGATGAAGCGCGTGCGCTCGCGCACGCGGCCGTCGGGCGTCCCGTTCACCTGCACGTCATCGAACGCCGGGTTCGCGATGCCGCCGGGCAGCCTGCGGGTGATCAAGC
Organism: Actinomycetota bacterium; assembly: GCA_046330185.1. GTDB lineage: Bacteria > Actinomycetota > UBA4738 > UBA4738 > HRBIN12 > DATBLY01. Next base: position 4,262 of record JAXLTF010000042.1, read on the forward strand.
CGAGGAACTGGTGCTGGAACTCATCGGCGGTGGGGTACCCCACCAGCGCGAGGTCCGGCCGGTACTCCCGCATCACGTACTCGAGCACCGGCCGCGCGAACGTCGCCCAATACAGGCCCTGCTCCACGTAGGTCTCTTCGCTGACGATCCCCGCCTCCAAGATCGCGAAGTCGGCGGCCGTCGAGGAGGGGAACCTCTGGGCGACGAACTCCGCGAAGTCGCCGGTGAAGCCCGGCTCGCCCGCCCAGGTCGGCCACGTGGCGATCGCGCGGGCGACCGAGGTGTGGAACAGCCGCACCTCGGACAGGTCTTCGCTGAGGCGCTCGACCTTCACCAGGAAGCCGGCGGTCAGCCCGTCGAGCGAACCCCCGCTCACCGTCACCTTCACGTCGGACCACTCGCCCTCGGCGAGCGTGCCGACGCCGTCGGAGCCGTCCTCGGTCGGAGAGAACAGGACGCGGTCGTAGTTCGTCGTCCCGTCGTCGGAGCCGTCGAAGATGTAGGCGTTCAGCCCGTACTTGTCGACCCCGCCGTCGAGCACGCGCAGCCGCATCTCCTGCGCCGGGCTGTAGCTCGCCGGGACGTTCGTCCAGCCGGACGCGGGCTGCGGCGCGGCCTCGGGGAAGGCGGCCTGGCCCGCGAAGCCGTCCGGGTGATCGAACTGCAGGCCGAAGGCGGCGGTGAAGGCCGCGTCGTCGGTCGGGGAGATGTAGTTCGTGGCGACACCGCGTCCCGACGCGAAGCTGCGGAAGTCGACGGTGGGACCTTGCGTCGTCGCGCCCCGGCCGCCGGCCCACTCGAACTGCACGACCTTCTTGCCGCCCCGTTCCGCCGACTGCGCGATCGACTCGGCCTGGAGCACGCCCGCGTCGAAGGCGGCCGTGCGGTTCGTGAAGGGCTGCCCGTTCACGTGGAACGTGTTGTTCGTCGAGCCGGTCACCCCCGGCCAGGCGCCCGTCGCCAGGCTGTACCAGCCTGCGCCGGTGTTCGCCGGCGCCTGGGTCAGCAGGCCGCCGTCCGTCGCCGACACGCCGTGCCTGAGCAGCTCGGCCATCGCGGGCAGGCGGCTCGATCGGTGATCCCGCCCCTGCCGCGACCATCGGGTCTCGCGGGCGAGCCGCTCCACGATGTCCTGGCGCATGCCGTCCGCGGCGAAGAACAGCACGGGGTTCGATCGCTGCTGACCATGCGAACCCCCCGTGCGGGCGGTGGCCGCCATGGTCGGGGCGAACGCCGCGACCGTGACGAGGACCGAGCAAAGGACCACGCCGAGCCGGCGCATGGATGACACGGGGCCCTCCCTCCCGAGACCGGATCAGGGGGACGGGAGCGTCGGCTCCCGACGGTCTCGCCGGGCGAACATACGCCGGCGTGCCACGACGACGCAAAGCGAGCCAGCGCCGGGCCCGGCCGGGTCGGTGACATCTGCTCGGGCCGATCGGCCGGAAGGACCGGACCGCCGAGATCGGCTCCGTTCGCGGCGAGGCCACCCAGCCGATAACGAGCGGGACCCCGCGTGGACTACGCTCCGTCAGGTACCTCCGGAGGGAACGTGGCCCAGATCCGCACTCGTTGGCTGGCGCCGCTGGTCGCGGCCTCGCTGGTCGTCGGCTCGTCCACGGCCGTCGCGCAGACGACGGCCAGCCTGACCCTCTCACCCACGTCGGGGCCGCCGGGCACCGCGGTGAGCGCCTCCGGCGTCTTCGCGGGTGCCTGCGGGGTCCGGCTGTCCTGGGACGCCGTCGGCGGCGTCGTCCTGGCAGAGGCCCCGGCGGGCCGCGACGGGAGCTACGCGATCACCGTGGGCGTGCCGTCGACGGCCACGGTCGGGTCGCACCTCGTCGTGGCCATGGGGCTCACGCAGGACCGCGACCTCGCGTGCGCGCTCGAGACGGGGGTCTCGGTCCGGCAGCCGTTCGAGGTGACTCCCGCGGGCGGCACGCTCGAGGCGCGGCTGGGGCTGTCCGCGTCGCAGGCGCGGCCGGGAGAGGGCATCGTGCTGGACGCGGGCGGCTCGACCGGCCAGATCGTGTCGTTCGAGTTCGACCTGGACGGCAACGGCACCCACGAGACCGCGTGCCCCGGGCCGAGGGCCGCGGTGGTGCACAACGACCGCGGGAGCCGGCAGGTCGGCGTCCGCGTCGTGTCGAGCGACGGGCAGGCGTCCACCGGACACGGCGCTCCTGGAGATCGCGGGGACCCCGCTCAACCGCCCTCCGTCCCCGGCGGCGGCCGCGCCAAGCGCTTCCAGCCGAGCACCGTCGTCGGGACCTGCGTGGCCGACGGCCAGGCGAACCTGGACGCGATCGTCAAGGCATGGATGTGCCCGCAGACGATCTTCGTCGGCGTGGTCGAGGCGACCTTCCGTAAGTACGGCGTCAACCCGGCGGACGAGGACGCCTGCTTCGAGCGCCTGGAGGAGGCGTTGTTCGGCAAGAAGGTCGTCGCCTTCGTCGCGAGCAAGAACGGGTCGTCCGCCGTGGGCAACCCCGTGCTGGTGAACGGGCTCGAGTTCGACCATCCCGTCGAGACCACGTGGCCGAAGCCCTTCTACAAGAACGAGCTGATGTTCGTGGAGACGATCCCGCTGCTGGGCGCCCACGGGCCGTACGGGCCGTCGAGCCCGAAGACCTCGGACTTCCGCATCACGATGAGGGGCGCCGGGAGCCAGACGAGCGTGGCCTCCGAGCCGTTCAGCCTGTCCCAGGCGTGGGACATCTCCGCCCCGGGGATCGCCGGGTGGGTCACGATGGGCAAGGCGACGTACCTGGCGCAGAACGAGTTCCTCGGCCTGCGCGTCGCCAAGAAGCTCACGTCGGTCCGGTTCGAAGCGGGATACACCTCCCGCCTGACGCTCCACGTCACGCTCCCGTTCGCGAGCTTCCAGCTGGTGTCCGCGGCGACCTCGGCGATCGACGCGCTCGCGTTCAACGATGGGAGCCAACCCGTGGTCTCGCCCGCCGGCAAGGTCGTCTTCCGACGCCGCGCCGCCGCGCCGAGCATCCTCTCGTTCACGGGCATCAAGCTCGGCATCTTCACGATGAACGCGAGCCTCACCTACCAGCAGCAGGGCGCCTCGGAGGTCTGGTCGGGCTCGATGACGCTGATCTTCCCGGGCAACGTGAAGGTCAACGGGACGCTCGTGATCCGGGACGGGGAGTTCGAGTCCGCCCACGTGCAGGAGACGCCCGGACCCCCGGGATGGGGACCGATCGGCTGCTGCGTCTGGATCTACTCGATCTTCGGCGACCTAACCCCCCTGTACGTCGGCGCAGGCGCGAACTTCGGGATCGGTCCCGAGGTCCCCGTGGTGGGGGTGCGCGCCGCCGAGGTCACGGGCCAGGCGCAGATCTTCTACGGGGATCCCTGGTCGTTCGTGCTGTCGGCCTCGGACCTGAGGCTGGTCGGCATCCCGGTGAACGCCAGCGCGAAGGTCATGGTCTCCTCCAGCGGGTTCCTGGGGTTGGCGTTCCTGGACGAGGACTGGGGCCCGTTGGAGATGCAGGCCAACCTCGAGGCGAAGGTAACGTCGTCGACCTGGTTCGCGGGCGGCGCCGCGAGCGTCTGCGTCGATCTCGAGGTGCTGGAGGGATGCGGCGGAGGCGCGGCCGGGATCGGCAAGGAGGGGGTGGCCGGCTGTGCCGCGATCCCGTACCTCCCCGACGGGGGCGTCGCGCTCCGCTGGAAGTTCTTCACGGGCGACCTGCTGGCGTGGGACCTGTGGTGGGGATGTTCGTTCGGCGACGTCAAGGCCGAGGTGGGCGGGAAAGCCCTGGCCGCCGCGCGGGCCCTGGCTCCCGACGGCCTGGCGCGTCAGGACGTCCGGGTTCCCGCCGGCCTGCCGAAGGCGCTCTTCGCGATCGAGGGCGCGGGAGCGGCGCCGAAGGTCGAGCTGACCGGCCCGGACGGCGAGGTCTTCGCCTCCGACCCCGGGTCGCCCACCGCCTCCGGGCCCGGGTGGACGATCCTCGAGCTGCCGCACGACGACACGACGTACCTGACGATCGAGCGGCCGGCTCCGGGGGATTGGACGGTCCGGGAGCTGCCCGGCTCGACGATCACGTCGATCGGCCTCGCGCGCGGCCTGCCGTCGGAGATGGCCGAGGGCGAGATCACGGGCCGGGGTCGCGCGAGGACGCTCTCGTACGAGGTCGCGGACGTCGACGGCGCCCAGGTCACGTTCGTCGAACGCGGAGGAGATCCGGAGGATCCCACATCGGCCGTCGAGCAGGTGATCGGGAAGGCCCGCGGCGGGGTGGGCACGCTCCGGTTCGTGGCGGCCGAGGGCGCGGCGCGTCGCCGGACGATCGAGGCGGTGATCAGCATCGACGGGATCCCGGTGCGGACCGAGGAGATCGCCACGTTCACGGCGCCCAAGCTCGTTCCTCTCCCGGCCCCGACGATCGCCGCCCGGCGTAGCGGGCGATACCTGCTGCTCGATTGGTCGAAGGTCCCGGGGGCGTCGTTCTATCGGATCGAGGTGGATCGCAGCGACGGCGCCACCGATGCGTTCGACCGTCGCGGGACCCGCCTGCGGATCGGGGGCCTCACGCGCAGGACCGTCGTCCGGATCGCGATCCGGGCGGTGAGCCGTGCGGGGTACTTCGGTGCGATGACGCACGCGCGGATCTGAGTCGCCCGCCGGGTGCATGACCTGAGCCGGGCATCACGAGAAGGATGTCCGGAGATGTCCCGACGCCCGTCGTATCAGCCGACCGTGAGCGAGACGTCGATCGGGACCGGGTTGGAGATGATGTCGCCCACCGGAGAGGTCCGCTGGACGTAGCTGCAGAGCTCGTCGAGCTGCTCCTTGCTCGCGTTCGCCGCCTTGACCTTGCCGCGGACCCTGATCGCGGTGAACCCGGGCCTTGGCCCGTCGTCGATCCCGACGAAGTTCCGCAGGTCGAGGTCTCCCTCGATGTCGTAGGTGAGCTCCTCGAGCTCGTAGCCGAGGGCCGCCGCGTTGTAGGCGAAGCCCACCGCGTAGCAGGAACCGAGGGCGGCCAGCGCGAGCTCCACCGCGTTCGGCCCGGAGTCCTCGCCCAGGAGCACGTCGGGCTCGTCTCCGCGCAGGACGTGCGTCTGCACGTGGGCGGTCTCCTGCCCCATGTGGGTGAACGAGGAGACGGTGGAGGTGCTCGCGCCGCCCCGCTGCCAGCTCGTCTTCGCGCGGAAGGTGAACGCGGCGACCGCGGCGTCTCCCTTGATCGCGTCGATCGTCTGGACCAGCCGGTCGACGTCGACGCCGTTCCGGACGGTGGTCGTGGCCATGGACCGCTCCCTTCGCTCCCGCGACGGTTCCCGCCGCTCTCGTCCATGAAGGACGAGATCCCGCGAAGAGCTATTGCATCAGGGCTTCGCGGCCTTGACGATCACCGCGGTGGCGACGTGATCGTGACGCTCGCGCGGGATGGTGCGTCGCATGACCTCGATGACCTCAGAGGTGAAGAGGGGGAGCAGGGCCGCGTCCGCGATGCCGAACGGCCGGTGCCCGCCGACCCATACCTCCGCGAACCCGGCCCTTGCGAGCTTCTCGGCGAAGACACGCTCCGCCAGGGCTCCCGACACTCACCCGGCCCAGGCGCTCTGGTCGTTGGCCACCTCGGGGGGAAGCTCTCCCTCGACCGTGAGGTCCGACATGCAGATCCGGCCCCCGGGCCTGAGGACGCGGAAGATCTCCGCGAGCGCCCGGCCCTTGCGGGCCGACAGGTTCAGGACGCCGTTGGAGATCACCACGTCGATCGACCCGTCCGGCAACGGGATGTCTTCCATCTCGCCGCGCACGAACTCGGTCCAGCCCTCGACCCCGGCCTCTGCCGCATGGAGACGACCCCGCTCGCACATCTCCTCGAGGATGTCCAGACCGATGGCTCTTCCCCCCGGCCCGACCCGCCGCGCGGCGAGGATCGTGTCGATCCCACCGCCCGAGCCAACGTCCAGGACCGTCTCCCCGGGCCTGAGCAGCGCATACCGAACCGGGTTGCCAACCGAAAGGGCCCACTCGACGGCCCCCGCAGGGACCTCGGCGAGCTCCTCCTCGCTGTAGAACCGTCCGGCCACCGCCTCCCCGCCGCCGGCAGAGATCGCCGAGTAGGCGTCGCGGACGACCTGCCGGATCTCCTCCTGGAACATGAGGTCCTTGACCACCGGTCCTCCTCCTACAGGTCCTGCACGAAGCGTTCGAGACGCGCCTTCACGTCCGAGGGGATCTCCTGCACCTGGGACGAGGCCAGGAACGCGCGCAGCTCCTTCGCGAACCCGAGCTCCCCGCAGCACGTGCGGCAGAACGACAGGTGCTGCTCCACCCGCTCCTGATCCTCGGCTGAGATCACCCGATCGAGGTAGTCCCAGAGCCTCTTCACCGCCTCGGAGCACGTGATGGGGGTCCGCGTTTCGCTCATCTCGCCGTCCCTCCGATGAGGAGCCCCGTCTCCTCCGCGTATGCCCACAGCTCGCGCTCGAAGCACTTCCGTCCGCGATGCAGCCTGGCGAGGATCGTTCCGAGCGGCGTCTCGAGCATGCGCGCGATCTCCTTGGTCGAGAATCCGTCCATGTAGTGAAGGACCAGCGGCGCACGGTAGATCTCCGGCAGCCGCATGAGGACGTCCCGCAGGTCGTCCCTGCCGAACGCGCTCAGGAAGTCCACGTGAAGCGTGTCCGAGTACGGGAGGGGATCCACCTCCACCAGGGTCCGGTACAGGGAGAAGCCCTCCACCTCCTCGATCTCCTCGACCGGGTACTCCTCGACCGAGCGGGCCCGCTTGCGGAGCTCGTCCCGGAACGTGTTGACCAGGATGCTCTTCAGCCACCGCCCGGCCGCTCGCTCGTCCTTCAGCGTCCCGAAGGATCTGTACGCTCGGGTCAACGTCTCCTGCACGAGGTCCTCCGCACCCTGTCGGACGAGCCGCCGGGCGAGGGAGTAGAGATCCGGCAGCTCCGCGGATGCCAGTCGCCTGAACGCTTCCTTGGTACGGTCCCGCTCACCCATCTCGTCCAGCACGTCGACCGATCTCCCGAGGGTTCCCAAGAGGCGCTCTTCACCTCCCGGGACGACGTAGCCTCCGACCTTATTGCATGACCCGGGATGCAATCGGGGTCCCCGGGCGAGCGTCCCTCATCGACGGAGGTTCGATCCCGGCTGCCCGTACCCTCGATCGCGCTCGGACCCGGCGGCCGGCGTCGACGCTCGATCTCGAAGAGAGGAGAGGACCTGGTGATGGCCGAGAGCCTCCTTTGTGCCAAGTGCGGAGGTCCCGGCGACGGCTGGAAGTGCGCCATCTGCGGATCGGAGGCGCGCGAGCACGATGCGGGGCACCTGCACGTCGGATCTGATCGCTACTGCACCATCAGGTGCGCTGCGTGCGGACGGGCCGACGTCCTCTGCGATTGCGTATAGCCGCGCCGGTCAGATCCGCTGATGGCCTGGCCCGCCGCGCGCTCGGGCCGGAGGGGTGCGAGAGGGGGGAGTCGAACCCCCACGCCCTTGCGGGCACCGGATCCTAAGGTTGCTCGGGCCACACGCGGATTCCACCTCCGCGCGTCGACCGGTGTCTTTTCGTGGTGTCCAGTTCCCGCGGGTGTCGGCCCGTCGTGAGCAAGATGTGAGCGGGAGATGCCGGTCCTCTGAGGACATCAGCCACCGATCGCGAGCGCCAGCAGTGATCGTCCCACCGGTCCCGGTACTGTGCAGACTCTCGGAGAGTATCTCGGAGAGAAGGAGCAGAGCTGTCGCAAGCGATTCGAGCAACACATGTCCGGATGAAGGCTTCGAGACACGTTCGTGGTCACGGCGTGCAGCTCTGCCCGAAGCTCTACTCGCGATTCAGCCCCTTCGCGACCCGCGCCGCAGCCGAGGTGAACGAGACTTGGCTCACGAACGGGCCGAGTCCGTCAAGTTGGTGTAAGTCCACAGCGTCATCCTGATCATCAGCTCGCTGCGACGAGCTCGCCTCTCACCTCCT
>JAXLTF010000043.1:0-12173 GCA_046330185.1 Actinomycetota bacterium
GACGACCGGGACCAGGTAGTTCCGAAGCTCACCCATCGGTTCCGCTCTCCTCCTGCGGCGCCGCGTCGGCGGGCGCCTCCGTGTCTCCGCCCGGCGCCCCATCCGCGTGCGCCTCGGCATCTTCGATATCGGCATGCTCGACCAGCAGGTCGAGGGCCTTCCCCCTGATGATATCCCCGGCCAACGTCACGATCTGGCCGCTGCGGTCCAGCGCCTTGGCGAGCTCCTTGGGATCGCGGCCGTACGCCTGCGCCAGCCGGCCCACCTCGGCCCCGATCTCGTCCGCCGTGACCTGCAGGTCCTCGGCCCGGGCGATGCCCTCGAGGACCAGGTCGGACCTGATCGCGCGCACCGCGTGATCGCGCGAGTCCTCACGGAGCCGGGCCTCGTCCCATCCCTGCGCCTCGAGGACCTGCTCCAGGGTCAGGCCCGAGCGCTCCGCGCGCTCTCGGGCGTGCTCGATCCGGTGGTCGGTCTCCTCCTCGATCAGCGACTCGGGGAGATCCACATCCACGGTGTCGATCATCGCCTGCAGCGCCCGGTCGCGGATCACGGCCTCGGACTCGCGCTGATTCGCCTCGCGCAGTCGCTCGCGCAGGTCGGCACGGAGCTCGTCGATCGTGTCGAACTCCGATGCGGTCTTCGCGAAGCCGTCGTCCGCCTCCGGCAGCTTCCGCGCCTTCACGTCCTTCACCAAGGCCTGGAGCGTGACCTCGCTCCCCCCCCGCTCCCCGAACCGCTCGGGCAGGACGTCGTTGAACCGCAGGATGTCGCCCGGCCGCTTTCCCGTGAGCTCCTCGTCGAGCTTGTTCCCGAACTCATGCGATCCCACGAAGTACAGGTAGTCGGGCCGCGTCGCCTCGGCGACCTCGTCGTCGTTCACGGTGGCGCGCAGGTCGATCGTGACGAAGTCGGCCTCCTGGATCGGACGAGAGACGGGCTCGAGCTCCGCGAAGCGTTCGCGGAGGCGCTCGACCCACTCCTCGACCTCCTCGTCGGCGACCTCGACCGACGGCCGCTCGACCTTCACGCCCCGGTAGTCGGCCTGCGCGAGCTCCAGGCGCGGCCGCACCTCCACCACCGCGGTGAAGATCAGGGGCTTGTCCTCCTCGGCCTGCTCGAGCTCGATCTCGGGGTCGGCGATGGGCGCCAGATCCTCCTCGCGCACGGCGTCGCGGAAGTACGAGGGCACGGCCGACGACAGGAACTCCTCCATCACGAGGTCGCGGCCTATCTGGGCGTCGATGATCCGCCGAGGGACCTTGCCCTTGCGGAACCCCGGCACCTTCACCTGGTTGGCGATGCTCCGGTAGGCGCGGTCGAGGTCCTTCGCGAACTCGTCCGCCGGGACCTCGATCGTCAGCTTGACCGTGTGCTTCGCGGTCTCTTCGACGGTCGTCTGCACGAGCGTCCAGGCTACCCGGACCCCGGCAGCTCGCGCCCGGCGGCCGCGACGGCTGCGGGTTCCGGTAGCCTCGCGTCGCGATGTTCGATGTCCGAGCCTCGCCGCGGCCACCGAGATCGCCGAGCGTGCGGCGAGCCCTGTCGTCCTTCAGGCACGATCCCGCAGGTGCGCTGGAAGCCCGACGCCACGCCCGTGACCGATGCCGACCTGGCGATCGAGGCGATGATGCGCAGAGGAGCCTCGGGCGCGGTTCCCCGACGACGCGGTCCGCGGCGAGGAGGGCGGCCTGGTCGGGCGAGGCCGAGCGGACCTGCATCCTCGACCCATCGACGGCACACGGAACTTCGCCGCCGGGATCGCATCTGGGCGAACCTGCTGGCCCTGCGTGTCGGCGACGACTACGTGCTGGGCCTCGTGAACGCGCCCGCCCTCGGCGAGCGGTACGCGGCCGTGCGCGGGCGGCGGCGCCTCCTGGAACGGCGCGCCGATGCACGTCTCGGACGTGGAGCGGACGGCCGAGGGGATGATCGTGTTCGGCGACGTCGAGGTGGACCGGACCGAGCTCGCCGACCGGTTCCACCGGCTCGCGCACGCGGCGCGGCGCAACCGGGGGTTCGGGGACTTCTGGGGTCACATGCTCGTCGCGCGCGGGGCGGCCGAGGCCATGATCAACCGGAGCTCTCGGAGTGGGACTTCGCGCCCTCGATCCCGATCGTCACCGAGGCGGGAGGGCGGGTGACCCAGCTCGACGGCTCGCCGCCGTCCACGGGGAAGCCTCCTGTCGTCGAACGGCCGGGTGCACGACGAGGTCGTGGCCGCGCTGGGCCCGTCGTCGGCGGAGTGAGGCGGCCGATGACCGAGGCGCCCCGCACGCCGTCCCGGTCCGTCCTGTGCTTCGGCGACTCCAACACGTGGGGGCCTGGTCGAGGGCGGCGCGCCGAGGATGACCCCGCTGGGAGCGATGGCCGGGGATCCTTCAGCTGCAGCTCGGCGACGACGTCCACGTGATCGAGGAGGGCCTGAACGGCCGGACCACGGCGTTCGAGGACCCGTACCGGTCGGGCGGCGCGGCCTGGCGGCCCTGCCGATGCTGCTCGACACCCATGCGCCCCTGGACGCCGTCGTGGTCGTCATGCTCGGCACGAACGACCTCTTCGTCCCCGGCGACCTGAACGCGTTCCACGCCGCGCGGGGCGTCGGGCGCGATGGTCGAGCCGGATCCGCTCATGGACGCGAGCCCGTGGCCGGCGGCGTGCCGACCGTGGTCGTCGTCCCGCCTGCCGTTCGGACCGATCGGTCCGTGGGAGGCCGAGAGCCCGCGCGCACGGGAGGCATCGGGGCGATTCGGCGAGGCCTTCCGGCGGATGGCCGGTGAGCTCGACGTCCCGCTCGTCGACCTGGCCGCCCACGTCACGTCGATCCACCGCGGACGGGATCCACCTCGAGGTCGCGGACCACGCGGTGATCGGACGCGTCGTCGCGGACTCCTGCGGCCGCTGCTCGGCGTCTGAGCCGAGCGCGCCCATCGCCGGTCACAGGGCGATGCGTTCCCCGCACGCCGGCGTTCGCGAGGACCAGGTTCGTCGCCGCGACGTCCTGCACGCCGGTCAGGTCGCAGACGGTGAGCTGCTGGGCGGACGTGCGTCCGTCCTTGACGGCGGCCTGTCTGCCTAGCGCGACCGCCTTGCGCTCGGTGACCAGACCCGCCGCGAGCGCATGGTGGAGCTCGCCGATCGTCGCGCTCTGCCGCCGGCTGTCGACGACCAGAGGTCGGCGCGGCCGAGGATCGCGGGTCCAGCTCCTGCTTGCCGGCGTCGTCGGCGCCGACCGCCGTCACGTGCGCGCCGAGCTTGAGCCAGTCGGCCCGCACCAGCGCGGCCCGGCTGGTGCAGGTCAGGACGACGTCGGCCTCGTCGACCGCGTCGCGCACCGTGGCCGCGACCTCGTAGCTGCAGCGCTCGGCAGGCCCCGGCGCCCGCGCAGGTCCTCGACGCAGGCCGCCGCGTGCTCCGGGTCGCGGCCCCACACGCGCACGGGCCGGGCGCTCGAGCGCGCGTCGATCTGGTGGCGGGCCTGGGCGCCGGTCCCGATCACGGCCACGGTCCACCTGGTTCCGGGGCCAGGTGACGGCGGCGACGCCCTCGCGGCCCCGTCCTCAGGTCGGTCAGGTACCCGCCGTCGAGCAGCAGGGCCCGCGGCTCGCCGGTCTCGGCGTCGAACGCGACGACCATGGCCGTCGCTCGTCGGCAGCCCCCGGTCGGCGTTGCCCGGGAAGCCGGAGGCGACCTTGACGGCGAACACCCGGCCCCGTGCATGATGGCCCGCCTTGACGTGCACCTCGCCGTGGTGCTCCGGGGACGTCCAGGTGGATCCGGCGGGCGTCTCGGCCCGCCCCGTCGCATAGGCGGCGAACGCCTGCTCGCACGCGTCGATGCAGCTCGGACATGTCGATCGAGGCGCGGACGTCGTCGGCGCGCAGCACCAAGACCTCACGGCGCACGCTCATCGATGGAGCTACCGGTGCTATTCGGGTTCCGACGCCCCACGGAGGCCGAGATGCGCATCGACCCGTTCGAGATGGAGAGGTACCAGTCGCTGTTCTGGCACCGGGTGGAGTTCGACCTCTCGGAGTCGGGCGTGCGCCCCATGTCGATACGCGAGCTGCTCGGACCGCTCGCCGACGCCGAGTCGTTCCTGGCCACGACGAAGCTCGGCTACCCGCTCTCCGAGGGATCCGAGGAGACGAGGACGAACATCGCTGAGTGGTACCCGGGCGCCACCCCGGAGCAGGTGACCGTGGTGAACGGCGGGTCCGAGGCCAACCTCCTCACCCTGTGGTCGCTCGCTGGAGCCGGCGGACCGGCTCGCGTTCATGCTCCCCAACTACCTGCAGGGGGGCCGGGCTCGGCCGCGCGTTCGGCGAGCGGGTCGACACGTTCCGGCTGCGGCTGCGCGACGACCGTTGGGCGCTCGACCTCGAGGCGCTGGAGCGCGCCGTGGGCAAGCGCACGAAGGTCGTGATGGTCTGCAACCCGAACAACCCGACGGGCGCCGTCCTGACCGAGGCGGAGATGGACGCGGTGATCGCCGTCGCCGCCCGGGTGGGCGCCTGGATCGTCGCCGACGAGGTCTATCGCGGCGCGGAGGCCGGCACGGACGAGACCTCCCCCACGTTCTGGGGACGCTACGACCGCGTCGCGGTCACGAGCGGGCTCTCGAAGGCGTTCGCGATGCCGGGCCTGAGGATCGGGTGGGTGGTCGCGCCGCCGGAGCTGATCCGGGAGGTCCGGTCGCGTCACGACTACACGACGCTCACGCCGGGGACCGTGTCCGACGCGCTCGCCGCGCTCGCGATGCGCGCCCCGGACGTGCGGGAGAACATCCTCGTCCGCACCCGCGCGATCATCCGCGCGAACCTCCCGCCGCTCGAGGCATGGCTCGCGACGCACGGAGAGCGTTCGGCGAGCCGGACCGGTCGCCGGGGCGATCCGCTACGCGACCTACGACCTGCCGATCGGGTCGCGCGGCCTGGTGGACCGTATCCGCGACGAGGCCTCCGTGCTGCTGGTGCCGGGCAAGATGTTCGGGCTGGGCAAGGGGATCCGGTTCGGGTTCGGCCACGACATCGAGCACACGCTCAAGGGCCTCGCTCGCGTCGACGAGGTCCTCGCCGACCTGCGTTCCTGACCGTCCTCGGCCGCAACGCCATGCCCGACCGGAGATCGCCCTCCAGACGCACCGAGGCGAAGCGCGAGCGCATCGTCGCGTGTGCGATGCGACGCTTCGGCGAGCACGGCTACCAGGGAACCCACATCGAGGACATCGCGACCGAGCTCGAGATCGCGAAGGGCTCGATCTTCCAGCACTTCGGCTCGAAGGCGGGGCTGTTCCTGGAGGCGTACAAGGCCGCCGTGTCGTCGCTCCCCGCCTGGCTGGACGCGCCGAGGGCGGTCACCGATCGGGGGTTCTTCGCGGTCGTCGGCTACTGGCTCGACCGGACCGAGCACCTGGTCCAGGAGGACTGGGTCCCCTACCGCGTCGCGCTGATCGGCAACTACGGGACCGACCTCGAGCTCAAGCGCGACATCAACCGGTGGCTGGTCTCGGAGGATCCCTACGGCACGCTCGAGTTCGTCGAGTTCGGGATCGCCCGCGGCGAGGTCCGCGACGACGTAGACCTGGAGATGATGGTCTCGATGGTGGACTGGCTGTCGGGCTCGCTCCAGGACGCGCTCGTAACCGAGGAGCTCGACCCGGGCCTGTTCCACCGCTGGAAGAGCCAGCCGGAGCGACAGCGCCTGCGCCTGGAGCAGTTCGCGCAGGTGCTCCGCAGCGCGATCGGCTCGCCCGCGGCGAACGCGGCCGCCGGTAGTCTGAGCCAGACTACCGGCGGAGCGCGTCCTCCGCGTCGTCGGCCGTGACCACCCGGCGCCGGTAGTTGCGCAGCGCGAACCGGTCGCACGCGGTCTCGGCCGCCGACTTCCTGCCCAGCCGCTCCCTCAGGTACCAGTGCATCCACTCGTGCAGGTACAGGAACCGCAGGACGTCGCGCGGGGTCCGGAACGTGACCCCCTCGGTCAGCCAGATGAAGCGGATCCGGGGCCCCGGGCGCCGCTTCGCCCCGTACGGCACCACCTCGCCGAACGGGAAGAACGGCTCCGGCAGCTGCAGGGTGATCGTCCGGCGGTCGAACTCCGTGTATCCCGACAGGTGCGGGCGCGTGCGGTAGCGAAGGGGCTTGACGTGCACCGCGTACCCGGGCGCGCCGGGGAGGCCGCGGAGGGCCGCGCGCGCCCTCTCGACCGAGAGCCCGGGGACCGACGAGGTGATCCGCACGGCGGCCAGGGTACGAGCGCACGACGGCTAGCATGCCTCGATGCGAGATGCGGACGGTCCCGAGCGCACCCACCGGGACGGGATCCGGGCGTCGCTCCCGCTCGCGGTCGCCGTGTTCGGGTTCGGGCTCTCGTTCGGGGTGCTGGCCCGGGCCTCGGGGATGGGGCCGGTCGCCCCCGTCGTCATGTCGGCCGTCACGTTCGCGGGCTCGGCGCAGTTCGCGGCGATCCAGGTGCTCGGCGTCGGCGGGACCGTGGCCGCGGCGGTGACCGCCGCCGTGCTGCTGAACGCCCGGTACGGTCCGATCGGCGTGAGCGTGGCGCCGTACCTGACCGGGCCCTGGTGGTCGCGCCTGCTGCGCGCCCAGCTCGTGGTCGACGAGTCCTGGGCGATCGCCGCCGAGGGCGAGGGCCGGTTCAACCACCGGGTCCTGCTGGGCTCGGGGCTGGCCCTGTACGTGGCCTGGGTCGGCGGCACGATCTTGGGCGTGATCTTCGGGGACGTCATCGGCGACCCCGCGCGGTGGGGGCTCGACGCCGCGTTCCCCGCGCTGTTCCTGGCGCTGCTGGTGCCCCGGCTGCGGACCCGCGACGCGCGGATCGTCGCGGTCCTGGGGGCGGCGATCGCCCTGGCCCTGACCCCGTTCACGCCGGCGGGCGTGCCGATCATCGCCGCGAGCTCCGCGTGCCTGCTGGGGCTGGTCCCGCGCCAGGCGGAGGATCGCCCATGAGCGAGGCGTGGCTCGTCGTCGTCCTCGTCGGCGGGGCGACGGTCGTGATCAAGGCGGCGGGACCCGTCCTGCTGGGCGGCCGCGCGCTGCCGGCCCCGGTCAACCGGATGATCGTCCTGCTGGCGCCGGCGATCCTCGCGGCCCTGGTGGCGTGGGCGACGTTCGGCCTGGACCGCCGGCTCGTGATCGACGAACGGGTGCTCGGCATCACGGCCGCGGCGATCGCGATCTGGTTCCGGGCGCCGCTGCTGCTGGTCGTGGTCGTGGCCGGCGGCGTCACGGCGCTGGCCCGCGCCCTCACCTAGACTCCCGCCGCGATGACGCGCTACCGCGACCTCGGCCTCACCGTCGGCCTGCTCGAGCCCGGCCCGCTGAACGCGATCACGACGTCGAGGGCGTACGGGTCGGCGTCACGACGCTGATCGAGGGCGACGGTCCCCTGCGGGTGGGCGACGGCCCGGTCCGCACCGGCGTGACGGTGATCGTCCCGCACGACGGCATCGGCGCGGAGCCGGTGTTCGCCGGCTGCCACGCCTGAACGGCAACGGCGAGCTCGACGGGGCTCGAGTGGGTCCGCGAGTCGGGCCAGCTCCACGACCCCGGTCGCGATGCACGAACACCCACAGCGTCGGCGTCGTGCGCGCGACGCGCGCTGTCGAGGCCTACGTGCGCGGCAACCCGCGGGCACGCCCGACCTGTGGAGCCTGCCCGTGGTCGGCGAGACGTACGACGGCACGCTGAACGACATCGACGGGTTCCACGTCACGGCCGAGCACCTGCACGCCGCCCTGGACGCCGCGTCGGGCGGCCCGTCCCCGAGGGCAACGTCGGCGGCGGCACCGGCACACCCGACTTCGGGCGGGACCGGCACGGCCTCGCGCCGGCTCGACGAGACCTCCGGCGGCTTCACCGTCGGCGCCCTGGTCCAGGCGAACTACGGTGAGCGCGAGCGGCTCACGGTCGACGGCGTGCCGGTGGGCCGCGAGATCCCCATCGCCGAGGTCTCCGCCTGGGAGGACGCCGACGCCTTGGCGGGGACGCACGACCCCCTCGCCCGGGGCCGGCTCGATCATCGCGATCGTGGCGACCGACGCGCCGCTCCTTCCGCACCAGTGCGAACGGCTGGCGCAGCGCGCCGGGCTGGGGATCGCCCGGGTCGGCGGCGCCGGCGGGCACTCGAGCGGCGACCTGTTCCTCGCGTTCTCGACCGGGAACCGCGGCCGGCTCGCGAGCTACAAGCTGGGCGGGTCGGCGGCGCCGATCGAGGTCGCGATGCTCCCCGACGTCGATCTCGCAGCTGTTCTGGGCCACGATCGAGGCGACCGAGGAGGCGATGCCGAACGCGCTCGTCGCGGCGGAGACGCTGGACCGGGCGCGACGGGCTCACGGCGCACGCGCTCGACCACGGCCGGCTCGTCGACGTGATGACGCGGTACGGACGCGGCCCGGCCGGCTGAGCGGACCGGCCGTCGGCGGGTTACGGACCGATGGGGAGGCGTGTCCCCGTCGGGGCGGGCGGATTCGAACTGCCGACCTCCTGGTCCCAAACCAGGTGCGCTAACCAGGCTGCGCTACGCCCCGGTTCGCCGATGCTACCGGAGCGTCCGACGCCGGGGCGGAGCGAGCCGCCGTACCGACCTCCTGGCCGATGTCCGTCCGAACGGCCCCGGATAGGGTCGGACCATGGAGGTCGCGACAAGACCCGATCGCGAACGTCCGCCGACGGCCGTGTTCACCGTGCTGCTGGTGGCGGGTCTGGCGCTCGCGGGCCTCCTGTTCGCGCCCTGCTGCGGTCCCGGATCCGGCCTCCGGCTGGCGGTGGGCAACCCCGTCGGGACGGCGTGCCCGGCCGGCCAGGGCATCCCCGTGTGCTTCGAGGTCACCGTCACGAACACGGGCTCGGAGACCTCGGCGGTCCGCTGCGCGGTGGAGGGCGGCTCGCGGGAACGCGCCACGTTCCTGGCCAGCGGCCGCTCGTTCACGACCGCGGGACCGCTCGGGCCCGGTCAGCCCGTGGATGCTGGGGTCGCCGTCACGACGCAGACGGACGTCGTGCTCACCCCGCTCGTCACGTGCGACCCCGTTAGCCGCCCCCTGCGGGTGTGTGCGCTCAGCCGGGACGACGAACGTGCCGAGCCGACGGACCGGATGCCGCCCCCCACGCTGACGCTCCGGGTCGGACCCTCGTCCAGCTCCTCGACCTCGATCCGGCTCGGGCGGCCGGTCGCTCGCCCTGGTCCCGCGACGCGGCCGGGGAGCCCGGCCAGGCCGTGCTCGGCCAGGTAGGCACCCAGCGGACCGGCGGCCGACGCGGTCGCCGGATCCTCGCCGATCCGGCTCGAGCGATCGAACATCCGCGCCATCACGTCTCCGGGTCCTCGGACGACGAACAGGTACAGCGACTCCGCGTCGGTCGCCTCGCAGACCGTCGCGCACGCTCGGTCGTCGCGGGCGGCGCGTCGCAGGGTCGCCTCGTCGCGGACCGGGACCATCAGGTGCGGCAGCCCGGTCGACGCGCGGCGCACCGGGGAGCTCCGCGATCAGGTCGCTCGCCGTCAGCCCGGCCGCTGCGACGACCGCGTCGCGGTCGGCGAAGCGGTCGGTCCAGTCGCGGCGGCAGCTGCCGCATCCACCCGGTGCCCGCCCCGAGGTCGATCGTGACCGGCACCTCACCGGCGAGGCACCGCTGCGTGAGCGACGCGGACGTCGCGGCCCTCGTCGACGACGACGAACGCGGGTGCCGAGGGTCGGATGACCCGCGAACGGCAGCTCCGAGACCGGGGTGGAAGATCCGAACGTCGTCCCGTCGTCGCGGATCTGCATCACGAGGTGGTCTCGGAGAAACCGGTCTCGGCCGCGATCGCTGCATGCATCTCGTCCGACAGCCCTGATGGCGGGTCGACGACGACGCACAGCTGGTTCCCGGCGAACACGCGATCGGTGAACACGTCGAGCAACCGGAACGCGACGCTCATCGGGCCCCGAGTATCTCTCAGGGAGCGTGCGCTAGGCTTCTGGCATCCCGCGGGTGTAGCTCAATGGTAGAGCTCCAGCCTTCCAAGCTGGTGGTGCGGGTTCGATTCCCGTCACCCGCTCCATCTCGGCGCGTCATGCGGCGTCGGCACGATCGGGTACGCTCCCGTGGGCGCCGGTGCTCAGGGGACAGAGCGAGCGGACTTCAATCCGTTGGTCGCAGGTTCGAATCCTGCCCGGCGCACAACCGGACAGCTCGCCACCGAGGTGCGTGCCACCGAACCCGTCGGATGGGCCTGGGCGTGCCGGAACGACGAGGCTCGCCTACATCCGGGGTACACGTACCCAGCCCACGACCTCGCGGGCCTTCGTGGACGTGGTGAACGTGCGGGTGCGCGGGATGTCGACCTTGCCGCCGCAGTGCCCGCACGTGAAGGCGCGCTGCCAGCGGGACGGGATCGCCTGCTTGTAGGTGCAGGCGGGACAGGTCTCGAAGATGATCTCGGCGTAGCAGGTGAAGCACGCGTACTTGACGGCGTCGTCGACGGTTCGGCATCATGCATCGGACAGGTGAGGTATGCCATGTCCCCCAGGTGGTCGTCACCTGAGCGCCGAACCTTGATACCCGATCCCGGGGAATCTGGGTGACGGCCGTCCGGAGGAGCCCGGGGGCCGGCTCAGCCGGCCGTCGGGTCCGTCGCGTCCAGGACGGCCTGGGTCTGGTTCCGGCGGAACGCGTGGAGGCGTTCCCGCACGTCGGGGTCCTGCAGTGCGACGACGAGGCCGCGAGCAGCGCCGCGTTCGTGGCTCCGGCGTTCCCGACCGCGAGCGTGCCCACCGGGATCCCGGGGGGCATCTGCGACATCTGAGCAGGGCGTCCAGGCCGCCCATCAGCTTGCCCTCCATGCAGGGACGCCGAGCACCGGGAGCGCCGTCTTCGCGGCGGTCGCACCCGGCAGCGCCGCGGCCATCCCCGGCGATGCGACCCGGATCCCGCGATCCTCGGCCCGCTCCACGTAGCGGGCCAACTCGTCCGGGTCCGGTGCGCCGACAGGACCTGGCCTCGTTCGGGCGCATCCGGTTCGTCGAGCAGGTCGCACGCGTGGCGCACCGTGTCCCAGTCCGAGCGGGACCCCATGATCACGGCTACGAGCGGCGCGGCCACGCGCAGACCCTATATCGCCCAAGACGTCTGCCGATCGCCGGGCGTCAGCGACGGAGCCTGGCCCCCGTCGGGTCGTAGGGCGGTTCGGGGAGGATCCGAGCGGCACGCGCGTCCCCGACGACGCGCACCGTGAGCTCCGGTGATGCGTCGACGACGCTGCGGTCGACGTACGCGAGCGCGAGGCTCCTGCCGACGTGGTGGCCGAACGCGCCCGAGGTCACCACGCCGACCTGCCGATCGCCGATCCAGACGCCCTCGTCGGTCGAGGCGTCGGCATCCGTGGCATCGACGTCCAACAGCGTCAGCACGCGGGGCGGCGGCTCTTCGCGCTCGCGACGAGCGGCGTCAGCCCCGATGAAGTCCCGCTCGTCGAACGCGACGAACCGGTCGAGCCCGGACATGCCCGGCGTGTACTCCTGGCGGAACTCGGTCGACCAGATCCCGTACCCCTTCTCGATGCGCAGGCTGTCGACGGCGCGGTCGCCGATGGGGCGGAGGCCGCTCTCGCGGCCCGCATCACGGAGCTGGAGCCAGAGCGTCCGATGCAGTCCGGCGGGGACCGCGATCTCGTAGCCCAGCTCGCCGGTCAGCGAGATCCGCCCCACGGCGGCGCGCAGCGTCCCGACGTCCATCTCACGGCACGCCAGGAACCCGAACCCCTCGTTCGACACGTCCTCGTGCGTGAGGCGTTCGAGGATCCGCCGCGACCCGGGGCCCGAGATCGAGAAGCCCATCCACTCGTCCGTGATGTTCCGCAGCTCGACCCCCGCGGCGGGGAGGTGCCGAGCGAACCACCGCCCATGCCACTCCTGCAGGTAGTACGAGCCCGTCAGCCAGAAGCGCTCATCGTCGAACCGCGCGGCCGTGAGGTCGCCCATCAGCCGTCCGGCCTCGTTCAGCATCGGCGCCAGTCGGATGGTCCCTACGGCGGGGATGCGGGACGCGAGCAGGCGGCCGAGCCACGCCTCGGCGCCCGGGCCCGAGACCTCGTAGCGCGCGTACTGCGCGATCTCGTAGGCACCGGCGGCCGTGCGCACCGCCTCGACCTCCCCAGCGACGATGGG
>JAXLTF010000044.1:0-12080 GCA_046330185.1 Actinomycetota bacterium
GTCGAGCCCGCGTATCCCGGCCGGGAGTACGTCACGGTGCGCAGACCGCGCGCGGCGCCCGCGTCCACGAACGGCCCGAACAGGCGCCCTGCGGACGGCGTGCCGTGGTGCGAGACGAGGAGCGGGCCGTCCGCGGGACCGGACACCGTGAACTCCAGGTCTCGGCCGTCCAGCCGGAGCTCACCCCGCGGGTACCCCATCGTGGCCGAGCCTACGACGCGATCGCGGCGGCGAACCCCTCGAAGTTCTCCACGTACCGGCGGGCGTCGTCCTCTGACGTCGCGACGGACGTGGTCCACGTCTCCTGCTTCGACCACGGCGACTTGAAGACGCCGCGGTTCTGCTGGAACAGCCACGCGAGGTACGTGATCCGCTCGTCGATCGCGATCGAGTCCCGGTACTCGCGCACGGGCGTCGCCGAGTAGATCACCGATCCCTTCGCGCCCATGCCCGCCACGTACGCCGGCAGCCGGTGGCGCTCGATCGCGGCGGAGCATCCCTCGTTCAGGATCCCGTGGATGCGGTCCAGGTGCTCGTAGGCGTCGCGCGTCAGGACCTCGGTCAGGGTCGCCCGGCTGGCCGCCATCGTCAGCGGGTTGCCGTTGAAGGTCCCGGCCATGTCGTACTCGCCGTCGACGACCTTCCGGTACAGCTCCCGCGTCGCGCCGATCGCGCCGCAGGGCAGCCCCCCGCCGATCGCCTTGGCCAGGCAGACCACGTCCGGCGTCACGCCGAACGCCTCCACGGCCCCGCCGAAGGCGATCGCCGCTCCGGTCTTCACCTCGTCGAACGCCAGGTACGCGCCGTGGCGGTGCGCCAGGTCCTTGAGGCCCTGGAGGTACCCGGGCTCGGGCATGACCACGCCGCAGTTCATCATCGCGGGCTCGACGATCATGCCGGCCACGTCGCCCTCGTGCTCGGCGAAGGCCCGTTCGGCCTCCGCGAGGTCGTTGAACGGAACGACGCGAACGAGCTCGGCGAACGCGTCCGGGATGCCCAGGGCCTGCGGGAGGGTGACCGGGTGCTCGCGCGGGCCGATCAGCTCGGGATCGGGGATAACGCTGAACATCAACGAGTCGTGGTGGCCGTGGTAGGTCCCCTCGATCTTGATGATCATGTCGCGGCCGGTGTTCGCGCGCATCAGGCGCGCCGCCTCGAGCGTCGCCTCGGTCCCCGAGTTGCAGAACCTCCACAGCGGCAGACCGAAGCGCTCGACCAGGTTCTCCCCGACCACGTCCAGATCCTTCGTCGGCTGGGCGAAGTGGGTCCCCCGGCGCGCCTGACGCTCGATCGCCTCGACGATCTTCGGGTGCGCGTGGCCCGCGACCATCGCCCCGTAGCCCAGGTGGAAGTCGAGGTACTCGTTGCCGTCGATGTCCCAGATCCGGGCGCCCTCGCCCCGGTCGATGTAGATCGCGTGCGGCGGCGAGTCCTGCCAGCTGGAGGCGACGCCCCCGGCCACCGTCCGCTCCGCCGCCGCCCGGTACTCGATCGATGCCCGGTGCTTCGGCTCGAGCTTCGATTCCTCCTCACGGATCAGCGCGTCGACGCGATCCATGTCCAGCGCGATCGTCTCCTGGACGACCATGGGTGTGCCTCCTCGCGGAACCGCCGACCCCCGCGGGGCAACCCGCAGGCCTCAGATTGAACGGCGATTCAATACAGGTGGATGATACCCCAGGCGCGTCGAGGGCGGGAGGCGCCGTCGCTCCGCCGCCTCAGAGCCGCCCGACGGTCAGCTCGCTCGCGCCACCGCCGATCGATACCTCGTAGCGGTCCTGCGCCTCGGTGAACCCGTCGCTCTGCAGACGGACCCGGCCGCCGACCGCGCCGAGCGACTCGTCGTCGAACGCAAGCTTCGACGCTCCGCCCTTGACCAGCAGGCGGACGGGCACCTCCGCCGGGCGGAGCAACCGCAGGTGGCTGGCGCCGCCCCCGATCGTGACGGGCACGGCGCCGACCGGCGGCGGCAGCGAGATCTCCACGCTGCTCGCGCCCCCCCCGACGCGGAACCCCAGCAGCACAACCCCGCGGAGATCGGCGACCACGCTCGCAGCGCCGCTGCGGATGTCGATCTCCCAGGGGATCGACGTCGTGACCGTCACATCGGCCCGCCGGCGGCGCCAGTCGAACGGGCGGCCGACGCGCGGGTACCTGAACGTCAGCGTCTCGTCCTCCAGGCTCGCCTTGGGCGACGAACCCTCGAACCGCGCGCGCGCCATCCGGTCGAGGCTCGGATCGGCCCGAAGCGTCAGCTGAGCCGTCCCGTTCGCGAAGACCAGCCGCCCGGCGGGCGCCGCCCCGAGCGCGACCTCCACGTCGCGACCGTCGTCGGAGACCGTCAGCGGTCCATCGTTCCCAGGTGCGTTCATGCGCATGCTCCTTCCCCTTGCCTCAGATCGCCTCGATCGGCTCCGCTCAGATCAGCTCCGCCGGAACCACGCGACGGCGAGCGCTCCGGAAGCCGCCGCGATCACGGCCGCCCACACCAGCGACCGCGTCACGAAGTAGGCGGCCGGATGTCCGAGCGCGGCCTCCGCCGCCGGGCCCATCGTCAGCGCGCGGACGGCGTCCACCATGTACGTAACGGGTTGGTGCTCGGCGAACGCCTGCAGCCATCCCGGCAGGGTCGCCACCGGGACGTAGGCGCTCGACACGAACGCCAGGGGAAACACGATGAACCCGATCCCCTGAGCCGCCTGGACGTTGCCCGACATCATCCCGAGGGCGATGAACAGCCATCCGACCGCGAACCCGAAGACCACGCACAACCCGAACGCGGCGAGCCCCTCGGCGACGCTGCCGTGGAGCCGGAACCCGATCGCGAACCCCACCGCGGTGGCCACCGCCAGCGTCCACACGAGCACGCCGGTGTCCGCGAGCGATCGACCGAGCAACACCGACGCGCGTGGGATCGGGAGCGATCGCAACCGGTCGAACAGCCCCTGCTCCCTGTCCTCGGCCACCGCGATCGCCGTCGCCGTCCCCATGAACAGCACGCCGGTGGCGACGAAGCCCGGGACCAGGAAGTCCACGTACGCGACGCCGGCCTCGGCCCCGATCGCTCCGCCGAACACGTAGCGGAAGATCAGCAGGAACAGCGACATCTGCACCGTCCCGATGACCACGAGCTGCGGCGTGCGCAGGAACCTCACGACGGCTCGATGGGCCACGACGAGGGTGCTCGCACCGAGCCCCACGTCACGTCCCGCCGCCCGGCCGTGTCGCCTGATCGTCATCGTCTGCACGTTCTCCTCTCCATGCCCTCTCATGCCGCGTCGTCGAACTGCCCGCCGTCCGATCCGGAGGGACGCCCGGTCAACGCGAGGAACACCTCGTCCAGCGTGGGCTGTCGCAGCGAGATGTCGTCGACCTCGATCCCGGCGGCCGCGACGATCTGCACCGCTCTCGTGAGCCGGTCGCCGCCCCCGTCGACGCCGACCGCGACCCGCCTGGTGGCCTCGTCCACCTCCGCCTCACCGTGGTCCAGGCGTCCGAGGGCCGTCGCGACCGGGACGACGTCCTCGCGGCGCCGGACGTGGATCTCGATCACGCCGCCGCCGATCCGGCGCTTCAGATCGGCGGGCGTACCGGCGGCGACCGTCCGCCCGGTGATCGACGATCACGACCCGGCTCGCCAGATGGTCTGCCTCGTCCAGGTACTGGGTGGTCAGCAGGACGTCGGTCCCCCGCTCCACCAGCTCCCGATCGCATCCCAGAGCTCGAGCCGGCTGCGAGGATCCAGACCGGTGGTGGGCTCGTCCAGGAGCAGGAGCCGCGGCGCTCAACCAGGCTCGCGCCCAGGTCGAGCTTCCGACGCATCCCCCCGAGTACGTCTTCGCCGGCCGATCCGCGTCCTCCCCCAGCTCGAAGCGCTCCAGGACCGCCGCCGCGTTCGCGCGTGCCGAGCCGCGGCCCTGCCCCAACAGGCGCGCAACCATCTCGAGGTTCTCCCGCCCGGTCATGGTCGGCTCGATCGCCGCGAACTGCCCGGCCAGCCCGATCGCGTGCCGGACCGCCCGCGGCTCGCGCCGCACATCGCGGCCCGCGACCCGGAGCGTTCCCGAATCCGGCGCGATCAGCGTCGCCACCGCACGGACGAAGGTGGTCTTGCCCGCGCCGTTCGGTCCCAGGAGCGCCACGACCTCACCGGACGGGGCCTCCAGTTCGAGCCCGTCCAGGGCTACCGTCTTCCCGAACCGCTTGACCAGACCCCGGGCCTCGATCGTGATGCTCATCTGCGCCTCCCCTCGAACACCGTTCGGCTCTCGAACGACAGCTTGACACGGAACCCCGCGGTTGTCAAACGCCGTTCGAGTGCTGGAACGATGTTCCAGCGGGTGATAGCCTCTCGGTCGATGGACGGAACGGCCGGGGTCGACGGGCGAGACGGGGCGAGGACCCCGGAGCCTCCTTGGCGGGCCCCCGGCGCGTCCCGCCCCGCGGCCCGCATCCCGCTCACCCGTGAGGCGATCGTGGAGGCCGCCCTGCGCGTCGTTGAGCGCGACGGCATCGAGGGCGTGTCGATGCGCCGGGTGGGCGAGGAGCTGGGCACCGGGGCCGCATCGCTCTACTGGCACGTCCGCAACAAGGGGGAGCTCCTCCAGCTCGTGTTCGAGCACGTGACCGATGAGGTCGTCCTTCCGCCCCCGGACCCGAGCCGGTGGCGCGAACAGGTCCGCGAGCTGGCCGGGGCCATGAGGACGACCCTGAACCGACACCGGGGGGTCGCTCAGATCTCGCTCGGACGGATCCCCTCCGGTCCGACGCTGGCGCGCCTCAGCGAGTGGCTCTTCGAGCTGCTCCGACCCGTCGGCATCCCGGATCGCGCGATCGCATACTTCGGGGATGTGGCCGGGCTGTACGTGGGGGCATCCGCGTTCGAGGAGAGCCTCGGGCTCGCCTCCCCCACCGGTGAGGATCTCCCGCCGGAGGAGATCGTGGCGATGATGCGGGACTACATGGCCTCCCTGCCCGAGGACCGGTTCCCCGCCACCCGCGGCGCCGTCGACGTCCTGTTCGGCGGCGATCCGGAGGAACGCTTCGAGTTCGGGCTCGACCTGATCATCCGCGGGCTCGAGTCGCACGCGGCGGAGGCCAAGAGGTAGCACCGCGCGACCGGCGGCGCGTTCCCCCGGGGGTCGACGCCTACATCGTGGGCATCGCCGGCTGGCTCAGCCCCGGCAGCAGCCATGGAGAGAAGGGTGCCAACGCCGCGGCGACGAGCAGCAGGATGCCCACGGCGACCGAGAACGACGCGCCGTGTCGCCACACCTTCTCGATCAAGATCACGCCCGCCATCGCGATCATGACGGGGACGTTCATCGTCCCCACCGCGACGAGCACGATCATGATGCCCCAGCAGCAACCCACGCAGTACAGGCCGTGGTGCACGCCGACGCGGAGGTCGCGCAACGGACCGCCGTAGCTCGCGTAGTGGTAGAGCGAGCCGATCGGCGATCGGCAGTGCCGCAGGCAGGCGCCCTTGAGCGGGGTCAGCTGGTAGATGCCCGCCGCGAGGAAGACCGCGCCCCCGACCCACCTCGCCGCGCCGGGAACGGCGTCGATCAGGCGTTGGGCCTCGAGCAGCACCAGGAAGACCACGATGCCGAACCCGGTCCATGCCACCAGGTAGCCGCCCAGGAACTGCACGGTGCCGCCCAGACGCTGCGATCTCGTCGGACGGACACCGACCGTCCGGATCCAGGCGATCACCATCGGAGCCACGGACGGGAACATCATCGCCGTCATCATCACGACCCACACGACCAGGAACGCGCCCAGCGAGAGCCCCATCGTCCCCGGCCCGACGCCCATGTCGTGCGCCTCGGCGATGGTCAGGACCCACGCGAGCGTCGCGAACAGGCACAGGCCGATCCACCATGGGAGTCGCTCACCCAACGTCGCGGCGAGCGAGCGACGTTCCGGGTCGTCCGTGTCAGCCCTCGTAGGCGAAGTCGGTGACGAAGCTGTTCGTGCCCGAGAACTCCGCGTCCCAGTGGTCGTGGTAGCGGATCGCGCCGGCCTTCGCCTGGGTGACGGGCTGGGGGACCGCGCCGAACGGCGGGTTAGTGATCACCGGCGGGCCCGACCCGTCCATCCCGAGCATCTCCTCGGACTCCATGGAGAGGAAATCGCCGACGGTGGCCTTGAGCGACCCACCGGTGCGATCGAACGAGATCGTCGCGGGCGCTACCCCCGCGACCTCGCCGATCAACGGGCCGAGCGCGGCGAGGTGGCCGCCGGCTCCACCGGAGAAGACCGCGCCGAGCGCCTCGGCCTGGTCGGGCGTAGCACGGTCGTCCAGGTAAAGCGCCACCTTCCAGTTGCCGTCGGTCATCTGCTTCGGGGAATGCACGGCCATCACCGCGCTCATCCCGCTCAGGTCGACCCCATCCTTCTGACCCTCCGCGACGTGCCATGCGAGGAGCACGTCACACGCATCTTGGGTGGCAGGACCCAGCCACACGCAGGGACAGCTCACATCGCAGCTGCAGGTCTCGAAGTAGTCGCCCTTGACCGAGAAGCCCATCCTTGACCGCCCCCCTGAGGATCCGACCAACCGACCGTACCCCCGGCCCTCGGCTACGGCAATCCCCCATCTGCGACGACGGGATGTGCCGAGGCTCCGCCCTCAGGCGTCCTCGGCGATCACGTAGATCCCGCTCGGCCACGTCAGGGCGGGGAGCGTCCGGCGCGCCGCCTCGTCCAGGTGGATCCGCGGCGGCTCCGGCGGCTCGTCCTCGTGGTACGTGCCCGGGCCGTAGAACTGCCCGTACCGGAGCACGACGCCGCCGGCCCCGAGGACGGCACGCTCCATCTCGTCCACGGCGGCCCCGCCGTCGCCGGAGAGCGGCCAGGCGACGCTCTCGGCGACGAACCGATCGCATCCGGCCCGCGCCGCCGCGGCCAGCAGGTTGCGTGTGCCCTCGCGCCGGATCCGGCTGTTGGCCGCCTCGAACCCGGAGATCCGCGACACGTCGTCCGGCAGGTCGGTGAGCTCGTGCAGGACCGCGTCGGGATGGAACGCGCTCACGGCCTCGGTCAGCGCGTCCGGGTCGTACACGTCGCACACGAAAGGCTCGGCGCCGAGCGCGCGGAGCGCGTCGGCCTTCCCGGGCGAGCGGGTCATGCCGGCGACCTCGTGGCCCTCGGCGACCAGCAGCGAGGTCAGCCGCACACCGATGACGCCGCTCGCGCCGGCCAGGAAGACCCTCATGATCGCGAGGCTAGCACCCGTCCCGATCAGCCGTCCCCGAGCGCGATCTCCCTGCTGGCCTTCATCCCGAGGTACTCGAGGATCGACTTCGGGCCGGGTACATCGGGGCTGGCCGGGACCGCCCGGAAGCCCGGCGGATGAGCGATCCCGACGAGATCGTCCGGGCGGACGGGAACCCTGTTCAGCTCCCGGCCCGTCGCGTCCCGGAGCGCGGCGACCACGGCGGCGGTGGAGACGACCATCGAGTGCTCGCCGGCCCCCTTCGCACCGAACGGCAGCCCGGGCTCCGGCTCCTCGATCAGCTCCGAGACGACCGGCGGAACGTCGAGGATCGTCGGGATGAGGTAGTCGGTGAACGATGCGTTCCTGATCGTTCCGTCCGCCAGGCGCAGCTCCTCCATCAGGGCGAGGCCGAGCCCCTGAGCCGTCCCGCCCTCGATCTGGCCGAGCAGGCCCTGGGGGTTCATCGCGCGGCCGACGTCCTGGGGCCGCCGGGTGATCTGGACGACGCGGACCAGCCCAAGGTCCTCGTCCACCTCCACGACCGCCCGCTGGGCCGCGAACGCGAACGCCACGTGCACATCGCCCTGCCCGTCGTCGCCGAGCGGCTCGGTCGCCCGGTGATGGAACACGCGGCGGGCCTCGATCGGCGCGTCCAGGAAGTCCTCGATGGCGCCGACGGCCACGCCGTCCGCGCGGACCACGCCGTCCTCGAGCCGCAGCTCGCCGGGCGCGGACGAGCCCGGCCCGCGGCCCGCCCGCGGACGCGCTCGAAGAGCTCGTCGCGGACCGCCCGGCTCGCGAGCTGGACCGCGCCCCCGACATCACCGTCTGGCGCGACGCCGAGCTGGGACCGGCGGAGCCCATGTCCGTGTCCGGGACCTCGACGATGACGCGCTCGACGCCCAGCTCCGTGCGGGCCACCTGAGCGAGGACCGTGTGGATCCCCTGCCCCACCTCGGAGGCCGCGCACCTGACCTGGGCCACGGGACCGCCCGGGCCCGCCGACAGCGTCACCGTGGCCTCGGAGTAGTCGTCCGCGCCGGCGCTGTAGGACATGTTCTTGAAGCCGACCGCGAACCCGACCCCGCGGACCAGCCCCTCTCCGCGCGAGACGTTGCCCGCCCCTCCCGGCAGACGGATCCGGTCCCTGCGCTCCGGCGGCTCGACGGGGGGCATGTCGATCGCGGCGCATCTGCGGATGACCTCGGAGACCGGGGCGGTCCCGGTGATCGTCTGGCCGGTTGGCAGCACCGATCCCGTCGACAGGGCGTTGCGCAGGCGGAGCTCGACCGGATCGAGCCCCAGCTCCCGGGCCAGCTTGTCCATCTGGGCCTCGTAGCCGAAGCAGGCCTGCACGGCTCCGAACCCCCGCATCGCGCCCGACGGCGGGTTGTTCGTGTAGACGGCGGTGCCCTCGATCAGGGCGTTGGGGACCTCGTAGGGACCGGCGGCGAACGTCGAGCCCACGAGGAGCACCGCCGGCGACGTCGAGGCGTAGGGGCCCGCGTCGAACAGGAGCCGCGCGCGGACGCACGCCAACCGCCCGTCGCGACCGGCCCCATGTCGCATCCAGATCCTGGCCGGATGCCGATGGACGTGAGCGAGGAAGGACTCCTCGCGCCCGTACGACATCTTGACGGGCCTCCCGGTGCGCAGCGCGAGCAGGCAGGCGTGGATCTGGATGTTGATGTCCTCGCGCGCGCCGAAGGCCCCGCCGACCCCCGCGAGGTGAACCCGAACGCGCTCCTCCGACAGGCCCAGGCACGGCGCCAGCTGCTTCCTGTCCAGGTGCACCCACTGGCTGGCGACGTAGAGGTCGATGCCGCCGTCCCCGGCCGGAACGGCCAACCCCGACTCGGGGCCGAGCGCCGCCTGATCCTGCACGCCGGTCTCGTAGTAGCCCTCCACCCACACCTCGGCCTCGGCGTCGGGGTCGCCGTGCGCGATCCGGATGTGCCGAAGGACGTTCCCGTGGACATGGACCTGCGGGGGGCCCTCGAGCGCCCGCTCCATGTCCAGCACCGCCGGGAGGCGCTCGTACTCGACCGTGACCCGCGCGGCCGCCCGCCGCGCGAGCTCGGGGTGCTCGGCGGCCACGATCGCCACCGGCTCTCCGACGTGGCGAACCACGTCGCCGGCGAGGACCGGCTGGTCCGAGAACTCCAGGCCGAACGTCTTCGTGCCGGGGACGTCGTCCGCCAGCAGCACCGCGTGCACGCCGGGGCTCGACAGCGCCTCGGAGGTGTCGATGGACACGATCCGGGCGTGGGGATGCGGGCTCCTGACGGTCCGGCCCCACAGCATCCCCTCTGCCTCGAGGTCGCCGCTGTAGGAGAACGACCCCGACACCTTCGGCTCCCCGTCGGCACGCCGAGCGTTCCGTCCAACGCCGCTCGCGATACGCTCCTGGGTGCGAATGCCCGACCCCTCCCCTGGGATCCGCCGCGGTGTGCCTTCCCGTCCGTCCGCGGACCGCGCCGGCCAATGGTAAGGTCCCTTCAACAAACCGTCACGTCTCACCGGTGGATCCGATGTCGCAACCGCGATCGGCCGGGCGGGACGGCCGGGCCACCGGCTTGACGATCTGTTCATGGTGGCATACGGTGCCGGCCGCCCCCGCAGGCAGCGAGGCCGGATGCTTGTACGCCTGAAGGTCAACGGAGAACCGCGCGAGGCCGACGTCTGGCCGGGCTCGAGCCTGCTGTCGATGCTCCGCGACGATCTGGGCCTGCCCGGCTCGAAGAACGCCTGCGAACAGGGGGAATGCGGCTCCTGTTCGGTATGGCTCGACGGCGAGCTGGTCTGCTCGTGCCTCGTGCTCGCCGCGCAGGCCGAGGGGCGCGCGGTGCGGACGATCGAGGGCCTCTCCAGCGGCCCCGAGCTCCATCCGGTCCAGGAGGCCTTCGTCGAAGCGGGCGCGGTCCAGTGCGGCTTCTGCACCCCCGGGTTCGTGGTGGCGGTCACCGACCTGCTCCAGCGCAATCCGTCCCCCACCGAGACCGAGGTCCGCGAGGCGCTGTCGGGGAACCTGTGCCGGTGCACGGGCTACCAGAAGATCCTCGACGCGGTGTTCGTGGCCGCGGAGCGGCTGCGCGAGCCCGCCGCTCGATGAGCTAGCTCGACCGCTCCTCCTCCCCGATCCGGCACTGGACAAACTGTTGAAGTCGGCGCTAGTGTTACGCCGACCGGGCCAGCCGAAGCCCGGTGCGTCCCAGGGCGAGGAGAGGGGTCCATGAGGAGCTTCCTTGGCAGAGACATCGTTTCCCTCAAGGAGTTCGAGCGCGAGGAGTACTTCCGCGTGTTCGAGGTCTGCGACCGCTTGGCTCCCTTCGCACGCGATCGCAAGAACACCGACCTGTTGAAGGACAAGATCCTCTGCACGGCCTTCTATCAGCCCAGCACCCGGACCCGCCTATCCACCGTGGCGGCGATGCATCGGCTGGGCGGCCACGTCCTCGGCTTCTCCGACGCGAAGATGACCAGGGCGGGCGACTTCTACCAGGAGTCCATCAAGGACACCGTCCACATGCTCGAGTACTACGGCGACGCGATCGCGATGCGCCATTTCCAGCAGGGCG
This sequence comes from Actinomycetota bacterium, assembly GCA_046330185.1. Taxonomy (GTDB): domain Bacteria; phylum Actinomycetota; class UBA4738; order UBA4738; family HRBIN12; genus DATBLY01. Next base: position 10,801 of record JAXLTF010000044.1, read on the forward strand.
CCCCGGCCGAGGCCGCCAGGTGGGCGAGCGTCCCCATCCTGAACTGCGGGGACGGATGGGGAGAGCACCCCATGCAGGGGATCAGCGATCTCTACACGGTGTGGAAGGAACGGGGCCGGCTCGATGGTCTCCACTTCGTCCTCGTCGGCGACCTCCGCATGCGAACGATGCACTCCATGAGCTACGCGGCGTCGCGGTTCGACATCCGTGTCTCCTACGTGTCACCGCCGGACATGGGCCTCACCGACGACTTCAAGAAGGAGCTCGACGAGCGCAACCTCTCCTACCAGGAGGTCGAGCACATCGAACAGGCGGTCGGCGACGCGGACATGATCTACATGGAGCCCGTCGTGCAGGCCGACTACACCCAGTCGAGGGTGGAGCGGGACGACGAGACCGGCAGGACCGCGGACAACTACAAGGTCACCGCGGAGCTGATGAGGAAGGCGAAGTCCGACTGCCTGGTCTTCCACTCGCTCCCCAGGATGGATGAGCTCTCCGAGGACGTCGACGACACCCGTCACGCGAGGTACTGGCTCGAGGCCTTCAACGCGGTCGTCACGAAGATGGCGCTCCTCGCGCTGGTCCTGGGCGCCGAGGAGTAGGACGGCCTCGCTCCCACCGACATAGCTCCTGATCGAGGGAGGCGATGCTGATGGCTCGGATGGCCATCTACATGCAGGATCGCAACGACATCCCTTACGAGCTCGAGATGGCGCGCTACGCCGAGGAGCGGGGGTTCTCCGAGATCTGGCAGGGAGACAACCGCCTCGCCCGCGACTGCGTCGTGCTGATGAGCGCCTTCCTCACCCACACGCGCCGCCTGCGGGTCGGGTCGGGCGTCCTGCCCATCTGGACGCGCAACGCCGCCGTGATCGCCGCCACGTGGAGCACGATGTGGGAGCTGGGGGGAAGGGCCGACGATCGAGGCCGGGTGATGCTGGGCCTGGGCGCCTGGTGGGAGCCGATCGCCGGCCGGACGGGCGTGGACATGCAGCAGCCCCTGCGCGCGATGCGCGAGTACGTCGAGGCCACGCGAGAGCTGTTCACGATGCAGGAGGTGACCTACGAGGGACGGTTCGTGAAGCTGGACAGGGTGAGCCTCGACGTGGTGTGGGGCGACACCTCCCCCCGCGACATCCCGATCTACATCGGAGCGACAGGCGACAAGATGCTCGAGCTCGCCGGCGAGATATGCGACGGGGTCGTCCTCAACTACGGCGTGTCCGTGGACTACATCCGGCGAGCGATCGGTCTCGTCGAGAAGGGCGCGCAGCGGG
>JAXLTF010000045.1:0-11679 GCA_046330185.1 Actinomycetota bacterium
CCGGCTCCACATCCATGTCCGCCATGTCGAGCTCCAGCCAGCCCGAGATCAGCCCGCCGATCGCCCGGAAGAAGGGGTCGTCCGCGACCGTCGTCAGGCGATCGCCGAACGACGGTCCCCATCGACCCAGGTGGTCGCGCAGGAAGCTCCTCTGGGTCCTGCGGCATTCGCGCACGCGCCCGTCACGCGCCTGCCGGACGGCGAGCGCCTCCTTGCGGGCCATGAACCCCATGAACTCCATCTCCGCCGCGATGTGATCGGGCCGGACCCGGTCCACCGCTCCCATCGCGAGGCCGTGCGCCCGGTAGAAGCCCGCCACGTCGGCCATGGTGTGCGCCTGTCGGAACACGTCCCCCGGGACGAAGGCCGTCTCGTAGGACGGGCAGTCCTGCGACTCCACGGGCGTGAACACCCGGCCGTGGGCCCGGACGAGCTCCTCCCGCGGGGCCCGCCCGGCGTCGAGGGCACGTCGCAGCAGGTCGCCGCACGGCTCCGGGAGCCGCACCCGGCGCACGAGCGGGACTAGATGGGCCCCGGCCTCCTCCAGGCGCCGGGCGGTCGGGAACGCGAGCGCGTGGGCGATGTAGGTGTAGACGGCGCCGCGGGACATCGCCCCCAGCCAATCCCGCTCCACGCCCTCGATCCCTGCCTCGTCGATCACGACTCCCACCTCAGATCGAGTTGAGCTTGCCCGCCCGCTCGAACACCGGCTCCGCGACGCTCACCCTCACGATCTCGTTCCCCTCGCTGTCGTAGCCGATCACCGTGTCGTCGTAGAGCGCCCGTCGCTCGCCGCCGACCGTGATCTCACCCACCCGCTCGCCCTCGTCGATCTCGTAGGAGAAGACGATCTGCCTGGCGACCCTGAACAGCTGAAGGACCGCGAGCAGCTCCCGGGAGGGGTGCGTGTACCGCTCGATGGCCTCCTCCACGCCCGGCCCGAACATCTGGTGTAGGTAGTCCCGGGGGACCCACCGCGGCGGGATGTAGTAGATGTTCGGCTGCGTCCCGAACTGGGGGTACAGCGGGAGCGCCACTTTCTCCTCGTGGACCATGTAGTAGAGGGGGTTCTGCCGGTCCCTGGTCCACGTCCCGTCGGCCTCCACCTGCACCAGCCCCATCAGCCGGATCTTCCCGACGCAGGCCGCCATGCACCTCGGCTCCATCGGCATCCCCTCGGTCAGGGGGTCCTGGCCCTCGACCCGGGGGAAGCAGCCGATGCACTTCTCGGAGGTGCGCGTCGTCGGCCGCCACATCGGCTTCTTGTAGGGGCAGGCCTCCACGCACTTGCGGTACCCGCGGCAGCGCTCCTCGTCGATCAGGACGATGCCGTCCTCCTCCCGCTTGTAGATCGCGTTACGGGGGCAGGCCGCCAGACAGGCCGGGTAGGTGCAGTGGTTGCAGATCCGTTGCAGGTAGAAGAACCACCCCGCGTGCTCGGGGAGGCTCGTCCCCTGCGCCGACCATTTCGTCGCGTGGTCCTCGAAGGAGTTCGGGGCCTTCCATTCCTCGTCCTCGGGCAGGTAGCCCGTGACCATCTCGGCCCGGCCGTCCGCCGTCTCGAAGATCGTCTTGCCCTCGAACACGCCGTAGGGCGCCCTCTCCTTCGGGGTGGAGGCATCCCAGCGCTGGCCGCCGGGATCCCGCTCCGCCTGGAGCGCCAGGAGCTTCACGTCCCAGTCGGCGGGATAGCCCCCGTACGGCTTGGTCTCGACGTTGTTCCACCACATCAGCTCCTGGCCCGGGGAGAACGTCCAGGTGGACTTGCAGGCCATCGTGCAGGTCTGACAGGCGATGCACCGGTTGATGTTGAACACGGCGGCGAACTGACGGTCGCGATCGCCGGACGGGAACCGGTAGGACATCTTCCGCCCGAGCTGCCAGTTGTAGACCTCGGTCACGGGCCCACACCTCCTCCGTCGGCGCGGGCCCCGTGCGGAGCCGGGGACTGGTCCCCGAACGTCTGCGCGAGGAGCGCCTCCACGAACGGCTCACCTCGCCGTTCGAGGATCGCGTGGCTCCCGGCGAAGGCACCGGAACGGAACAGCCCCCGGATCCGCTCGGGCGACCACCCCATCAGCGCGTACTCCTCGATGAAGCACCGGGCCATCTCGCGGTCGGCCTCCTCGCGGTCCTCGACCGGATACGCCACGGCGGTGAACGTCATGGGATCGTCCGGCTCGAAGACGTCGTTCACGAGCGCGATCCCCTCACGTCGATCAGCTCTCCCGCGATGTACGTGTTCATGAACTCGTCCTCTCCGCCCGGCGTCATGCCCGTCTCCCCCCGCGCCCACGGCCGCTTGCCGGCCACGCCCCCGGCCTCGGCCCGCGTCACCCTGATGAGGGTCTCCTTCGGGGTGGTGTTGACCGCGTGGTTGTCGTCGTCGAACCCGAAGACGAACCCCATCGTTCCGGTCCGCTTGTGGAACAGCGAATCCGTCTGATGCATCGGGGGAGCCCACGCGCGGGTCAGGCTCTGCTGCGATCCCGAGCGGAAGCTCGACTGGTAGCCGGTCCCCTCGGCGAGCGCCCGCCGGTCGGCCCGGCGCTTGGTGGCCTCGACGGTCCTCGGCGTGGACATCCACATCGCGTGCTTGAGCATCGTGACGTCGTACGGGAACGCGGGGTTGTACGTGACGCGGACGATGAGCCGCGCGACCTCGTTGAAGTCGGGATCGTCCTCCCAGCCCCGGAACGGACGGTCGGCGGGGTTGGCGTCGACCCACACGTAGTCCCCGTTGTCGATGCCGAGATCCTTCGCCGCCTCCGGGCTCATGTGCAGCTGGGGCTCGCCCACGCCCGGCAGTCGCCGGTCCGTCCGGAACGGATCGGCGAAGTTGGACGCCCACAGCACGTTCCAGTCCGTCACGGCCCACGACGAGTGGACCGTGTGCCTGGACTTGGGGGTCAGGCAGTAGAACCGGAACCCCTGCTCCCACAGCGGGTTCTTGGTCCCCTTCGCCCTGGTCCAGGACATCTTGAGGTTGCGCACCGACCGGAGGTCGGCGTCGGTCTCGCTCCGGGAGATCCCGTAGTCCTCTGGCCTCACGTAGGGGCTCGTGGAGACGATCACGTTCGGCAGGTACGGGGTGGCCTCGACCGCCTCCCGATGCACGATCATGTTCTCGCCGTACTCGATCGCCTCGGGGAGGTCGCAGTAGGCGTTCAGGCGGCCGGTGTCCGTGTAGAAGGGGAGGCTCTCCTCGATCTGCTCGTAGAACGGGATCCGCGGATAGGTCCGGTACTGCATCAGCGCGCCGCCGGGCTCGCCGTACCGCCCGGACATGATGTCCGACACGGTGTACCCGTCCGTGGTGAACGAGGCCTGCAGCACGCGATCGAGGTACACCTCGGGGCGGCCCTCCAGCGCGAACCGGAAGTGGTCGGCGAACCGCGGCTCGCCCGTGATCTGGCTGAGGGCCTCGGCCACGCCCGCGAAGATCGCCACGTCGTCCCGGGTGTCGTTCAGCGGCTCGATCCCGCCCTTCCAGATCTGCAGGAAGGGGTTGGAGCAAGACCCCCCCATCTCGAGCATCTGCTGCTCCATCCAGCTGTTCGCGGGCAGCATCACGTCCGCGAACTCGGCGGAGCCCGTCCACTCGATCTGCTGATCGACGATCAGGTCGATCTTCGGGTTCACCGAGTGGACCAGCTCGTAGGCCCACTTGGCCTGGTTGATGAGGTTCGCGTTGTTGTACCAGAGGGCCTTCGTCGGGCTCGGCATGTGGGTCGAGCCCGTGAACACCTTCCGGCCGGCCCCGGGGGTGTCCACGATCAGCGGCCGGTCCCCGAACCCCCAGTACGCGGTCTCCTCGCCCTCCGCGGCGTGGCGGACGGTCTCGGCCGTGTACCGGTCGTTCGTCCCGAGCAGCGGGTTGAACGGGTCCTCGAACACGTACCCGCCCGCCCCCGGACCCTGCCAGGGAGCCCCGTGGAATATGGCGCCCTTGTAGTTGCCGGCCCAGGTGCTCACCCCGGACCCGGGGACGCCGATGTTCCCGGTCAGCATCATCACCAGGTAGGTCGCCCGGTTGTGCAGGGTGGCATGGAAGTAGTGGTTCACGCCCTCACCGACGTGGATCGCCGCCGGCTTGATGGTGGCCAGATCGTCGATGAGCCTCTCGATCAGGTCCCTGGGCGCGCCCGTGATGTCGACGACGGTGTCCAGGTCGTAGTCGCGCAGGTGGGTCCGGTACATCGCGAACGCGGTCGCGACCTCCACCGTCGACCCGTCGGCCAGGCGCACCTGTCCCGTGTACTCGAGGTCGGGGTCGATGCCGGCCTCCGCGAGCCGGTCCCCGACGTCCTCGCGCGTGATGCCCCGGACCTGCCCGCTCGCCCGGTCGAAGACGACCCGGTCCCCGGTCCTCGCGTAGTCGTCGGCGGTGAGCCCGTGCAGCGTGAACGACGGCCCGTCCGGGCTCAGGCCGGGCTCGTACCCCGGGATGACCTCGTCGGCGCGGAGGCGCCGCAGGGTGTCCGTTCGGACCAGCAGCGGCAGGTCCGTGAACCGCTTGACGAACCCCTCGTCGAACCGGCCCTCGTCGATCAGGACCTTGGCGATGCCCAGGAACAGCGAGATGTCCGAGAGCCCCGGCCGCACCGGGATCCAGTAGTCGGCCTTGGTGGCCTGCGGCCCGTACTCGGGGACGATGGACACGAGCTTGCCGCCCCGCTCCATGATCTCGTGGAAGAAATGGCTCTCCGGCATCTTGTTCTCCACGAGGTTCTTCCCGCACTGGATCAGGAGCTTGCTGTTGCGCAGGTCGTTGAAGTCGACCTCGCTCGACTGCAGGCCGTGGACGAACGGGAACCCCGGCGCCTGGTCGCCGCGCCACGTGTACTCGGAAAGGACCCGGCCGCCGAGGGCCTCGTCCTCGGAGACGCCGCGGACGTTCGCGTCGAGCAGCGCGAGCATGTTCGAGAAGCGCATGACCCCGAACTTCCCCGCGACGCCGTGCGGCGGGAGCGACGACCCCATCTTGACGGTCCTCGTGCCGGCACCGTCCCAGTGGGTCAGCATCTCCTCCGGGTAGCCGTCCTGCTCGATCAGGCGCCTGCGGCCCTCATCGCCGCTGTAGGTCTCGGCGACGGCGATCAGGCCTCGGGCCACGTAGTCGTTCGCCTCGTCCCAGCCGACGCGCACCCAGTCGTCCTCGCCGCGCGCGTCGAACCGGTACCTCGTCCGCAGCTCCGGGTCGTCGGACAGCGACGGGAAGCCCGCGTCCGCCCACGCCTTCCAGCCTGCCCGGACCATCGGGTACTTGGCCCGGTGCGGGCCGTAGACGCGGCGGTGCAGCGTGTAGCCCTTCAGGCAGCCGCGGGGGTTCCAGGCGACCGTGGAGGCGTTGCCCTGGAGGTCGCCGTAGTCCCCCCCGTCGTAGTTCTGCTCGGTGCGGACGACGACCCCGTTGCGCACGAAGGCCCGGAGCCGGCACATGTGCGTGTCGTTCGGGGCGCACACGAACGTGAACGTGTCGTCGTACGCGTACTGGTCCCGGTAGATCCGCTCCCAGCCCCTGTTGGGATAGGAGAGCAGCGGGTTCGCGATCCCCTCCCCCGCCTGGAAGAACGCCAGGCCGGTGCCCGAGAAGGCGTTGGCGGCCGCCATCGCCGCGGCGGTCGTCCCAGTGAGCTTGAGGAACCCCCTGCGATCGATCTTCCTAGGCATCGCTTCCCATCCGGACGGACGTTCCGGCGACCCTAGGGACGCGCGTGCCCGGCGATCAGGGTCGAGGGTCCCGATCCGGCCGGGTCCACCGGCCCGGGACGCGCGCGGGTCGCGCGGGGCCGGGACCTCGCGGGGCGGTGGAAACGGGCCGGCCGTCGCCGGCTAGGACTGGGAGGCGCCGCCGGCGACGGCGGGAAGGATGCTCACCGTGTCGCCGTCGGCGACGCCGGTCTCGAGCGAGCCCAGGTAGCGCACGTCCTCGTCGTTGACGTAGACGTTGACGAACCGGTGCAGGCCGCCGTCCTCGGCGATCACGTTCTTCGTGATCCCGGGGTAGCGCGCCTCCAGGTCGCCCAGGACGTCGCGGAGCGTGGCGCCGTCGGCGCCCACCTTCGCCTCGCCGCCGGCGTGCTTGCGCAGGATCGTCGGGAGCTTCACGGTCACGGCCATCGTGTCTTCGAACCTTTCCTCGTGCTCACTCGGGACGGGCCGGCACGCCGCAGAACGCCTCGTAGTCGATCAGCTCGGTGATCGTCGGCTCCTTGCCGCACACGGGGCAGTCGGCGTCCCAGCGGATCTTCACCTCCTGGAAGTCCATGTGGAGGGCGTCGTACAGCAGGAGCCTGCCGATCAGCGGGTCGCCCTCGCCCGTGATGAGCTTGATCGCCTCGGTGGCCTGGATCCCGCCGATCACGCCGGGCAGCACGCCGAACACACCCCCCTCGGCGCAGCTCGGGACGGTCCCCGGCGGCGGCGGGCTGGGGAACAGGCAGCGGTAGCACGGCGCCTCCCGGCCCGGCATGAAGACGGTCGCCTGGCCCTCGAACTGGTAGATCGAGCCGTACACGAGCGGCTTGCCCATGAACTGGGTCGCGTCGTTCACGAGGTACCGCACCGGGAAGTTGTCCGTGCCGTCGATCACGACGTCGTAGGGCTCCATCACGTCGAACACGTTGTCGCTGAACAGCAGCGTGTCGTGGCCCACGACCTCGATCGTCGGGTTGAGGGCCCGCAGGTGCTCCAGGGCCGACTCCACCTTCGACCGGCCGACGTCCGCCGTGGTGTGCAGGATCTGGCGCTGGAGGTTCGTCACGTCGACGCGGTCGAAGTCGACGATCCCGAGCCGCCCGATGCCCGCGGCCGCGAGGTACATCGCGACGGGGGATCCGAGCCCTCCGGCCCCGATCACCAGCACGCTCGCGTCCAGGAGCTTGCGCTGCCCCTTTCCGCCGATGCTCGGCAGGATGATGTGGCGGGAGTACCGCTGGACCTGGTCCTCGGTGAACGGCGGCCCCCCGGTCACGAGATCGTCAGCTCCTCCTCGGTCACGGCGTCGTCCACGATGAGGAACGAGCGCAGGACGGGCCGCTCCCGGTCGGCCAGGGAGAGCAGGATGTACCGCGCCTCCGGGTAGAACGCGAGCTTACGATCGGTCTCGGACGGGTAGGCCTCGGAGTGCGTGTGCGAGTGGTAGATCGCCCACAGCGTCCAGCCGTTGTCCTCGATCTCGTCGAACACCCGCAGCTGCTCCGCGCCGTCGAGCCTGTAGGTCACGGGGCTCGCGTCGGCGTTGCGCATCGGGAACACCTTGACCGGACCGCCGTCCCCGTTGGCCGCGATCACGCCGCAGCACTCGTTGGGGAACTCGCGGAGCCCCTGCTCCACGATCTCCCGATAGAAGGCGCCGTGCAGCTCGCTCATCTCAAGCTCCGTCGATCGTCGCGCGCCGGGCATTCGCGGGGCCCGGGCCGTTGCAGGTGCAAATGCTATCAGCGGGATCGGGTATTCCCGGGCCGAGGACATCCGCAGGACTCAGTGACCATCGACGCGGCCGACGACGTCGACGCGTCCGGGCTCGCCTTCGACCAGCTCGCCGATCGCGGCGTGACGGACGCCTCGCTCCCGGAGCGCCCGGGCCAGGCCGCCCGGATCCTCGGTCGCGAGCAGCAGCCCGCCCGAGGTCTGGGCGTCGGCGAGCAGCAGCTGCTCCGGCTCCGTCAGCCCTCCCCAACCCGTCGTCGCGTTCAGCCACGCATGGTTGCGCCGCGTGCCCCCCGCGACGTTCCCCGAGCGCGCCAGCTCGAGGACGCCGGGCAGGAGCGGCACGGTCGACGCGTCCACGCGCGCGGCGACCCCGGCGCCCCGAGCAGCCTCCGCAGGTGGCCCAGCAGGCCGAACCCCGTCACGTCGGTGGCCGTGTCGATGCCAGCTCGACTCCTCGCCGCGGAGGCCGCGGCGTCGTTCAGGTGGCCGCGGTCCGCACCGCGGCCTCCGCCTGCTCCGGCGTTGCCCGTCCGCGCTCGATCGCGGTGGCGATCATCCCCACGCCCATCGGCTTCGTCAGGAACAGCGCCTGGCCCGGCCGGCCCGTCGTGCGTTGCGGAGCAGCCGGTCCGCGTCGGCGAACCCCACGGCGACCATCCCGTAGACCGGCTCCGTCGCGGGCGACGTGTCCGCCGGCGACGACGGCGCTCGCCGCGGCCGCGACGTCCTGCCCACCCAGCAGCACACGCCCCAACAGGTCGAGCGGCAGGGTCGTCGACGGGCCAGCCCGCCACGTTCAGCACGAAGGCCGGCCCGCCGCCCATGGCGTACACGTCCGACAGCGCGTTGGCGGCCGCGACGCGGCCCTCAATGTACGGGTCGTCGACGCATCGGGGTGAACACGTCCATGGTCGCGAACAGCGCTCGCCCGTCGTCCAGCGCCAGGCCGCCGCGTCGCGTCGCCGGTGTCGGCGGCGACCAGCAGGCTCTCGGGCGCCGCGGAGACGGCCAGGCCGCCGAGCAGCGAGGTCAGGTCCGCCGGACCCAGCTTGCAGGCGCAGCCTGCGCCGCTGAACGACGTGGAGCTGACCTCGGTCCCCATGACTGCGAGGATACGGGCCGAGAGCGGCGGTCGTGGGCACAACGAGGCTGACGTTCGGGCACGTCGACCGCATCCCGGGCCCGGGAGGTATCGCCCACGCCGACGACGCCTGGGAGGCCTCGGCCGGCGGCGGGTCGGTCGCGGCGGTCCGCTGCCAAGCTCGCGGGCGGGTGCGCGTTCTTCACGGCGGTCGGCGGCGACGGTTCCCGGACGCCGGACGCGCGACGGTTCTCGAGGCGCTCGGCCCGTCCATGCCGTGCGCGAGGCCCCGACGCGCCGGGCGGTCGCACATCGAGCCCGGCGGCGAGCGCACGATCACGACGCTCGGCGTCCGGCTGGAGCCCCGCGGCGACGACGCCCCGGCCCCGGGGCGAGCCTCCGGGACGCGGACGCGGTGTTCGTCACGGCCGGGGACCCCGCGGCGTTCCGGGGCGGCGCGGGCCGCCCGCCTGCTGGTCGTCACCGCGCGGGCGCGCTCGACTAGCTCGCCGGACGCGCCGGGGTCGCGGCGTCGTCGTCGCTCTGATCGCTAATCGATCCGGCCGAGCGCTACCTCGGCCGGACGCTCTCCCCGAGCCGCCGGCCCCAAGGGTGCGCACGGACGGCGCCCGCGGCGGGTGGTTCGAGACCGCGGACGGCCGCGGCGGACGCTACGAGCCCGAGCCCGTGACCTCGGACGGGGGCGACGCCCACGGCGGCGGGGACAGCTCGGCGGCCGGGCTCACGTTCGCGCTCGGCAGGGCGACGCCCCGCCCGACGCGCTCGCGCTCGCCGCTCGGTGCGGCGCCGCGTGCGTGAGCGGGATGGGCCCCCACTCCGCGCAGCTGTCGGCGTCCGATCTCTGAGCGACCCCCGTCGGCTCGGCCTCCGACCGTCCCCCGGGGGCTCAGGGTCAGCCCGCAACCGGCCGATACGCAGGGGAGATGACGCTTCAGACCTGTCCTCGGTGCGGGGCGCACAACTCGGCCTCCGCGGTGGCCTGCCTCACGTGCGGGAGCCCGTTCGGCGGGCCGTCCTCCACGGCGGCCTCGGCGACGGCGCCCGGCCTCGTCGTCTCGTCCAGCGTCGCGACCGCCCCTCCCCCGGGCTCGACCGGCCTGCCGCCCGCTCCGCCCCGACGCGCGGACATGGCCTTCGATCGCCCCTGGACCGGCTCGCCGGCGGGCTACACACCCGCCCAGGCTCCGCGGCCCGCCCGCACCGCCCCGCTGCTGAGCGGGATCGTGGCGGCCGTGGTGGCGCTCGCGGTCGGCGGATGGTTCATGCTCCGCGCCGACGGCGGGCTCCCCGGATCGATCGCGGGGATGCCGCGCCTCGACACCGCCGAGGCGCAGGCGTTCGAGGAGCAGGCCGAGGCGACCGAGTTCGCCGGGATCACGTTCCGCGGAGCCATGTACGGCTCGGCGGGCACGCCCGAGCTGATCGTCGAGCTGATCGAGGGGGTCCCTCAGGACGCGCAGCTCGGATCGCTCGACGAGATGTTCGACGGGATGGCCGACGGCTTCGCCAGCGGCAGCGGCGGCGCGGTGACCCTGACCGCGAAGGCGTCGCAGACCATCGCGGGCGTGGACTACATCTGCGCGCCCTTCCACGCCACCGATCCGACGGTCGGCGAGCTCGCGGGCGCCGTCTGCCTGTGGCGAGGCGACGGGTACGGGCTGATCGCGACGCTCCGCAACGCGGACGCTCGTGCCGCGATCGACGACGCGCGGCTCGCCTACGAAGCCGTGCACTGACCCGCCGCTCGCTCCCACCCCGCACCGGTCGCATACTCACGGCGTGGACGTATCCGCGTTCCTGGTGCGGTTCCCGCCGTTCGACGCCCTCGAGCCCGAACGCCTGGCCGCCCTGGTGCGCCGCGTCGAGCTGGTGCGGTTCCGCGACGCGACCACGATCATCCGGCAGGGAGGAGAGCCGTCGCCTGGGCTCTACGTCGTCCGCGACGGGGCCGTCGAGCTGCTGGACGACGATCGGGTCCTCGACCTCCTCGGCGAGGGCGAGATCTTCGGCCTGTCCGCCGTGACCGAGGCGGGACCGACGGCCACCGTGCGGGCCCACGGGAACATGACCTGCTACCTGATCCCCACCTCCGCCGCGGCGGAGCTGTTCGGCACCCACGCCGGTCGTTCGTTCGTGCTCGGGACCTTCCGGGAGCGGCAGCGCCGGCGCCGGGATGCCCTGGCCGAGCGCACGCCGGAGCGGCGGTTCCGTCCGGTCGGGGAGCTGATCCGCCGCGAGCTGGTCCGGACGGATCCGTCGGCCACCGTCGGCGTCGCGGCCGCGCAGATGACCGCCGAGCGCGTATCGAGCGTCCTGGTGCCCATGGAAGGCGGCTGGGGCATCCTCACCGACCGCGACCTGCGCGAGAAGGTCGTGGCAGCCGGGCTCCCCTCGTCCTCCCCCGTCTCGCGGGTGGCGAGCTATCCCGCCCGGACCGTGAGGGCCTCGACGATCGCCGGCGACGCGCTCGTGCGGATGTTCGCCGAGGGGATCCACCACTTCCCCGTCGTCGCCGACGACGGGGAAGTGCTCGGGGTCGTGACCGAGGGCGACCTGCTAGACGTCGGCGAGGGCACGCCGTTCGCCCTGCGGGGACGGATCGAGGGCGCGCGGACGCCCGACGAGGTCTCGGCCGTCGGCCGCGAGCTGCCGGGGGTCGTCATCGAGCTGGTCGAGGCGAGCGCGGATCCGGTGGACGTGGGCCGGGTGGTGGCCCTGGCCATCGATGCCATGACGCGGCGGCTGCTCGAGCTCGCGCTGCGGGAGCAGGGCGAGGCGCCGGCGCCGTGGGCCTGGCTCGCGCTCGGGAGCGCCGCCCGTCAGGAGCAGGCCCTTCGCACCGACCAGGACCACGCCCTCGCCTACGACGCCGACGAGGGAGCGATCGAGGCGGTCGACCCGTACTTCGAGCGAGTGGCGAAGGCCGTGACCGAGGGCCTGGCCGCCGCGGGGATCGCCCGCTGCGCCGGCGAGGTGATGGCCACCCACCCGACGCTGCGTCGCTCGGTCTCGAGCTGGTCCGAGGCGATGCACACCTGGATGCAGGACCAGAGCCCGCGCGGGAGCGAGCTCTCGTCGATCGTCTACGACTTCCGTCAGGTGGCGGGGCCGCTGCAGGTGGAGCCCGCCCTGGACGCCGT
>JAXLTF010000046.1:0-8281 GCA_046330185.1 Actinomycetota bacterium
AGCAGGTAGGCGATGACCCAGGAGGGATCGGCGGGCGCGCGGGTCGTCACCCAGACGAGACCCAGGGCGACCACCGAGTCCAGGGCGAACGCCAGGACGCCCAGGGAGCGGATCTGACGCGGTGTGGCGGCTCGGTGCGCCCCCACCACGACCAGGGCGTTCCCGATCAGCAGGGCCACGGCCAGGGCTCCGGCGAACGGGCCGGCCAGCGGCCGCGCCCCCGAGTCCCTCAGCGCCTCGACGATCGCCACGAGCGCAGCGAACCCGGCTCCCACCCAGCGCAGACGGGCGAGCTGCAGCTCGAGGCGTCGCGCCTGCTCGAGGTCCTGCCTCACCGGCTTTCCTCCTCCGGCGGCCGATACACTGGGCCTCCATGGCGCACGCTGCCGCCGAGCCCGCGCCCTACCTGAGATGTTCGACACCCTCACGGACCGCCTGAACGGCGTCTTCAAGAAGCTCCGCTCGCGGGGCAAGCTCCACCCGAAGCAGGTGGACTCGGCCCTCGGCGACATCCGCACGGCGCTGCTCGAGGCCGACGTCGCGGTCGAGGTCACGGACGATCTGCTGGACCGTGTGCGGGCCCGCGCGCTCGGCGAAGAGGTGATGAGGAGCCTCACGCCCGGCCAGCAGGTCGTGAAGGTCGTCGACGAGGAGCTCACCGTCACGCTCGGCGGAGAGCATCGCCCGTTCACGTTCCCGTCGTCGGCCCGGCCGGCGGTGGTGATGATGGCCGGCGTGCAGGGCTCGGGGAAGACCACCGCGGCCGCCAAGCTCGCGCGGCACCTGAAGGCGAAGGGCAAGCGGCCGCTGCTGGTCGCCGCCGACCTCGAGCGGCCGGCGGCGATCGAGCAGCTGCGCACGCTCGGCCGGGAGATCGGGGTGCCCGTCGTCTCCAACGGCCGCGACCCTGTGAAGGTCGCGAAGAACGCGCTGAGGGAGGCGGACCGCCAGCAGGCGGACGTCGTGATCATCGACACGGCGGGCCGGCTGCACGTCGACGAGGACATGATGAAGCAGGCGCGCCGGATCAAGGACGCGACGAAGCCGCACCACGTCCTGATGGCGGCCGACGCGATGACCGGACAGGACGCGATCGTGCAGGCCCGGGCCTTCATGCGCGACGTCGACACGACCGGGTTCGTCCTGACGAAGCTCGACGGCGACGCGCGCGGGGGCGCGGCGCTGTCGATCACGGCGGTGACCGGCCGGCCGGTGTTCTTCGTGGGGACGGGCGAGAAGACCGAGGACCTCGAGCCGTTCTACCCCGACCGGATGGCGGGGCGCATCCTCGGGATGGGCGACGTGCTGAGCCTGATCGACAAGGCCCAGGAGACGATGGACCAGGAGGCCGCCCGTGCCTCGGCGGAGCAGCTCCTGAAGGGAAGGTTCACCCTGGACGACTTCCTGGTCCAGCTCCGCGAGATGCGGAAGATGGGGCCGATCGGAGACCTGCTGAAGATGCTGCCGGGCGTCCCGGGCGGCAGGAACGCTCTTCAGGACATCGCCGGACAGGTCGACGAGGGCGAGCTCGGACGGGCCGAGGCGATCATCTGTTCGATGACCCCAGAGGAGCGGCGCGAACCCGCTATCATCCATGGGTCCCGGCGCCTGAGGATCGCCAACGGCTCGGGAACCACCACCGCCGACGTCAACGGGCTGCTCAAGGACTTCGAGGGCGCCCGCAAGATGATGCGGACGATGATGGGCGGCAAGCGGATGCCCGGCATGATGCGGATGCCGGCCGGCGCGCCCCAGGGCAAGCCGAAACGGAAGCGCTAGGCGGCGCGCGGGACGCGCCGGGGAACGAGCCAAGGAACGAGAAGGACGACGATATGGCAACCAGGATCCGGCTCCGGCGGATGGGAGCGAACAAGCGTCCCTCCTACCGCGTGGTCGTGGCCGACCAGCGGAGCCCCCGCGACGGCCGCTTCATCGAGAACATCGGGAAGTACCACCCGCTCGAGGACCCGTCGCTGATCGAGATCGACGAGGAACGCGCCCTTCACTGGCTCCGCGTCGGTGCCCAGCCTTCCGACCAGGTGCGCAACCTCATGGTCAAGGTCGGGATCTGGGACCGGTTCGTGAAGGAGCGCCCGGCCGCGGCGAAGCTGGTGAAGGCGCCGCGCGATGGCGCCGCCGAGAAGCAGAAGCTCTCGAAGAAGGCACAGGCGAAGGCCGCCGCCGAAGCTGCCGGTGGCTCCAGCGCCGCGCCTCGAGGTCGAGGCGCCGGCGGAGGTTCCACCGATGTGCCGACGTCGAGCCTGCCGCCGCCGCCCCAGGCTCCGGCCGAGGCCATCGCGGAGGAGGCGTCCGCCCCCGAGCCTGGAGGCCCCCGACGAGGTGGCCGCTGAGGACACCCCGACCGAGGGCCGCCGAGGAGGCGGAGCCCGAGGTGTGAGGGATTGGTCGAGTTCCTGGCGCGCGAGCTCGTGGACGATCTCGACGCGGTCCGCGTCGACGAGGTCCTCGACGCATCGCGGCGCCGTGCTCACGCTCACCGTCGCCCCCGACGACATGGGCAAGGGCGCATCGGGCGGGGCGGGCGCACCGCCAAGGCGATCCGCTCGGTCGTGCGCGCCGCCGGCACCCGGCAGGGATCTCGGTCCGGGTCGACATCGCCGACTGACGCGAACGATGGACGAGCCGACCGTCGTCGTCGGCCGCATCACAGCGGTGCGCTCGGCCTTGCGCGGTGAGTAACGCGGTACAGGTCTTCTCCGACAACCCCGACCGCTTCGCGGACGGCGCCGCGGTCTTCCTCGAGGACGGCCGTGCGCTCACCGTGCGCTCCGCCCGCTGGGCCGGGGCGCGGCTGCTGGCCAGTTCGACGGGCATCGCCGACCGCACCGCGGCCGAGAGCGCTGCGCGGACGCACGCTCGTGGTTCCTCGATCGATGCTCCCCCAGCTCGCCGACGGGAGTACCGGCTCACCAGCCGATCGGCTGCGAGGTAGGTGACGCAGGCCGGCCGCTCGCTCGGGCGTGTGACCGACGTGATCGAGCACCCCGCGAACGACCTGTGGGCGGCGACCGACGACGGAGGAGTGGAGACGCTGATCCCCGCGATCCGGGACGTGGTGGTCGAGGTCGATGTGGACCGGGGCAGGATCGTGGTCCGCGATGTCCCGGGTCTGACTGCACCCGACGCCTGAGGCCGCGGCTACAGCCCGGCGATCTTGGCGAGCCCCTCCACCTTGACCAGGACGTATCGACGTCCGTCCTTCTCGACGAGCCCGCGCCGCTGGAACTCGGAGAGGACCCGCGTGACGTTCTCGCGGCTGCCGCCGCACAGGCTGGCGAGGTCTGCGTGTGTGACCGAGGGGACCATGACACCGCTCTCCGGCAGGTGCTCGAGGCTGGGGGTCACCATCTGCAGGAGGCGCTTGGCGACGCGACCCTTCAGATCGAGGAAGAGGAGGTCGTCGACCAGGCTCTGATCGGCATGAACCTGGCGCGAGAGCGCTCGCAGGACGTTCCGGGCGGCTGCCGGCTCACGCGTAAGGAACGAGAGGAAGTCCTCCGCGTTGACGACCGCGACCGTGACGTCCTCCAGGGCGAGAGCGCTGGCGGTCCTCGGGATGTCGCCCAGGACCGCAAGCTCGCCAAGGAACTGCGGTGTGTCCAGCGTCGCGTGCAGGACGCGGTTGCCGTTGGCCGCGACGGAGCTGATCTCGACCCGCCCTTCGAGCAGGAAGAACACGTCGGGCGACGGGTCCCCCTGATGGCAGAGGTAGGTGCTGCGGCGGTAGTGGCGGACCAGGCACTTGGCCGCGAGCTCGGCGACGGCGGGAGCCCTGACCTCCTGCAGGTAGGGGGAGTCCCGGAGGGCCCCCTCGAGGTCCGGCGAGGTCGGCATGCCGACGTAGCCTAGCCGAGCGAGACGGGCCGGGGGCTCTGCCCGTGCCGTCCCCCCAGCGGAAGCGGAACGGGCCCGTCGCCGGGCCCGTTCCGGTCGATCGAGCGGAGCCGATCAGTGCTTCTTCTTCGACACCTTCTTACGCGAGATCTTCTTCAGGCTCTTGCGCTCGGCCGCTCGGTCGACCGTAGCCTTCCCGGAGCCCTTCGGCGTCTTCGGCGTGATCCGCTTGTCCGCCATGGTCCCCTCCTCTCGTCGCCTCCTGCGCCCATCCTCTGCGCCGCGGGACCCGCGGTCGGTGACGGACGATCGTTTCCGGTCGTGCCGTTCATCACCTCGTTACGCGGGACGGGCCCGGATGGATCCGGGCCCGTCCGTGCGGCGTGTGTGCGCTCCGCCTAGTGGCTGAGCTTCTTGTGGCTGAGCTTCTTGTGGGAGAGCTTCTTGTGGCTCAGCTTCTTCATGGTCTGCTTCTTGGTCACGCGCGCGGCGGGCTCTTCAGCGGCCCGAGCGCCCTCGGGAGCCTGCGGGGAGATCTTCTTCTCTGCCATCCGGTCTCACCTCCTCCCGTCGCTTCCGACCCTTCCGGGTCTTGGGGCCGTGACGTTCGATACCGGGATGTTGCCCCATCGGCCACCGGTCACGTGTGCCGGGCGTCATGGACGGGGGGTGTCGTTGGTCACCGGTTCCACCGTGACGCGCGACACGCCGGGATGTGACGTACGTCACGAATCGAGCTCGGGCAGATCGATCGGGTCGGACCGGGGCGAGCACGCGCCGCACGCGAGCGCGTCCTCGACGACGAGGGCGCGGGTCACCTCTGTCGACTTGAACAGCTCGAGCACGAACGGCGCGGTCTGAACGTGATCCTCGCAGATCCCGCGTCCGCAGAACCGGCAGACCCCAACGGCCGTCCGTCGACAGTGCCAGCAGTCCATCCGACCCCCCTCTCTCGCGTCCCTAATGCTGCCAGGTCCGGTCGGCGGCCTCCTTGAGCGTCCCGCGCCGGAACGCATCCGCGATGACTCCTTCGAATCCCTCGCGGTCGATCCGGAAGGCTCGCATGGGCGTCCGGGCCACGACCGATGCCGTCCGGGGCGAGGATCGGAGCAACGCGATCTCGCCCACGTATCCCCCGCGGCCGAGCGTTCGCAGGAACCGTCCGTCAAGCACGACGTCCACCTGCCCGGACGCGATCGCGTAGAAGGCGTCGGCCTCGTCGCCCTGGTGGATCAGCTCCTCGCCGGGCGCCGCGGTGACCCAACGACCGTGCTCGAGCAGCTCGGAGAGGCCGGAAGAGCCCACCGTCGCGAACAGCGGGAGGGACCGGAGCTCGGCGAGCGTCGCCAGCGTGGGGGCGAAGTCCGGCGCGCGGATGGGATCGGCCAGCAGACGATCGAAGGTCCCCTTGTCCACCTCGAACAGCTCCGCCTCGTCCACGGCCCGGGCGGTGGCGGACCTTGGTGCCGACCCCAGCAGGCCGAGCTCGCCGAAGGACTCGCCGCGCCCGAGGATCCGAAGGATCTGCGTGTCGCCGGTCTCGGCGTCCTCCTCTTCGATGGCGACGCGGCCTCGACGGACGACGTAGAACGCGGTCGGGCGGTCCCCCTGCCTGAAGATGGGCTGCAGCGGGCGGAGGGTCCGAAGCGTCACGCGGCCCGCCAGATCGTTCAGGGTCTCGACGGGTAGGTCGTCGAAGGCGGGAAGCGCGTCGATGAGCTCCGCAGCCTCGATCCGCCAGGCCGTCTCCGTACGGAAGCGGATCCGCCGCCAGAGCGTCCGGATCCGACGGAATGCGAGCCGCACCAGCGAGATCGAGCCCCGCAGCACCGGGCCGATCACCAAGATGGCGAACACCAGGAGGAAGACGCGGGCGATCGGTCCGCCGTCCCAAAGGGCGATCACCAGGTCGCCGAAGAGCTCGGTCCAGATGAAGTAGGCGGCGTACAGCGTGATCACCGTGAAGACCACGCCCAGGAGACCGTAGAGGCCGAGCCCCACCTCCTGGGGGGTCAGACGCTCGCGCGTTCGGAGCTTGTGCCACAGATCGTGCTGGATGAACGCGAGCGAGCGGGGACGCAGGTCGGGTACCTGGATCAGATCCGACAGGATCCAGTAGCCGTCCAGCTCGAGCAGCGGGATGAGGTTCTCGAAGATCACGATGTAGTTGAGGATCGCGAACTTGTAGAGCACGGCCGCCGCCGCGCCATCCGGGAAGAGCACGAGGTAGAAGGACGCGAGGCCGGCCAGGACCAGCTCCGCGAACGGGCCCGCCGCGGACTGCACGATGCGTTTGCCCCGGTCCAGCATCAGGCCGTCGGAGGCCTCGACGAAGAAGGCAGGCGATCCGAAGTAGATCATGAAGCCGGCGCTCTTCACCCTGCGCCCGTAATGCGTCAGCACGACGGCGTGCCCGAGCTCGTGGGCGAAGGTCAGGACGAACGACAACGCGATCAGGACGATCGTCTCGGCGAGGGGAGAGTCACCCGCGAGCGAGAACCGGTCCTGGATGGTGATGAAGGCGACGAGCCCGCCGACCGCGATCAGTGAGGCGATCGCGGCGCCGACGGGCGTGAACACCCAGCGCAGCATCGTTCGGTACCACCACTTCACCAGGCGATCGGCGCCGCTCCAGTCGATCGAGAGGGTCTTCGCGAAGCCGCGCAGCTTCTGCCGCGTCCGTGACGCCGGGTCGAGCCTCGCCTTGAGGATCTCGTCGACGTCGGGAGGATGCGGATCCAGGAAGCCGCCGCTCTGGAGCGCCATGACGAGGCCCGTGGCAGCTCCCGCATCGAGGTCGCCGCCCTCTTCGATACGGTCCACGATCAGCTCGCCGACCGTTCGCGAGCCGTCCATGCGCTCCGCCAGGTCGACCTCCCAGGGCTCCAACCGGAAGAAGAGCATCGCGCGGGGGTTCGCGGCCATCGCGTAGTCGGTGCCCCAGCGCAACGGGAACCGCTTCAGCTCGACGTCATCGGCCAATCGCGGCCTGAGCCGGGACGGATCGGTGCGCTCGTCCACCAGGTCGTAGAGCTCGCCGTCGTCGTCGGGAGCAGACCCGAGTGCGGTGCCGATCGCGGCCCACACGTCCGGCCCGCCCGGCCGCTCGACGAGACGGGCGCGGACCAGCGGATCGATCCCAGCGCGCTCACCCCTGCCGGCGGCCATCGCGCGGGACGCTAGCCCATCTGCCTCCGGGACGGGAGGTGTCGCCGGTCACTGATCGGAAGGCGAGGACGTCACCCAGCGATGGTGCTCCGCGGCATGGCTGCCGACGCCGCTCCGGAGGACCCTGGCGTCGTGGAGAACGACGGGAGGTGATCGGGATGCTGACGGGAGCGGTGGCGAAGGAGCAGATCCGCGATCGGATCGAGGCCGCGAGCGCCGATCGCGTCGCGCGGGCGGTGGCCCACCGAGGGCGCATCCGGATGAACGTCCGTGTGGCCGGCAGTGGGTTGGCGGCCGTCATGCGTGCGACCGGACGGGCTCGTCCGCGGTTGCGGACCCGGGCGGGGACCACGACCGCCTGAGCGATCCGCCGGGTGCGGAGGGGGCCTCGCGCCCTCTCCGGCCCGGGTCCAGGCGGTCGGGAGGGGCTGTAGCCTCGCTGGGTGCGGTTCGACGTCTTCACGATCTTCCCGGGCATCTTCGAGGGACCGCTGCGCGAGACCCTGCTCGGGCGGGCGATCGAGGCCGGCATCCTCCAGGTCCTGCTGCACGACATCCGGGATTGGACGTCTGACCGGCACCGGCAGGTGGACGATGTGCCGTACGGCGGCGGTCCCGGGATGGTGATGAAGCCCGAGCCCATCGTCCACGCCGTCGAATCCCTGGGTCCGGGTCGCGGTCGAACCCTGATCCTGTCTCCGGCCGGCCGGCGCCTCGATCAGGCCCTGGTCCGCGAGCTGAGCGCGGAGCCTGCCCTGGTGATGGTGTGCGGACGCTACGAGGGCATCGACGAGCGGGCGGTGGAGATCCTGGCGGCGGAGGAGATCTCGATCGGCGACTACGTGTTGTCGGGGGGCGAGCTGCCGGCGCTCGTGATCCTCGAGGCCGTGACCCGGCTGCTCCCCGGCGCGATCGGCAGCTCCGCCTCGCACGAACGGGATTCGTTCGGTGTGGAGGGGGGGCTGGATCATCCTCAGTTCACCAGGCCCAGGATGTTCCGGGGCCTCGAGGTCCCCCCGATCCTGCTGTCGGGCGATCATGCGGAGATCGAGCGATGGCGCGGCGAGGCGGCAACGGAGAAGCTCCGCCGGAACCGCCCCGACCTCCTGGGTCGCTGAGTCGGCGCGGTCGGGCGAGCGACGGCCCGCTGGTATCCTCTACCGCTGTTGCCATGAACAAGACCGACCTCGTCGAGCAGCCCTTCCTGCGCTCCGACATCCCTCAGTTCCGGCCGGGTGACACCGTGAAGGTGCACGTC
>JAXLTF010000047.1:0-7390 GCA_046330185.1 Actinomycetota bacterium
TTGACGCGCTCCTCCACGGATGCGTACGCTCCGCTCCTCGTCGGGCCTGTAGCTCAGCTCGGTTAGAGCGCTTCCCTGATAAGGAAGAGGTCGATGGTTCAAGTCCATCCAGGCCCACTCTTCAAGACCCCCAAGGTCAGGAGCCGTTCGGAGCAACAGACGATCCACGTCCCGCTCTGTGGTGACCCGTGGGGTCCTTGGAGGCCGCCCGGAAGGGGGTGGCGGGGCGGCTACGGACCTCCGGCCGCATCCCGGTTGCGGCACGTGAGGCCGACCTACCGAGAGGGCATCTCCCACACCGACACGTGTTTCCGGCTGTCGCTCGTGAACGGCTCGCGCTTCCAGCCGCCCCATCGCTCGCGCAGCGTCATCCCGGCGAGCTGCGCCATCAGGTCGAGCTCCGCGGGCCAGACGTAGCGGAAGGGCATCGAGGACCTGTCGAGGCTCCCATCCACGACCTCCCAGTGATGGGACACGAGCCCCTGGTTCACGACGTCGTACTCGTCGATCCCCCAGTGGCTCTCCTCGCCGGTGAAGACGTGGAACGTCTCGCCGGGCGGGAGCCTCCGTAGCTCGGGAACCATGACCTCGATGACGAAGCACCCACCGGGCTCGAGATGCTCGGCGACGTTGCGGAAGCACGCGACCTGCGCCGCCTGCGTCGTCAGGTTCATGATCGTGTTGTAGACGAGGTAGATGAGCGTGAAGGTCCCGTCCACGGTGGCCACGGAGAAGTCGCCGATCGTCACGCCCAGATCTTCGCCGCCGGGCTTCTCGCGCAGCTTCGCGACCATGGCTCTCGACAGCTCGATGCCGTGCACCGGAACTCCCCGCTTCGCGAGCGGGAGCGCGATCCGCCCAGTGCCGATCCCGAGCTCGAGGGCACGTCCACTCCCCACCATCGCCGCCAGGAACTCCACCACAGGATCGACGACCGAGGGCTCGAAGTTCTCCGCGTCCGACTCGTCGTAGCTCGCGGCGACGTGCTCGTCGAAGTAGCCGTCGTCGTTCACCATCACGCACCGACCCTAGCGTAGGCACCGCCCCGGAAAGGCTGCGATCGTCGCCGAGGTGGCTCACGCCTGGCGGTCATCGGACTTCGCCGGTGGCGCGAGCTGCGGCAGCTGCCGCGGAGCCCCTCTGGAAGGCACGCTGGATCCAACGGTTGTTCCCAGGCACCCTTGTGACCGTCGGAACCGGGTCCCGCCTGCGAAGATGCGAGTGTTGGGCGGAGGGCTGCCATCCCTGATAAGGAAGAGGCCGATGGTTCAAGTCCATGCAGGCCCACCGTCGGATCTCCCGTCGGCCTCCGAGGGTCGGACCGGGGCGCGGCGATGACGGATGTGGCCGCCGCGCCGTCGCAGCTGTTCGAACCCCTGAGGATCGGCCCCGTCACCATCCGCAACCGGATCGTGTCGTCGGGACACGACACCGTGATGGCGACGGACGGCCACGTGTCCGATCGGCTCATCGCCTACCAGGAGGCGCGAGCCCGGGGCGGGGTCGGTCTGATCGTCGTGCAGGTGGCCGGGGTTCACGCCTCCGCCCGCTACACCAGCAGCGTGCTGATGGCCGACGACGACTCGTGCATCCCCGGCCTCACGCGCCTCGCTCGCGCCGTGCGGTCGCACGGCGCCGCGGTCTTCCAGCAGCTGTTCCACGACGGCCGCGAGCTGATGGAGTCCGACGACGGCACCCTGCCGGTGGCACTGGCGCCCTCGGCCGTGCCCAACGAGCGCTTCCACGTGATGCCGCGGGCCATGCCCACCGAGCTGGTGCGCGAGATGATCGCGTGCTACGGAGCCTCCGCCGACCGGGTGCGTCGCGCCGGCTTCGACGGCGTCGAGGTGGTGGCCTCGCACGGGTACCTGCCCGCGCAGTTCCTCAACCCGCAGACGAACCTGCGCATGGACGCGTACGGCGGGTCGTGGGAGAACCGTCTCCGCTTCTTGCAGGAGGTCCTCACGGCCGTCCGTGAGGGCGCGGGCCCAGATCTCGCGGTGGGGATGCGCATCTCCATCGGCGAGAGGTCCCCGGACGGGCTCACGGCCGAGGAGTCCATCGATTGCGTGAAGGCGCTCGACCGGGACGGCCTGCTGGACTACGTGTCCGTGGTGGCCGGCACGTCGGCCACGCTCGCAGGGTCTGACCATATCGTGCCACCCATGACGAACCCGGCCGGCTACACGTCGCCGCTGTCCGCGATGGTGAAGCGGGCCGTGTCGATCCCGGTGATGGTGGCTGGGCGGATCAACCAGCCCCAGGATGCCGAGAGGATCATCGCCGGCGGCGAGGCCGACGCCACCGTGATGACGCGGGCCCTGATCTGCGACCCGTCGATGCCGGCGAAGGCGCTCGCGGGGGAGCTCGACGACATCCGCGCGTGCATCGCCTGCAACCAGGCCTGCATCGGCCACTTCCATGCCGGCTATCCCATCTCGTGCATCCAGCATCCCGAGACCGGCCGCGAGCGCACGTACGGCGTCCGGCAGCCGGCGCGCCGTGTGAAGGACGTGCTGGTGGTGGGCGGTGGGCCCGGCGGCCTGAAGTCGGCGGCCGTCGCCGCCGAGCGCGGGCACCGGGTGACGCTGGTCGAGGCCGAGAGCCGCCTGGGCGGCCAGGTGCTGCTCGCACAGGAGATCCCGGGGCGCGCCGAGTTCGGCGGCGCCGCCACGAACCTCCAGCGTGAGGCCGCGCGCGCCGGCGTGAAGATGCTCATGAGCACGCGGGCCGATCCCGCCCTCATCGGCGAGCTCGATCCCGACGTGGTGGTGATCGCCACGGGCGCGCTGCCCCGCGTGCCCGAGCTCGAGCTGATGGACTCCCCAACGGTGCTCACGGCCTGGGAGGTGCTGAGCGGCGCCGACGTCCCGGCCGGCCGCGTCGTGGTGGCCGACTGGCGTTGCGACTGGATCGGTCTGGGGGTCGCGATCGCGCTGGCCCAGCGCGGGAACGGTGACCCTCGGGGTGAGCGGCTATCACGCCGGGCAGAGGATACAGCAGTACGTGCGCGACGCGATGATCGCCGAGGCCTCGCGCCTGGGGGTGGAGACCGTTCCCCTGGTGAGGCCGTGCAGCGCCGACAGCGACACGGTGTACCTCCAGCACGTGCTGACCGAAGAGCCCGTGATCGTCCGAGACGCCTCGGCTCTGGTCCTGTCGCAGGGGCATCTGCCCGTCGACGACCTCGCGATCGCCCTGGACGGTGCGCCCTTCGAGGTGCACATGGTCGGGGACTGCCTCGCGCCCCGCACGGTCGAGGAGGCCGTGCTCGAGGGGCTGGTCGTCGCGAGCTCGCTCTAGCTTCCGCCGCGCGCGGGCTCGTCCCGCATCGAGCCTCGGGCGCCGCGCCGGCCGTGTCGTCCCCTCGGGACAGCCGGCCGGGATCCCTGATACAAAGACATGTGCAGGCTCAGGGCGGTCGAGGGCCGGACGTGGAAGGAGTGCCCCATGGGTGAGGAGACCGAGGCGAGCGAGGGGAAGAAGAAGGGCGGCTTCTTCAGGAAGCTCATGAAGATCGCCTTCGTCGCGGCCATCGTCGCCGCGGTCGCGGCGATCTTCAAGCGGCGGCGCGGCTCGGACCTGGACGACGTCGAGTGGCAGGAGCTGCCGCCGCCGGCCGGCGGCTGAGCCGCCGGACGGCGAACCCGTCTGACCATCGAGACCCCGTGCTACGCACGGGGTCTCGGCGTTCCCGGCTCCGAGGATAGACTCCGGCCGTGGAGGCCTGGGAGCGCGCGGAGCAGGCCGCTCGAGCGGCCGGTGTGACGCTCAGGCCGGTCGCGAGCGCCACCGACGCCGACCAGCTCCTTCACGTGATGGCCGAGACCTGGGGAGACCACGCGCTGGTCCCGCGGGACATGGTGCTCGCCCTGGCCGAGAGCGGGAACGCGCCGTACGGCGCGTTCGCCGCGGACCGGATGATCGGGTTCGTGCTGGGCTGGGCCGGCGTCACGACCGAGGACGGACTGCACGCCCACTCACACATGCTGGCCGCCCTGCCGGACCGGCGTCATGCGGGCGTCGGCTACGCCCTGAAGCTCGCGCAGCGGGCCCACTGCCTCGACCGGGGCATCGGGCTGGTGCGCTGGACGTTCGATCCGCTCGTGGCCCGCAACGCCTGGTTCAACCTGGTGAAGCTGGGCGCATCGGCGGACCGGTTCGTGCCGGCCTTCTACGGAGAGATGCGGGACAGCCTGAACGCGGGGGACCGGAGCGACCGGCTGCTGGTCCGCTGGCGGCTCGACCGGGAGCCGACCGGCCCCCGGCCTCCCGCCGGCCAGGTCGTGCTGGACGCCGAGGGCGACCCGGAGCGTCCGCACCCCGGCGCCGTCCGCCCCCCGGTCGGACACCCGGCCCTGATCAGGATCCCCCGCGAGTACCAGCGGATGCGCGAGGAGGACCGGGTGCTCGCCGATGCCTGGCGCGAGGCCACGGGTGAGGCCTTCCGCGCGTGCTTCGACGCCGGCCTGATCGTGACGGGCTTCACCGCGGACTCCGCGTACGTGCTGGAGGAGGCCGGCGGATGACCGGCGCGAGCGCGGTGGAGCTGCGGCTCGTGGCGATCCCGCTGGTGTCCCCGTTCCGCACGAGCTTCGGCGAGGAGACGGAGAAGATCTGCGTGCTGGTGCGCATCGAGACGGATGGGTCCCACGGGTGGGGCGAGTGCGTCGCCGGCCCCGACCCCGGCTACTCGGAGGAGTTCAACGATGCGGCGTGGCTGGCGCTGCGCGACTTCCTGGCGCCGGCTCTGCTGGCGGCCGGGGACGTCGGCACGTCCGACCTCGACCGGGTGCTCGGAGGGGTCCGCGGGCACCCGATGGCCAAGGCGGCGCTGATCGACGCCTTCCTGGATGCCGAGCTGCGTGCCGGGGTGCCGCTGGCGGCGCATCTCGGCGCCACGTCGGACCGCGTCGCCTGCGGGGTGTCCGTGGGGATCGCGCCGAGCACCGAGGCTCTCCTGGAGCAGGTGGACGGGTACCTCGCCGAGGGCTACCGGCGGATCAAGCTCAAGATCGAGCCGGGGACCGACGTGGAGCGTGTGGCGGCGGTCCGCGCCGCTCACCCGGACATCCAGCTGTCGGTCGACGCGAACGCGGCGTACTCGCTCGAGGATCTCGACGTCTTCCGGGCGCTCGACGCCTTCGGCCTGCTGATGATCGAGCAGCCGCTTCACCACGACGACCTGCTCCGGCACGCGAAGCTCCAGGCTGAGATCGCGACGCCCGTGTGCCTGGACGAGTCGATCCGGTCGGCCGCCGACGCGGCCGCGGCGATCGAGCTGGGGGCGTGCCGGATCGTGAACATCAAGCAGGGCCGCGTCGGGGGGGTCCCCGAGGCGGTCCGCGTGCACGATGTCTGCCGCGATGCGGGCGTGCCCGTCTGGTGCGGCGGGATGCTCGAGACGGGGGTGGGGCGCGCGACGAACCTCGCCCTGGCCGCGCTGCCCGGGTTCACGCTTCCCGGGGACACGAGCGCGTCGTCGCGCTACTTCGCCGATGACCTCACCGCGCCCTTCGTCCTGGCGCCCGACGGCACGATGGCCGTGCCGACGGGCCCCGGGATCGGCGTGGAGCCGCTCCCGGACCGGCTCGAGGCCTGCACGCGTCGCGTCGAGCTCCTGCGCGGCGGCGCAGGATAAGCGCCCGTCGCTGCTTGAGCCGGGCCCCGAGCCGGGCGACGATAGGCGCTCGGCCGCGCGCGTAGCGGCCGGGCCCCGTGATGAAGAAGCGCGTCGTCCGTGCGGAGGAGTTCGAGGTCGTCGACGCCGGCGGCAACGTCCGCGTGCGGATCGGGCTGTCCGCCGACGACGCCCCTTTCTTCTCCCTGCTGGACCCCGGCGGACAGGTCCGCGCGCGCTTCGGCCTGTCGGAGGACGGCTCGGCCGGGCTGGCGATCGGCGACGAGAACGGCAAGGTGCGGGCCACGCTGGGCCTGTCGTCCGATGGATCGGCGAGCCTGGCCTTCGGCGACAAGAACGGCCGGATCCGTGCGAAGTTCGGCCTGGCGCCCGAGGCCTCCCCCACGATGGGGATGCAGGTGCGCGACGGCGAGCTCGCGCAGGTCTACAGCCTCGCGGAACAGGGCTCGCCGACGATCGGGCTGTACGACCGGGCGGGCAAGGTGCGGGTCCGGCTGGGTCTCGCGGCCGAGGGCTCGCCGATCCTGCGGTTGTTGGACGCCGACGGCGGCCTGCGCGGCGTCGTGGGCCTGGCCGCGGACGGAAGCGCGTTCGTCCAGTTCCTGGACCAGGCGAAGCAACCCACCTGGACGATGCGATGACCGGCTGGTGGGCGGCGGCGTTCGTCGCGCAGTGGCTGCTGGTGCTGGTGCTCGTGGTGGTGGTCGCCGCGCTGGCTCGCCAGGTGGGCGTGCTGCATCTCCGCCTGGGCCCGCGGGGGGCGCTCGAGATCGACACCGAGGGGCCCCCGCTCGGCGAGGCGCCGCCGCCGCTCCCGGGGAGGTCGGCCGACGACGGCCGCGTCGTGGTCGGTGGGCCGGGGGCCCGCAGGGTCGTCCTGTTCTCCTCGCCGACGTGCCCCATCTGCGAGGAGGTCGTCCCGGGGATCCCCGTCGCCGCGAGCGCCGCGGGCATGACGCCGCTGGTGCTGCACGACCCCGACCTGGAACGGCTCCTGGACGTGCCGGGCACGCCGTACCTGCTCGTCATGGACGAGCTCGGTGTCGTGCGCGCGAAGGGGACCGTGAACGACCTGGAGCAGGTGGAGGGCATGATCGACACGGCCCTCGAGCGGATCGAGGAGGAGCCGGAGCGCTGGGCGAGCTGACCCCCGTCGAACGCGCCCAGCGCGCCCTCGCCAGCAGGACCAGCCGCCGGAGCTTCCTCGGCAGGCTCGGACGGGGCGTGGTCGCCCTGGCCGGAGGCGGCCTCGTCGCCACGTCGCTGGCGCCCGGCCGGGCATCGGCGTATCACATCTGCGGACACACCTACACGACCGGGTCGTGCCCGCACCCCTACTCGCCGCTGTCGCGCACCGATCGCTACGGATGGCCGATCCACCCGCTCTACGGCCACCCGGTCGACGACCAGGGCGCCGCGTTCACGGACCCCGACACGCAGGTCAGGCACAGGACCTGCGAGCAGCTGGTGCCCATGCGCTTCGACTTCGTGAAGAACCCCCGCTACGGCGGGGGATGGACGCGCTGCTGCGACAACCGCCTTCGGCACATCCAGGACTGCTGCTCGACGTCGCGGACCCGGATCAACGGCGACTGGTCCGTGACCGGCTATTGTCCGCGCCGGCTGCGCGTGTTCTGCATCACGTACAGGGAGCTCGACCGGACGTGCTGAGCGCCGCCCTCCTGGGGACGCTCGTGGTGGCCTCGTCGGTGGCCGGCTGGTCGGCTCGGTTCGGCCCCTGAGGCCTCT
>JAXLTF010000048.1:0-7380 GCA_046330185.1 Actinomycetota bacterium
TCGGCTCG
This sequence comes from Actinomycetota bacterium, assembly GCA_046330185.1. GTDB lineage: Bacteria > Actinomycetota > UBA4738 > UBA4738 > HRBIN12 > DATBLY01. Next base: position 9 of record JAXLTF010000048.1, read on the forward strand.
GACCCTCACGATCGCGATCCTCGCGTCGAACGAGGACTTCGACCGAGTGATCGAAGCCGCGGCGCCCGTCCTCGACTCGATCGAGTTCCACGCGCCGTAAGGGGCTCCACGCCCCATCAGGGAGGGACCTTGATGAAGATCCGTCACGGACACTTGCTGGTGTTGGCATTCGCGCTCGCGGTGGGCGCCTGCGCCTCGGATCCCGAGCCCGCGGACGCCCCGACGCCCTCGTCGGTCGCGCCGAGCGGTACGGACACCACGCCGGCGGTACAGGACATCATGGACTTCGGATGGCTCGGTCCGGTCGGGTCCGGGACCTACTTCCTCGACGCCGACATCGATCCCCTCCGGGTCGTGTACGACATCCCCGCCGAGGGATGGTCGAACTGGATCGGGGCAGCGAAGTTCGGACCCGACGACGGGCACGTGGCGGTGAGCATCACCACGGTCGTGAACCTCGTGGCGAACGGCTGCAAGGATCACCTCGCGGCCTACCCGCCCGTCGGGCCGAGCGTGGACGACCTGGCGACGGCGTTGGCGGAGCTGGCGCCGTTCGAGGTCACGACGGCTCCCGAAGACGTGACGATCTACGGCTACTCCGGGAAACACCTCGAGCTGACCGTTCCGGACACGCCCTTCGATCGCTGCGACGACGACGGCTTCAGCAGCTGGATCGCACCGGTTGATGGGGCCGGTCTGGACGGTGCCTTCGGCGGCTACACGGGGCCCGGTTACACCGAGGAGTTCTGGATCCTCGACGTCGAGGGGACCCGGCTGATGATCACGGCAGGGACCTCGCCCGGCTCGCCGTCCGAAGACCTCGCCGAGCGGGAGGACCTCCTCGACTCGATCCGGATCGAGCCCTGACCTCCTCGCAGTAGCTCTTTACCGGGAGGCTCGGCCGAGCACTCGTTCGTGGATCGCAGCCCGGCGTTCGGGGAGCTCGTCCAGGCCCAGCATGCGCGGACTCTGGGGTCGCGCCGGCTAGACACGACGAGCCTCCTCTTCCTCTTCCTCGCCCGACGCAGCGTTCGGACGACACCTGCGCGTCTCTAGCTCGTGAGGGAAGAACAGGCGAGGATGGCGCGCGTGGTTCACGAGGCGGCGAGCGAGCGGGGCGCGCTGGCGGATCTGTACGTCGCTCACGCTCCTGACGGGATCCGTCTCGCCTTCCTCCTGACGGGGGACCGAGCGCTCGCCGAGGACCTCGTCCAGGACGCGTTCGCGCGGCTGATCGGCCGCCTGCGCCACCTGCGCGACCCGAACGCCTTCGGGGCGTACCTGCGCCGTGCGATCGTGAACCTCGCGACCAGCCACTTCCGCCACCGGCGCGTCGAGCGGACCTACCTCGAGCGTCAAGCCGCTGCCCCGACCCCTGCCACGAACGCCAACGACGCGCTCGACGAGACGATGCACGAGGTCCTGTTGGGGTTGCCCCAGCGGCAGCGAGCGGCGTCGTCCTGCGCTTCTACGAGGACCTCACGGACGTGCAGACGGCGGACGTGCTCGGCTGTGCCCCCGGGACCGTCCGATCGCTCGTCTCGCGCGGGATGAAGACGCTCCGCGAGGCGCTGGAGGAGGTGCCCCGATGATCGACGAGCGCGACGTTCACGAGATGCTCCATCGCCGTGCGAACGCGGTCTCCGCGCTGCCGGCCGATCCGCCGAGGGCGCTCCGGCGGGCCCGCCGGAGGATGTCGTGAACGGCGCCGTGGCCTCGCTCGTGGCCGTGGCGATCGTCGCCGCGACGGTCGCCGGCGTCGACGCGATCCGGCGCGCGCCGGTCCCCGCAGACGGTCGTTCCAGGGACTCGGGATCTTCGCCCGGTCGCCGGCCGGATCGTCTATGTCAACGAGGCCGAGGTAGGCGACCTGGGCTACGACACGGGTCTCTGGGCGATCGATCGAGCGGCCCCGCCGATACCTTGGAAGGGCCGAGCGTCGCCGACGACGTCGCTTCGACGCTGGTACCACTGGGCCTCGGGGACGTCGAACCGCTTGGTTGGTCGAGCGACGGCACCGAACTGCTGTTCAAGCGGTCGTCCGACGACCTGTTCCCGCAGGAGTACCTGTACGTCCCGCACGCCGACGGCTCCGAGACCCAGTTGAACGAGGAGCCGATGTATCTCGGTGGCGCCTCGATCTTCCCGACGGCTCGCGCGTCGTCTTCGCGGCCTGGGGCGACCATCTGGGCCTGTATATCGCCGACGGCCAAGGCGGTGAGCCGGATCGCCTTCCGCTCCCAGGAGCCGAGGGATCGTGATGGCGCCGACCTTCTCGCCCGACAGGACACGGATGGCGTTCGTCGACAGCGGAGAGTCGAGAACCACGTGTGGGTGATGGACGCGGACGGCGGCGACGCGCATCAGATCTTGAGGGACGAGGCGATGCTGGTCGGGTTCGAGGACAACCTGCAGTGGTCGGCGGGCAACCGCCTCGCGATCCAGGTCCAGCTGAGCAACGGCGACGATGCGATCTACACCTTCGCCCCCGACGGGTCGGACTTCACGCAGGTCGTCACCCGCGCATCTCGCCGCACTGGTCGCCCGACGGAACTCGAATCGCGTACACGATCGAGTGCGAGCGTGCGGATGTCTCGTGCGGCGGCCTCGCGATCGCCGACGCGGACGGCTCCGATATCCGGGCCTTCGGCTTCGCGGCCTCGGGCCCCTGGCATCCCGGCGCTTCGGCCGAGCCGAACGGAATCACAACGACGCCAGGCGACGGCTTCTCCCGCTCGAACGGCGAGGTCCTGCGCTTCACCGGCGTGAACGAGGAGGTGCCCGGCGATCTCGTGGCCGTGAACCCCGATACCGGCGAGGAACGTGTCCTCGTCGAGGACCTCGACGACGTCTACTCCGCGAGTTGGTCGGCGGACGGTCGGTGGGTCGCGTACGAGACCGATGCGGCGGATGGCGGATGGAGGGACCTGTGGGTCGCCGGAGAAGCTGAGGAGCCTCAACTCGTCGCGACGGGCGGTGATCCGGGCCTCTTCGCGGATATCGGGTTGTACTGGACCTGGTCGCCGACCGGCGCCGAGCTCGCGACGATCGGTCGGTCGAAGCTGACCACGATCGACCTCTCCACCGGCGAGACGACCCACCTCGGGAAGGTGACCGCCGACCTACTGGAGACGAACCAACCGCCCACGTGGGCTTGGTCACCGGATGGAACGCGACTCGTGTTCGCGGCGCCCGAGGGCGCGCCAGATGGATCGCTCTACACGGTCGACGTGCGGACCGGCGAGCGTTCGCTCCTCGCGCGCCTGCCGGACGATCGGGACCTGACCGAAAAGGTCGTGTGGTCGCCGGACGGAACCCGCATCGCCGTCCTGATCCGCAAGGCGTCGAACGAAGCCGGCCGCCTGTACGTGATGGATGCCGATGGATCGGACATCCAAGTCATGGCCGACGACTACGACCCGCTGGGCATCGCGTGGTCCCCAGATGGGACGCGTCTCGCGTTCGGAGACGGGTCGCCGCCGGACCCGATGGCTCGGATCCGGATCGTACCCATGGACGGTGGTGCTCCGGCCGAGATCGAGCTGACCCTCGCCGGATGCGAGTTCAACTACATGTGCCGTCTGACGTGGTCGCCGGACGGCTCCCGGCTCGCGTTCCACAACTCCTTCGCGTGGGTCGCGGTCGACGCGGACGGACGCGGCGAGGCCGAGCCCATCGACGAGCTCACGTACCTGAGCTGGGAGGGTGGATCGTATCCATGGGAACCATGACCCGCATCGGACGTGCGACCGCGTGGGCCCTCATGTTCGCGGCGGTTGCCTGCAGCTCGAGCCCCGAGCCAGCGGACGCTCCGGCGCCGTCATCGGTCGCGCCGAGCGAGACGGGCAACGCGCCCGACGTACAGGACATCCTGTCGGCTGGCTTGGACATGGTTCCGGTCGAACCGGGGACCTACTTCGTGGACGCCGACCTGGACCCGTCCACGCCGCTCCGGGTCGTGTACGACCTCCCGGCCGAGGGATGGTCGAGCTGGATCGGCGCCGCGAAGTTCGGCCCCGACGACGGGCACGTCGGCGTGAGCATCACGACGGTGGTGAACCTGGTGACCCACGGTTGCCGCAACCACTTCTCCGCCCGCCCCTCAGTGGGGCCGACGGTGGACGATCTGGCGACCGCGCTGTCGGAGCTCGAGCCGTTCGAGGTCACGTCTCCGCCGCGAGACGTCGATATCTACGGCTACAGAGGGAAGCACCTGGGATGGACCGTTCCGGAGATGACGTTCGGTCGCTGCGATCACGGCGATCTCAGGAGCTGGATCGCACCGATGGACGCAGCCGAGGTGGGGGACGCGTTCTACGGGTACACGGGGCCCGGCTACCGAGAGGAGTTCTGGATCCTCGACGTCGAGGGGACCCGCCTGATGATCGCGGCCGAGCGGTCGCCCGGCTCGCCTGCCGAGGACCTCGCCGAGCTGCGAGCCATCCTGGACTCGATCCGGATCGAGCCGTGCCGGGCCTGCTCCGGCATCCATCTAAACCTTCGGGCCGGGATAGGGGTTCATGACGCCGGGATGGACGAGACTGCAGCCATCGTGCCTGAGCTCCGGCGGACCGAGCGGAGGTGGGCGACCTCGCCTCGGCGTTCGAGGCGTTCGTCAGCGCCGAGACGCCGCGGTCTCGGCGCCTCCGGCTCCTGACGCACGACCGCGCCGAGGCCGAGGACCTGATGCAGGACGCCTACCTCAAGGTCTGGGAGCGGTGGCACCACGATGCGGTCAACTCGACGACCCGACCGGCTACCTCTACCGCACCGCGATGAACCTGTACCGCAAGCGCCGCCGCCGGGCCGCCGTGGCCATCCGTCATGCAGTACCCCGCGAACGCCACGCGACCGGCTGGACGAGGTCGAGTCCGGGACGAGGTCCTGCGGGCGCTCGCCACCTGACCCCGCGTCAGCGAATGAGCCTCGTCGATGGACCTCCTGGACACTCCTCGGAGGAGTCCGGACGCCTCATGGGCGTGAAGGCGGCGACAGTCCGAGGTCCTCGCCTCGCAGGGCCGATCCGCGCTCCGCGCCAGCACAGGAGACGACGACGATGCCTGAGACGAAGCAGCTCCTACGCGAGACGCGGGACCGGATCGCCCACCGCCGCCCGACGTGCTCGGCGGGCTCGAGCGCAGGCGCCGGCACCAGGGGAGAACGTGAAGCGCGTCGCGGCGGCGGCGGTGGCGCTCGTCGTCGCGCTCGTCGGGCTGGGCGGATGGTTCGTCCTCGAGCGTCATCCCCGCGCCGAGGCTCGGCGATCGGTCGGACGAACGGTCGAAGCAGCTCGGGATCTTCGCCCCGGTCGCGGGCCGGATCCTGTTCGTGGACGACGAGAACGGCGTGTTGGCGGTGGACCCGAACGGGCCGACCGACACGCAGGAGGGGCGGGCGTCGCCCCCGACGTCGCCTCGACGCTGGTGCCGCTGGGCTCGGGGAGCCGGTCGCCTGGTCCGCGACGGCTCCGGCTCCTGTTCACCCGCTCGACCGGGGACCTCATCGTCAAGAGCGAGGCTCCTACGTCCTGCACGCCGATGGATCGAGAGCCCGCTGGCCGTCGACCCGATGTTCTCCGCGGGCAGCGACCTTCACGCCCGACGGGCGCGTCGTGTTCGTTAGCGGGGACGGGCTGTACGTCGTCGATCACGACGGCGGAACGCCGGAGCGCATCGGGGCGATGCCTGGGTCGGGGTGGTCGGTCACGTGGTCGCCCGACGGATCGCAGATCGCGTACCTGACCGGGAACCGCCGCGTCGAGGTGTGGGTGGCGAACGCGGACGGCACCGACGCGCACCAGATCCTCGCGGACGAGCCGACCGAGCTCCGGGACACCACCGGCCTGGCGTGGTCGCCGGCGGGCGACCGTCTCGCGCTGGGCGCGGGTACCCACGAACCGAGCGGTGGCTCCATCTACACCTTCGCCCCCGATGGTTCGGACTTCACGCCGGTGATCGTCGGCGGGAGCGCGCCGGTCTGGTCGCCCGACGGGTCCCAGATCGCGTACTCGATCCAGTGCGACTTCGACCAGACGTTCACGACGTGCATACAGTTCGACTCGCAGACGGGACGGAACCCCCCGGGGCTCGCGATCGCCGATGCGGACGGCTCCGACGCGCAGGCGTTCGGGTTCGCGGCCTCCGGTCCTTGGCATCCCGGCGCGTCCGCGACCGACGAGCCCGTTCCCTCGCCGGTCGAGACCCCCACGCCGATGCGGAGCGACAGCTTCGCGCGTGTCGACGGCGAGGTGTTCGATCGGATCGCGCAGGGCGAGGCCGTCAACGGCTGGCCGACCACGAGCAAGAACCACGCCGGCGTGTACTCGTGGGACGGCTCTGCCTGCGGACCCCCGCAGCCGCAGTCGGCACCGCCACCCGACTCGGGACCAAGGAGCTATTCGAGGAACGAGGACCCCCCTCCCTCCTTCTGCTCCGTCAGTAGCGCGGGAGGCTTCATGCACAACGGATACGGGTCCGGCGACGTCGCCCTCCTCCTGAGCGTCCTCCCGGAAGGGAGCGTTCCCGGTGAAGGTGTGGTGGTCTCGGTCGCCGGCCGCACCGGGGTCTACCGACGGATCGATGCGCGACGGGAGCGGTGGATCGTCGACATAGCCGGGACGACGATCTCCATCCGCATGAACGCGGAGCCGGGCACGAGTCGCGCCGATCTCGAGGACGGTCACGCCATCATCGGATCGATGCGCGCGCAAGCCCAGGACAGCTACCTGGGCTTCCGGCTCGTGTTCATCCTCACGAACGGCAAGTGGGACTCCGGATGACCGCCTCCCGACCGGGACGAGGGGTTGGATCACGAGGGAGCGGGTCGGTGGATGGGCATCCGAGACGTCGGCTCGTGTTGGCCGTCGTGTTCCTGGTCGGTGGGTGCACCTCCGCGCCGGACACAGCCGAGGTTCTCGCGATCTCCGGCCATGCGCCGAGCCTCGCGGCGGTCGTCGAACCGAGTTCGGAGGGCGAGGTCCTGGATCGGATCGCGGAAGACGAGGTCGTCAACGGCTGGCCGACCACGACCAAGAACCACTCAGGCGTGTACTCGTGGGACGTGATCGGCGTCGCGGCTCATCCAGAGGCCGAGTGCGGGCCGTCGCGGCGGTTCTCCTGCATCGCGGGTAGTTGGGGCGGCTACATGCACAACGGGTACGGGTCGAGCGACGTCAAGATCTACCTGAGGGTCCTCTCAGCCGGGAGCGTCCCCGGGGAAGGAGCGGTGATCGCGGTCGCTGGTCACGAAGGGATCTATCGTCGGATCGATGCTCGGCGGGAGCGATGGATCGTCGACATCGCCGGGACGACGATCTCCGTACGCCTGAAGGCGGAGCCGGACGCGAGCCGCGTCTCTCTCGATGACGCCCACG
>JAXLTF010000049.1:0-6873 GCA_046330185.1 Actinomycetota bacterium
TCTTCGTCGAGGTGACGGCCACGTCGCGAGAGGGGTGTCTGCGAGAGCTCCGGCGGGCCGTGGGCGCCGACGTCGAGCTGACGGTCGAGCTGGTGCCGCGCCTCGCGGGCGTGGCCGAGGCGGCCGAGATCATGGGTTGGGACAAGCGACGCGTGGTCACCTACATCGACCGCGGTTCGTTCCCGGAGCCGGTCACGACGCTGGCGTCCGGGCGCGTGTGGCTCCGCGAGGACGTCGAGGCGTACGCCCGCCGGTGGCGGGAGCGGCGGGACCGGGCGAGGACGGGGGACGGCGCGTGACCGCGACCACGCGCCGTCTCTACCTGATCCGCCACGGGCGGGCGGACCGCGCGATCCCGGACGTGCTCCGGACCTCCCTCGGGGCCCAACACGACCCACCGCTCGATGAGCTCGGGCTCGAGCAGGCGGGCCTGCTGGCCCGGCGCCTAGCGCTGATGCCCGAGCCCGCCGCCGTCTACTGCTCGACGTTGCGCCGCGCCCGCGAGACGGTGGCGCCGTTCGCGCGCGCGAGCGGCACGTCGGTGACCTACCGGGACGAGCTGGCCGAGTGGTTCGGCGGCGCGTGGGAGATGCGGGAGTTCGAGGACCTCTTCGCCGAGCACCCGGAGGTCCTCGGCCTGATCCGCTCGCAGGACCCGATCTGGCACCTGGCGCCCGGCGGCGAGCCGGGGACCGCGTTCCAGCACCGCGTCGTGGACGCGGTCGAGACGATCCTGGCCGCGCATCCCGACGGAGACGTCTGGGTCGTGTGCCACGGCGGCGTGATCAACGCCTATCTCGGGCATGTGCTCGCGATCGAGGAGCAGGAGATGTTCATGCTCCCCGATCACACAAGCCTGAACACCGTGGTGGTCCGCGGCGACGAGCGCCGGCTCTGGTTCCTGAACGACACCGCGCACCTCACGCAGCCGGCCATGTTCGACGGTCCGTAGCGGACGCCCGCGATATCCTGCCGCTCCCGAACCCGCGATCCGAGGAGGCACCGTGGCCGTCCAGTTCCTATCCACCGAGTGGGCCGACGCCGTCAAGCAGGCCCTGAACGCGAACGATGCGTTCCGCCAGGCGGCCGCGACGAGCAACGCGTCGATCCAACAGGTGATCACGATGGACGGCGAGCAGACGCACTACTGGATCAAGATCGCCGAGGGGTCGATCGACATGGGCCTCGGCGACGTCGGGTCGCCCGACGCCACGATCACGCAGAGCTACGACACGGCCGTGAAGCTCGCTCGGAGCGAGCTCTCGGTGGTCACCGCGTTCATGACCGGCAAGGTCAAGGTCGCCGGGAACATGGGCCTGCTGCTCTCGCTGCAGGGAGCGCTCTCGCAGCTCCCCGGGGCGATGGCGTCGATCGAGACCGACTACTGATCCTCATCCGGGCTCGGCCCGGCTGACCGCGTGCGTCGCGCTCGCGCGTGCGATCGTCTCACCGGTCCCGTCGACGACGTCGGCCTCGGCGAACGCGATCGTCCGGCCGACCCGGACGGCGCGCCCTCGCGCCTCGAGCGTCCCGGGTCCGCCGGCGCGCAGGAACCGGACGTCGAGCTGAACCGTGGCATGCGCGAGCCCCCGCCCGAGCGCCGACCGGACCGCGAGGCCGCTCGCCGTGTCCGCCAGCGTGGCGACCATCCCGCCGTGGAGCAGGCCCCGGAGGTTCAGGTGCTCGGGGCCGACGTCCATCGCGACGTCCACCTCGCCGGGCTCCACCCGCAGGACCCGCATCCCGCTCCAGGCGTAGAAGGGGTTGTGCGCGGCCAGCGCGAGGATCTCGGTCCGCCTGTCCACCGAGCCCTTCCGGTCGCCCGACCCCATCCCGTCACCTCCCCGGCTGCGTAGTTTCCCACGGGGGTTCCGCCGAGTTTGACGCTTTGGGCGGCGGAACGGACAATCCGCGGGACCGAGCCGTCTCGGCCCGGTCGGGGAGAACGAACGGGAGGGGAAGCATGCGGAGATGGCTCCGGAACCTCGTCGTTCCCGTGATGGCCCTTGGGCTGATCGCGGCCGCCTGCAGCAACGACGACGGAGGCGGCGGCGGCACCACGGGGACGGGTGCGACGGGCGAGACGGGCGGCGCGGCCGAGTGCAACGCCGACCTCAAGGTTGGCATGGCGTTCGACATCGGCGGGCTGGGCGACAAGTCGTTCAACGACGCCGCGAACGCCGGCCTTCAGCAGGCGATCGCCGACGGCCTCGTCTGCGAGGACAACGTCGTCACGAACGAGGCCAACTCCACGGGCTCGGATCGTGACCAGAACGTGCAGGCCCTGGCCGACTCCGGGTTCAACCTGGTGATCGGCGTCGGGTTCGCGTTCTCGCCGGGGATCAACACGATCGCCCCGGATTACCCGGACACGAGCTTCATGATCGTCGACGGGTACGCCACCTGTGGGACCGCGTGCGGACTGACGAACGACGCCGACGCGATCCCGAACGTGGCCGACTACACCTTCAAGGAGCAGGAGGGATCCTTCCTGGTCGGTGCGGCGGCCGCGATCAAGTGCGCGTGCGACACGATCGGGTTCCTGGGCGGCCAGACCGGCCCGCTGATCGAGAAGTTCGAGGCGGGCTACGAGGCCGGCGCGAAGGCCGTGAGCCCGGACATCGAGATCCTCGTCGAGTACATCGGCGACGACACCACGGCGTTCAACGACCCGGTCAAGGGCGAGGCGCTGTCGACGAAGATGTACGACGCGGGCGCCGAGATCATCTACCACGCCTCGGGGGCGTCGGGCGCCGGCCTGTTCAACGCCGCCGTCAAGGCGAACAAGCTGGCGATCGGGGTCGACTCCGATCAGTACCTGACCGCGAGCCCGGAGCAGCAGCCGCTGATCTTCACGTCGATGCTCAAGCGCGTCGACACGGCGGTCTACAACGCGATCCAGGCGGTCGGCGACGGGAGCTTCGGTGGGAGCCAGGTGTTCGGTCTCGCCGAGGACGGTCTGGACTACTCGAAGTCCAACACGGCCGAGATGACCCAGGACATCATCGATCAGCTCGAGGGGTACCGCGAACAGATCATCTCCGGCGAGATCGTCGTGCCGGAGAGCCCGGCCGACGTCTCCTGACCCGGACGAGCTCGGGAACCATGAGCGACGAGCGAGGGGCGGGGCGCACGAGCGCCCCGCCCCTCGTCGTGCTCGATCACATCACGAAGCGCTTCCCCGGCGTCGTCGCGAACGACGACGTCTCCCTCGAGCTCCGCTCGAGGGAGGTCCACGCGCTGATCGGCGAGAACGGTGCCGGCAAGTCGACCGCTCATGCGCGTGCTCTACAGGATGTACCGCGGACGAGGGAACGATCCGCGTGCGCGGCGAGGAGGTCCGGATCAGCGTCGCCGCGCGACGCATCGCGCAGGGCATCGGTATGTCCACCAGCACTTCGTGCTGGTGGACCCCTTCACCGTCACCGAGAACGTCATCCTGGGCGATGAGGCCGGGGCCCTGCTGGATATGGACGAGGCGGAGCGGCGCGTGGCGGAGCTCGCGGACTCCTACGGGTTCGTGGTCGACCCCCGCGCGATCGTCGAGGATCTGTCCGTCGGCGAGGAGCAGCGGGTAGAGATCTTGAAGGCGCTCTTCCGGGGCGTGGACATCCTGATCCTGGACGAGCCGACCGCGGTTCTCACGCCCGGCGAGACCCATGAGCTCTTCGAGAACCTCCGGAGGCTGCGCGACGACGGCAAGACGATCGTGTTCATCAGCCACAAGCTGGACGAGGTGATGGAGATCGCCGACAGGATCACGGTCCTTCGCCGCGGGTCGGTGGTCGGGGAAACGACGCCGGCCGAGACGTCCAAGTCCAAGCTCGCCGAGATGATGGTCGGCCGTCCCGTGCTGTTCCGGCTGGAGAAGCCCCAGGTCGAGGTCAGGGAGCCCGTGCTGGAGGTCCGCGACCTCCAGAGGGAGGGCAAGCTGAACGGTCTCTCGCTCGAGGTGAACGCCGGCGAGATCCTGGGGGTCGCGGGCGTCGAGGGCAACGGCCAGCGCGAGTTGGCCGAGACGCTGATCGGGCTGCGACACCCGAGCGCCGGCTCGATCATCGTGAACGGGACGGACATAACCAGCTGGGACGTGCAGGCCATCCGCAACCACGGCGTCGGGTACATCCCCGAGGACCGGCACGAGCAGGGGTTGGTCCTGGACATGTCGCTGTGGGAGAACGCGGTGCTCGGCCGCCACGACGACGCCGACTTCTCCTCGAAGGCCGGCGTCCTGTTCATCGCGAAGATCAAGGAGCTGGCGAGCCGCCTCGTGGATCTGTTCGACATCCGAACGCGGAGCATCGAGGTGAGCGCCGCGACGCTCTCGGGTGGCAACCAGCAGAAGCTGATCCTGGCCCGCGAGCTCGAGACCGACCCGAAGCTCCTGATCGCCGCGCAGCCGACGCGAGGTCTGGACGTGGGGGCGATCGAGTTCGTGTGGCGACAGATCCTCGAACAGAAGGGCGAGGGCCGGGCGGTGCTGCTGATCTCCGCCAGCGCGAGCTCGACGAAGGATCCCTTGCGCTCTCGGACCGCATCGCGTGATGTACGAGGGCCGGATCACGGGGAGTACCCCGCCGGACGCCGCGCCCGAGGACGTCGGCGCCGGATGCTGGGCGGCGCCGTGCGGGAGGCGGGCTGATGGCCACCGCGAGCGCCGGCGTCTCCCCCCCGGCCGAGCGTCACCGTCCGCAATGGCTCGAGGGCCTGGGCAGCCAGCTCGGCGCCCTGGTCCTGTCGCTGGTGATCGCGCTCGCGCTGGGATCGATCCTGATCCTCGCCTACGGGGAGAGCCCGGCGACGGTCTACGGCTCGATCTTCCGGTTCTCGCTCGGCAGCAAGGACGGGTTCGGCTACGTCTTGGCGATCGCGACGCCGCTGATCTTCTCGGCGCTCGCCGTGGCCGTCTGCTTCAAGGGCGGGATGTTCAACATCGGGGTCGAGGGGCAGTACCTGGTGGCGATGACCACCGCCGCCTGGGCGGCGGTGAGCATCAGCTTCCTCCCAGGGCCCATCCACCTGATCGTGATCCTGCTCGCGGCGATGCTCGGCGGGATGGTCTGGGCCTGGATCCCCGCGGTCCTGAAGGTGAAGACGGGCGCCCATGAGGTCGTCACGACGATCATGTTGAACGGCATCGCCGTCAGCCTGCTCGCCTGGGCGCTGAACTTCCCACTGAGGTTCTCGGACGCGCCGCCCGGGCAGAACGTCGACCTCCGCACCGACGAGTTCCCCAAGGACGCGCTGATCGGCGACATGGGGAGGATCTTCGGGATCACGCCGGGCGCACACCTCTCGTGGCTGCTGCTCGTCGCCATCGCCGCGGCGATCATCATCTGGTTCCTGCTCCGCCGCACCAGGCTCGGGTACGAGGCGCGCGCGGTAGGTTCGGCCCCCGGTTCGGCGCAGGCCGGCGGCATCTCGATCGGACGCACGCAGATCCGGCTGTTCGTGATCTCGGGGGCCCTGGCCGGGTTCGTGGGGATGCATCACATCCTGGCCGATCGCGGGTACCTGGGTACGAACTACGTGGCGCAGCTGGGCTTCACCGGCATCGCGGTCGCGTTCCTGGGACAGAACAACCCGATCGGCATCATCTTCGCCGCGATCCTGTGGGGGGTGTTGTCACGCGGAGAGGTCGCCTTGCAGATCGAATCCCAGGTTCCGCGGGAGTTCGTGATCATCCTGCAGGGGATCCTGATCCTTTCGGTCGTGATCACGTACCAGATCGCGAAGCGACGCGTGGCGGCCCGGCAGCTCACGCGGGCGGCGGCCATCGAGGATCTGGCGGACTCGGCCGCTTCGCAGGACGTCGATCGGCCCGGGCCCCCCGCCGAGGAGGCGGGCCTGATGCCCGGAGGTGACCGTTAGGTGACCCTCGTCGATGTCGCCGTCGCCCTGCAGATCTCGTTCACCTACTTCACGATCATCTACCTGACCGGGTTGGGCGGCCTGTACAGCGAGCGCTCCGGGATCGTGAACATCGGCCTCGAGGGCCTGATGATCATCGGCACCGTGACGGGCGCGGCCGGGGCGCGGTTCTTCGCCGACGCCGCACCGGACGGCATGGGCTGGGGGATGTGGAGCGTCGCCCTCGGCCTGCTGTTCGGGGCGCTCTGCGGCATGTTGTTCGCGCTGATCCACGCGGCCGCGACCGTGACGTTCCGGGTCGACCACATCGTGTCGGGTGTGGTGATCAACCTCGTCGCCGTCGGGCTGGCGCGGTTCCTGTCGGCGACGTTCTTCGACGGCCAGTCGACGCAGTCCGACCCGGGCGGGCCGCACCTGCCGATCCTGGACCTGCCGCTGCTCTCCGACCTTCCGGCGAGGCTCGGAAGGGCCTTCTCGGACCTGTCTCCGGTCGTGATCCTCGCCGTCCTGCTGGTGATCCCGGTCTGGTTCTCGCTGTACCGGACGCGGTGGGGGCTGCGCCTCAGATCGTGCGGTGAGAACCCCGAGGCGGCGCGGTCGCTGGGCGTGCGGGTCTCCGGGTACCGGTACCAGGGCGTCATGATCTCCGGAGCCCTCGCGGGACTGTCGGGCGCCTTCCTGGCGGTCGAGGTGATCGGGAACTGGCGCGAGGGCCAGACCCTGGGCCTCGGGTTCATCTCCCTGGCCGCGCTGATCCTTTCGAACTGGAACCCGATCCGGCTGATGTTCTTCGCGTGGCTGTTCGGTTTCGCGCAGGCGATCCCGCTGCGGCTGAACGACGCGCCGATCATCAACCTGCTCCCGCCGCAGTTCATACGGATGATCCCCTACGTCGTCACGATCGTGGCCATCGCCGGCTTCGTGGGGAAGGTGCGGCCTCCGGCCGCCGCCGGCCGCGCCTACGAGGGTGGGGGCAGCACCTAGGGACGAGACCGGCCGCAG
>JAXLTF010000005.1:0-160603 GCA_046330185.1 Actinomycetota bacterium
CGCTCGTGGGCGACGGTGTCGCCGGCGACGATCGCCGGTGCTTCGCGCCTCGGGACGCCGGCGGGCCGCCGCAACGTCCCGCCTCCCGCGACCTCGACCCGCTCCTCGCGCCCCGGCAGCCCGACCACCGAGTATCCGCGCTGCGCCTCGGCCCGGATCGCGACCCCGGCGCCTCGGCCGCGGCGCCGGCTGCGCGTCTCGGCCTCCCGAACCTCCAGCAGGTGCTCCGGGAGCTCGGACAGGAACCGCGACGGCGGGTTGTACTGCGTCTGGCCGAACAGCGTCCGGCTCCACGCGTAGGCCAGGTACAGCCGCTGCTGGGCCCGCGTGATCCCGACGTACGCCAGGCGGCGTTCCTCCTCGAGCGCCGCCGAGTCGGTCATCGACCGGTAGTGCGGGAAGATCCCGTCCTCGAGCCCCACGATGAACACGACCGGGAACTCCAGACCCTTCGCGATATGGAGGGTCATCAGCGTGATCGACGACTCGTCCTCGTCGTAGTCGTCCTGCTCCCCCACCAGCGAGACCTGCTCCAGGAAACCGGGGAGATCGGTGTCGGGCTCGCGCGCGGCGATCTCGGCCGCCACGCCGGCGAGCTCCTGCAGGTTCTCGATCCGGCCCTGCGCCTCGACCGTGCGCTCCTCCTCGAGCTCGGCCAGGTACCCCGACTCCCGCGACGCGAACTCGACCATCCGCGCGGGACCGGCGCCGTCGTCCAGGCGGTGACGGAGCGCGGTGATCACCTGCACGAACCCCGCGACGGCGCCCTTCGCCCGTGTTCCGAGCGTCGCGATCCGATCGACCTGCCGGCACGCGTCCAGCACGGTGATCCCCTCGTCGTACGCGAACGTCTCGACCGAGGCGACCGTCGCCTCTCCGATCCCGCGCTTCGGCGTGTTCACCACCCGCCGGAACGAGATCACGTCCTGTGGGTTCACGAGCAGCCGCAGGTACGCCAGGACGTCCTTGATCTCCTTGCGCTGGTAGAAGCGCACGCCCCCGAACACGCGGTACGGCGTGCCGATCCGCATCAGGACGTCCTCTAGCACGCGGCTCTGCGCGTTCGTCCGGTAGAAGACGGCGACGTCGCGGTAGCGGAACCCCTCCGAGGCGCGCAGCCGCTCGATCTCGTCTGCCACGAAGAACGCCTCGTCGTGCTCGTCCTCGGCCCGGTAGCGGACCGTGAGCTCGCCGTTCGCCGCCTCGGTCCACAGGCTCTTCGGCTTGCGCTGGACGTTGTTCGCGATCAGCGCGTTCGCGATCTCCAGGATGTTCTGCGTGGAACGGTAGTTCTGCTCCATCAGGAACACCGCTGCGTCGGGATAGTCCCGTTCGAAGTCCAGGATGTTCTGGATCGTCGCGCCGCGCCACGAGTAGACGCCCTGGTCCGCGTCGCCCACGACGCAGACGTTGTGGTGCTTGGCCGCGAGCTGGTTCACCAGCCGGTACTGGGCGCGGTTCGTGTCCTGGTACTCGTCGACCAGGATGTAGCGGAACCGCTCCTGATAGTGCCGCAGGACCTCCGGGTGATCGTCGAACAGCCGCACCGTCTCCGAGATCAGGTCGTCGAAGTCGAGCGCCCCGGCCGCCTCCTTCCGCCGCTCGTACTCGGTGTAGACCTTCGCGATGGTCTCCTCGTAGAAGTTGCCGGCCTGCTCGGCGAACCGGTCGGGGCCGATCACCTGGTCCTTCGCCCGCCCGATCCCGGCCGCCATGGCCCTGGGCGGGAACCGCTTCGGGTCGAGGTCCAGATCCTTCAGCACCTGCGCGATCAGCCGCTCGGTATCGCCGTCGTCGTAGATCGAGAAGCTGGACGGGACGCCGAGGTGGGCGTGCTCCCTGCGGAGGATCCGCGCGCACGCCGAGTGGAAGGTCAGGATCCACATCCCCTCGAGATCCGCGTGCCCATCAGGCCCTCGACCCGCTCCGCCATCTCGCGGGCGGCCTTGTTCGTGAACGTGATCGCGAGGATCTGGCCGGGCGCGACGCCGTGCTCGCGGATCAGGTAGGCGATCCGATGCGTGAGGGCGCGGGTCTTCCCGAGCCGGCGCCGGCAACGATCGAGGACGGGCCCGTCCGTGTGAAGGACGGCCTCGGCCTGGATGTCGTTCAGGCCCTCGAGCAGGGAGACGGTCGCCACCGCTCGATGCTACCCGGCGGTCGCGACGGGCCCACCGGCGTCCGTTGTGCCCGAGGCTGGGCGCCCGTAACCTGGACCGAACGTGGATGCCGAGGTCCTTCCCCGCACCCAGGCTCCGGTCCTGCGGCCGCGCCGTCCCTGGTGGAGCGCCGCCCTGCATTGGTTCGGGATGGGCTGCCTGCTGTTCGCGGCGGGCGTCGCCGGCTATATCGCCTGGCTCCTGTGGGGCACCGGGCTCGAGACCAAGGCCGCCCAGGCCGACCTCGAACGGGGCTTCCAGGCCGTCGTCGACACCCGAACCCCCGAGCAGGCGCCGCCGGCCGGGGTGGTGCCGCTCAGAGGCTCGGCCTACGCGGAGCTGGTGATCCCCCGGATCGGCCTGGACATGATCGTCGTCCAGGGCACGGACACCGAGTCGCTGAAGAAGGGACCCGGCCACTACCCGGACACCGCCGATCCTTGGGACGACACCGGCCGGGTGGGGATCGCCGGGCACCGCACCACGTACCTCGCGCCGTTCAACCACCTGGACGCGATGCGCGTGGGCGACCCGATCACGCTGCGGACCGAGTACGGCACGTTCGACTACCGGGTGAGCGAGGTCTTCGTGATCCCATCGGAGGGCTCGGGCGTCGTGCTCAGTCAGACGGTCGAGCCCACGCTGGTGCTCACCACCTGTCACCCCAAGTACTCCTCGAGCCAGCGCCTCATCGTCACGGCGGATCGCGTCTGAGGAGCGCGCCGCGTTCGGCGTCGCGCGCTCAGCCTTCGTCGCTGGTCGAACGGCACCCCACGACGGCCGGCCACAGGTCCACCAGCCGGTGGAAGCACTGGTTCACCTTGACCCAAGGTCGGAACTCCAGGTCCCCGGTGCGCAGGTCGTCGAACGGGCAGGGATCGTCGATCGCTCGCAGGCTCAGCTCGCCATCCGAGCGCGTCCATCGGTACGTGCCCTCCATCGAGGAGCAGTTCGCGTCGTTGTAGAGCGCGAGCGTTCCGCCTTCGACCGTGTAGTGCCCGGAGGCGCGGAAGCCCGAGATCTGGTGCTCCAGGAAGTAGCGGCCCTCGAAGAAGATCAGGGTGGACAGGCCGGCGTCCCTGCGGAACGGGATGCAGCGCAGGCATCGGTACGGCAGGCCCACCAGGGCGCCCCCCACGTCGTCGATCGTCAGGACCCGGAGGTAGGTCCCGTCGATGGGCGTTCCCTCCCGAGGCGGCCCGGGCTTCGTGTAAGGGAACGGCTCGACCTCGGGCGGCAGATCGAAGGACCGGGCGGCCATGTACACGCCCCCGACCTTGACCAGGTCCACGGGTGAGGACGATGGGGTCGGGACGGCTGCGGCGCCGGCACGGCCGGCCGGGTCACCCTCCGCGGTCGCGGAGCCGACGCCCCAGCCGATCGCGACGCCCAGCAGCAGCGCGACCACGACGGCCGCGATCGCCCTCCTCGCCATGAGCTGCAGGCTAGCCGGGTCGCGCGAGACCTGTCAAACCATTACGCTGGTCTCGGATGGATCCATCGCGGATGGCCCGCCTCGGCGAGACCGAGGAACCCGGCGACCGGGCGGTCGCGCCGGGCGGTCTGCGGCTGGTCCAGCGGTTCCTGAACTCCCACAACCACGAGTTCCACCCGAGGTGGACCGACTCGGGACGCCGGAGCGTGCCGCGGCCTGGCTGACGGCGAGCGGCCTGCTGCCGCCGGGCGCACGCATCGAGGAGGCCGAGCGCCGCCGGTTGGTGCAGGTCCGCGACGCGCTGCGCACGCTGGTGGCGGAGGGCGGGCCGCCCCCGGCCGCGCTGGCCGGATCGCCGGTCGCGGTGGGCGTCGGGTTCGCCGACGACGGGCGTCCGGTGCTCCTGCCCGTCGGCGAGGCCGTCGACCGCGCGCTCTCGGGCATCCTCGCGGCCGTCGCGACCGCCGGCCTGGACGGATCGTGGGGACGGCTCAAGACCTGCCGCGAGTGCCGCTGGGCGTTCTACGACCGCTCGAAGAACCGGTCGGGGGCCTGGTGCGCGATGAGGGTGTGCGGGAACCGGACGAAGAACCGTACGTATCGACGACGCCGGGGCGCTGACCAGCGGCTCACTCCCACTCGATCGTCCCGGGCGGCTTCGACGTGACGTCGTAGGCGACCCGGTTGACCCCCGGCACCTCGCGGATCACGCGCTGCGAGATCCGGTCCAGCACGTCGTACGGGAGCCGGGCCCAGTCGGCGGTCATGGCGTCCTCGCTCGTGACCGCCCGGACCACGATCGGATGCTCGTACGTCCGGCCGTCCCCCATCACGCCCACGCTTCGGACGTCGGCCAGCAGGATCGCGAACGCCTGCCATGTCTCGCGCTCCAAGCCGGCGCGCCTGATCTCCTCGCGCACCACGCGGTCGGCCCCGCGAAGGATCGCCAGCCGTTCGGCCGTCACCTCGCCCATGATCCGCACCGCCAGGCCCGGACCGGGGAACGGCTGGCGCTGCACGATCTCCTCCGGCAACCCGAGCTCGGCGCCGACGACCCTCACCTCGTCCTTGAACAGGTCGCGGAGAGGTTCGACGAGATCCAGGTCCATCTGCTCGGGCAGCCCTCCCACGTTGTGGTGGCTCTTGATGTTCGCGGCGGTCGACGACCCGGACTCGATCACGTCCGGATAGAGGGTGCCCTGTACCAGGAACCGTGCCCCGGAGTGCTCGCGCGCGACCTCCTCGAAGACCCGGATGAACTCCTCGCCGATCGCGCGCCGCTTCATCTCGGGATCGGTGACGCCGGCGAGCCGCTCCCGGACCGGTCGGCCACGCCTTCACGTGGATCCGCGGCACCCGGAGATGGCGACCGAACGTCTCCTCGACCTGCTCCGGCTCGTCCTCCCGGTTCGGCCGATCCACGAACACACAGGTCAGCTGGTCTCCCACCGCACGGTGCACCAGCAGGAGCCGCGACGGCCGAGTCGACGCCCGACAGCGCGCCGAGCACCTCCCCGGCGCCGACCTGCTCGCGGATCTGCGACACGGCGCGATCGATCACGTTCGTGGGCGTCCACTCGGGAAGCAGCCCGCAGCCCTCGTAGAGGAAACGCTTCATCACCTCGAGACCCTTCGGGGTGTGCCCGACCTCCGGGTGGAACTGCACCGCGAACAGGCCGCGGTCGACGTCCTCCATCGCGGCGATCGGCGTCGCCTCGGTGCGCGCGGTGACGCGGAACCCCTCGGGCGCCCGGACGACCGCGTCGCCGTGCGACATCCAGACCCGTTCCTCGGCCGCCAGGTCCCGCAGCAGGACGCCGGGCGCCTCCACGAGCAGGGGCGTGCCGCCGTACTCGCGCCCGCCGGTCGCGGCCACCTCGCCGCCCAGCGCACGGGCCATCAGCTGATGGCCGTAGCAGATCCCGAGCACCGGCACGCCGAGGTCGAACAGCCGCGGATCCATGGCCGGGGCGCCCTCCTCGTAGACGGAGGCCGGGCCCCCGGACAGGATCAGGCCGGCGGGTCGCATCCGACGGATCTCCGCGACCGGGGTGTCGTGCGCGACGATCTCGGAGTAGACGTGGCATTCCCGGACGCGCCGCGCGATCAGCTGCGCGTACTGCGCGCCCAGGTCGACGACCAGGACGGGGTGGGCGTGTCCTCGCTCCTGATCCCGCCCGCGGCTCACCGCGTCAGTGGCCCATCCCGACCCGCTGCTGGGTCTGGTACGTCTTGCCCTCGGTCTTGATGGAGGGCGCGATCACGAGCTCGGCCTTCTGGAACTCCTTGACGTTCGCGTACCCCGTGGTGGCCATGCTCGTCGCGAGCGCGCCGAACAGGTTGAACGTCCCGTCGTTCTCGTGGGCCGGGCCGGCCAGGATCTCCTCGAGCGACGCGACCTGCTGGGTCTTGACCCGCGCGCCGCGCGGCAGGGACGGATGGAACGTCGCCATGCCCCAGTGGTACCCGCGGCCGGGCGCCTCGTAGGCCCGAGTGAGCGGCGAGCCGATCATCACCGCGTCGGCGCCACAGGCGATCGCCTTCGCGATGTCGCCCCCGGTCCGCATGCCGCCGTCGGCGATCACCTGGACGTAGCGCCCGGTCTCGTGCTGGTGCTCGCGGCGGGCGGCCGCCGCGTCGGCGATCGCCGTCGCCTGAGGGACGCCGACCCCGAGGACCCCGCGGGTGGTGCACGCGTTCCCGGGACCGACCCCGACCAGCACCCCGACCGCGCCCGTGCGCATCAGGTGCAGCGCCGTCGGGTACGACGCGCAGCCCCCCACGATCACGGGGATGTCGAACGCCGGGATGAACTCCTTCAGGTTCAGGGGCTCCGAACGGCTCGAGACGTGCTCTCCCGACACGACGGTCCCCTGGATCACCAGGACGTCGAGCTCCGCCTCGAGCACGAGCCTCGCGAACCGCTCGACCCGGGCGGGCGTGAGCGAGCCGCACGCCGTGACGCCCCCCTCCTTGATCTCGCGGATCCTCTGGCCGATCAGCTCCTCCTTGATCGGCTCCAGGTACAGCTCCTGCATCCGCCGCGTCGCCTTCTCGTCGGGGAGCGACGCGATCTCCTCGTAGACGTGGGTCGGATCCTCGTACCTGGTCCAGAGCCCCTCCAGGTTCAGGCAGGCCAACCCGCCCAGGCGCCCTACCTCGACGGCGGTGGCCGGCGAGACGCTCGCGTCCATCGCCGACGCCATCATCGGCAGCGGGAACGTGTACGCGTCGATCTCCCAGCTGATGTCGACGTCGTCGGGGTCGCGGGTGCGCCGCGACGGGACGATCGCGACCTCGTCGAACCCGTATGCGCGGCGCGCCGTCTTCCCGATCCCGATCTCGAACTCCATCCGCCTACCCCCGCCCGCCGGTCGCCGGTGCCGGGAACGCGAGACGCCCACCCGTTGCCGGATGGGCGTCGCGAACCCGCATGCGGTCAGGGTAACAGGTCGCCTAGGCCTCCTTGGCGACGTGCCCGCTATCGGTGACGCGCAGGTCGGTGAGGCCCGAATGGACGCGGTCGCCCTCGACCATCACGGTCGCGTCCTCCAGGCGGCCGAGCTCGACCAGCTTCTCCAGGACGTGGACCAACGACTCCTCCGGGGACTCCCCCAGCGTGTCGATCACGAGCTCAGGATCCTCCGGCGCCTCGTAGGGATCGTCCACGCCCGTGAACCCCGTGATCTCTCCGGCGAGCGCCTTCTTGTACAGGCCCTTCGGATCGCGGTTGGCGGCGATCTCGTCCACCGTCGCGTGGACGTAGACCTCGACGAACCGGTCCGAGCCGATCATCGCGCGAGCTTCGTCGCGGGTGGCCTTGTACGGCGAGATGGGGCAGCAGATCGTCGCCACCCCGTTGCGTGTGAGCAGATCCGCCACGTAGGCGATCCGCAGGATGTTCGTGTCCCGGTCCTCCTTCGAGAACCCTAGTCCCTTGGAGAGGTTCTTACGGACCTCGTCGCCGTCGAGGATCTCGGTCTTCAGGCCGCGCGCCTGGAGCTCGTGGTACAGCATCTCCGCGATCGTCGACTTGCCGGCCCCCGACAGGCCGGTGAACCAAACGGTGAACCCCTCGTCCGCGTCGGTCACAGGAAGCTCCTTCCGGCGGCGCCCTCGAGCGGAGGGGCGCCGTACAGATCCAGGATCGTAGGCCCAACGTCGACCAGGTTCAGCCCGCTCACGCGGCCGCTCGCCTGACCCGGAGCGCCGGCCATCACGAAGACGCCGTCGCGGTCGTGGTTCGCCCCGTCGGGGCCGGTGTCGTTCTCGTAGGTGTAGAGGCTGGGGTTACCGACCGACCCGACGGACCGCCACGCGAGGTCGCCGAAGTAGACGATCAGGTCGGGCGCCACGCCCCGGACGTCGGGGTACACGTCCTGCGGCTTGAGGACCCTCGTCCCCAGCGGTTCGCCGTCGGGCCCGGACTGCGCCTCGAGCTTCGCGATCAGCTCGTCGCGCACCTCCTCGTAGCGCGCCGGTTCGATCACACCCTGCGGTTCACGGCCCTTGACGTTCAGGAAGCACCGCCCGTAGTAGCCGCCGTCGCCCCAGACCATCGTCTTCGTCCAGTCGATCTCGACGTCCTTGATCGGCGTGGGGCCGGCAGGGCGCTGCTTGAGCGTCAGGTACCCCTCCTGGATCAGCCAGTCGTTGAAGCACAGGCCGCCCATCATCGGCCGAGCGCCGTGGTCGGACATCAGCATCGTCACGGCGTCGTCGGGGATCAGCTCCAAGAGCGAGCCGATCTCGCGGTCCAGGAAGCGGTAGTACTCGCGGAAGATGCCCTCGTACTTGTTCCCCGGTTCGTAGAGCGGGTGGACCGGATCGACGTACTGCCAGAAGACGTGGTGCAGCCGGTCCGGGGCGATGTCACACACCATGAAGAAGTCCCACGGCTTCTCGCGGATCAGGCGCCGCGCGACCTGGAACCGCCGCTCCGTCATCTTGAAGACCTGCTCGAGCGTCACGTCGAACCCGGCCTCGCGGAAGTTCGGGATGTCGAAGATGTAGTTCCCGGGTCCGCCGAGCTCCGCATCGATCTCGGCCTCGAGCTCCTGCGGATAGGCCCAGCGCTCCGCCGATGGAGGCGTCAGGAAGCACCCGACGCGCCACCCGGGGAACGTCTTGGGCGGCGGGAACGAGGGAGGGACGCCGATCAGGCACGAGCGCTTGCCCATCGCGCCGAGGACGTCCCACACCGCCGGGGCCGTGATCGATCCGGCGTGCGCGATCGACAGGCCGTCGTACGACGTGTCCTTCCGGTTGCGGAAGCCGTAGATCCCGAGCTCGCCCGGGGTCTTGCTGGTGAGCGCGCAGGCCCACGCGGGCACGGTGATGGGAGGGGTGATGCTCGCGAGATCCCCGTACATCCCGCCCGCCATCAGCGAGCGGATGTTCGGCACCTCGTCGGCCAGATCGCGGAACAGGAGCTGCGGGGTGCCGCAATCCAGTCCGATCACGGCCACGCGTGGTCCTTGCTGCATCCGGGTTCCTTGCTCCGACGGTCACATCGGCCGACCCGGGCGCGCTGCTGCGAGGGGTCGATCCGGCGGGTTCGCGTATCCTACCAACCGCTCGGATCCCCCCACCAACCTGCGGAGATAGCGATCACGTGAAGGTGCTCCGGACGTTCCTGTACGCGGGGGCGGCCGTGGGCGGCGTCGGGCGTGGCCCTCGCGTTGATCACTACCTGATGCACGGTGTTCCGGAACCCTTCATCCGCGACTGGGCGCTGATGGACCCTCGGCGTGGTCTCGGTCGGCCTGGCGATGCTCGCGGTCCTCGTCGCCCAGCGCCTCGAGGACGTGTGGTGGTGGGCATGGGCGTTCATCCTCACCACGGCCGGCGTCGCCACCGTCAACGGCCTGCACGCGGCGTTCGGGGATCGCAACGGCCGCGCAGGCCTGATGTTCTGGCACGATGGCCGCCGCGAACGCCGTCCTGTACGCTGGCCTGCTGATCGGGATGGGCAAGACGGCCCAGGAGAAGCCGTTCGCCCGGCCCAGACTCAGGCTGAGACGCGAGCCGCCTGCACGCGCTCGCGCGCGATCAGCATCGCCGCGGCCTGCGGCGTGATGCCGTCCGACGCGGACAGATCCAGCACCCGATCGAGGGTGCCTCCGATCCCCGCCAGACGTGCGGTCATCTCCACCGGCGACCACCCGAGCCGCTCGTACCCCACCAGGTGGAGCACTCCGCCGGCGTTCACGACGAAGTCCGGCGCGTACAGGATCCCCCGCTCGGCGAGCCGGTCGGCATCCTCCGGATCGGAGAGCTGGTTGTTTGCCGCACCCGCGACGACCGCGCAACGAAGGGTGGGGATCGTGTCCGCGCTGAGCACCCCGCCGGTCGCGCACGGCGCGAACACGTCGCACGCGAAGGCGAGGATCCCGTCGGGACCGACCACCGTCGCGCCCACCTGGGATGCCAGGGCCACCGCGCGCTCACGGTCGACGTCGGCGACGACTCGACGCCCCGGCCTCGGCCAGGAGCCCGCAGGCGGCGCGCCGGCGGCCCCGCGCCCTGGATCGCGACCGTGCGCCCAGCGGCGATGAGGTCAGGGGCGCGAAGGCGTGCGCCGCCGCCGCCCGGATCCCGTGGAACACGCCCAGCGCCGTATCGGGCGCCGAGGTCCCCGAGCCGCCGGCTTCGACGCTGCGGCCCATCACGTGCGGACAGCGTTCCCCCACGATGTCCATGTCCCGTTCGGTCGTGTTCATGTCGCACGCCGTCACGTAGCTCCCCCCGAGCGATGCCACGAGGTCCGCGTAGCGCTCCAGCAGTGCGCGCCGGTCCTCGTCGGACGGGATGCCGGGCACCGCCAGCACCGACTTCCCGCCGCCGAAGTCGATCCCGGCCAGGGCGTTCTTCCACGTCATCGCCGACGACAGACGGAGCACGTCGCCGAGCGCGTCCTCGGGTGCGCCGTAGACCTTCATCCGCGTCCCGCCGAACCCCGGTCCGAGGACCGTGGAGTGCACGCCGACGAAGAGCCAGGCCCCGGTCTCGGCATCGAACCGGGTCGCGACGAACTCGCCGTCCCAGTCGCGCAGCAGCGCTTCGAACATCGGCTGCTCCTATGTCAAGCCGACGCTTCCAGCGCCGGACCCATCGTGGTCAGGGTCATCTGTGCGTCCTTCCGAAGCTCGATCGCGAGCAGGGTCTTGTAGACGGATCGAGCGAGGTAGCGCTTCAGGCACCGGAGCGCCTCCCGGTTCCCGAGGCCCTCCGAGCGTTTGCGCTCCAGGAACGCCTGGGCGTCGGGATGGATCCGCTTCTGCGTCACGGCGATCCGGTGAAGCGCCGCGTTCAGCTGCCGGTTCCCCGAGCGGTTCAGGCGGTGGCGTTGGCGATCGCCCGAGGCGACCTCGAGCGGGCTCGCTCCCGCATGCATCGCGAACGCCGCTTCGGAGCGGAACCGTCTGGCACCGCCGGCCTCCCCGAACAGCTTCGCCGCCGTCAGCGGTCCGCACCCGACGATCTCGAGCAGCTCGGGAGCGAGCAGCCGAACGAGGGTCGTGATCTCGCCTTCCATGGCGTTGATCGAGCGAGTGAGCATCTCGATCGCGTCGACCTGCTCGGATGCGATCCTCACCTGGGGGCACGGCTCGAGCCCGCGCAGGTGAGCCCGTGTGCGCTCGAGCCACACGAACCGATCCAGGCCCCGCGGCGGCACCGTGAAGTCGGGGTCGAGATCATGCAGGTTCCAGCGCAGGCGGTTCTGGATCCTCGTGCGCTCCGCGACGAGGTCCTCGCGGTGGTCGACGAGCAGGCGCACGTCGCGCTCGGCGCCGGATAGGTGCGCGGCGGGGAGCTCGGGATGGCGGAGCGCAGCCTGGGCGACGGCTAGCGCGTCGATCGGGTCGGACTTGCCGCGCGTGCGGGCGCCGCGTCGGGCGCCGGCCATCAGCTTCGGCGGGACCTGCACCATGGGCTCGCCACGGGCGAGCAGGAACCGCTGCAGGCCGCCCGAGACGTGACGGCAGTCCTCGACGGCGAACACGAGCTCCTCACCGAGCCCGCGGGCCCAGCCGAGCAGCCGCTCGTGGCCACGCTGCCTAGCCCTCACGGTGATCTCGGCGACCTTGGCCCCGGTCACCCCCGAGACCGCGACCGCCGTGTGGGTGTTCTTGTGCGGGTCGATCCCCACTACCATCACCTCTGGTCCCCCTTTCGGCCTGAACCCCGACGGTGGGACCCGCCGGCGGACACGCCTCAGTGGGGGCACGTACCCCGCCAGGCTCCTATCAGGTCACGCCGGGAGTCCTCGGCCTGGCGGTGGGGACACAACCGATGGAGGTCATCCCCTTCGGGGAGACACCCAGTCTAGGAGTCACCCACCGCCGGCCGGAGGCTACTCGGGTCACCTGAGACCCTGACACTGACGCGCAGTCTAGGGCCACGAAGGGGGCGATGAGAGACTCGAGGCGTGGGACGCGTCCGATCGAGCCGTCGGGGCGGAGGCCGGCCGCCGTCGCGCTGGTGGCGATGGCTCCGCCCCGTCGTGCTGTCGCTCGCCGCGCTGCTGGCGGCGCTCGGGATCCCCATCATCCTGCGCGACCCCGCTCGGCTGGGCCAGCGGACGGCCGAGGTGCACCGCGGGACGACGACCCCGATCGAGGGCGCCCTGGCCTCAGCGGCCGCGCGCTCGATGCGCTGACGACCTCCGCCCATGCCGCCTCGACGTCGGCGCCCTCGGGGAACCGCCGGCTGAGGAACCAGCAGGACCAGGCCGTGGGCCATCCCCAGGCCGATACCGGCGCAGGCGCAGGCGACCCGGTGGCGCGCAGGGCGGCGCGGCGGCGCGCGCCTCGAGCCCCTTCCGGCGGTCGAGGCTCGCTCGAGCGGCCGGTCGTTCATCAGGCGGTAGAGATCAGGCCGTTCGAGCGCATGGCTCCGGTACGCCCTTGCCACGGCCAGGGCGGGCGACGCCGGCTTCCACGTCGCCCTCTCGAACCGGTCGGCAGCGTCCAGCGAGCCGATCGCGGTCAGCTCGATCTCGACCGAGCCCTTGTCGGGGAAGTGCTTGTACAGCGACGATCACCTTGTTCCTACCGCCGCCGCGAGCCGACGCATCGTCCAGGGCCGCGATCCCTCGCCGTTCGAGGATCGTCAGCGCGGCGTCCACGATGCGCCGGCGTTCCCCCGAGCCGGAGTCCGTCCGTGATGCCGCGCCGCGCAAGGCGCCGCGTCCCCGGTCGTCATGCGGGAGCCGTCGAGCGGCCACCCGCTCCGCGAGCGCTCCGTTCATCGCCGTGAACCCCTCCAGGGTCGCCGGAAGGATCGCCCGGCGGACCACCGGGACGGGGAGGCCCGGGGGCCGCTCCGACTGGACGAACCGGGTCCGGCGGCCCTCGTCGATCGGCTGGAGGCTCGAGACCGGTGGGCGCCGTCGAACACGTGCGGCACCCCGAGCGCTCCGAGCCAGGCGAAGACCCGGCCGGGTTCGAGGCTCCGTGACCGTGGGATGCATCGTGATGCCGCGGCGCCCCGGCGGCTGGAGCGGACGGTCAGCCGGGACGATCGCCGGCGTGCCTTCGATGGACGTCACGAACGGGTTCAGCGGCCGTAGGCCTCGACGTCCATCGGGACCCGCCCACGTCCGCGGGTGCGGCGTCGAGGAGACGATGGCTGCGCGGGCTCGTTCCGATGCGTCATCGCCGGCTCCTCTCCTCTGGGCTGATCCGCCAAGGCTATGGCGGTGGCCTGGTGGGGCACAGCGTAGGCTAACAGCGTTGGCCTGTCAAACCCCGGGCTGGGTTTCGCCAGGATATGGGCAGGGCGGGCTGAACAACCCGCCCATCGCGAGCAGCTGATCCTGACCAGGACTGGTGCATGTGCCCGTGGCCGCCCGCGGCGGCGCCGGCTCCTCCTCGGCTTCTCGACCGGCGCTCTCGGTCGTGAGGACCAGCGCGGCGTCGAGGCGGCGTTCTGCAACGCCGAGCGGGTGACCTTGGCGGGGTCGATGATGCCCGCCTTCACCATGTTCACCCACTCGCAGGTCGCGGCGTCGAACCCTTGCCCTTTCCGTTCCCCTCGGCACGGATGCGCTGGACGATCGCGCGCCCTCGTATCCGGCGTTTCTGCGCGATGCGCTGAACCCGGCTCCGCCAGCGCGCGCTCGACGATCGAGGCCCCCGTGGCTTCGTCGCCCTCCAGGTCGAGCTTCTCGAGGGCCCGCTCGGCGCGGATCGGCGTGACGCCGCCGCCAGGCACGATGCCCTCCTCGACCGCGGCGCGCGTCGCCAGAGACCGCGTCCTCGGTCCGGTGCTTCTTCTCCTTCAGGCTCGACCTCGGTCGCCGCACCCACCTTGATCGCGCGACGCCGCCGGAAAGCGCCAGCCGCCTGCAGCTTCTCGCGGTCCCAGTCCGAGTCCGTGTTGTCGATCTCGGACTTGATGTCGTTGATCAGCCCTTGACCTCGTCGTCGGCTAGCGCCCTCGTGGTCGTCGTGTCGTCCTTGGTCACGACGACGCCTTGCGGGCGGAGCCCAGCAGGTCGAGGGTGACGTTCTCGAGCTCAGGCCGACCTCCTCGGAGATGACCTGCCCCCCGAGAGGATGGCCATGTCCTGCAACATCACCTTGCGGCGGTCGCCGAAGCCGGCGCCTTGATGCGCGACGGCGTTGAAGATGCCGCGGATGCTTGTTCACGACAATCGCGGCGCCTCGCCCTCGACGTCCTCGGCGATGATCGCCAACGGTTGCCCGCCTGCATCACCTTCTCGAGGACCGGCACCATCTCCTGGGCCTGATCTTCTTGTTCGTCGACGGGTGGCTCGTCCAGGACGGCCTCCTGCCGGTCGGCGTCGGTGATGAAGTACGGCGAGATGTAACCCTTGTCGAACTGCATGCCCTCGACGAACTCGAGGCTCCATGCCGAACGTGTTCGATTTCCTCGACCATCGTCGCCGTCCTTGCCGACCTTGTCGAGCACCTCGGCGATGGCGTCTCGCCGATGAAGGGTCAGCGGCGGATAGAGCGCGACCTGCGCGACCTCCTCCTTCGACTCGACCTCCTTCGGCGACTGCTCCTTGATCGCGTCGACGGCGGCTATCGGCCCCGCGCTCGTCCGCGCTTGAGCGCCATCGGGTTGGCGCCGCGGCCGTTCTTCAGGCCCCGGCCTTCCACCATCGCGCGCGCGAGGACGGTCGCGGTGGTCGTGCCGTCACCCGCGACGTCGTTCGTACCAGGTGGCGACCTCCTTCGTGGCTGCACCACCATGTTCTCCCACGGGTCCTCAGCTCGACCTCCTTGGCGGTGTCCTCGTCGTTCGTGATCGTGGGCGCGCCCACTTCTTGTCGAGGACCGTTCTGCCCCTTGGGCGAGCGTGATCGCGACCGCGTCGGCGAGCTTGTCGACGCCGGTCTCGAGACCGCGACGAGCATCCTCGCCGAACTTCAACAGCTTCGAAGCCACGGCTCCTCCTTCGATCCCTCAGATGGCACGGGGCCCGGGCGCCGTCGGCGCGCGAGCCCCGTCCCAGCGGAACGACTGGCTACTTCTTGTTGACGACGGCGAGCACGTCGCGCGCGGAGAGGATCAGGTACTCCTCGCCCTCGACCTTGACCTCGGTGCCGCCGTACTTCGAGTAGATCACGGTGTCGCCGACCTTGACGTCGACCGGGATCCGCTTCTCGCCGTCCTCGTCCCAACGCCCCTCGCCCACGGCCACGACGGTGCCCTCCTGGGGCTTCTCCTTCGCGGTGTCGGGGATCACGAGACCCGACGACGTCATCTCGTCACCCTCGTTGGCCTGGACCACGATGCGGTCCTCGAGCGGCTTCAGGCTGAAGTCCTTCGCCATGCTGGTTGCCCTCCTCGCGTTAGCACTCGGCGTGCTTGAGTGCTAACAGGATAACGACGAGAGTGCCAGGGGTCAACGCGAGGCCCGGCCGCCCGATCAGATCCCCTTGAGGTAGGCGACCGTCTCCGCCAGGCCGTCTTCGAGGTGCGTCCATGGCTTCCACGCGATCGTGGAGGCGGCGGACGAGATGTCCAGCGCGATCCGGCGCAGCTCGCCCGGCGGCAGCGGCCCCCGCTCAGGCTCGCGGTCGAACCCGATGATGTCGGCCAGGAGCCGGTACAGGTGGTTCACGCTCGTCTCGAGCCCGGTGCCGATGTTCACGAGCTTGCCGGAACCACGGTCGACCGCCTGGACGAACGCGTGCACGGTGTCGTCGATGAACACGTAGTCGCGGGTCTGGTTCCCGTCGCCGAACACGGTCGGGGTCTCTCCCGCCAGCATCTTCGCGGCGAAGATCGAGATCACGCCCGCCTCGCCGTAGGGGTCCTGGCGCGGCCCGTACACGTTCCCGAGCGCCAGCGCCGTGTAGTCCAGGCCGCGGTAGCGCTGGTAGAAGCCGAGGTAGTCGATCGACACCTTCTTGGAGATGCCGTACGGCGACGTCGGGTGCGAGCCCTGGGCGCTCGTCTCCTTCGCCGGGATCCGCCTCGGCTCTCCGTAGAGCGTGCCTCCGCTGGCCGCGTAGATCACCTTGCGAACGCCGGTCTTCACGCCGCACTCCAGCACGTTAAGCAGACCCATCACGTTGATCGACGCGTCCTTCACGGGATCGTCGAGCGAGGGACGGACGCCGGACTGGGCCGCCAGATGGAAGACGATCTCCGGCCGATGACGCTCGAACAGCGGCAGCAATCCCTCGGCCCGCACGTCCATGTTGAAGAACGTGAACTCCTTGCCGTAGCCGCGCGCCTCCGCGAGGTTCGCGATCCTCCCGGTCGCGAGGTCGTCGACGGAGACGACGCGGTGGCCCTCCGCGAGCAGGCGGTCTGCGAGGTGCGAGGCGATGAACCCGGCGCCCCCGGTCACCAGGACGGTCGTCACGAGGCCAACCTTAGGTTGGGATCGGCCCGGATGTCGAACGAGGTCCGTTCCCCCCGAGCCAGTCTGGCCGCGCCTACGCACGCGATCATCGCGGCGTTGTCCGTGCACAGGTCCGGCGGAGGGAACAGCACGCGGATCCCGGCCGACGCGCCGTCGCGCTCCATCCGCTCGCGCAGCCTCGTGTTCGCCACGACGCCGCCGCCCAGCAGGACCGTCTCGACGCCGCGCTCGGTCGCCGCTCGAAGGGTCTTGGACACCTGGACGTCGACGATCGCCTCCTGGAAGCTCGCGGCCAGATCGGCGGCGTCGACCTCACGGCCCGCCGCGCGCTCGGCCTTGACGTGCCGCAGCACCGCGGTCTTCAGCCCGCTCATCGAGAAGTCCAGGTCGCCGGAGCCCTCCATCGCCCGGGGGAACCGGATCGCGGCCGGGTCGCCCCCGCGTGCGAGCCGGTCGAGCGCGGGTCCGCCGGGGAAGCCCAGGCCGAGGAGGCGCGCCACCTTGTCGAACGCCTCGCCCGCCGCGTCGTCGAGCGTCTGCCCGAGCACCTCGTGGCGGTGCATCTCGGGGATGTGGACGATCATCGTGTGGCCGCCCGAGACGATCAGGGCGACGTAGGGCGGCTCCGGCCGGCCGTGCACCAGGAAGTTCGCCCAGACGTGGCCCTCCAGATGGTTCACGCCGATCAGCGGCGCGCGGGTCGCGAGCGCCACGGCCTTCGCTCCCGCCATGCCGACGAGCAGCGCCCCGACCAGGCCGGGCCCGGTCGTCACCGCGACCCCGTCGACGTCGGCGAAACCCGACAGTCCGCCGGCCGCGAGCGCCTCCTCCATCAGCGGGTTCAGCGCCTCGACGTGCGCCCGGGCCGCGACCTCGGGCACCACGCCGCCGAACCGCTCGTGGAGCTGGACCTGCGACGCGATCAGGTTCGACCGGACCCCGAACCCGTCCTCGACCACCGCCACCGCGGTCTCGTCGCACGAGGTCTCGATGCCGAGCGTGATCACCTCGGCCGCACGCCCTCGGGGAGGTCGTCGGCGATCTCCCGCAGCCGGAGGGCGTAATCGCGCGTGCGGACGTCGTCGGTCCACATGATCAACGCGTCCTCGTTCAGCTCCTGGTAGTAGTTGCGCCGGATCCCGACCGGACGGAAGCCGAACCGTCCGTACATCCGCTGCGCGCCCCAGTTCGACACGCGCACCTCCAGCGAGACGGCGTGCGCGTCCATCCCGATGGCGGCGTGCATCAGCTCGAGCAGCAGACGCGATCCGATCTTGTGACGGTGCTGGTTGGGGTCCACGGCGATGTTGGTTACGTGCGCCTCGTCCCCGTAGCAGATCAACCCCCCGTACCCGACGACGTCTCGTTCGACGCGCGCCACCAGGTAGCAGCGGTTCGAGGGGTCGGTCATCTCCGCGATGAACAGGTTCGGCGACCAGGGACGCGCGTAGACCTGACGTTCGATCACCATGACGCCGCGCAGGTGGCGACGCCGCATCCGGGTCACCTCGAGCCTAGGTGCCTCCGGCTCGCTGATCCCAAGCGATCTCCGCATCCGATCTCCTCAGGTACAGGGGGAGGACGTCGACCGGCCGGTCGAACTCCTCCCTAAGGAACCGGGGCGCCGCGAGCTCGACCAGCGCCGCGGCGTCCGGATGGGCGACCGTCGGCGAGGCGAACTCGACCTGGCTCCCGAGCTCCTCGATCTCTCGCCGGTACAGGATGGCACCGTTGCCGACGCACAACACCTCGCCGGGCGAGGCCGCGAGCTCGGCCACCAGGTGATCGGGCGCGCCGACGGCGTGCGGCGTCGTCCTCATGACCCCGCCCGGGGCGGGCCGGTAGAGGGACCAGAAGACCTCGCCCCGCCGGGCATCGATCACCGCCGCGATCCTGCGCGACGTGTAGCGGACGCCGTAGGCCAGGGCGTCCAGGCTGGCGATCCCCACGATCGGGACGTTCAGCACCTGGGCGAACGTCTTGGCGGTCTCGACACCGACGCGCAGGCCCGTGAAGAGCCCCGGACCGATCCCGACCGCCACGCCTCCCACGCGTGAGACGTCGGTGGCCGTGGACCGAAGGAGCACGTCCAGGGCCGGCGTGACCGTTTCCTGCCGGGCCGCTCCCGCGATGCGGATGGCCCCCAGCACCTGGGAGTCATCGCCCAGGGCGACGGATGTCTGCGGGGTCGAGGTGTCGATCCCGACGACGATCATGCGGCCGCCGTCCAGGCGGCGAGCGCGTGCTCGAGCCGCTCCCACCGGTCGGCCCAGGATGGGCCGCTCGCCGAGAGCACCACCCGGCGATCCTCCGACCCGGGGTCGGGTGTGGAGAGCTCGACGCGGAGGTGGTCGTCGGGCAGCAGCTCCACGATCGCGTCGCCCCACTCGACCAGTAGGACGGCCCTGCCGGTGTCGCGGAGCTCGTCGAGCCCCAGGTCCACGACGTCTTGCATCCGGCTCAGGCGGAAGACGTCGACGTGGACGACGTCGAGCCGGCCACCGCCGTACTCGCGGATCAGGGTGAACGTCGGAGATGCGACCGGATCCTCCGAACCCAGTCCGTCGGCGATCCCCCGGACCAGGGTCGTCTTGCCCGCCCCCAGCTCGCCCGTGAGGATCGTCGTGTCCCCCGCCCGGAGCGCCGCCGCGAGCGCCCGCCCGATGGCGCGCGTGTCCTGCGCCGTCCCCGACCGCAGCTCGAGCATCAGAAGAGCTCCAGCTGCCCCTGTTCGTCCGGTGCGTCCGTCCGGGCCCCGCCGGCCGCCCGGCACTCCTCGAGTGCGGCATGCATGGTGCGGAAGTCCGCCTGGAGCTCGTCGAACTGTCGCGACCCCTCCCCTCCGCCGTGCAGGATGGCGGCCGGGTGGTAGGTCGGAACGACCCACCGTCCGTGCCAGCGGAACCGCTGACCACGCATCCGCGTGATGCCCTGCTTCGTGTTCAGCACGAACTTCGTGGCGAAGTTCCCGAGGGTTCCGACGACGCAAGGCTGGACGAACGAGATCTGCTCGATCAGCCAGGGCGTGCATGCCTCGATCTCGTCGGGCAGCGGGTCCCGGTTCCCGGGAGGCCGGCACTTCAGCACGTTCGCGATGTACACCTCGGCCCGCTGCAGGCCGATCCCGCCCAGGACCTTCGTGAGGAGCTGGCCGGCTGCGCCGACGAACGGCTCGCCCTGCTTGTCCTCGTGGAACCCGGGCGCCTCGCCGATCAGCATCAGGTCAGCCTGCGCGCTGCCCACGCCGAAGACGACCTGGGTCCGGGTCTCGGCGAGCCGGCAGCGTGTGCATCCCGAGGCCTCCGCCGCCGCGTCCGTCAGGGTCCGCGTCACGTGCTCGCCCCATCCGCGATCGCGGGCGCCCCCGGGACCCCTGTGGCCGCTCGCACGCCCCGGCGGATAGCCTGCGCGACCGCCTCCGACGCGAGCTCGGGCAGCCGGACCCAGTCCGCGTCGACCTCGCCGGTCGCGAGCGCGAACGCGACGTCGCCGTCCCAGTGCGTGTGGGCGGGACGCACGGCGAGCGCGATCCCATCATGGGCGGCGTAGGCGAGCCGGAGCCCGTGCGAGAGCGAGAGCCGGGCATTGGTGGCCACGCACACGAGCGTGGTGTTGCCGATCGGCCACATCGCCGGGTTCGCGTCCGGGTCCCCGCGGTTGCCGGCCAGGGTCGACCCGTCCGCCTCGACGATCCGTCCGAGCGAGTTCACGGCCGCCACCGCCCCCACGACCACGTCACCGTGGCGCGCCGACGCCGAGCCCAGCCCGCCCGTCATCCCGCTGCGGGGGTCCGGGAGCTTCGCCACCGTGGCGCCCGTCCCCGCCCCCACCGAGCCCTCGGCGACCGGGCCGTCGTTCGCCGCGTCGCAAGCGGCATGCCCCGCTTCAGCGTCCGGACGCGCCCCGGGATCGCCGACCCCGAGGTCGAACAGCACCGCGCCGGCGACGATCGGGATCCGCGCGGGGCCGGTCTGGAAGCCGCGGCCGTGTTCCTCGAGCCAGCGCTGAACACCGACGGCGGCGGCAAGCCCGTAGCCGCTGCCGCCGGTCAGCAAGATCGCGTCCACCCCGGCCCCCATCGAGCCGGGCCGCAGCCCGTCGGTGCCGATCGTGCCCGGGGGCGCCCCCGGCATCGGCCACCCCGACGGCCCCTCGGGCGTCAGCACGACGTGCACCCGGTCAGGCCGACCGTGTCCGTCCAATGACCCACCCGGATCCCCCGGGAACGTCCGTGATCACGATCTTCCCCCGCCGCGCGGCCGCCGCTCCGCCTCACGCGGCGCGGAGGCCTTGGCCTTCGGCGAGCGCTTCCGCTTGGGGGTCGTGGACGGGGAGGACGCCGAGAGGATCCGCCCCGCGAAGCGCTCCAGCGCGCGGTTCAGCTCGTCGGGGCGCTCCAGCATCGCGATGTGTCCGGCGCCCGGCAAGATCGTGAGCTCGCCGCGAGGGAGCGCCCCCGCCAGCTCGACCGCGGCCGCAGGCGGCGTCACGCGATCGTGCTCGCCCACGATGACGAGCGCCGGCACGGTGACGCGCGGCAGCGCGTGCCGCAGGTCCATCTCCATCAGCCCGGCCAGCCCGTCGGTCCAGACCTGGGAAGATGCTCTGCCGGCCAGGGTCACGACGTGATGCCGACGTTCCGCGGCGCGTCGGGACCGAACTGCGTGACGCGGGCGACCACCCCGCCCACGTCGGCCGGGCTCGCGGCGCGCCGGCAGGCCGGTCGACGCGACCGGCCGCCGCTCGCAGGCTACCCAGCCCTCGGCCGCAGCAGCTCCGTGACTGAGCCCATCGCGCCGCGGATCGGCTGGCCCGAGGCCGCCCCGATCAGGACCACGCCCGCATCCGAGGACCGAAGAGCTCCGGGCGCATCTCGGCGAGCGCCAGGATCGCCATCGCCCCCATGCTGTGTCCGACGACGATGGCGGGGACGTCCGGCGAGACCGCTTCCAGGACGGCGGCGAGATCCCGCCCCATCGCCCGCAGGGTCAGGTCCCCGTCCGCCGCCGGCCCGCTCGCCCCGTGCGACCGATGGTCCATCAGCACGCATCGGTAGCGAGCGGAGAGCTCCGGCCACTGCTCGGACCAGGTGGAGAGGTCCAGGCTGAACCCATGCGCGAAGAGCAGTACCGGAGCCGCCGGGTCGCCGGCGGCCGCACGACGATCTCCGTGCCGTCGAAGGAGCGGACCGGCTCCAGAAGCTCCGGTGGCAGCTCGCCGACCGCGCGTGCTCGAGGTGCTCGCGGCGACGGCGGCGCACGACCGCACCCACGGTGCCCGCCGCGACCGCGCCAGCAGCGAGCCCGGCGGTGAGGACGGCGGTTCGCCGGCGGGTCATCCCACGTACCTCCTCGGGACCCGGGGCCCGATCCCCGTCACGAACCGTACCCGTCGTGCCGGCGAGTCCTGCGAGCTCCTCCACGCCGATGGCCTCGTCCCCCTGGGCGCCGATGAGCACGACCTCGTCCCCGGCTCCACGGGGCCGTCGCCGCAGTCCACCATCAGCCGATCCATCGTCACGTTCCCGGCGATCCGCCGGCGCCGCCCCCGGATGAGGACATCGGCCCGCGAGGACAGCGCCCGAGGGTACCTGCTCTGGCGTAGCCGACCAGCACGCTTCGCGATCAGCGCGGCCCGCTCGAGCCTGTAGTCCAGCCCGTAGGGGAGATGCGCTCGTCCGCGGCCAGCGCCTTCACGTTCACCACGGTGGAGGTGAAGCGCAGGGCCGGGCGGAACCCCGCTCGGCGCCCACGCCCGGCGCGGGCGGCAGCCCGTACAGGCCGGTCCGGGGCGGACCAGATCGTGGATGCGACCGAGGATGCAGCAGCACGCCGCCCGTGTTCGCGGCGTGGAGGATCCCGGGTGGTGACCCGCCGACCGCACGGCCGCGACCGCCGCATCGAACCGGTCGAGCCGACGCCCCGTCTCGGCCGGGTCTCGCCGACATCGCGAGGTGCGTCCACGTCCCCGGACGCGCAGGCCCGCCGAGAGCACGCGCTCGACGAACGCGGGAAGATCGCCCGGCGGCCATACGCCCGCGCGGTGCATCCCCCGTGTCCACCTTCACGTGGACGCCCACCTGGCGTCCCGCCGCGGCCTCCGCGAGGCGGAGCGAGCCCGGCCTCGGTGTACAGCGGCGCCGTCGGCCCGGCCTCGGTCGCGATGCGCTCCGCCCCGCCGGGACCTCCGACAGCACGAGGATCGGCGCGGCGATGCCCGCCGCGCGGAGGGCGAGCCCCTCCTCGACGAGCGCCACCCCACCCAGCTCGCGCCGCCCGAAAGGGCGGCGCGACGACCTCCACGGCTCCGTGACCGTAGCCGTCGGCCTTGACCACCGCCATGACGGCCGCCCCGCCCGGATCGAGCAGCCTCGTGTTGTGACGGATCGCCTCGCGGTTCCATCTCGACCGGGTCGCGCGGAGGTCCGTCACGCGTCCCGCACCCGGGCCACCGCGTCCGCGATCGCATCGATCACGTCCCCGGCGAGGTGCCCCCCGTTCGGCCCCGCCAGCAGCCCGGCGAGGCCGTGGAGGTACGCCCCGGAAGCCGCGGCGTCCGCCGGCGCCACACCGCGGGCGAGCAAGCCGGCGATCATCCCCGTGAGGACGTCGCCCGACCCGGCCGTCGCGAGGTAGGCGCTCCCCGTCGGGTTGATCGTCACGGTCCCGCCGGGTCGGGCGACGACGGTCCGGCTCCCCTTGAGCAGGGTCACGCCCGTCGCCGTCGCGAGCCCTCGACGTGGGCGAGCCGGTCGCGACCAGGCGCCTCGGTACCGATCCCGAGAGCCGCGCGAACTCGCCCGCGTGCGGCGTGAGGATCGCCTCCGCCGACCGGACACGGAGGTCGGATGCACGACCGGCGAACGCCGTCAGGCCGTCGGCGTCGAGCACCATCGGGATCGGCGCCTCCCGCACCAGGTCGCGGACGAGGCCCGCGGTCTCGGGGTGGGTCGACAGTCCGGGCCCGAGGGCGATCGCGTCCGGCGCGTTCCGCGACCTCGAGGATCAGCGGCAGCGCCTCCGGGGCGGTGGTCCCGGCGTCCGTCTCGGGCAGCGTGCGGAACGTGGCCTCGGTGAGCCCGGCCGCCACGACCGACAGCGCGCTCGCCGGGACCGCCACGGTGACCAGCCCCGCACCGACCCGGCCCGCCGCGCGGGAGATCAGGCGCGCGGCCCCCGGCATCTCCCGCGATCCCGCGACGACGAGCACCACGCCGGAGGCCCGCTTGTGCGTGTCGACGTCGCGCCCCGGCAGGACGGCGTGCACGTCGTCCGGCTCCACCAGGAACGCCTCGGCACGCACGAGGTCGTCCGGGAACCCGATGTCCACGACGCGGACCGCGCCTGCATGCTCGGCCCCGGGCAGCAGCACCGCGCCGACCTTGGCCGCACCGAAGGTCACGGTCAGGTCGGCGCTGACGGCGACGCCCTCGGCGACCCCGGTGGCGCCGTCCACGCCGGAGGGGATGTCCACGGCGATCACCGAGGCGGATCCGGCGTTGATGCCCTCGATCGCCTCAGCCCAGGCATCCTCGGGCTGACCGCGGAACCCGGTCCCGAAGATCGCGTCGACCGCGACGTCCGACCGGGCGAGCTCGCGCTCGAGCGTCGCGGGGGTGAACGGACGGACGCGGACCTGCTGCACCTCCTCCAGCCGGGCGAGGTAGCTCGCCGCTGGCTCGCGCAGGTCGGAGCCGGGCTCCAGCAGGAGCACGGCCGAGGCCGTCCCCAAGCGCGCGAGATGGCGCGCCGCAGCGAGCCCGTCGCCGCCGTTGTTGCCCTTCCCGCACACGACCGTGGCGCGCCGGCCGGCGCCTCCGGCCGATGCACCGCGGCCCGGGCGACGGCGCGCCCCGCGCGACCCATCAGGGCGGCGCGGCGGCGACCCCGCGCGCCTGGGTGGCTCGGTCGAGGCTCGGTCGCCTGTCCCGGGGTCAGGACGGGCTTCATCCGCGGACCGCCATCGCGAACGCCACGGCGTTCGCTCGCTCGTGCGTGAACGTGATCAGGACGCGATCGACACCGAGGGCATCGGCCCGCCGTCTCGCGTTGCCCTGCAGGGCGATCTCAGGGCGCCGCTAGCGCGCGGCGCACGTGGATGTCCTGCCACCGCTTGCCGCGGTACCCCCCGAGGGCCTTGATCACCGCCTCGCGCGCGGCGAAGCGTCCGGCGTACGACTCTGCCGGACGGGCCTTCGCGTCGCAGTACGCGCGCTCGTCGGCCGTGAACACGCGCTCGCGCATCGTGGGATGCCGCGCCAGCGCCCGCTCCATCCGCGCGATCTCGCAGATGTCGACGCCGAGGCCGAGGATGTCCACGGACCCAGGCTAGTCCACCGGCGGCAGACCGCCGCCGAGCTCGCCGCTCGGCTAGGCGGAAACCCTCGGCGCCACGTCGAGCACCCCGGTCTCCGGGCTGTCGAAGACGCGGATCACGCGGATCTCGCCGTCGCCGAGGCGGGCCGATATCAGGTATCCGAACGAGGTGCCGTACGCGGTGCGGCCGCTCACGGTGGAAGCTCCCGCGAACCAGCCGTCGAACCCGGCGACCGCCTCCATCGTGGCCGCCTGGATCACGAACGCCCGGGACCCGTCGCCCGGCAGGTAGACGAAGCGGCGGTCGTCGAGCCAGGCGATCGTCCCGGACGCGTACGGGACGTCCAGATCGAACCGGTCACCCGCCGAACCCGTCCGACCGGACCTGAACAACGCGGAGGCGCCGTCCGCTCGATCGACCGCGATGCCGGCGACGCGGGTCCCATCGGGTGAGACGGCCAGCGAGGAAGCGCCCGTCGGCACGGCGGCGAACGGCGTGAGCCTTCCCTCCCGAGATGTGAGGAGCGACAGACCCCGGCCCTGCAGGACGAGGACCAGCTCCCGATCGATCGTTACGCTCCGGGCCTCACCGTGCCAGACGACCCGGTCGTCGCCCCCCCGCAGCTCGTGGACCCAGTGTTCGCCACCGTGGCGCTCGGCCGCCACGATCCGGCTCCCCGAACGGTTGCGACAGTCGACG
The DNA here is from genome assembly GCA_046330185.1 of Actinomycetota bacterium. Lineage (GTDB taxonomy): Bacteria > Actinomycetota > UBA4738 > UBA4738 > HRBIN12 > DATBLY01. The sequence goes on from JAXLTF010000005.1 coordinate 25,459, forward strand.
TCGATCCAGGGCGAACGCGGACCGGCCAGCAACTCGACCCGTCGCAGCACGCGCAGCGACGGCAGCTCCCTCAGGACCACCAGGCCGCTGCGGCCGAGGCGCGCGGCCTCCACCACGCGCCGAGCGCCCGGGCAGAGGTCGACGTCGGTCGCTATCCCATCGCCGGCACCGTACGCCAGCGTGCGTCCCCTCGCATCGAGCGCCATCAACCGGTTCCACCCGATGTTGATCCCGAGGACGAACCGCACAGCTCCTCGCCCGTCGGGGGACGGCAGCGGCGCGGCCGCCCGCAGCAGCAGGTCGGGATCGATCTGGCTGCAGAGCCCCGACCACCACCTGCCGTCCTGCAGCGAGACGAACGCGGCGATCCGGTCGCCCGGCTGAGCCTCGAAGGCGCACGACGCGTCGTTGGCGCCCGCCCGGATCACGACCGTGCTCCCGAGGTCGCCCTTCACGGCCGTCTCGACATCGAACGTGTAGTCGGCGTACGACGAGCCGTCCGGCGCCACGACGACGTCCGTCAGGGTCCCGATGAACGCTCCATCCGCCGCCGCCAGGGCGTCCCGCGGATCCCCCAGGAAGCACGAGCAGGCGCGCGCCGGCGGGACCGCGAGGAGCGACAGCATGACGGCCAGCACGGTGAGCAGGAGCATGCGTCGGAGAGATGGCCGGAGGCTCATGAGGTGCCCATGCCTCGGCGCTACTCCACCGTGACGCTCTTGGCCAGGTTCCGTGGGCGGTCCACGTCGCAGCCCCGGAGCTTCGCGACGTGGTACGCGAACAGCTGCAGCGGGACGGTCACCACCACTGGAGAGAGCAGCTCGGGCGTCCTCGGGACCTCGATCACGTCGTCGACGAGGCCGGGGAGCTCCCGGTCGCCCTCGGTGACGACGGCGAGCACGGAGGCGCCGCGGGCCCGGACCTCCTGGATGTTCGAGACCATCTTCGGGTAGACGTGGCACTCCGTCGCGACCGCCACGACCGGCACGCCCTCCTCGATCAGCGCGATCGGTCCGTGCTTCAGCTCCCCGGCGGGATGCCCTTCGGCGTGGATGTAGCTGATCTCCTTCAGCTTGAGCGCGCCCTCCAGCGCCGCCGGGTACCCCGTGTGACGCCCGATGAACAGCACGTCGCGCGCCCCGTGGTAACGCTCCGCCAGGCGGCGCGTCAGAGGGTCCGTGGCCTCGATCGCGCGTGCCACCTGCCCGGGGAGCTCGTCCATCTGCTCGAGCACCTCGCCGATCTCGGCCGGGAACATCGCGCCGCGAACCTGCGCCAGGTACAACGCGACCAGGAAGAGCGAGGCCATCTGCGTGGCGAAGGTCTTCGTGGCCGCGACGCTGATCTCGGGTCCGGCGTGCATGTACAGCACCCCGTCCGCCTCCCGGGCGAGGGAGGACGCCACGGTGTTCGTGACCGCGATCACGTGTGAGCCCTGGCGCTTCGCGTGCCTGGCCGCCTCGAGCGTGTCGATCGTCTCGCCCGACTGGCTGACGGCCAGCGTCAGCGTGTCGGGTCCGAGGACCGGGTCGCGGTAGCGGAACTCCGACGCGATCTCGATCTCGACGGGCACCCTCGTCCAATGCTCGATCGCGTACTTGGCGACCATCCCCGCATGGAACGCGGTCCCGCAGGCCACGACGAAGATCTTGCCCACCTCTCGCAGGACGTCGTCGGGGATCCGCAGCTCGTCCATCGCGATGCGTCCATCGACCACCCGGCCGCGCAGCGTGTCCCGCAGCGCGTCGGGCTGCTCGTGGATCTCCTTGAGCATGAAGTCGTCGTAGCCGCCCTTGCGTGCCCGCGCCACGTCCTGGTCGACGGCTATCGGCGCCGGCGTCACGTCGGCGCCGTCGAACGTCGTGATCCGAACGGCATCGCGCCGGAGCTCGACGACCTGGCCCTCCTCGACCGGGATCACGGTGCCCGTGCGACCCAGGACCGCGGGGATATCCGAGGCCAGCAGCGCCTCGCCGTCTCCCGTTCCGACGATCAGCGGAGAGGACACCTTCGCGCCGACGATCACGTCCGGATCATCCGCCGATAGCGCCACGATCGCGAAGGCGCCCTCCAGCTCGCGCACCGCGTCGCGCGTCGCCTCGGCCAGGCCCATGCCCGCGCCCAACCGCTCCTCGAGCAGGTGGGCGATGCACTCCGTGTCGGTCTGGGACGTGAAGGCGTGTCCGTCCTTCTCGAGCCGTCCGCGCAGCCTGCGATGGTTCTCGATGATGCCGTTGTGGATGACGGCCACCCGGCTCGTGCAGTCGACGTGCGGATGCGCGTTGGCGTCGGTGGGAGCGCCGTGCGTGGCCCAGCGCGTGTGCCCGATCGCGCTCGAGCCCGTGGGCGCGGAGGCATCCAGCGCCGCCTCGAGCTCCGCGAGCCTGCCGGCGCGCTTGACCACCCGCAGGCCGCCGTCGGCCACCGCGACGCCGGCGGAGTCGTACCCGCGGTACTCCAGCCGCCGGAGACCCTCGAGGACGATCGGGAGGGCCGGGTCGGGGCCCACGTAGCCCACGATGCCGCACATGAGGTCGTTCCGAGCCTAGCAGGGGTGGGCGGGTCGCCTCGGACCGCGGTTCGCAGGGGCGCGGCCGTTCACGCGGCGCCGAGCGCCGCCGCGACGGCCCCGGCGATCGCATCGGCCTCGCGCTCGGCGGCCGCTCCGTCCTCGGCCTCGACCATGACCCGAACGAGCGGCTCGGTCCCGGATGCGCGGACCAAGACCCGGCCTGCCCCGGCGAACCCCTCCTCGGCCCGCCTCACGGCCGCCCAGACCCCGTCGGCGTCCGCCAGGCCCTGGCGGTCCCTGACCGGCACGTTCACGGTCACCTGGGGGAAGCGGCGCATGCATGATGCGAGCCCCGCGACCGACGTCGCGTCGGCCACCGCGAGCGAGAGGAACCGGACCGCGGTGAGGAGACCGTCCCCCGTCGTCGCGTGCTCGCGGAAGATCACGTGCCCGGACTGCTCCCCGCCCAGCTTGGCGCCGGAGCGGAGCATCTCCTCGAGCACGTACCGGTCGCCGACCTGCGTCACGGCCACCTCGATCCCCGCCTCCCGCATCGCTCGGTGGAACCCCAGATTGGACATCACGGTCGTCACCACCCGGTGGCCGTCGAGCCTGCCGGCCCGGTCCATGTGCAGCGCGCACGCCGCGAGCACCTGGTCGCCGTCCACGACGTTCCCCTCCGCGTCGGCGAACACGGCGCGATCCGCGTCCCCGTCGTGCGCGACGCCCGCGTCCGCGCCGATCCGGACGACCTCGGCGGCGACCACCCCCGGGTGCAGGGCGCCGCAACCGACGTTGATGTTGACCCCGTCGGGCCGATCGTGGATCGCATGTACGTCGGCACCCAGGCGGCTCAGGAGCTCGGGAGCGGATCCGGATGCCGCGCCGTTCGCGCAGTCCACCACGACGCGCAGTCCGTCGAGCCTGCCCTCGGCCGCCGCGATCAGGTGCTCGAGGTACCGTTCACGCCCGGCGGCGGGCTCGACCATCCGACCGGCGGACGGTGCCTCGGGACGCTCGGTCATCGCGAGCTCGATCTCGTCCTCGAGCTCATCGGGGAGCTTCATGCCGGACCCATCGAAGAACTTGATGCCGTTGTCCTCGGGCGGGTTGTGCGATGCGGAGATCACAGCGCCGGCCGAGGTCCCGAGCTCGACGATCAGGAAGGCGATCGCGGGGGTCGGCTCCACGCCGGCGACCACGGCGTCGCCGCCCGCCGACCGGATGCCCTCGACCAGGGCGGTCTCGAGCCAGACCCCCGACCGCCGCGTGTCGCGGCCGATCAGGATCGAGGGCCGGGCGTCTCCGTGACGGCCCAGGACGGCCACCGCGGCCCTACCCAGGTCGCGGGCCAGCTCCGGGGTCAGGTCCAGGCCCGCGACGCCGCGGACCCCGTCGGTCCCGAACAGGCGCCCCACGGTGCCAGGCTACCCGAGGCCGGTTCGACGCAGACGCGACCACGTCTGACCGGTCGACGAGCCGCTGCGTCACGTGGGAGGATCGACGCATGCCGGACCTGGTCAGGGTGTACGCGAGCGGCGACGCGTTCGTCGGCGAGCTCACGAGGGGCCGCCTCGAGGCCGAGGGGATCCCGACGATGATGAAGGGCGAGGGCGACGGGCCGTACCGAGCCGGGCCGGTCTACCTCTGGGTCCCGGCCGAACGCGAAGCGGATGCGCGCGCCGTCCTGGCGGCGATCGACCGGGGCGAATACGCGGTGGATCCGGAGGACGTCTGGCCGGCCGCGGACGGCGCCCAGGGCGCGCCCGGATGACCGCCCCCGGCCGAGCTCAGCGCTTCGAGTACTGAGGCGCCTTGCGGGCCTTCTTCAGCCCGTACTTGCGACGCTCCTTCTCGCGCGCGTCGCGCGTGAGGTACCCCTCCGCCTTCAACGAGGCGCGCAGCTCCGGATCCAGCTCGACCAGGGCGCGGGCGATGCCCAGCCTGAGGGCGCCCGCCTGTCCGTTGATCCCACCGCCCTTGATCGTGGCGATGACGTCGAGATCCTTCTCGCGACCCACGAGACGGAGCGGCGACTGAGCGACCATCCGGTGGACCCTCGTGGGGAAGTACTCGTCGAGCGTCCGGCCGCCGATATCGAAGTTCCCCGACCCGGCCACCAGGCGCACGCGAGCCACGGCCTCCTTCCGGCGTCCGGTGCTGAGCTTCGTCGCGGTGGGGGCCACTACGCCTCCTCGTCCTTCGGGGGCCGCTTCGCGCGCGCCGATGAGCGCCGCGTGGTCGAGGCCTTCGCCGGCGCATCCTTCGCCCTCGTCTGCTTGGCCTCGCCCGCGGGCGCCTTCCTCTTCGTTGCCGTGGTCTGCCCGGCGGACTTCTTCGTGGCCCCGTCTCCCGCGGCCGAGCCGGTTCGTTCCGCCGCCGGTCGCTTCGCCGCCGGTCGCTTCGCCGCCGGTCGCTTCGTCGGCGGCGTTGCCTCGCCGGCCTCCGACGGTTCCTCGCCCTTGACGTGGCGCGGCTTCAGCGGGACGGGCTGGGGGAGCCCCTCCCATCGTGGACGCTCTCCCGGCGCCAGCGCGACCGGCTGCTGCGCCCGGTGCGGATGATCCGGCCCGGCTACGACGTGGAGCTTCCTGCTCATCGCCCGGCCGAGACGGTTCTTCGGAAGCATCCCCTTCACGGCCTTCTCCACGGCGAACGCGGGCCGCTCGGCCATCAGCCGGTCGTAGCGCACGCCCGTGATACCGCCGGGGTAGCCCGAGTGCCGATACGCGACCTTCTTCATCTCCTTGCCGCCCGTCAGCACGGCCTTGTCGGCGTTGACGATGATCACGTGATCGCCCGCGTCCATGTGCGGCGCGAAGATCGGCTTGTGCTTGCCCCGCAGCACGGCGGCGGCCTCCGACGCGAGGCGCCCGAGCACCCGGCCGTCGGCGTCCATGACGTACCAGCGGCGCTCGATGTGCCCGGGCTTCGGTGAATAGGTCTTCATGCGACGGAACGATGCACTCGGAACAGAGTGAACGGCCGGGCAGCTCCCGGCCGACGGCTCATGCTACCTGCGACGACGTTCCACCGTCAAAGGCGCAGCCGGACGGGCCGCCCGTAGGAGACCCGCTCGAGGGTGAGGCCGTGTGGCGGCGCGATCGGCGCCGCCGACGCCCGGTCACGGGCCTCCACGATCCCAGCGAGCTCTCCCGGCTCGAGCTCCCCCGCGCCCACCGCAACCAGCGTCCCCACGATGGAGCGGACCATCTGGTGACAGAACGCGTTGGCGCGCAGAACGAACCGTACCGTTCCGCCCGAGGCGCTCACCGTGAGACGCCGCAGGTCGCGGACGGTGGATCGCTGTCCGGCGCGGCGGCAGAACGAGGCGAAGTCGTGGGTGCCGACCAGGACGCGCGCGCCCCGTCGCATCCTCGCGACGACGAGCACCCCCGGACGGTGCCATCGGAACCGCGCCGTGAACGGGTCCGGGAGGGGATCGGTGGCGACGACGTACGCGTACTCCCTCGCCGAGGCCGAACGGCGCGCGTCGAAGCTTCGGTGCACGAGCGCGGCCCGCGTGACCACGACCTCGGGCGCGAGCCGGGCGTTCAGCGCGCGGCGCAGCCGCTCCGGGTCGATCGTTCGTTCGGTCGTGAACGACGCCACCTGGCCCCGCGCATGCACCCCTGCGTCGGTCCGCCCGGCGACGGACATGCGGACGGCGCCGGCGATCGGCTCCAACGCGAGGGCGAGGGATCCTTCGATGGTGCGGATCGAGGGATCCCGCTGGCGTGCCCATCCGCGGAACCCGGTGCCGTCGTAGGCGAGATCGAGCCGGACCGTGAACGGCGCGGCGTGGCCGGGTCCGGGCATCTCCGTGAGACCTTCGAGGACGGGCATCCCACCCTCGTCGCGCGCCACCCGAGGGTCAGGCGCGCTCGACGAGCTCGATCCGCGCCATCGGCGCACCGTCGCCCTTGCGCTGGCCGAGCTTGAGGATCCGGGTGTAGCCACCTGGGCGTTCGGAGAAGCGCGGCCCGATCTCGTGGAACAGACGGGCCACCACGTCACGGTCCGGGATGTCCTTGAGCACCTGGCGACGGGCGGCCAGGTCGCCGCGCTTCGCGTACGTGATCAGACGCTCGGCGTACGGTCGCAGGGCCTTCGCCTTGGCCTCGGTCGTGTCGATCGCCTCGTGCACGAACAGCTGGGAGGCGAGCCCGGACAGCAGGAGCCGCTGATGGCTCGGGTTCGAGCCCAGGCGCGGTCCCTTCTTCGGCTTCGGCAACGTCACTCCTCCCGCAGGCCCAGCCCGAGCTCCTCGAGCTTGGCCTTCACCTCGTCGATCGACTTCTGGCCGAAGTTGCGGATGTCCATCAGCTCGGACTCCGACTTCTGAACCAGGTCGCCGACCGTGTTGATGCCCTCGCGCTTCAGGCAGTTATATGAGCGGACCGACAGGTTCAGCTCCTCGATGGTGATCTGGTAGTCGCCGGGCAGCTCCTCGTCCTCGGCCGGACCCACCGTCACGGACGCCGCCTCGGCCAGCTCGCTGAAGAGCTGCACGAGCTCCAGCAGCGTGCCCCCGGCGGATGCGACGGCCTCGCGCGGCGTCACGGAGCCGTCCGTCTCGACATCGAGGATCAGGCGGTCGCGGTCGGTCATCTGCTCGACGCGCGTGTTCTCGACCGTGTACGAGACCTTGCGCACGGGCGAGAAGATCGAGTCGACGGGGATCACGCCGATCGGATCGCGCGGCTTCTTGTTCTTGTCGGCCATGCGGTAGCCGACCCCTCGCTCCACCGTCATCTCCACCTCGAGCGAGGCGCCCTTGCCCAGGGTGGCCAGGTGCATCTCGGGGTTCAGGATGTCGACGCCGGCGGGAGGCGCGATATCGCCGGCGGTCACCTCGCCGGGCCCCTTGCCCTTCAGGTACGCGGTGGTGGGTTCGTCGAGATCCGAGCGGATCACGACCTCCTTCAGGTTCAGGATGATGTCGGTCACGTCCTCGGTGACCTTCGGGATCGTGGCGAACTCGTGCAGCACGCCGTCGATCCGCACCGACGAGATCGCGGCGCCCGGGATCGAAGACAGCAGGGTTCGCCGCAGCGAGTTGCCGACCGTATAGCCGAACCCGGGCTCGAGCGGCTCGATCGCGAACCGCGAGCGGGTCGGTGTGACGACCTCCTCGGTGATCTGGGGCCTGGCGACGATGAACACGTTGCTTCCTCCTCCGGCGGGGGATCAACCAGTCCTACCCCACCCTCTCGGTACGCCCGACGGCCGATGGGCCGGCCGGGATCCGCCGCTCAGACGCGGCGGCGCTTGCGCGGCCGGCACCCGTTGTGGGGCACCGGCGTAACGTCCTGGATGCCGGCGACCTCCAGCCCCGCCGCGGCCAGCGATCGGATCGCGGTCTCGCGGCCCGAGCCCGGGCCCTTGACGAACACGTCCACCTTCTGCAGGCCGTGCTCCTGAGCCTGCCGCGCCGCCTTCTCGGCAGCGAGCTGCGCGGCGAAGGGCGTCGACTTCCGCGAGCCCTTGAACCCGACGTTGCCCGCGCTCGCCCAGCTGAGCGTGTTGCCCTGCAGATCGGTGATCGTGACGATCGTGTTGTTGAACGTGGACTTGATGTGCGCTTGCCCGTGGACGACGTGCTTCTTCTCGCGCCTGCGGGTCTTCTTCGCCTTGGGCTTGGCCATCTCAGCTCACCTCTTCACTTCTTCCGCGCGGCCTTCTTCTTGCCGGCGATCGCCTTCTTGGGGCCCTTGCGGGTGCGCGCGTTCGTGTGGGTCCGCTGACCCCGGACCGGCAGGCTGCGGCGATGGCGGACGCCCTGGTAGCAGCCGATCTCGATCTTGCGCTTGATGTCCTGTGCGACCTCGCGACGGAGGTCCCCCTCGACCTTGAACGTGCGGTCGATGAACTCGCGGATCTTCACGACCTCGTCCTCGGAGAGGTCCCGCACCTTCGTGCCGCCGTCCACCCCCGTCCCGTCGACGATCTGGTACGCCCGCGTGGCCCCGATCCCGTAGATGTAGCGGAGCGCCACGTCCAGCCGCTTGTCGCGGGGAAGGTCGACGCCTGCGATCCGTGCCACCCTGGACCTCCTAGCCCTGTCGCTGCTTGTGTCGCGGGTTCGAGCAGATCACCAGGATCCGGCCGCGCCGGCGGATCACGCGACACCGGTCGCAGATCTTCTTCACCGAGGGCCGGACCTTCATCGCCTGCTCCTACTTGTACCGGTACACCACACGACCCCGCGTGAGGTCGTACGGCGACAACTCAACCAGGACGCGGTCCCCCGGCAGGATCCGGATGTAGTGCATCCGCATCTTCCCCGAGATGTGCGCCAGGACCCTGTGTCCGTTCTCGAGCTCCACCCGGAACATGGCGTTGGGCAACGGCTCGATGACCGTCCCCTCGACCTCGATCGCATCCTTCTTCGGCACGCTCCAGATGGCCCCGTCTGCTTGGCTCCCGCCCCGAGGCCGGTGACCAGCGCGAACGCGCCTCCGGCAGGGGCGAAGGCCCAGTATACGGGCGCTGGCTCACCCACGTCCACGCGGCCGATCAGCCGGACGGGCGCCCCCGGGACGTGAGGACCTCGTGGCCCGTCGCCGTCACCGCGATCGTGTGCTCGAAGTGCGCCGCGAGGGATCCGTCCGCCGTGACGACGGTCCAATCGTCGGGCAGCACCCGGGTCTCGTGTCCCCCGAGCATCACCATCGGCTCCACGGCCACCACGAGGCCGGGCTTGAGCTCCGGGCCGCGTCCGGGCGCACCGAAGTTCTGGATGAAGGGATCCTCGTGCATGTCCCGGCCGATCCCATGCCCGCCGTACTCACGCACCAGGGTGAACCCGGCCCCCTCCGCCACCTGTTGGATCGCGGCTCCGATGTCCGAGAGCCGGCCTCCCGGTCGGATCACCTCGATCGCGGCGTCCAGCGCCTCCTCGGTGGCCCGCACGAGCTTCTCGGCCTCCGGCGAAGGAGGCTGTCCGCCCACGATCACGGTGACGGCGGAGTCGCCCTGGAACCCGTCGAAGACCGCACCGCAATCGAGCGAGAGGACGTCTCCGGCCCGCAGCACGCGGCGCCCGGACGGGATGCCGTGCACGATCTCGTCGTCGATCGAGGCGCAGATCGTTCCCGGGAACGGAGTCTTGTGCGGCGCTCCGTACCCGAGGAAGGAAGGGGTCGCCCCGGACCCACGGATCGTGCGTTCGGCGATCCGGTCCAGGTCGCCCGTCGTGATCCCGGGCGCCACGGCGTCCAGCATCGCCTCGATCGCCGCCGCGGTGATGGCCCCCGCGCGGCGCATCCGGTCGAGCTCCTCCGGCGACTTGTAGATGATCATGGCTCCAGGTCCGCGAGCGCCTCGATGGTCCGCGCGGTGACCTCGTCCTCGGGCGCCTGCGCGTCGATCTCGCGCAGCATCCCGCGCCGGCGGTAGAAGTCCTCGAGCGGCCGGGTCTGCTCCCCGTACACGGCGATCCTGCGACGCACCGTCAGCTCATCGTCGTCGGCCCGCCGTTCCAGCGCGTGGCCGCAGGAGTCGCAGATGCCTTCGACGGCAGGCGGCTTGAACTCCACGTTGTACGTGCGCTTGCAGTTGGGGCACGTCCAACGGCCCGAGAGGCGACGCACCGCCATCTCGTCGCTGATCGCGAACTTGAGCAGCGCATCCACCGGACGGCCGAGCCGGGCGAGCGCGTCCTCGAGGGCTCCGGCCTGAGATACCGTGCGCGGGAACCCGTCCAGGATGAACCCCTTCTCGGCATCCGGCTCGGCCAGCCGATCCATCACCATCTGCACCACGAGGTCGTCGGGCACGTACTCACCTCGGTCCATGTAGGAGCGGGCTCGGATCCCCAGCGTCGATCCGTCCTGGACGTGCTCGCGCAAGATGTCGCCCGTGGAGATCTGCGGGATCCCGTAGCGCTCGGACAGACGGGCCGCCTGGGTCCCCTTGCCCGCGCCCGGAGGCCCCAGGAGCACGAGGCGCATGGCTACTTCAGGAAGCCCTCGTAGTGGCGCATCATCAGCTGCGACTCGATCTGCTTCATCGTCTCGAGCGCGACCCCGACGGTGATCAGGATCGATGTGCCGCCGAACGGGAACTGCGTGATCGCCCAGTAGGCCAGCACGATCGTCGGCAGCAGCGCGACCGCCGCGAGGAACAGCGACCCCGGCAGCGTGATGCGGGTGAGGACGTAGTTCAGGTAGTTGGCGGTCGGCGGTCCCGGGCGGATCCCCGGGATGAAGCCGCCCTGCTTCCGGATCTGATCGGCCGTGCGGACGGGGTCGAACTGGATCGCCGCGTAGAAGTACGAGAAGAAGACGATCAGCAGGGTCAGGAACGCCATGTAGACGATGCTGCGCTGGTTGTTCAGGTAGTTGTTGACGAGGTTCTGGAACCACGCGGCATGGTAGACGCTCGCGAGGAGCACCGGGAAGTAGAGCACCGAGGTGGCGAAGATGATGGGGATCACACCGGCCTGGTTGACCTTCAGCGGGAGGTAGGTGCTCCCGCCGGTGGTCATGCGACGGCCGACCACACGCTTGGCGTACTGGATCGGGATGCGCCGCTGACCCTGATCCATGAACACGACCGCCACGATGACCACGAGGCCGATGAAGCACAGCACGATGAACTTCCCGGTCCCTCCGGTCTGCAGGATCGCGTTGCCCTCGGAGGGCAGCCGGCTGATGACGCTCGTGAAGATCAGGATCGACATGCCGTTGCCGACCCCGCGCTGCGTGATCAGCTCGCCCAGCCACATCACCATCGCGGTCCCCGCGGTGAACGTGAGGACGATCAGCATCACGTTCGGCGCCGTGAACGTGCCGGGCGGGAAGATGTCGATGCCGCTGCCGCCCTGCGCGTTCGGGTTGTGGAAGAGGAAGACCAGCCCGGTCGCCTGCAGCAGCGCCAGCACGACCGTGACGTAGCGCGTCCACTGGTTGATCTTCTTCGTGCCGGCCTCGCCCTGGTCCTGCCACTGCTGGAGCTTCGGGATCACGACCGTGAGCAGCTGCATGATGATCGAGCTCGTGATGTAGGGCATGATCCCGAGCCCGAACACGGCCAGGTTGCCGAGGGCGCCACCCGAGAACAGGTCGATGAACTGGAGGAAGCCCGTCCCGCCGGCGTCGCCCAGCTGCCGCTGCATCGCGCCGATGTCCACCACCGGGACCGGCACGTGGCACCCGAACCGGAAGATCGCGATGACGGCAAGGGTGAAGAGGATCTTGTTCCGAAGATCCGGAACCCGGAACGCGTTGAGGAAAGCCTTCAGCACGGCGACCTATCGTACTCCCGGCTAGCCGATCACCTCGGCGCGCCCTCCGGCGGCCTCGATCTTCGCCTTCGCCGCGTCCGAGAACGCGTGCGCCCTCACGACCAGCGGCTTGTCGAGCTCCCCTCGAGCGAGGACCTTGACCGGCCGGCCCTTGCGGGCCAGACCGTGCGCGTACAGCGCCTCCGGGGACACCTCGTCGTCGAAGTACCTCGCCAGGAGCTCGACGTTCACCGGCGCGAACGCGACCCGGTTGGGGTTCGTGAACCCCTTGAGCTTCGGCACGCGCCGCTGCAACGGCATCTGACCGCCCTCGAAGTAGGCGGGCACGTTCTTGCGTGCGCCCGTCCCTTTCGTGCCGCGGCCGGCCGTCTTCCCACCCGCACCGGCGCGCCCGCGGCCGACGCGCTTGCGTGGCTTCGTGGAGCCCTCCGCCGGACGGAGGTGATGCACCTTCATGCCTCGACCTCCTCCACGTCGACGAGGTGCCGAACCTTCTCGATCATCCCACGCACGTCGGGGCGATCGTCCTTGATCACGGAGTCGTGCATCCGGTGCAGCCCGAGCCGACGCACGGTGTCCTTCTGGTCCTTCGGACGGCCGATGACGCTCCGCCGCTGCGTCACCCTCAGCTTGCTCATCGGCGGCCTCGCGGACCGGCCGGCGCCGCCGGACGCTCGTCGGAGTAGACCTCCTCGAGCGCGGCCGCGCGCTTCGCCTGCACCTGTGCCTCGGCGGCGGCGACCGCGGTGAGCATCGGCGTGGGCGCCACCTCATGCACGTCGCGGCCGCGGAGCTCCGCGACCTGCACCGGTCGACGCAGATCGTGCAGCCCCTGGACGGCCGCCTTCAGGATGTTGATCTGGTTGGAGGAGCCCAGCGACTTCGACAGGATGTCCTTGATGCCCGCGCACTCGACCAGCGCGCGGACGGGCCCTCCCGCGATGACCCCGGTCCCGGGAGCGGCGGGCTTCAACAGGACACGCCCGGCGCCGGCTTCGCCGATCACCTCGTGTGGGATCGTCGTCCCCATCATGGGGACCTCGAACATCTTGCGGCGGGCCTCCTCGACGCCCTTCGAGATCGCCGCAGGCACCTCCTTGGCCTTGCCGTACCCGACGCCCACGCGGCCGGCACCGTCCCCGACGACGACGAGCGCGGCGAACGAGAACCGCCGGCCTCCCTTGACGACCTTGGCCACACGGTTGATCGAGATGACCCGTTCCTCGAACGGGCTCTTGTCCTGGGGATTAGCGTCGTATCGCCTCATGTCAGATCCGGAGTCCTCCCTCGCGGGCGCCCTCGGCCACCGCCGCGACCCGCCCGTGGAACTGCCGTCCGCCGCGGTCGAACACGACGCGTTCGACCCCCGCATCCTTCGCACGCCCGGCGATCAGCGATCCCACCGCCTTCGCGCGCGCCGTCTTGTCCTCGCCGCCGACCTCGGTGTCGGACGCCTGGGCGATCGTGGTCGCGTGCACGTCGTCGATCAGCTGGGCGTAGATGTGCCGGTTCGAGCGGAACACGGCCAGGCGCGGGCGTTCCGAGCTGCCGGCGATCTTCTTGCGGACCCGTGCGTGCCGACGCAGCCGGGCCGATCGCCTCGTCTTCGCGTCGCTCATGCGGCACCCGTCTTCGCGGCCTTCCCGGCCTTCTTCCGGACGTACTCGCCCTCGTAGCGGATCCCCTTGCCCTTGTACGGCTCGGGCTTGCGGATCTTGCGGATGTTGGCGGCCGTCTCACCGACCTGCTGCTTATCGTTGCCGCGCACGACGATCTGCGTCGGCGCCGGCACCTCGAACTCGATCCCATCGGGCTGGGCGACCACGACGGGGTGAGAGAAGCCCGCCGCGATCTCCAGATCCTGGCCCTTCATCGTGGCGCGGTATCCCACGCCGACGATCTGCAGGCGCTTCTCGAACCCCTTCGTCACACCCTCGACCATGTTCGCGATGAGGGATCGGGTCAGGCCGTGGAGGCTCCGGTGGAACCCCTCGTCGTCCGGGCGCTCCACCCTGAGCGTCCCGTCCTCGATGACCACGCGCATGTCGGGGTGCACGACCGAGGTGAGGGAGCCTCGCGGTCCCTGCACGGTCACGACGTTCCCGTCCGCCACGTCCACCTGGACGCCGCCCGGGATCTCGATGGGTTGCCTCCCGATCCTGCTCATGCTCCCGTCCGCTCCCCGTTCCCCGATGTCCCGCTCACCAGACGAAGGCGAGGACCTCGCCGCCGATCCCTTTGCGCGACGCCTCCCGGTCGGTCATCACGCCCTGCGACGTCGACACGATCGCGATCCCGAGCCCGCCCATGACTCGGGGGAGCTCGCCCCGTCCCGCGTAGATCCGCCGACCCGGCTTCGACACGCGCCTCAGGCCCGTGATCGTGCGGACCCTGCCCTTCCCGTACTTCAGCCGGATCCGGTACGCGGCCTGCACGCCGTCGCCCTCTCGCTCGTAGGACCCGATGTATCCCTCCCGCTGAAGGATGTGCAGCACCGAGTCGTTGAGCTTCGACACCGGCGCGACCAGATCGTCCTTGTAGGCCAGGTTGGCGTTGCGGATCCGCGTGAGCAGGTCCGCCAGAGGGTCGGAGATGTTCGACGAGAACCGCCGCTGCGTGCTCACCATGAGGACTTCGTCACCCCCGGCAGCTCGCCGGCATGCGCCAGCTGTCGGAAGCAGATCCGGCACAGCAGGAGCTTGCGGTACACGGCGCGCGACCGGCCGCACCGGCGGCAGCGCGTGTAGGCGCGCACGCGGAACTTCGGTTGCCGACGCTGCTTGTTCAGGAGTGCCTTCTTCGCCATGTCCTTACCTCAGCTCGCCTGCTGGACCGCGTCGGCACCCGCGAACGGGAAGCCGAACGCCCGCAGCAGGGCGCGTCCCTCGTCGTCGTCGCGCGCGGTCGTGACGATCGTTATGTCCATCCCGCGCACCTTCACCACCTTGTCGTAGTCGATCTCCGGGAAGATCAGCTGCTCGGTCACACCGAGCGTGTAGTTGCCGCGGCCGTCGAACGCCCGAGGGTCGAGCCCACGGAAGTCCCGGATCCGCGGCAGCGCCAGCGTCACGAGCCGGTCGAAGAACTCCCACATCCGGTCGCCCCGCAGCGTGGCCTTGGCGCCGATCGCCATGCCCTCGCGGAGCTTGAACCCGGCGATCGACTTGCGCGCCTTCGTGATCACCGGCTTCTGCCCGGTGATCACCGTGAGGTCGTCGACCGCCGCCTCGAGCATACGAGCATCCTTCACGGCGTCGCCAACGCCTATGTTCACGACGATCTTGACGAGGCGCGGCACCTCCATCGGGTTGCCCAGGCCGAGCTCCGTCTGGAGCCGAGCCAGCAGTTCCTCGCCGAACCGCACCTTCAGCCGGGGGACGTACGCGTCGCTCATAGGTCCGCCTCGCACTTGCGGCAGATCCGGACCTTCCCGTCGGGATCGAGCCGGTAGCCGACCCGCGTGGGCTCGCCGCAGCTGCCGCAGACGATCTGGACGTTCGAGATGTCGATGAACATCTCGGCGTCGATGATCCCCCCCTGCTGGAGCTGCTGACCACCGGAGGATCGCTTCCCGGAGGCCCGCAGGTGCTTCTTCGCGAGGGCGACGCCGTCGACCATGACACGTCCCTCGCCCGGCAGCACGCGGACGACGCGGCCCTCCTTGCCCCGGTCCTTGCCGGCCATCACCCGCACGTTGTCGTCCTTCTTGATGTTCACGCCCGGCATCTTCAGAGCACCTCCGGTGCCAGCGAGATGATCTTCATGAACCGCTTCTCGCGGAGCTCCCGGGCGACCGGCCCGAAGATCCGGGTGCCGCGCGGGTTCTTCTGCTCGTTGATGATCACGACCGCGTTGTCGTCGAAGCGGATGTACGAGCCGTCGGGACGGCGCCGCTCCTTGGCGGTCCGCACGACGACGGCGCGGACCACCTCGCCCTTCTTGACGGCCCCGCCGGGCAGCGCGTCCTTGACGGTCCCGACGATGACATCGCCCACCCCAGCGTACCGACGCGCCGACCCGCCGAGCACGCGGATGCAGAGGACCTCCTTGGCCCCCGTGTTGTCCGCGACCTTGCAGCGCGTCTCTTGCTGGATCAAGTCCGCCCCCGCTACTTGGCCCGCTCGACGATCTCGACCACCCGCCAACGCTTCGTCTTCGACAGCGGGCGCGTCTCCATCACACGCACGGTGTCTCCGACGCGTGCGTCGTTCCCCTCATCGTGGGCGGACAGCTTCGACGCACGCCGCACCGTCTTGCCGTACAACGCGTGGCGGATCTGTCGGTCGATCCTCACCACGACCGTCCTGTCCATCTTGTCCGAGACGACGACACCGGTTCGAACCTTCCGGCGGCCGCGCTCGGTCGTCGTTACCTCGTCGCTCACGACCCGTTCTCCTCCTCGTCCGCGAGGACGTCGAGCTCCCGTTCCAGCTCGCGCTCGCGCAGCACCGTGGCGATCCGAGCCACGTCGTGCCGTACCTCCCGCAGCCGTGTGGGGTTGTCCAGCTGGCCGGTCGCCAGCTGGAAGCGCAGGTTGAAGAGCTCCTCCTTCGAGGACTCCATCCGGTCCCTGAGCTCCTCGTCCGGGAGCTCACGCAGCTCGGCCGCCTTGCTCGCCATCTACTCCCCCACCCGCGAGATGAACTTCGTCTTGATCGGAAGCTTGTGCTGCGCGCGGCTCATCGCCTCGCGCGCGAGCCCCTCCGGGACCCCCGCGAGCTCGAACATCACGCGACCGGGCTTGACGACCGCGACCCAGCCCTCGGGATTGCCCTTGCCGGAGCCCATCCGCGTCTCGGCCGGCTTCTTGGTGAATGGCTTGTCCGGGAAGATGTTGATCCACACCTTCCCGCCGCGGCGGATGTGGCGCGTGATCGCGACACGGGCGGCCTCGATCTGGCGATTCGTGATCCATGCGGGCTCCAGGGCCACCAGGCCGAAATCACCGAACTGGATCTCCGTCCCGCCCTTCGCCATCCCGCGACGACGGCCGCGATGCACCTTGCGGTGCTTGACCTTCTTGGGAGCGAGCATCAGGCCTCACCACCCTGCGCGGGACCATCCGCCGGAGGCGTGGGGGCGACGCCAGGCTCGGGGGGGGTGGTCGTCGGAGCCTCCGGCGCCTGGGAGGCGGAACGCCGCCGCGAGCGTGACGGCTCCTCGCCCTCGGCGCCGGCACGCCCGCCACCTACCCGAGCGCGCGCCAGCGCGCGCTCGGTCTCCTGCTCCCGGTAGGGGATCTCGTCGCCGTGGTAGATCCAGACCTTCACGCCTACCTGCCCGGCCGTGGTCTTCGCCTCGGCGGTGCCGTAGTCGACCTTCGCCCGGAGCGTGTGCAGCGGGACACGTCCCTCCCGGTACCATTCGCGCCGCGACATCTCGGTCCCGCCCAGGCGACCGGCGGCCTGCACCCGAACCCCCAGCGCACCCGCGCGCATCGCCGTCTGGACGGCGCGACGCATGGCCCGGCGGAACGCCACCCGGCCGACGAGCTGTTCGGCCACACCCTGGGCCAGCAGCGCGGCATCCGTCTCCGGGCGCGATTCGCTGGCGGCCTGGTTCATGTCCTCGACCTTCACGTCGACGCGCTTCTTGGTGTACCGCTCGATGTCCTTTCGCAGGCGGTCCACCTCGGCGCCCTTGCGGCCGATCACGATGCCCGGTCGCGCGGTGCGGATGAACACCCAGATCTGGTCGCCCTTGCGCTCGATGTCGATCGAGGAGATCCCCGCCCGGGCGAGGCGCGAGCGGATGTGGCGCCGGATCCACACGTCCTCGTGCAGCTGATCGGCGTAGTCGCGACCCGCGTACCAGTTGGACTTCCAGGGGTAGATGACCCCCAGCCGGAACCCGTACGGGTTGACCTTGTGACCCACTAGCCCTCGTCTCCCATCGTCTTGACCACGACCGTCACGTGCGACGTCCGCTTCCGGACCCTCGTCGCGCGACCGTAGGCGCGCGGTCGGAACCGCCGGAGCGTCGGCCCCTCGTCGACCCAGGCGCGATCCACGAGGAGGTTGTCCGCGATGACGCCGGGCTGCCGCTCGGCGTTCGCCACGGCCGAATCCAGGAGCTTCTGCACGTCGCGTGTGGCGCCGAGCGGCGAGAAGCGCAGGATCCGGCGCGCCTCCTGGACGTGCTGCCCACGGATCAGATCCACGACCCGCCGCATCTTCCGCGGCGACGTCCGGACGTACTTCACCGTCGCTCGGGCCTCCATGGTCAGCGCACCCCCGTGCGGCGTTCCGAGCCGGCGTGGGACCGGAACGTTCGGGTCGGCGCGAACTCGCCGAGCTTGTGCCCGACCATCGACTCGGAGATGAAGACGGGGACGTGCTTGCGCCCGTCGTGCACGGCGATCGTGTGCCCGATCATGTCGGGCACGATCGTGGAGCGCCGCGACCAGGTCCTGACGACGCGCTTGTCCTTCTTCCGATTCATCTCGTCGATCTTGACCATCAGGTGCTCGTCGACGAACGGACCCTTCTTGACGGACCTCGGCATCAGCCCCGACCCTTCCCGCGGCGACGAACGATGTCCTTGTTCGACGCCTTGTTCTTCTTCCTCGTCCGGCCTTCCTTCTTGCCCCAGGGGGACGTCGGGTGACGCCCGCCGGAGGACTTGCCCTCGCCTCCGCCCAGAGGGTGATCGACGGGGTTCATCGCCACGCCACGGACCGACGGCCGCCGGTTCTTCCAACGGGCGCGGCCGGCCTTCCCGAGCGAGATCAGCTCGTGCTCGGGGTTGCTCACGACGCCCACCGTCGCCTTGCAGGTCGCCGGGACCATGCGCGTCTCCCCCGAGGGCAGGCGCAGCGTGGCCCTCTTGCCCTCCTTGGCCATGAGCTGGACGCTCGTGCCCGCCGAACGCGCCATCTTCGCGCCGGCTCCCGGCTTCAGCTCGATGGCGTGGACCACGGTGCCGACCGGGATGTTGCGCAGCGGCAAAGCGTTGCCGGGGCGGATCTCGGCGTCGGGCCCCGACATCAGACGGTCTCCCACCGAGACGCCCTGCGGGGCCAGGATGTAGCGCTTCTCGCCGTCGACGTAGTGCAGCAGCGCGATCCGGGCGCTGCGGTTCGGGTCGTACTCGATGTGCGCGACCTTGGCCGGGACCCCGTCCTTGTTGCGGCGGAAGTCGACGAGGCGGTACCGACGCTTGTTGCCCCCGCCCTGGTGCCGCGCGGTGATCCGTCCGTGGACGTTGCGTCCCGCCTTCTTCCGGCCCTTCGCGACGAGCGACTTCTCGGGCCGCGAGCGAGTGATCTCGTCGAACGAGGCCACGCTGGCGCCTCGGCGTCCCGGCGTCGTCGGCTTGTACTTACGGACGGCCATGCTCACTTCCCCAGCTCGAAGATCTCGATCGCATCGCCTTCGGCGAGCGTCACGATGGCCCGCTTCTCGTCGGCGCGCTTGCCCTTGGTCCATCCGCGCCGCTTCACCTTGCCCCGGCGGTTCAGCGTGTTGACCGAGGTCACCCGGACGTCCCAGATCGTCTGGATCGCCTCCTTGATCTCCGTCTTGTTGGCGCGCTTGTCCACCAGGAACGTGTAGGTGTTCAGCTCCAGCCCGGCGTAGGACTTCTCGGAGACGATCGGGCGGATGATGACGTCCCGCGGCGACTTCATGGCCGATCCGTCCCCTCGTCACCCTCGGCCGCGGGCACGGCCGGCGAGGTCGCCCCTTCCACCAGCACGTCCAGCGCGGACGTCGTGAACAGCACGCGGTCGGCACGCAGCACGTCGTACGTGCTCAGGCTGCGCGCGAACGTCACGCGGACCGCCGGCAGGTTGCGGAACGACTTCTCGACCGTCTCCTGAGGCTCCCGGAGCACGACGAGGATCTTGCCGTCGAGCTCCAGCGCGCGCAGGATCGCGACCGCCTCGCTGGTACTCGGGACCTCGAAGACCGGGTCCTCGATCAGCGCGAGCTTGCCGACGCGGAGCGCGTCGGTCAGGGCCGATCGCAGAGCCCCCCGCTTCATCTTCTTGTTGATCCTCAGATCGTGGCCGTGGGGCCGGGGGCCATGAGCCACCCCGCCGCCCACCCACTGGGGCGAGCGGATCGAGCCCTGCCGGGCCCGGCCGGTGCCCTTCTGGCGCCACGGCTTCCTCCCGCCGCCGGAGACGTCGCCACGGGTCTTGGTGCTGTGCGTGCCGGCACGCAGCCCGGCGAGCCCGGCGACGACGACCTGATGCATCAGCGGCACGTTCACCTCAGACGCGAAGATCGCGTCGGGGAGCTCACGGGTGCCCGTCGGCTCGCCGGCGCGGTCGAGGACGTCGATCGTCGTCATCACGCCCCCTTCCCCGCCGGCGCCTTCACGGCCGAGCGCACCATCACGAGCCCGCCCGCGGGGCCGGGGATCGCGCCCTTGACCAGGAGCAGGTTCCGCTCCGCGTCGGCGCGGACGACCTCCAGGTTCAAGACGGTAACCCGGCGGTTCCCGTGCTGGCCGGCCATCGGCATCCCTTTGAAGACACGCGAGGGGGTGGCACAGGCGCCGATCGCTCCGGGGGCGCGGTGGTGCTTCTGGTTCCCGTGGCTCGCGCCCTGGCCACGAGCCCCGTGGCGTTCCATCACGCCCGCGAAGCCCTTGCCTTTGGAGACCCCCACCACGTCGGCACGCTCGCCGGCCTCGAACACGTCGGCGCGGAGCTCCTGCCCCGGCGTGTAGTTGTCTGCGTCGTCGGTACGGATCTCCACGACGTGGCGGCCCGGCTTGCCGCCGTGCGCGTCGAAATGGCCGCGCATCGGCTTCGTGAGTGCGTTGCGTCGCGGCTCGGCGTAGGCGAGCTGGACGGCGTCGTAGCCGTCGCGCTCCTTCGTCTTCACCTGCGCCACGAAGCACGGGCCTGCCTTGATCACCGTCACCGGCACGGCACGGGTGTCCTCGAAGATCTGGGTCATCCCCAGCTTCTCTCCCAAGATGCCTTTCACCTCAGCCATGCGTCCCCTAGAGCTTGATCTCGATGTCGACCCCGGCCGAGAGGTTCAGGCGTTGGAGTTCCTGCACCGTCTTGGAGGTCGCGTCGACGATGTCGATCAACCGCTTGTGCGTGAGCATCTGGAAGTGCTCGCGCGAGTCCTTGTACTTGTGCGGCGACCGGATCACCGTGTAGATACGGCGCTCGGTCGGAAGCGGCACCGGGCCCACGACCCTGGCGCCGGTCCGGGTCACGTGCTCGACGATGTCTCGAGCGGCCACGTCCAGCATCCGGTGGTCGTACGCCCGGAGCTTGATGCGGATCTTCGGTCCTGCCACGTCGCGCCTTCTCTCCCGTCCGCTCCGTCGCCTACTTCAGGATCTTCGTGACGCGGCCGGCGCCCACGGTGCGCCCGCCCTCGCGGATCGCGAAGCGCAGGCCCTCCTCCATGGCGATCGGGGCGATCAGCTCGACCGTCATCTCGACGTTGTCGCCCGGCATCACCATCTCGACGCCCTCGGGCAGGTTCGCGGTGCCGGTGACGTCGGTCGTGCGGAAGTAGAACTGGGGGCGGTAGCCGTTGAAGAACGGCGTGTGGCGCCCGCCCTCGTCCTTGGACAGCACGTAGACCTGGGCCGTGAAGTTCGTGTGGGGGGTGATCGAGCCCGGGGTGGCGAGCACCTGGCCGCGCTCGACCTCGTCCTTGTCGATCCCGCGCAGCAGGATCCCCACGTTGTCGCCGGCCTGGACCTCGTCGAGCAGCTTGCGGAACATCTCGAGGTCGGTCGCCGTGGTCTTTCGGGTGTCGCGGATCCCCACGATCTCGACCTCGGACATCTTGGCCAGGCGCCCCTGCTCGACCCGGCCGGTGACCACGGTGCCGCGCCCGGTGATCGAGAACACGTCCTCGATCGGCATCAGGAACGGCTTGTCGGTCTCGCGCACCGGCTCGGCGATGTAGGTGTCGCAGGCCTCGAGCAGCTCGTCGACCTTGGCACCCCAGGCCTCGTCGCCCTCGAGGGCCTTCAGCGCCGATACCTGGATCACGGGGGTGTCGTCGCCGGGGAACTCGTAGGAGGTGAGCAGCTCGCGCACCTCGAGCTCCACGAGCTCCAAGAGCTCGGGGTCATCGACCATGTCGCACTTGTTCAGCGCCACCACGATGTAGGGGACGCCCACCTGGCGCGCGAGCAGGACGTGCTCGCGGGTCTGGGGCATCGGGCCGTCTGCCGCCGAGACCACCAGGATGGCGCCGTCGATCTGAGCGGCCCCGGTGATCATGTTCTTGATGTAGTCGGCGTGCCCTGGCATGTCGACGTGGGCGTAGTGCCGGTTGGCGGTCTCGTACTCCACGTGGGCGATCGCGATCGTGATGCCGCGCTCGCGCTCCTCCGGAGCCTTGTCGATCTCGTCGAACGGCGTGAACTCGGCCATGCCCTTGTCGGCCTGGCGCTTGGTGATCGCCGCCGTGAGCGTCGTCTTGCCGTGGTCGATGTGGCCCATCGTGCCGATGTTGACGTGCGGCTTCGTGCGCTCGAACTTCTTCTTGCCCATCTGGTCGTTCCCTCCCCTCGCCCGGCCCCGGGCTTACTCCCCGGTCACCCGGGCGACGATCTCCTTCGCGATCTGCGCTGGCACCTCGTTGTAGGCGTGCAGCTGCATCGGGCTGTGCGCGGCGCGACCCTGGGTCCGCGAGCGGAGCTCGGTCGCGTATCCGAACAGCTCGGCGAGCGGCACCAGGACCAGGATGGACTTCTGGCCGCCCCGGTCGTCGATCCGTTCGATGCGCCCCCGGCGCGCCGTCACGTCGCCCATGACGTCCCCCATGAAGGCCTCGGGGGTCGTCACCTCGAACTCCATCACCGGCTCCAGCAGCACCGGGTCGGCGCGCCGCGCCGCCTCCTTCACCGCCATCGAGCCCGCGATCTTGAAGGCCATCTCCGAGGAATCGACCTCGTGGAACGACCCGTCGATCAGCGTCGCGCGTACGTCCACCATCGGGTAGCCGGCCAGGACGCCGTTGTCCAGCGCCTCCTGGATCCCCTGGTCGACGGACGGGATGTACTCGCGTGGGATCTTCCCCCCGACGATCCTGTTCACGAACTCGTAGCCCCCGCCGGGACCCGTCGGCTCCAGGTCGATCACGACGTGGCCGAACTGACCGCGACCACCGGTCTGCCGCACGAACCGCGCCTCGACCTTGTGGGCCTCGCGGCGGATCGTCTCGCGGTAGGCGACCTGCGGCTTGCCCACGTTCGCGTCCACGCTGAACTCACGCTTGAGGCGGTCCACCAGGATGTCGAGGTGCAGCTCGCCCATGCCCGAGATCACGGTCTGGCCGGTCTCGTCGTCGTACTTCACGACGAACGTTGGATCCTCGTCGGCCAGCTTCGCCAGGCCGTTGCCGAGCTTGTCCTGGTCGGCCTTCGTCTTCGGCTCGACGGCGACCGAGATCACCGGCGTCGGGAAGCTGATCGTCTCCAGGATGACCGGCTCGGCGGGGTCGCAGATCGTGTCGCCGGTGGTCGCGTGCTTCAAGCCCACGACCGCGACGATGTCCCCGGTGTACGCGGCGTCCTTGTCCTCGCGGTGGTTCGCATGCATCTGCAGGATGCGTCCGATCCGCTCCTTGCGGTCCTTGGTGGAGTCCACCACGTGCGATCCGGCCTTGAGGACCCCCGAGTACACGCGCAGGTACGTGAGGCGGCCGACGTATGGGTCGGACATGATCTTGAAGGCGAGTGCCGAGAACGGCTCGTCGTCGCTCGCGTGGCGCACGACCTCCTCGCCGGCCGGCGTCGTGCCCTCGACGGCCGGCACATCCAGCGGGGACGGCAGGTACTGCACGATCGCGTCCAGGAGCGGCTGGACCCCCTTGTTCTTGAACGCGGAGCCCACCAGGACCGGCACGCCCTCGCCCGCGAGGGTCGCGCGGCGGATGGCGCGGCGCAGCTCCTCGACGGTGGGCTCCTGCTCGTGCACGAACTTCTCCATCAGGGACTCGTCGTGGTCCGCCAGCTTCTCGAACAGCTCCCGATGGGCCGCCTTGGCGGCCGCCACGTGCTCCTGCGGGATGTCGGTGTCCTTCCACTCCTCGCCCATCTCGCCTGCCCAGTGATGGCCCTTCATCTCCACGAGATCGATCACCCCGTGGAAGTCGGCCTCGGTGCCCCACGGGAGCTGCAGGACCAGGGGATCCGCGTTGAGACGCTCGACGATCATGTCGACGGTCCGACCGAAGTCGGCGCCCGTGCGATCCATCTTGTTCACGAAGCAGATCCTGGGAACGCGGTAGCGGTCGGCCTGTCGCCACACGGTCTCGGTCTGAGGCTCGACGCCGGCGACCGAGTCGAACACCGCGACCGCCCCGTCCAGGACCCGGAGGCTCCGCTCCACCTCGACCGTGAAGTCGACGTGGCCGGGGGTGTCGATGATGTTGATCCAGTGGCCCTTCCACTGGCAGGTGGTCGCGGCGGACGTGATCGTGATCCCGCGCTCGCGCTCCTGGACCATCCAGTCCATCTGCGCGGTGCCCTCGTGAACCTCGCCGATCTTGTAGGCCTTGCCGGTGTAGTACAGGATCCGCTCGGTCGTCGTGGTCTTGCCCGCGTCGATGTGAGCCATGATCCCGATGTTGCGCGTGCGGGCAAGCGGGTACTCGCGGATATCCAGGCCCGCGCCGGGCCGACCCTTGACGTCCTGTTCGGTCTGCGTCACCTGCATCGTCTCCGCGGGGACCGCCATCAGCGCATCCCCCACTCACCACGAACCGGCCCCGAGAGGCCGGCTCGACGTTCCCCTTCGATCACCATCGGTAATGCGCGAACGCTCGGTTCGCCTCGGCCATCTTGTGCATGTCCTCGCGTCGCTTGACCGAGGTCCCCGTCCCGTTGGCGGCGTCCATGATCTCGGCGACCAACCGGTCCGCCATGGACGACTCGCGACGCGCCCGGCTGTAGTTCACGAGCCACCGCAGGGCGAGCGTCGTCCCCCGCTGGGGCTTGACCTCGACCGGCACCTGGTAGGAGGCGCCGCCGACCCGGCGGGACTTGACCTCGAGCATCGGACGCACGTTCTCGACGGCCTTCTTCAGCGTGATCACCGGGTCGTTCGCGGTGCGCTCCGAGATCACCTCGAGCGCCTTGTAGACGGTGCGTTCGGCGACCGTCTTCTTCCCGTGCAGCAGCACCTTGTTGATCAGCTGCGTCACCAGCGGGTTCTGGTAGACGGGATCGGGCAGGATCTCCCGGCGGTCGGCGGCGCCCTTGCGCGGCATGGCTACTCGGCGCCCTTCTTCGCGCCGTAGCGCGAGCGAGCCTGGCGGCGGTCCTTCACGCCGGCCGTGTCGAGCGTGCCGCGGATGATCTTGTAGCGGACGCCCGGCAGGTCGCGGACACGGCCGCCGCGGACGAGCACGATCGAGTGCTCCTGGAGGTTGTGGCCGACGCCCGGGATGTAGGCCGTGACCTCGAGGCCGGTCGAGAGCCGGACGCGCGCCACCTTGCGCAGGGCCGAGTTCGGCTTCTTCGGGGTCGTGGTGTAGACACGGGTGCAGACGCCGCGCCGTTGCCCGGAACCCTTGAGCGCCGGGCTCTTGGTCCGCTTCTTCGGGCGCTCGCGGCCCTTCCGAACCAGCTGTTGGATGGTGGGCATGGTTGCCTCGTCTGCACTCTGTCGTTGTCAAACACCGGGGTCGGGCTGACCACCCAGACCCGCGAGCCGGGTTCCCGGCACGCGACGCGGAAGGCGCAACGCATCGGGTCCTACTCCGGATGGAGACAGGCGCGCCTGCTGGCCCGCCAAGCCGGGGCGCGACCAGCAAAACTACAGGTCACACGCATGGACTGTCAACCTGGGCCGTCCGCTCGTAGTGGGTCGGTTCGAACTGACCCACTGCCCGTCCGCTACCGGTTCGGGTACCTTCCCGTGGATGGCCGAAGCCGATCCCGCGGACCTGGCCAGGGTCGCCGAGATGGCCGCACGGGCGGGCGGCCGAACGATCCTGGCGGCCGAACCCGTGGCCCCCGGGGGAGCCGAGCGCAAGGGAGCCGGCGACTACGTGACGGCGGTGGACCGGGCCAGCGAGGCCGCGATCGCGGCCAGGCTCGCCCGGGCCACCCCTTCGGTCCCGGTCGTCGGTGAGGAGAGCGGCGGCCGGCGCGGGGACGCGTACTGGCTCGTCGATCCCCTGGACGGGACCGCGAACTTCCTCCACGGGTTCCCCGTCGTCGCGGTGTCCGTCGCGCTGATACGGGGCTCGACCCCTGTGGCCGGGGCCGTGCACGCCCCCTTCATGGGCGACACCTACCGGGCCGGCCTGGGCGTCGGCGCGTGGCACGTGCGACCCGACGGCACCGAGGTGCCGATGAGCGTGTCCGACCGACCCGTGGCGGAGGCGATCGTGGGGACGGGGTTCCCCTTCCGACGGAAGGCGGATCTGCTGGACCAGTACCTGGCCACGTTCGCCGGGGCGCTCGCCCGCTTCGAGGACCTCCGCAGGCCGGGAGCCGCCGCCCTCGACCTGGCATGGGTGGCGGCCGGCGTCTTCGACGGCTTCTTCGAGCTCGCGCTTGCGCCTTGGGACGTGGCGGCGGGCACGATCTTGATCCGCGAGGCCGGGGGCATGGTCACCGACTGGATCGGAGGTCCGGACGTCCTGGTCGGCAGCATCCTGGCCGGCTCGGCGCCGGTCCACGCCGAGCTGCTTAGCCTGGCGGCTGGCTGAGGAACGGTGGTGCGGACGGGCCGGCCGGAGATCTCCGGCCGGCCCGGATCCGATCCGGATCCCGCGTTCGGCTACTCGTCCTCGGAGGCGGACGCGGACGCGGACGACAGCGATCCACCGAGCATCTGCTCGGCCTGCTCTCGGGTCAGACCAACGAGCGCCGGTTCCCCGTCCTCGATCGCGGCCGCCTCGGCCATCTCCCGCTGGCGGGCGAGCCAGTACTCCGGGATCGCCTCGGGCTTGATCCGCACCTGCACGTTGCGGTACCGGTGCATGCCCGTTCCGGCGGGGATCAGCTTGCCGATGATCACGTTCTCCTTCAGACCGAGCAGCGGGTCCGACCTGGCGCCGATCGCCGCGTCGGTGAGCACCCGCGTCGTCTCCTGGAAGGAGGCGGCGGACAACCACGAGTCCGTAGCCAGGGACGCCTTCGTGATGCCGAGCAGCACCGGCCGGGCCGATGCCGGGACGCCCCCATCCTCCACGATCTCGGCGTTGCGCTCCTCGAACGCGCGTCGCGACACCATGTCGCCGGGCAGGAACTCCGAGCCCCCGGGCTCGATGATGTGGACCTTGCGCAGCATCTGCCGGGCGATCAGCTCGATGTGCTTGTCGTGGATCGTGACGCCCTGGCTCCGGTAGACCTGCTGGACCTCCTCCACCATGTGGAGCTGCAGCGCCATGACGCCCTCGACCCGCAGCTTCTCGTGCGGGTTGACCGAGCCCTCGGTGAGCTGCTGGCCGACGACGACCGCGTCGCCGTCGGACACGGTCAGGCGCGCCCGGTACGAGACCGGGTACTCGACCATGTCGTCGTCCTCTGACGTCACGCGGATCCGCCGGACGTGCTTCTCCTCGTCGTCCTCGATCGCGACGACGCCGGAGAGCTCGGTGATCTGCGCCTCGCCCTTCGGCTTGCGTGCCTCGAACAGCTCGACCACACGAGGCAGGCCGTGCGTGATGTCCTCACCGGCGATCCCGCCGGTGTGGAACGTCCTCATCGTGAGCTGCGTACCGGGCTCGCCGATCGACTGAGCGGCGATGATCCCGACCGACTCGCCGATGTCCACGAGCCGCCCGCTGGCCAGGTTGCGCCCGTAGCAGAGACGGCACACGCCCACCTCCGCCTCGCAGGTCACGACGGAGCGGACCTGGACCGACTCGACGCCAGAGACCACCACGGCCTCGGTGAGCTCGTCCGTCAGCTCCTCGCCCGCCTGGGCGATCTTCTTCCCGCCCACCTTCACGTCCTCGGCCAGGACGCGGCCGAACAGGCTCGTGTCGACGTGGGGCGCGCGCACCGACGATCCGTCGGGACGGACCACGTTGACCGCGACCGGGATGCTGCGATCAGAGCCGCAGTCGTCCTCACGCACGATCAGCTCCTGGGCGACGTCGACCAGGCGCCGCGTCAGGTACCCGGAGTCTGCCGTCCGCAGCGCGGTGTCGGCCAGCCCCTTGCGGGCGCCGTGCGTCGAGATGAAGTACTCGAGCACGGAGAGACCCTCGCGGAAGTTGGACTTGATCGGCCGCGGGATGATCTCACCCTTCGGGTTGGCGACCAGGCCGCGCATGCCCGCCAGCTGCCGGATCTGCATGATGTTCCCGCGGGCTCCGGAGTTGGCCATCATGAAGATCGGGTTCGTGACGCCGAACTGCGCCTCCATGGCCTCCTTCACGTCGTCCGTGGCCTGCGTCCAGATCTCGATCAGCTCCTGACGCCGCTCGTCGTCGGTGATGATCCCCTTGCGGTACTGGGTCTCGACCTTGGATGCGCGCTTCTCGTGCTCGTCCAGGATCTTGGCCTTGTCCGACGGGGTCGTGACGTCTTCGACCCCCAACGTCACGCCCGCGCGGGTCGCGTAGTGGAAGCCGAGGTTCTTCAGGTTGTCGAGCACCTGCTCGACCGTGGCACGGTCGTACCGGTGCACGGTCTCGTCGACGAACCGAGCCACGTCGCCCTTCAAGACGTGCTGGTTGCGGTACTCGAAGTCGTCCGGGAACGCCTGGTTGAAGATGATCCGCCCGATCGTCGTGCGGATCACCGGCGTCCGGACGTCGCCGTCCTCACGCTCCGGCGTCAGCTCGGGCGGCAGCGCCTTGCCCTCGAGCCGGATCCTGACCGGCCGGTGCAACGGGTACCCCTGGTCGTAGGCGAGCAAGGCTTCGGCCGGAGAGCCGAACGCGGGGATGACCTCGTCCTTGACGTCGTCGTCGATCGCGAGCGTCAGGTAGTACATCCCAAGGACCATGTCCTGGGTCGGCGTCGCGATCGGACGCCCGTGGGCCGGCGAGAGGATGTTGTTCGTCGACAGCATCAGGATCCGCGCCTCGGCCTGCGCCTCGGCGGACAGCGGTACGTGGACCGCCATCTGGTCCCCGTCGAAGTCGGCGTTGAACGCCGCGCACACGAGCGGGTGGATCTTGATCGCCTTGCCCTCGACCAGGACCGGCTCGAACGCCTGGATCCCGAGCCGGTGAAGGGTCGGCGCCCGGTTCAGCAGGACCGGGTGCTCGCGGATGACCTCCTCGAGGACGTCCCACACCTGCGGGCGGGCGCGCTCCACCATGCGCTTGGCGCTCTTGATGTTCTGCGCCAGGTTCTGGTCGACGAGCCGCTTCATGACGAACGGCTTGAAGAGCTCCAGCGCCATCTGCTTCGGCAGCCCGCACTGGTGCAGACGGAGCTCCGGGCCGACGACGATCACCGAGCGGCCCGAGTAGTCCACCCGCTTGCCCAGCAGGTTCTGGCGGAAGCGGCCCTGCTTGCCCTTGAGCATGTCCGACAGCGACTTCAGCGGGCGGTTGCCGGGTCCCGTGACCGGGCGGCCGCGCCGGCCGTTGTCGAACAGGGCGTCCACGGCCTCCTGCAGCATCCGCTTCTCGTTGTTGACGATGATCTCGGGCGCCTGCAGGTCCAGCAGTCGCTTCAGCCGGTTGTTCCGGTTGATGACACGCCGGTACAGGTCGTTCAGGTCCGACGTCGCGAACCGGCCGCCGTCCAGCTGCACCATGGGCCGCAGGTCCGGCGGGATGACCGGAACGGCGTCCAGCACCATGCCGAGCGGCGTCGAGCGCCCCTCGACGAAGTTCGACACGACCTTCAGGCGCTTGATCGCCTTGAGCCGTCGCGTGCCCTTGCCGTTCTCGATCTGGTCGCGGAGCGACCCGGCCTCGGCATCCACGTCGTAGTCCTGGAGGAGGCGCTTGATCGCCTCGGCGCCCATCCCGCCCTCGAAGTAGTCGCCGAAGCGCTCCCGGAGGGAGCGGTACACGGCGTCGTCGGCGACGAGCTGCTTGACGGACAGGCCCTTGAACGCGGACAGGACGTCGTCGAGGTGCTGGGCGTCGCGGGCCGCCTCCTCGGTCCGGCGCTCGATCTCGCGCTGTGCCTCGCGCTTGGCCGCGGAGAGCTGGGCGCCCTTCGCGCCCTCGCCCTCGAGCTCCTTCAGCCGGTCCTCCAGCTCGGACAGGCGACGCTTGATCCAGTCGTCCCGGTCCGCGTC
Organism: Actinomycetota bacterium; assembly: GCA_046330185.1. Taxonomy (GTDB): domain Bacteria; phylum Actinomycetota; class UBA4738; order UBA4738; family HRBIN12; genus DATBLY01. The sequence goes on from JAXLTF010000005.1 coordinate 55,378, forward strand.
GATGTCCTTCTTCTCGCCCTCGAGCTCGGACTCGATCTCGGGGAGGTCCTTGTGCCTGCGGTCCTCGTCGACCCGGGTGATCACGTACGCCGCGAAGTAGATGATCCTCTCGAGGTCCTTCGGGGCCAGGTCGAGCAGGTAGCCGAGGCGGCTCGGGACGCCCTTGAAGTACCAGATGTGGGTCACGGGCGCGGCCAGCTCGATGTGGCCCATCCGGTCGCGCCGGACCTTGCTGCGCGTGATCTCGACCCCGCACCGTTCGCAGATGATCCCCTTGAACCGAACACGCTTGTACTTGCCGCAGTGGCACTCCCAGTCCCGCGTCGGCCCGAAGATCCGCTCGCAGAACAGGCCGTCCTTCTCCGGCTTCAGCGTCCGGTAGTTGATGGTCTCCGGCTTCTTGACCTCGCCGTTGGACCACGCACGGATCTGGTCCGCGGTGGCCAGGCCGATCCGGAGCTCATCGAAGTAGTTGACGTCCAGCACTTAGCAGCTCGCCTCCCTTGCGCCCCGTGGGCGTGGCTCGCCTTCCACCAGGTTCAACGCTCGCGTGTTCCCGAGACCCGCTCGAGGTCCGCCCTCACCGAGCCTCAATCGAAGTCCGCCCCGGCCGGCTCCCGACGGGACAGGTCGATGCCGAGCTCCTCGGCGGCCCGGAACACGTCCTCGTCGGTCTCCCGCAGCTCGATCTCCTCGCCCGAGCTGGAACGGACCTCCACGTTCAGACACAGGGACTGCATCTCCTTGATCAGGACCTTGAAGGACTCGGGGATCCCTGGCTCAGGGATGTTCTCGCCCTTGACGATCGCCTCGTAGACCTTCACGCGTCCCAAGACGTCGTCGGACTTGATCGTCAGCAGCTCCTGCAGGGCGTACGCGGCGCCGTAGGCCTCGAGGGCCCAGACCTCCATCTCACCGAACCGCTGGCCGCCGAACTGGGCCTTCCCGCCCAGCGGCTGCTGCGTGATCATCGAGTACGGACCGGTCGACCGGGCGTGGATCTTGTCGTCCACGAGGTGGAGCAGCTTCAGGATGTATGCGACGCCGACCGTGACGGGCTCCTCGAACGGCTGGCCCGACCGACCGTCGAAGAGCCGGGCCTTGCCGACGTCGTCGATCAGCTTGCGCCCGTCCGCGTTCGGGTGCGAGCTCCGGATCGCATCCAGGATCTCGCCCTCACGGGCGCCGTCGAACACCGGCGTCGACACGTGGACGGGACCCGGATGGTCGACCCCATCCTTCGTGAAGCCCACCAGGGACGCGTAACCGAGGTGCGCCTCCAGCACCTGGCCCAGGTTCATCCGCGACGGCACCCCGAGCGGGTTCAAGATGATGTCGACCGGCGTCCCGTCCTCGAGGAAGGGCATGTCCTCCTCCGGGAGGATCGTCGAGATCACGCCCTTGTTCCCGTGGCGGCCCGCCAGCTTGTCGCCGTCGGAGATCTTCCGCTTCTGGGCCACGTACACGCGGACCAGTTGATTCACGCCCGGCGAGAGCTCGTCACCGTCGTCGCGGCTGAACACGCGGACCCCGATCACCTTGCCCTGCTCGCCGTGCGGCACCTTCAGCGAGGTGTCGCGCACCTCCCGCGCCTTCTCGCCGAAGATCGCGCGGAGCAGACGCTCCTCCGGAGTGAGCTCCGTCTCGCCCTTGGGCGTGACCTTGCCGACCAGGTAGTCGCCCGGGTTGACCTCGGCACCGATCCGGACGATCCCGCGCTCGTCGAGGTCCTTCAGGATCTCCTCGGAGACGTTCGGGATGTCCCGCGTGATCTCCTCGGCTCCGAGCTTCGTGTCGCGGGCGTCGACCTCGTGCTCCTCGATGTGGATCGATGTGAGGAGGTCGTCCTTGACCAGGCGCTCGGAGATGATGATCGCGTCCTCGTAGTTATGTCCCTCCCAAGGCATGTAGGCGACGACGAGGTTCTTGCCCAGGGCGATCTCGCCCGCCTCCGTGGAAGGCCCGTCCGCGATCACCTGGCCCTTGGCCACCCGGTCGCCGACGCTGACGATCGGCTTCTGGTTGATGTTCGTGCCCTGGTTCGAGCGGCGGAACTTCAGCAGGCCGTACGTGCGGAGGTCGCCGGTGCGCTCCTTGACCACGATCTCGTCGGCTGAGACGTCCTCCACCGTCCCCGCCTCGAGCGTGATGACGACGTCGCCGGCGTCCACCGCGGCGCGGAACTCCACGCCGGTCCCGACGAGCGGCGCCTCGGAGCGGAGCAGCGGCACGGCCTGGCGCTGCATGTTGGCGCCCATCAGGGCGCGGTTCGCGTCATCGTGCTCCAGGAAGGGGATCAGGGCCGCCGCGACCGACACGAGCTGCTTCGGCGAGACGTCCATGTAGTCGACCTCGCCGGGAGGGACCGAGTCCACCTCGCCGCCCTTGCGCCGCACCAAGACCGTGGGCTCGGTGAACCTGCCGAGCCTGTCGATGGGAGCGTTCGCCTGTGCGATGACGTGCTTGTCCTCCTCGTCGGCGGACAGGTAGTCGATCTTGTCGGTCACCTTGCCGCCCACGACCCGCCGGTACGGCGTCTCGATGAACCCGAACCCGTTGATCCGCCCGTACGTCGAGAGCGATCCCATCAGACCGATGTTGGGACCCTCGGGCGTCTCGATCGGGCACATCCGGCCGTAGTGCGACGGGTGGACGTCGCGCACCTCGAAGCCCGCTCGCTCGCGCGAGAGGCCACCGGGGCCCAGCGCGGAGAGCCTGCGCTTGTGGGTCAGACCGGCGAGGGTGTTCGTCTGGTCCATGAACTGGGACAGCTGAGACGTCCCGAAGAACTCCTTGATCGACGCCACCACCGGACGGATGTTGATCAGGGTCTGGGGCGTGATCGCCTCGACGTCCTGCGTGGTCATGCGCTCCTTGACCACACGCTCCATCCGGGACAGCCCGATCCTGATCTGGTTCTGGATCAGCTCGCCGACCGAACGCAGCCGCCTGTTGCCGAAGTGGTCGATGTCGTCGGCGTCGTACCCCTCCTCGCCGGCGTGCAGCTTCACGAGGTAGCGGACGGTCTTGATGATGTCCTCGTAGGTGAGGATCGCCTTGTGCTTGGGGGCGCCCGCTCCGGTCTCGGACCTCTGGAGCTCGGAGAACACGCGGTAGCGGACCTGCTCCCAGGCCTTCTTGTCCGGGTTGTCGAGCTCGCCGATCGCCTTCGCGTGCGCGCGCAGCTGCTTCGGCGCGTCTCCGGCCGCAGGGCCGAGCTTCTTGTCGACCTTGTGGCGACCCACGCGCGCCAGGTCGTAGCGCTTCGGGTTGAAGAAGAGGTTCTCGAGCAAGGTGCGCGCCGAGTCGGCCGTCGGCGGCTCGCCGGGGCGCAGCTTGCGGTAGATGTCCTCCAGCGCCTCCTCCTGCGTCTCGACGTGATCCTTCTCCAGGGTTAGCTGGATGGAGGGCGCGTCGTCGAACAGGGCGAGGATCTCGGCGGCGGTCCATCCCAGCGCCTTGAGCAGCACCGTCACGCTCTGACGACGCTTGCGGTCGATCCGAACCCCGACCGTGTCCTTCTTGTCGACGTCGAACTCCAGCCATGCGCCGCGTCCCGGGATGATCTTCGCGACGTAGATGTCGCGGTCAGAGGTCTTGTCCGGCTCCTTGCTGAAGTACACGCCGGGTGAGCGGACGAGCTGCGAGACGACCACGCGCTCGGTCCCGTTGATGATGAAGGTGCCCCGCTCGGTCATGATCGGGAAGTCCCCCATGAAGACTTCCTGCTCCTTGATCTCGCCGGTCACCTTGTTCACGAAGGTGGCCTCGACGAAGAGCGGCTGGCTGTAGGTGATGTCCTTGTCCCGGCACTCCTCCTCGGTCGCCTTGACCTCCTTGAACTGGTGCCGGCCGAAGTAGAGCTGGAACTGCTCGGTGAAGTCCTCGATGGGCGAGACCTCTTCCAGGACCTCCTTCAGTCCCTCTGAGAGGAGCCAGTCGAACGACTCCCGCTGGATGCCCACGAGGTCGGGGAGCCCCAGCACCTCGTCGAGCTTGGAGAAGCTGACACGTTCACGGACAGGGACGAGCTGGTCAGGCAAGAACGATCCCTCCCAGGAGACAGAGCTGGCGCACAGCGAAGCGCGGTGGACGGCACGGCAAACGAGCAGTGTACGCATGGATGCAGGCGCAGTCAACCGCGCCTGCCGAGGCCCCGGGCAGGGCAGGCCCGGAAGCGTACGCCGTCACCGGGTCGGGGTCAACCCAGCTCGGGCGGTCCCGAGGCAAAGGTCGGAGGGTCGATCAGGGCCTCGGCGAGCGAGGGGTTGGTCCGGTCCCGCTCGGACAGCACCGGCTCGGGCAGGTCCCAGGCGATCCCCACGCCGGGGTCGTCCCACGCGAGGCCCCACTCGTCGTCGGCGGAGTACTCCCTGTCCACCAGGTACACCAGGGCGAACCCCCTCACGGTCGCGAACCCGTGGGCCACGCCGGCGGGGATGTACAGGGCCTCCGGTCGAGCGGCGTCCAGCTCGAGGGTCGCGGCCCGGCCCCGGCTCGGCGAGCCCGCCCGCAGGTCGTACAGGCCCACCGTGGCCCGGCCCTCGAGCGGCACCCAGAGATCGGACTGGAGCCGGTGGAAGTGCAGGCCGCGCAGCACGCCCGGGCCCGATCTCGACAGGTTCGCCTGGACCATCGGCGGCAGGTCGTTCAGGCGGCTCCGACGATGGAGCTCCACGAAGGACCCGCGGAGGTCGGCGTGAACCTCGAGGGGCGCGACCCGCACGCCGGCCATCGGTGCCGCGTCGGGCATCAGACGAGGTCAGGGAACGCCGGCACCGGCCGTGGTGCCGTCGCGGGCATGCCGACCGGACGGGGTCGGGTCGGTCGCCGGGCTCGAAACGGCCTCGATGCCGCCGCGGGCCTCGATCATGTCGGCGACGGCATGGGCCAGGCGGGCCCCCTGCTCCGGCGAGGCGATCCGGACGCCTCGTCGATCCAACACGGCGAAGAACCCGTCGATCGCGGCGTCGCGGTCGCCGAGGAGCGATGCCTCGGAGACGTCCAGGGCGCGCGCGAGCCTGGTGAGCGTCCGGATCGACGGCTCCACGCGGCCGTTCTCGTAACGGGAGAGCCGGGCCTTGGGGATCCCGGACAGCTCCTCGAGGCGCGACTGGCTGAGCCCGGCACCCAGACGCGCCGCGCGCAGGCGGCTCCCCAGATGGCTGCCGTCGTCTGCTGCCATGAGACCCCATCTCGGACGGGCGACCGAACGACGAACGATAGCACGGCGTCGCCGGGCGCCGGCGTCGAGCGAACGCGTCGGGGCGGGGCCGGCCGGGCCCCGCCACCGGACGTCCGTTCGGAGGCGGCTACTTGATCTCGACCGTGGCGCCGGCGCCCTCGAGGGCCTCCTTCGCCTTATCGGCCGTCTCCTTGTTGACGCGCTCCAGGACGGGCTTGGGAGCCCCGTCGACGAGGTCCTTGGCCTCCTTCAGCCCGAGGCTCGTCAGCGCGCGCACCTCCTTGATCACCTGGATCTTCTTGTCTCCGGCGCCGGCGAGGATCACGTCGAACTCCGTCTGCTCCTCCTCGGCGCCGCCGGCGTCGCCGCCGACACCACCCTGGGCGGCGACCATCACCGGGGCGGCCGCCGCGGCCTGCACGTCGAACGCCTCCTCGAACGCCTTGATGAACTCGGACAGCTCCAGGAGGGTCATCCCCTTGAACTGCTCCAGCAGGTCCTCCGTACCGAGCTTCGCCATCGTCAAACCTTCCCTTCCCCGTCGTCGGGTTCCGTCTGGGTATCCGCAGGAGCCTCTGCCGCCGGCTCGGCCGCTGGTACCGCCGCCGCCGCCTCCGGCTCGTCCGGTGGTGCCGCCGTCTCTGCCTCGGGCTCGGCCGGCTCGGCCGGTGGCTCCGCCTCGTCGCCGGGGAGCTTCTCCCTGAAGGCCTCGAGCAGCGAGCGGAACCTGGACGGGGCCGCGACGAACACCGCCGCGGCCCGCGACATCTCGCTCTTCAGCATCCCGGCGACCCTCGAGAGCATGACCTCACGGGACTCGAGCTCGGCGAGGGCGTTCGCCTCGCCCGCCGAGAGCACCTTCCCGTCGAGGTAGCCGGCCTTCAACACGAGGGTGGGGAACCGCTTGGCCGCCTCCACCACCTTCTTGGCTGCGGCGACGGGATCGCCGGAAACGAACGCGACCGCCGACGGCCCCTGCAGGAACGGCTCCAGGTCCGCCACCCCGGCATCCGACACGGCGCGTCGCATCAGCGTGTTCTTGACCACCGCGAAGCTGGTGCCGCCCTCGGCGAGCGACCGCCGGAGCTCCGAGATCTCCGAGACCGATAGGCCGCGGTACTCGGTGAGCAGGAGCGCCTGGGAACCCTCGATCCGTTCCTTCAGCTCGCCGACCCGCTCGACCTTCTCAGCCTTGGGCATCGCGCCTCCTCATGAATGAACGCGTCCCCGCAGACGGCGGGAACGCGCTCGGCGCGTGCCTCGTGAGCCTCGGCAGGTACCCCGTCGGCCGGTGATGCTGCCGTTGGGGATTACGCGTTGACGCCCCTGCTGTCTGCGGCGCGTTTGAGGTTACCGGGCCACCTCCGGCTGCGACAAGCGAACCTCGGGCGTCGGCTCCGCGCCGACCTCGGGGCCGGGCTCGGGACGCCAGCGCCGATCGATGAGCGCGAGCAACCAGACGGCTACGGCGCCGAGCGCGAACCACAGCGCGTACGCCCACGCCGAGATCGGCTCGTAGGCGAACTCGACGCGGTGCTCCCCCGCCGGCACCGGCACGCCGACGAGGGCGGGGGCCAGCATCTGGACCGCGACGGGCCTGCCGTCGACCGTCGCCTTCCAGCGGGGATCGAACGACGCCGCCAGTGCGACCACCGCGGGGCGATCGGCACGGACGCGTCCGCCGAACCGGCCGTCGGCGGAGCTCGCCGCCGACCCGAGCACCTCGCCGGCCGGACCGGCGGGGTCCTCGCCCTCCGCGAGGGTCGGCGGCGCCGGCGGCCGCCCGCCGAACGCCACCGTCGGATACCTGCCCAGATCCGGGAGGTCCGAACGAAGGAAGCCCGAGGTCGCCGTCGTGAGATCGTCGCGGTCCGCCGTGATCGGCTCGGTGGTGTCGACTACGCGGAGCGGTCCGGCGCCGTCGACCTCCCACAGGCCGAACGGACCGTCGGTGGCCACGAGGCCCGTCGCGGCGACCGGCTCCTGCTCTCGGGGCGCGATCACGTAGCGGACGCCGAACAGATCGTGGTGCGACCGGCGACCGGGATCGAACCGCGCCTCGGCCCCCGACATCAACGACCAGGTGGGCCGCGTGAAGCCCAGGCCGTCGGCGTCGGTCCTGAGCAACCAGATGTACGCGGGCACCTGTCCGATCTTGAAGATGGATCCGCCGCGGGACCGGAGCCCTGCGAACACGCGGCCGGGAGCCGACGACTCCGCGCGCTCCACCAGCCGCGCGAAGGCGGCGCCGTCGCTCGCGTCCGCGATCCGCTGCTCCCCGATCCATCGCGCCCCGGTCCGCTCGAACCACGCCCGCTCGAACACCGCCGGCGTGAGCGCCAGGGCCACGACCGCGGCGAACGCACCGAGCACCAAGGCCGGCCTGAGGGCGGGCGCCCAGACCCGCAGCCGGTCACGGATCGCCCGAGCGGCCCAGGCCGTCCCCGACCCGGCCAGGAGGATGCCGGCCAGATGAACGCCGACGATGTAACGACGCAGGAAGAGGTCCTCGGCGCCGGGGAGCAGGTCGATCGCCCAGCCGATCGTCGGTCTGCCGAAGAACAGCAGCAGGCTGAGGAGACCGACCCCGGTAAGGGCCCGTCCCGCCTCGTCTCTGCGCCAGCGCACGACCGCAGCGACCACCCCGAGCAGCGCCAGCAAGCTGATCGTCCCGACCCACCTCCGGGCGTCGAACAGCTGCCCGCGGACGAGCCATCCCAGGATCCTCGACGCCCCGAACGAGTCGTAGTAGAAGGTCCCCGTCGAGGCCTCGTCGTGGATCGTCCACCCCGCGCCCGTCACCAGCGGGATCAGCATCCATGTGGCGACCGCGAGGCCACCCACCCCCACGAGCACCGCCCGCAGGAGCCTGCGGCCGAACGCCGCGGGCGCGATCACCACCCACACGCCTAGGGCCAGCAGCGCGAGGTATCCGACCAGCAGGTGCAGGCAGATCGTGATCCCGATCGCGACGGCGGCCGGCGCCATGCCTCCCCGTCTCGAGACCGCTCGCCAGCCGAGGGCCCACGCGAACGGCAGGGCCCACATCCCCCAGAGCTGCGCCCACACCCCGGATCCGCGCCATACGTAGCTCCCCCACTCGAACCCCAGCCCGGCGGCGCTGGCCACGAGCGGCGCCAGGACGGCGGAGATCGCGGCGGACCAGCGATCCAAATCGAACAACCGCGCGCCCAGGTAGACGGCGATCGGCCAGGCGGCGAGCAGGAGGTAGAGCGACCACCGGAACGTCGCGGGGCCGAACAGGACGGACGCGCCGCCGGTCAGGATGTGAGGCAGGCTCTGGTAGTGGTGGAACCGCGAGGCGCCGAGCGACAGCGGCGGGTACCAGCCGTCGAACGGGAGGTGGCCCTCCCGGATCCGCTGGGCGGCCCAGCGGACCATCGAGTCGTGGATCGACGCGTCGTTCGGGTAGGCGACGTCGACCAGCTCGGCCCGGAGGGTCCACAGCCCGAACACGATCGCCGCACCCACGAGCGCAAGGGGGGCGAGGTTCGCCCGCGCCCCTCGCATCGTCGGCCGGCGGGTCAGACGGGCGCGCCCGACTCGATGCCCTTCGGGTGCACGGGATCGATCCGGACGCTCGGCCCCATCGTGGTCGAGATCGCGAGGCTCTTGATGTAGCGACCCTTCGCGGCCGAGGGCTTCGAGCGCAGTACCTCGTCGACCACGGTCAGGTAGTTCTCTCGGAGCGCCTGCTCGTCGAACGACTTCTTGCCGATCACGCAGTGGACGTTGCCGGTGCGGTCGGCGCGGTACTCCACCTTGCCGCCCTTGATGTCCGCCACGGCCTTCGCGATGTCGTTCGTGACCGTGCCCGTCTTGGGGTTCGGCATCAAGCCCCGGGGGCCCAGCACGCGTCCGGCCTTCCCGACCGCGGCCATCAGATCCGGCGTGGCGACCGCGGCGTCGAAGTCGATGTTGCCCTTGAGCACCTCGTCGACGAGCTCCTCCCCGCCGACGACGTCGGCGCCGGCCTCCTGAGCCTCCTTCGCCTTCTCGCCCACCGCGAACACCCCCACCCTGACCGAGCGGCCGGTGCCGTTCGGCAGCGATACGGTGCCGCGGATCGCCTGATCGGCCTTGCGGGTATCGACCCCGAGACGGAACGCCACCTCCACCGTCTCATCGAAACGCGCGTCGGGGAACGACTTCAGGACCTGGAACGCCTCGGCCGGCTGGTACTCACGCTCGCGGTCCACGAGACCTTCGGCCGCGTCGTAGCGCTTGCCCTTGCCCTTCACGCGTCCACCTCCACGCCCATGCTGCGGGCCGTGCCCGAGATGATGGCCATCGCCGCCTCGACGTCGTTCGCGTTCAGGTCGGCCATCTTCCGCTCCGCGATCGTGCGCACCTGAGCCTGGGACAGGTGCGCGACCTTCTCGCGGTTCGGGACCCCCGAGCCCTTGTCGATGCCGGCCGCCTCCTTGATGAGCTCAGCGGCCGGCGGCTGCTTGGTCACGAACGAGAACGAGCGATCCTCGTAGATCGTGAGCTCGACCGGGATCACCTGGCCGGCGAGCTGCTGGGTCGCGTCGTTGTACTGCCGGCAGAAGTCCATGATGTTCACGCCGTGCTGCCCCAGGGCCGTGCCGACGGGCGGCGCGGGCGTGGCCTGACCGGCCCTGATCTGGAGCTTGACGACGGCGAGGACCTTCTTCTTCGCCATCTCCTACACCTCCTGCGGTCCCGACGGCCGCTCGGTGGCGGCCTCCCGCATCCTCGGTTGATCCCCGTCCGGACCGGACGGGTCAGACCTTCGACACCTGGTCGAAGCCCAGCTCGACCGGCGTCTCCCGGTCGAAGATGTTGACGAGCACCTTCAGCTTGCTCTGATCGACGTTGATCTCGCTGATCGTTCCGTTGAAGTCCGCGAAGGGCCCGGACGTGATCTGGACCACGTCGCCCTCCTCGAAGCCGAGTCGGAACTGCGGCTTCACCTCTTCCTTCTTGACCGCGAGGATCTTCTCGACCTCGCGGCGGGACAACGGCGTAGGCTTCGAGCCGGTGCCGGCAGACACGAACCCCGTCACGCCCGGGGTGTTGCGCACGACGTACCAGGAGTCGTTGTCGTAGAGCATCTTCACGAGGAGGTAGCCGGGGAACACCTTCTTCTGGACGACCTGGCGCTTCCCGCCCTTGATCTCCATCACGTCCTCCATCGGGATGTGGACGTCGAAGATCTTGCCCTCCATCTGCATCGTGTGGATCCGCGACTCGAGGTTCGTCTTGACCTTGTTCTCGTATCCGGCGTACGTGTGAACCACGTACCAATCGCCGGGTCCCCTGAAGGGATCGTCGCTCGCGGGGACGGCGGGCTCCTCATGGCTCGCGCCGACGGCCATCTCCTGCTCGCGCGCCGCACCCTCCTCGAGCAGCTCCTCGGCGACCTCTTCGGCGGCGACCTCCATCGCCGCGACCTCGATCGCCGCCTCGGCGAGGGTCTCCTCGGCCGCCGCCTGGCCGAGCGATCCGATCGCCTCCGCTTCCTCGACCGCGCGCTCGATCGCCTCCTCGGCCGCCTCCTCGTCGCCGGCATCGAGGTCGGTGACCGCCTCGGCGAGCCCGTCTCCGAGGACCGCCTCCGCTTCGAGATCGGCGACCTCGGCGATCGCCTCCGCCTCGATCACGGCATCCTCGAGCACCTCGGCCTCGGCGGCATCGGCTGTCTCGTGCACCTCCGCGGCGGCCTCGAGCGCATCCAGCATCGGCGCGCCGGGGGTCTCGGGAGCATCATCGCCGCGAGCCTCGGGATCGGAGGGCTCGGCGGGGTCGGGCAAGGCAGGATCGTAGGTCACGGAGGTTCCTTCGCGATCAGGTGAGGATGTTGACGATGGCCTTCGAGAACCCGAGGTCCAGGACGAAGACGAAGGCGGTCATCACGGCGACCGTCACCAGGACGACGACCGTGTACGACGCGAGCTGACGGCGCGAGGGCCAGTCGACCTTGCTCAGCTCCTGGCGGACCTGACGCAGGAACTCGCGGATCGGCGTCCGCTTGCGCTTCTCCTGCGCGGCCGTGCGGCGCGTGGTGGCGGCCGGGGTGGCCTGGCGGTCGAGGCCGGAGCGCTTGCTCTGGCGCTCCTGGCGCTCCTGCGCCCGCTTCATCTGCCTGTTCATGGGTGCTCCTCGCAGGGGCGGAGGGACTTGAACCCCCAACCGCCGGTTTTGGAGACCGGTGCTCTACCAGGTTGAGCTACGCCCCTCGGCTATTCCGGCCGTCCCGGTGGGGGACCTCGGAGCGACCAGTATAGGGTCGGTCCAGAGGGCCCGGCAAAACGCCGGCTCCGATAAGGGCATCGTCCGGGAGCGATCTTCCCGCGCCTACGTGTTCGGGCTCCCACCCTGACCTATGCTTCCCGCGTCGCCGTCGCGCCGGCCCCGGAACGCGAGGCCTCTGATGCAGGATCCGGATCCCACGTACCCGCCGGAGCGGTCCGGCCGGATACGTCGCACCCGAAGCACCCGTCGGCCCGATGCCCCCTCGCGGTGGCGCGAGCCCGAGCCCGACCCGCTCGAGGTCGCCGTCGAGGAACGGCTCGACGAAGGCATGCGCGCGATCGAGGAGCAGGCCTCCTCGCTGATGCGCGAGATCGCGGGTGAGATGTGGCGCGCCTCGGGCGCCGACGTCGCCGACCAGCAGACGCGGATCCTGAACCTCATCTCGCGGGATCAGACCGTCCGGAGCCTGATCGCCTCGAGCGACGAGCGCTTCCAGGCGATCGCCCTTCGGACCGCACGCCTGGAGGATTCCCTCGCCGAGCTCGCCGAGTCGAGCCGACAGGTACGGGAGGCCGTTCAGATGTCGGCGAGCTCCGTGCATCAGATCGCGGAGTCGCCGACGCTGCAGGGCGTCGACCGCGTCCGGTCCCAGCTCGAACAGGTCGAGCACCACATCGCAGCGACCTTCGAGCACCTGAACGAGCGGGACGATGCCCTGACGCGGAACATCCAGGAGCAGGTCGTCGAGCACGGCCGGCTGATCGAGCGTGAGGCCTCGCGCATCGTGGAGGCGCTGCAGGCCCACGTCCCCTCCCCGGCGGCGCCGGGAACCGCGCTCGACCCCGAGACGAGCCAGCAGCTCCAGCTCCTGTACGAGCGGATCGACCTCCAGCGCCGGGCGATCGCCGGGATCGAGGTCGCCCTTGAGCGCCTGGTCGAGACCAGGACCCTCGGCCTCGCCCAGCTGATCCGGTCCGACGCCCAGGCGCTGCGCGACCTGATCGTCGAACGCGGCGAGGCCCAGGAGGCGGCGTTGCGCGAGACGCTCGATCAGCGCCTGTCCGCCCTGACGATCGCCGGCGAGGAACGGGCCGAGGCCCTGGCGCGCGGCACCGAGGAGCAGGCGACGGCGCTCGCGCGGACCACCGAGGAGCAGGTGTCCGCCCTGACCCTCGCGGTCAGCGCCGCGATCGAGCGCGGCTTCTCGCGGTTGAGCGCGGAGATGGACGAGCGCATCGATGCGATGGTCGAGTCGCGCATGGCGGCCGACGACCGGTTGGACGACCAGGTCGGCGAGCAGCTGGACGACCGGCTGACCGCCCTCGCCAGGATGATCCGCTCCGACAACCGCGTCCTGGCGGAGCGGATCGCCGAGGCGGGCGCACGCCCCGGCGAGGGCGACGTCGCCCGGCAGACGCTGCGGGCGGTCAAGGAGCTCCAGGCGAGCCTGGGCACCGACCCGAGCGTGCTGGAGTCGGTCGACCGCCGGTTCCAGGTGATGTCCGAGCAGCTCCACCAGGAGACGCAGTCCACGGCCGAGGCGATGGTCAAGGTCGCGGAGGTCTTGGGGGGCAAGATCGACCGCCTGACCGTGCGTGTCGACGAGGGCGTGGGCAACGACCTGCAGATCGTGATCGACCGGATGAGCGACGCGATCCAGGCGATGTCGGGCCGCGTCCAGCGTGAACCGCGCCGCTACGACGCGGACTGACGCAGCCGGATCTCGGCCTCCCCCTTGCGGACGGCGTGCTCGGTCGCGCCATCGCGCTCGACCGTGACCCACAGCTCGGCGGTGAGCGTTCCGGCCTCATGGTCCACGGAACGCACGCGCCCTCCGGCGACGATCGTCTCGCCGACCGAGACCGGTGACCGGAACTGCGCGGACAGCCGCGCCACGTCACCCTCGCCGTCCAGCCATCGATCGAGACACGCGGCGAGATGGGCCATCGTGAACATCCCGTGGGCGATCACACGGTCGAACCCGGCAGCACGCGCGGCGGCGTCGTCCTGATGCAGCGGGTTCCGGTCGCCCGATAGCTCGGCGTAGGTCACGAGGTCTCCTCGCTCGACCGTCCGTTCGAACGACGCGATCGGGTCGCCGGGGCCCGCGTCGCGCGGCCTCACGGAGCCCCTCGTTCGATCATCAGGGACCGGCAGACCGCCGCCACCATCCCGCCTCGATCGACCAGCTCGGTCTCGATCGTGAGGAAGTCCGCGCCGCCACGTCGCCGGATCGAAGCGAGCCGGGCACGGGCGAGCAGCCGCTCTCCCACCACCAGCGGTCGACGGTACTCGTACTCCTGCGACCCGTGGACGACGCGCGTGAAGTCGATGCCGAGCTCTGGGTCGTCGACGATCGCCGGGATCACGGCGAACTCGGCCGCCGTGAGGATCGTCGGCGGAACCGCCCCCGGATCGCCGAACAGCGCCGCGAACCCGCGGACCAGGGACGGGTCGAGATCGAACTCCACATCGGGGTACACCTTGCCCTGCGCTGCCGGGTTCACGCGCGGCACGCTACCGGCGCATCGGCCGGACGCGCAACGGTGGGATGCGTGAACGGCGACCGATCACGGCCTACGATGCGGCCGCATGTCGCGACGCTCCGACCCGATCTCGATCGTGATCGCAGACGATCACCGTTCGTTCGGCGAGGCCCTGCAGGTCGCCTTGGGGGCCGAGCCGGACATCACCGTCGTCGAGGTCGTGACCGACGGCGGCTCCGCCGTCCGGGCGGCGTCGGAGCACGATGCCGACGTGGTCCTGCTGGACCTCCAGATGCCGGGGATGGGCGGGCTCGAGGCCGCCCGGAGGATCCGCGAGGCCGATCCGGCCACGGCGGTGATCATCCTCACGGGGATCGACGACGAGCTCGCCCTCGGCCGCGCGGTCCGCGCGGGCGCTCAGGGCTACCTGCGCAAGACCGAGGCCGTCGACGAGCTGGCCGAGTCGATCAGACGCGCCCACCGGGGCGAACCTCTGAACACGCCGGAGGCCGTGGAGTCCTCGATCCGCCGCGGTCGCGAGCTGGGTGCGAAGGAGCGGGACACGCTCCGTCGGCTGGATCGGCTGACCCCGCGCGAGCTGGAGATCCTGGAACGCCTCGCCAAGGGCGAGAGCACCGAGCAGGTCGCCCGCGATCTCGGGCTCAGCAAGCACACCCTGCGCACGCACACGCAGAACGTGCTCACGAAGCTCGGCGTTCACTCCAAGCTCGAGGCGATCGTGGCGGCGATGCGCCACGGGCGGATCCCCCTCGGGAACAGCGAGATCCCGCCCGATCGGAACCCGCCCGACGAGGTCTGATCGGGCGGACCGGCCCGCTCAGCGGGTCTCGCGGTGCGGCGTGTGACGCCGGCACCAACGGCAGTACTTCTTCAGCTCGATCCGATCCCGGTCGTTCACGCGGTTCTTGACCGTGTTGTAGTTGCGGCGCTTGCACTCCGTGCAGGCGAGGGTGATCTTCGGTCGGTTGTCGGTCTTCGCCATCGCTCAGCTCACTTCAGGATCTTCGTGACGCGGCCGGCGCCCACGGTGCGCCCGCCCTCGCGGATCGCGAAGCGCAGGCCCTCCTCCATGGCGATCGGGGCGATCAGCTCGACCGTCATCTCGACGTTGTCGCCCGGCATCACCATCTCGACGCCCTCGGGCAGGTTCGCGGTGCCGGTGACGTCGGTCGTGCGGAAGTAGAACTGGGGGCGGTAGCCGTTGAAGAACGGCGTGTGGCGCCCGCCCTCGTCCTTGGACAGCACGTAGACCTGGGCCGTGAAGTTCGTGTGGGGGGTGATCGAGCCCGGGGTGGCGAGCACCTGGCCGCGCTCGACCTCGTCCTTGTCGATCCCGCGCAGCAGGATCCCCACGTTGTCGCCGGCCTGGACCTCGTCGAGCAGCTTGCGGAACATCTCGAGGTCGGTGGCCGTGGTCTTGCGGGTGTCGCGGATCCCCACGATCTCGACCTCGGACATCTTGGCCAGGCGCCCCTGCTCGACCCGGCCGGTGACCACGGTGCCGCGCCCGGTGATCGAGAACACGTCCTCGATCGGCATCAGGAACGGCTTGTCGGTCTCGCGCACCGGCTCGGCGATGTAGGTGTCGCGGGCCTCGAGCAGCTCGTCGACCTTGGCACCCCAGGCCTCGTCGCCCTCGAGGGCCTTCAGCGCCGATACCTGGATCACGGGGTGTCGTCGCCGGGGAACTCGTAGGAGGTGAGCAGCTCGCGCACCTCGAGGCTCCACGAGCTCCAGAGCTCGGGGTCATCGACCATGTCGCACTTGTTCAGCGCCACCACGATGTAGGGGACGCCCACCTGGCGCGCGAGCAGGACGTGCTCGCGGGTCTGGGGCATCGGGCCGTCTGCCGCCGAGACCACCAGGATGGCGCCGTCGATCTGAGCGGCCCCGGTGATGCGTGTTCTTGATGTAGTCGGCGTGCCCTGGCATGTCGACGTGGGCGTAGTGCCGGTTGGCGGTCTCGTACTCCACGTGGGCGATCGCGATCGTGATGCCGCGCTCGCGCTCCTCCGGAGCCTTGTCGATCTCGTCGAACGGCGTGAACTCGGCCATGCCCTTGTCGGCCTGGCGCTTGGTGATCGCCGCCGTGAGCGTCGTCTTGCCGTGGTCGATGTGGCCCATCGTGCCGATGTTGACGTGCGGCTTCGTGCGCTCGAACTTCTTCTTGCCCATGCTGCGTTCCTTCTCCTCGCTCCTTGCGAACCGACGCTGGTAGCGGCGGGTGGACTCGAACCACCGACACAGCGATTATGAGCCGCTTGCTCTGCCCCTGAGCTACGCCGCCCCGGTGCGCAGGGCAGTCTACCTGGGGCGATGCCATGCGGCACGCGCCCGGTGGTGGAGCCGGAGCGGGGAATCGAACCCCGGACCTCCTCCTTACCATGGAGGCGCTCTGCCGACTGAGCTACTCCGGCGGGACTAGCAGAGAATCCTGCAGACAATGCGAGAGGGTTCCCATGCGGCCGTGAAGGAGCTTACTCGAGGCTTGGGTCCTCGAATCGGATCGAGCGTCTCGCGGAGTCCTACTGGGACGATCCGAGGAGGGGTCCCTCCAGCGAGATTCGAGGTCTGACTAGGCCGCGGCCGCCTTGGATCCCGAAGCGCGAACTCTTGCTGCGGTGACTGCGTTGACCACCCTCGCATACGCGAGGAGATCGATCATCACACGACGCCAGCCCTTGGCGGACGCCCGACGGAGGAAGAACGAATCATCGATGCCTCGGTTGATGGACTCAGCATCGTTCCTCAGGACGTGCAGTCGCTTGAAGTCAGCCGAGCCCTCGGGAATGGCGCGAACGTTCTCCGCACGAGGGATGCCACGGCGAACATCGTCCTCGTTCTCGTGCAGCCGCACGGTCGCCTCCTTCCCTCCGTACTCCGCTGGAAGCCGGACCTGAGCGTAGAAGCGGAAGCCCTTGTGGTTACGGCGGCGCTGGATCCGAACGTACGGCAGGGGCTCGAAGTGTGGCTCCCCGTCTTCCTTAATTGATTTGACGCAGAGCCAGCCGTTGACAGCAGCTATTCGAGCGGTCACCTCGCGCCCGTCGGGCAGCGCTACTCGAACATCGTCGAGATCGATCGTCTTTGGCTCGAAGTCCCCAGCATGACGTCCATCTGGACCTTCCTTCTTGGCGTGGACCTTGACGACCGGGACAAGCCCGAGCTGCGTCATGAGCTCGTTGTGGTGCGTACCGCGGAGCGCCATGTCGTACACGACCGCCTCAGCGGCTGGTGCGTGTTCGACAACGCGACGAATGAGAGCGACTGCGACCCCAGCTTCGTCACCACCGGTGACATGCTCGAGACCGAGGATGAACCTTCCTTCGGCACGTCGTGTGCTCACCGCGGCCACCTTGATTCCATGGACCGGGTTGCCGCCTCCTTCCGTGAAGCCCTTCGCGTCAGGATCGTGTCGGACCATGCGGATTTCCCCGGTCGACTTGTTCACCCGTCGACCGTTGCTCGACTTGTAGATCGCTTTGATGACGGTGCCATCCCCATACAGGGTCCGCTCCATCGCAGGATGCGATGGCGAGCCTCCAGCGTCGGCAGTGAGGTTGGACGCTTCCTTTGCCTGGCTGACAGCGAACTCCGTGTGACGAACCAAGACGCGGCGGAGAGCCCCGTCCTCCTCCAAGTACCGGTTCCGCATGTACTCGTAGTGCTGTCGGCGTGGGGGTTGGGCGGGGAGCAGTGGTAAGTCGGGGTAGAGACGAGCCATCTCTCCTCGGATGTACCGCCACCAGCCACCGCGACCCAGTTCTCTCTCAACGGCCGTGTTCGAACCGAAGATCGCTCGAAGTTCCGGCCATAGGAGATAGAGGTAGTCCGGATAGGTCCTACTCCTCCCAACCGACCCTCGGTGCTTAGGCGGAATCGCTACTTCGGTCGCCGCGAACTTCGCGCCATCTTGCAGGACCGAGTCGATCAACTCGCGACGGGAGGGTGTTCCATCTCGAAGGCCACCGTTCGACGAACGAGCGTGCTGAAGGAAGCGTGGGCCAGCCCGCCGCTCCCGACACACGCCCAAAGCCATCAGGCAGCGGACTTCCGCCAGTTGAAGCCTGAAACGCGAGCCGCCTCGTCGAGGCTGTGGAGCCCGAGGTACGACGCTACTTCGTCGATTGACGCGCCCTCGGCAAGGGCCCTCGCTCCGACCCATCCCCGGATCGACCCGATCCCCACACGATCGCCGCTCAAGCCAGCCATTCGCAGGGTTCGCCTGAGGGAGGCTCCGGCGGCTCGCCGTCGGCGGTCGGGATCGTGCTCGCCGGGCAGCCACAAGAGCGTCGAAGCGGGGGGTTCCCCACGCGACGCACGGTGAAGCTGGCTGGTCCCCCAGATCGTCAGGTTCGCCCAGCGTGGATCGGTCCCCGTTCCGCCATGAAGACAGACGCTCTCCCCGGAGAGGTCGAGGTCCCCCACCGCGATCTGAACGACCTCAGCGAGGTCGGCGCCCGCTTCGGCGAGCGCCCAGCAGACCGCGGACGACGGACTCGACGGTGACACGGCGTAGAGCCGACATGATTCGATCTCGCGGTCAGAAAGAGGGCGAAGTGTGCGGCCTGCCCAAGCCGCGAATGCGACGTCGCTCGTTGGGTCTAACCAGGCAAATCCCAGCCTCACAGCGGCCTTGAAGAGCAGTCGGAGGGCGGCGAGCCGCAACCGGCGCTCCCGCTCGGGGGGCAACTCGCCCGAGCCCTGACGAGCACCCAGGAAGCCGCTGATGATGCGTGAGTCCACCTCGTCCAGGCGTTGAACCCCCTGGGCTTGGGCGAACTTCGCAAACAGAGTGATCCTGCGGAGTTGCTCTCGCCGAAGCTCTTGGCCCCGGGAGACAACTTCGCGCACGCTCGCCTCGACAGCCTCACCGAGGCCCTGGTGTTTCAGCGGCCGATACGGCGGCATCTCTGCACGGCTGCGGCGAGTCCAAGAGCTCATATGTTGAGTTGGGTGTCGCGGATCGCTCCTGCCTGGAGCTGGCGGCAGCTTCGAGGGCGCCAGCCGTTTGACGAGTTCTGAGGCCCTCGACCCCGGCTGGTGCCATCGGCCCTTTGGCTCCACCGCGCCATCGAGGACACGTCGCGCGTATCGCCGTTGCACCGGGGTGCCGTTCCGGAGCCATGACTTCGCCACCTGGATCCGGTGCCTTTCGCGAACGTCGGTGTCCACGATGTTGCGAATCGCCGGGTACGCCCGGGCACACTCCGACGAACACGTCACGTACGCCGCGCCGCGAAGAATCCAGCAACCACACACACGGCACTCCCGGCCCTCCGCCACACGCTCTGCAAGCTCGCGCAACTGGGCTTCGTCCCGCTGCCGTTGCTGCAGTAGCGCTCGGGTCAGCCTCGCCTGTGGAAGTCCATGTCGGTCGATGACTTGGCGAACACGTTCGTGCGAGAGTCCGAACTCCTTCCCGAGCTGCCGGTATGTGACGCGGGGATCTGATGTGTACGCGTCGTAGATGGCCTGATCACGCGACGAGAGGTCTTGTCGGTTCGCCATTCTCCATCTCCTTCCTGGGAGCCCGACTTTCTAAGCATTGCTATGGTAGCATTACATTAAATCCCTGACAACTGCATTTAATCCCTCATAACGCCTCTACTGCAGGCAACTCGAGCGAGCGAGAGCGACACATGCCGCTGCAGAAGCACCGCAATTACCTGGAACCCCTTGGCATCCGACCTGACTTCCTGTATAAGGAAGGCATGACACCATCAGAAGAGTGGGTCCCGATGGCTGAGGCAGCGCGGATGGTCGGGAAGACCCCGCCTGCCATCGCCTACCACGTGCGGGCCGGCAGGATCAGGAGCAAGCAGGAACAGATCGGGGCGAGAACCGCACGCCTCGTGTCACGTCAAGACCTGGAGAAGATCTTTGGGCCCCCCGCGGAGAAGCCTTCATCCGCCTCGATGGATCATGGAGCAGGTGAGCCCGAGGTGCTTCGCGCGGAGCTCGAGGCCGTACGAGCTCATCTCGAGGATGTGCGCAAGGAGCGAGACCGGCTACTCGAGATTCTCGCTCGAGAGCGAACGTCGTAGAAACCATTCGGCGTTCCACTCGCTGTCGCGGTCAGCGCGAACCTGGCACCGCCGCCCGAATGAGAGAGGCTGTGCGATCCAGACTCGTCAGCCCCAGAAGCATCGCCACCTCGCCGATCGACATGCCGCTCCTGAACTCAACCGCCCCCCTCCAAGCGGCGATCGACACAGGACGAACGGTCGGCTCGCGCAAATCAGCGCGACGGAGCGTCTCTATCACCGCCATCGACGCGGAGGCACGAGGCACCCTGCGCGACCTGAACCG
Source organism: Actinomycetota bacterium (assembly GCA_046330185.1). Lineage (GTDB taxonomy): Bacteria > Actinomycetota > UBA4738 > UBA4738 > HRBIN12 > DATBLY01. Next base: position 75,622 of record JAXLTF010000005.1, read on the forward strand.
AACCAGAGGCTCGCTGCCGCAAGGTCTGCCAGCCATTCTCCGCCGGAGCTGCTCGCTTCCCCATTCGGTTAGTCGGACGACGCGGGAGATGGTTCTGGGCGAACCTGGTAGATGAACGGACCCAGATGCCAGGTCCACATCATCGACGCGGACTCTCGCGATTTCGTAGGTTCGGGCAGTCGCCTCTGCAAGCGCCCAGGCGATGGGATGGATCAAGTCATCGGTGCTTGGAATCGCGAACCCTCGACACCGATCGATCTCAGCATCTGAGAGTGGTCGAGGGTCGACCTTCAATCGGGGAGGCAGCTCGACACGTTGCGCAGCGTCCGTCTTCGAGAGACCTAGTTCAACAGCATGGCGGAAGAGAAACCGGCATGCGGTTCGTCGATTGTGTTGGTGGGACATCGAGGGTTCGCGACCGTCGATCCGTCGCGAGCTGATGAAGGTCTGAACGACGCTGGCATCGATTTCATCGATGGCGCGGATGCCGAGGCCGTACTCGCAGAATCGAACGAACTTCTTCAGGACATCCTCGTACTCAGCCAGCGTCCCCGCGTTTAGGTCGTTTCTGAATCTGGCTTCTTCAACGACTCTCAACACCACGCCCTTGATCGTTCTCGAGTCCGTATCGCTCGCCGACATCACGTGAGACCGCCGAAGAGGCCGGTCAGGGAAACGAGCGCACCTTCCGCGAGGTACGAGCAGAAGGAGCACTCCTGGTCTTGGTCCGGGGGCCGCGCCTGCTCGAGCAGACCCACGACTTGCGCAAGAAATGCTTCGAACGCCTCGTCGTCTCGGTCGATGTCTAGGAAGTGCGTCGCACCTTTGTATGCGACCGATGACTCCACGCCGATCATCGCTACCGGTTGAACGCACAGTAGGCCGATCTGCGTGACCGGCGCGAGACGGAGGGCTCCTTCAGCAGGGTTCTCTGCAGCCAGCGCATAGCTGTGTAGCTGACGACCGTAGAACGGAACATGCATTGGCTTCGGCTCGGTGGTCTTGAAATCGATGATCCCGAATGTGCCATCGTCGAAGGAAAGCGCCGTGTCAATCTTCCCTTGCAGGACGACACGCGTCTCATGGCCCGGGACCTCGAGCGGACTCGATCGCACCCAGCGGTCGCCGATCGAGACGACACCAGGCTTGATCCTGGATGCCATCCGATCGGTGCGCTGGTTGGCGAAGTAGTCCTTCGTCTGACTGTCCAACAGTGAGAACACCTTCGGGAAGGGCGATGAGGGGCGCTTCAAGACGCCCTTCACCTTCAGCCAGAAACACCTCCGACATTCCTCCCACAGGAAGGTCAGGTCTGAAGGGGCCAGCTTGACCACATTCGAGGCGCCCTGGAAGCTCATGCTGAGCTCCGCTCGTCTGCCACCGGAGTCGCAGTCTCTCCGTGATGGGAGAGCGCCGAGACGACGAGGTTCTTGAGGGACGCACCGTCGAGGCCGACCAGCCTGGCGACTTCGAAGACCAAAGCCTGGTCGACCCAGCCGATGTGGTCCTCGACATCGAGCCCGGAGGCCCAGGCCAGCTTGTCGCTCCAGATCCAGCCGGGTTGTCGCAGGCCCACGTGAATGGGATGGGGAACGGCGACCCTCGCGGTCCCATCGCGATATCGCGGTCGAGTCGTAAGACCAAGGGTCCGCCACGCGGAGCCCCTCGACTCAATGAGGATGACCGGTCGGAGCTTCCCAGCGGCCGCTCGGTTCTCGATGCCGTTGTAGATGCGAGCCCAAACGATCTCCCCAGGCTCAAGCTCGGCCGCTCGGCGGGTGGAAGTATGACGCTGACGTAGTCTTCCCATGTCGGGCCTCCTTAGTAGGTCCGGCCAGCCCCGGGGCGTTGCTGCGCCGCCGGGGCATCTGTCTGCTCTGCCGTATCGGTTCGGTCTTGGTTCATCACCTCCCAGTGTCTACGACCTTAGACATAGTACGTCCTTTGACCACGCCTGTCAACATCCTTAGACTTGGTTCCATGGGCCGACGAGTCGACATCGATGATCTCGTCGATGCGCGAGCGGTGGCCAAGCTCCTCGCACTCAAGCACCCGAACAGCGTCTCTACCTACTCGAAGCGATACCGAGAATTCCCTCGACCGATCGTCAACCTCGGCGGGGGGCGCACATTGCTCTGGCTCCGGCCAGAGATCATCGCTTGGGGTCGGCAGACCGGCCGGATCGCGTGAGGGTCAACGGCTTGGAGGTTGAGATCAGGAACCACGCGGCGTTCATCTGGTCGGTGGCCGATCTTCTCCGTGGCACGTACAAGCAGTCCGACTACGGAAAGGTGATCCTTCCTCTCGTCGTAATCCGCAGGCTCGACTGCGTCTTGGAGCCCACCAAGGCTGGCGTCCTGAAGCGGGCCGAGTCCCTCAAGGGGAAGGTGGAGAACGTCGAGCCGGTGCTGCGCGCCGTGGCCGGGCAGCAGTTCTACAACACGTCGCCGTTGAACTTCCGACGCCTGCTCGATGACCCGAACCACATCGCCGACAATCTGCGTGCCTATGTCGGTGGCTTCTCCGATGCGGCACGGGACATCATCGAGAAGTTCGACTTCAACTCGCAGATCGCAAGGCTCGACAAGGCGAACCTGCTCTACAAGGTGGTCGCGCGCTTCGCCGACATCGATCTCCACCCCGGGACCGTGTCCAACCTCGAGATGGGCTACCTCTATGAGGAGCTGATCCGGCGCTTCTCGGAGCTCTCCAACGAGACCGCTGGTGAGCACTTCACTCCGCGCGAGGTGATCCGCCTGATGGTGAACCTGCTGTTCATCGAGGACGAAAGGGCGCTCACCAAGAAGGGGGTCGTCCGCACCTTGTTCGACCCCGCGTGCGGAACCGGGGGGATGCTCTCGGTCGCCGAGGACCACCTGCGCTCACTGAACCCGGACGCCCGCCTGGAGGTCTTCGGCCAGGAGCTGAACGACGAGACCTACGCGGTCTGTCGGTCCGACATGATGCTGAAGGGCCAGGATGCGTCCCACATCGTGGCCGGCAACTCATTCTCGGAGGACGGCCACCAGGGTTCGCGCTTCGACTACCTGCTCGCGAACCCGCCGTTCGGCGTGGAGTGGAGGAACGTCGAGGACGAGGTGAAGACCGAGGCCGCGACCAAGGGGTTCGCGGGCCGCTTCGGTGCCGGGCTCCCGAGGATCAACGACGGATCGTTCCTGTTCCTACAGCACATGATCTCGAAGATGAAGCCACCCTCCGAAGGCGGCTCCCGGCTGGCGATCGTCTTCAACGGCTCACCGCTGTTCACCGGCGGCGCCGGCTCGGGCGAGTCCGAGATCCGTCGCTGGATCATCGAGAACGACTGGCTCGAGGCCGTCGTCGCGCTGCCCGATCAGCTCTTCTACAACACCGGCATCTCGACCTACTTCTGGATCGTAACCAACCGCAAGTCGCCACAGCGCAGAGGCAAGGTGCAGCTCGTCGACGCCCGCGAGCTCTGGGTGAAGATGCGCAAGTCCCTCGGTGAGAAGCGCAAGCAGATCTCCAAGGAGCAGATCGACGACATCACGCGCCTGTACGGGGAGTTCGCGGAAGGGGAGAAGGTCAAGATCCTCCCCAATGAGTCCTTGGGCTTCATGCGCATCACTGTCGAGCGCCCCCTGCGCCTTCGTTGGGAGGTCGCCGAGGACACCGCTGAGCGGCTGGCTGAGGACAAGACCTGGGCGAAGCTCACCAAGGCCGAGCAGCAGGAACTTACCGACCGACTCGGCCAGCTGATTGGCACGAGCACCACCGAGCGTAAGGTCCTCGCCAACAAGCTCGACACCGTTCCGAAGACGATCTCGAGGGCGCTCTGGAAGGTGCTCGCGGTCCAGGATCCGGACGCCCCCATCGTCACCGACGCCAAGGGCCGCCCCGAACCCGATCCCGACCTACGCGACAACGAGAACGTCCCCTTGCCCGCTATCCCAGTCGAGTGGGCGGAGGATCCGGCCGAGCGCCTCACGTCGATCGAATACCAGACGGCCGTCGACGACTACGCGCGGGACGAGGTCCTGCCGTACGTGGCGGACGCGTGGGTGGACTACAACAAGACCAAGATTGGCTACGAGATCCCGCTCACGCGGCACTTCTACCAGTATGTGCCGCCGCGCCCGCTCGAGGAGATCGACACGGAGATTAGGGAGCTCGAGAGGGAGATCCAGGAACTCCTCGGCGAGGTGACCGATTGACTGAGGGGTTAGCGCTCAAGCGCCTCACCCTCCTGATTCCAGGGCAGTCTCCACCGTCGCAGGAGATAAGTGACTTCGACGGACATGGGCTTCCGTTCCTTCAGGGCAACGCGGAGTTTGGCCAGAAGCATCCACTGCCAAGGCTCCGCTGCGACAGGGCAAGCCGACGCTGCGCAAAGGGGGATGTGCTCGTCTCCATCAGGGCGCCAGTTGGGGCCTTGAACATTGCCGATCGCGCCTATGGAATCGGACGAGGCCTGTGCGCCGTACGTGCCGTCGACGTGCATCCACGGTTTCTGTGGTGGCTGCTCCACGCCCGCGTCGCAGAGTTGCATGCGGTCGCGACCGGGTCGACGTACGAGGCGGTTACTGGCGAGGACGTGGGGGCGCTTCGCATAGGTGTCACATCGCTTGCGGGTCAGCGGGCCATAGCCGACTATCTCGACTTGGAGACCTCCCGGATCGATGTCCTCATCGCCAAGAAGCGCCGCATGATCGAGCTCCTGAATGAGCGGTGGCAGTCGACCATGGCTGAGAGCATCTCAGGTGAGCTTCTTGGCCTTCCCCAGGCTTCTCCAACCGGCATCCCCTGGTTGCCAACGATGCCCGCCGACTGGCGGCGAGCCCAGCTCAACCTCATCGCTCGACTAGGAAGCGGGCACACGCCGAGCCGCCAGCACCCCGAGTGGTGGGAGGACACGACCATCCCGTGGATCACGACCGGAGAGGTGTCTCAGGTGCGTGACGATCGCAAGGAGTACCTGACAGAGACGAGGGAGAAGATCAGCGAGATCGGCCTCGCGAACTCCGCAGCGGAGCTACACCCCGCCGACACAGTCGTCCTCTGCAGGACGGCATCTGCGGGCTACTCAGCAATCATGGGTACGAACATGGCGACGAGCCAGGACTTCGCGACGTGGACCTGCGGCCCATTGCTCCGTCCCAGGTTCCTCCTGCTGTGCCTCCGGGTAATGCGGCAAGACCTCCTCGGGCGTTTGGCGATGGGGTCGACGCATAAGACGATTTACATGCCCGACATCGAGTCGATCCTCGTCCCGCTGCCATCGGTTGAGGTCCAGGATTCTGTGGTCGAGGAGGCGTACTCTCGGCTCCCAGCCGTCGACGCGAGCATCGACCTTCTCGCGCGCCAGATCGTCCTGCTCGTTGAGCACCGTCAGGCGCTCATCACCGCCGCCGTGACTGGCGAGATCGACATCGCGGGAGCGGCCGCATGACGAACCCGAACGAGAAGCTCTTCGAGGACGCCATCTCCGAGAATCTGGTCGAGCACGGCGGCTACCTCACGTGCAAGGTGGGCACGCACGTGGCGCACGCGTCCGACTTCGATCCGGTCCGAGGCCTCGACGTCGTCGAGCTCCTCTCGTTCATCGAGGACACCCAGCGCGACGAGTGGCAACGCCTCCTGACGAACTACGGAGGCGACGAGGAGACCGCCACTGCCGGTTTCGTCAAGCGCCTCGCGGATCAGATCGACGACCGGGGAGCCGTCGATGTCCTGCGGCAGGGGGTCGTGGACCATGGCGTGACGATCCGGCTCGGGTACTTCAAGCCGGCGCACGGCCTGACGCCAGAGCTGGTCGAGCGGTATGCGGCCAACCGGCTCACGGTGACCCGGCAGCTTCCATACGAGGCCGGCTCGACCAAGACGCTCGACCTGTGTCTGTTCGTGAACGGGATCCCCGTGGCGACGGCTGAGCTGAAGAACCCGCTGACGGGCCAGGGTACCGAGCGGGCGATCCACCAGTACCGAACGGACCGTGACCCGGAGAACGTGACGCTCTCGCGGAGGGCGCTCGTGCACTTCGCAGCGGATCCGGAGACGGTCGCGATGACGACCAAGCTTGCCGGCAAGTCCACGGTCTTCCTGCCGTTCAACCTGGGAGATCCACCTGGGTGGGGCAGGGGGAACCCGGCGAACCCGGAGGGGCATCGCACCTCCTACCTGTGGCAGCGCGTGTGGAGCCGCGATGCGTGGCTCGACATGCTGGCCCGCTTCATCCACGTGGAGCGGCCGGAAAAGGGCTCTCCAGCGGCTCGCAAGGCAGCAGAGAGCGTGATCTTCCCCCGCTACCACCAGTGGGACGCGGTGCTGCGTCTCGAGCAGCACGCTCGGGAACACGGCGCCGGGCACAACTATCTCGTCCAGCACTCCGCCGGCTCGGGGAAGTCCAACACGATTGCCTGGACGGCCCACCGTCTTTCCACTCTCCATGACGAGACCGACGAAAAGGTCTTCGACAAGGTCGTCGTCATCACCGACCGAGTGATCTTGGACCGGCAGCTCCAGGAGACGATCTTCCAGTTCGAGCACAAGCACGGGGTCGTGCAGAAGATCGACCAGAGCTCCCAGCAGCTCGCCGACGCATTGTTCGGCGAGGAGGCCCACATCATCGTCACGACCCTGCAGAAGTTCCCGTTCGTGCTCGACAAGATCGGCGAGCTGCCCTCGCGCCGCTACGCCGTGGTCGTGGACGAGGCGCACTCGTCGCAGACAGGAGAAGCCGCGAAGGACCTCCGTCTGGCGCTGTCGGGAACCGACGAGCAGGAGCTCACGGCTGCCGAGGCCGCGGACAGCGGGCTGTTGGTCGAGGCTGTCGATCCGGTCGAGGACGCGCTCGCCAAGGCCGTTGCAGCGCGCGGGGGACAGCCCAACCTGTCGTTCTTCGCGTTCACGGCGACGCCGAAGGGCCGGACCCTCGAGCTGTTCGGGACCATGAACGCGGAGGGCCGCTACGAGCCGTTCCACCTCTACTCGATGCGCCAGGCGATCGAGGAGGGCTTCATTCTTGACGTGCTCGCCAACTACACGACCTATCAGACTTTCTGGCGGATCGAGAAGGCGATCGCCGAGGACCCCGCGTACGACTCCGTGAAGGCGAAGCGCGCGATTGCCCGGTTCGTCTCGCTCCACCCGTACCAGCTTGCCCAGAAGGCAGAGATCGTCGTCGAGCACTTCCGCGAACACACGGCCCACAAGATCGCCGGCAAGGCCAAGGCGATGGTGGTGACCTCCTCACGACTGCACGCTGTCCGGTACAAGCGGGCGCTCGATGCCTACATCGCCGAGAAGGGCTACGAGGACCTGCACACGCTCGTCGCGTTCTCAGGCACGGTCGCCGACGACGGCATCGATCACACGGAGCCGGGCATGAACCACTTCCCGGAGTCCCAGACGGCCGAGCGGTTCGGCACCGAGGAGTACCAGGTACTGATCGTGGCCGAGAAGTTCCAGACGGGGTTCGACCAGCCGCTGCTCCACACGATGTATGTAGACCGGGTGCTCACGGGCCTCGCTGCCGTGCAGACGTTGTCGCGACTGAACCGGATCCATCCGGAGAAGACCCACACGTTCGTCCTCGATTTCCGCAACGAGGCCGAGGACATCGCGAAGGCCTTCGAGCCCTGGTACGGCAAGACGGTGGCGATCCCGACGGACCCGAACCTCCTGTGGGACACCCGGCACGCCCTTGACGCCTTCGATGTCTTGCGCGACGAAGAGATGGGCGAGGTGGCCGCGATCCTGGTGACGCTCAACGAGGCGGAGGGGCACGGGAAGGTCTACGCGGGACTCGATCCCGCGGTCGATCGCTTCCACGCTCTCGACGACGAGACCCGACTGACGTTCCGCGACGCGCTGAACCACTTCGTGAGCATGTACGCGTTCCTCTCCCAGATCGTGTCGTTCAACGACACCGCGATGGAGCGCGACTACCTCTACTGCCGGGCGCTGGCGGCCTGCCTCCGCGGCCAGGACTCGATCGAGCGGCTCGATCTCGGGTCCGAGGTGGAGCTGACACACCTCCGCACCCAGGAGACGTTCTCCGGGTCGGTGTCGCTAACAGCCGAGCAGGGTGAGCTGACGACCTTCCCGGGCGAGGGCAAGGGGAAGCAGCACGAGCCCGACATCGAGCCGCTATCCCAGATCGTGCAGGTGCTGAACGAGCGGTTCGGGATGGAGCTTGGGGAGGCAGACCAGCTGCTGTTCGACCAGTACGAACGTGAATGGGTCGACGATCCCGAACTGGCAGCTCAGGCTCGCGAGAACACGAGAGAGAACTTCGCCTTGGTGTTCGAGCGCAAGTTCATCGACACGATTGTGAAACGCATGGACTCGAACGAGGAGATCTTCAAGAGGATCCTCGACGACGAGGAGTTCCGCCGGGCGCTGGGGGACTTCTACCTTGCTCGCGTCTATGGGCGACTGCGAGAGACGGACTAGGTTGTTCGTGCGACAACGCCCGCAGGGCGGTCAGAAGTCCAGGAATGAGGATGCAGAAGAGGGAGCGGAGGCGGAAGAAGCGGAAGAAGGGCTTCAAAGGCATGTCCAAAGAGGAGGTGTTCCGGAGCGTCGATCGTCACATGCGACGATCTCGCAAGGCTCAATGGCTCCTACGGTGAGCTCTCCGGCCCGGGCAGGTCTCGTCGACAATCGACTTGGCTCATGATCCATCTAGAGAGGGGCAGAAGCCCTTAACGCGAGCGGCCCAGGCATGCCATCCTACGAGGGCCATGCCCATCTCGAAGGTCTGCAAGCTGTGTGCCTCGACCACTGTTCACGAAGCGACGCTCACGATGGGGCCCAGTGAGTACTGTCTCGATTGCCAGTTCTGGACCATCGTCCATTCGATTTCTCCACCCCTCGGACCATGGGTCCCACGTACCGACCGCTTCTAGGTGCGAGGTTCGAGAGTGGTCATCTTGTAGTGAACTTGGCATCACCTACATGCCGCCTGGCGCCCTCTTCGACTTGACGAGCGCAAGTGCCAAGGCGTAGCCACCCGACATCAGCCCAATCACGAGGAAGAGCAGCCCCAGCGGACCACGAAAGGCCTGGGCGAGAAGGATGGAAACGATCGTGGCCACCAAGCTACCTAGGAAGAGCCACCTGTCTCTGGGCCTCATGTCCTCAGAGCCCTCCAAGCGCAGGGGAGAGGGAATCGCCTTAGCCCTTTGGACAACGGCTGCGTGGACATGGGCTCTCCCGAGTCACGCACTCGACGCCTAGGAATCAACTGCTTGTGTCGTCGAATCACCATCGGCTTCAGACTCCAATCCTGGGACTTCGTAGTAGTCAAACTTGCAGGGAGGTCCATTCGTCACGAAGAACCGCCGAGCCCGCGGAATCATCGCTATCGAGGTCAGGGTCTCGCAGCGCGATGAGAATTCGAGCTCACCTCCTGCATGAGTGCAGATACTCCGTGGACCGTCTTGATGTCCTGACAGAATGGCGCGCAGACCCTCGAGCGAACTTGCGCCTGACATCGCTGCGAGCGCGACGAGCACCGCGTCGTACCTCCCGTGCGAGTCCGGCCACTGTCGAGGGACGACATCTACGCCCTGCGTCGGAGGTAAAAGAAGCTGGTTCGTGTGCGCCAGGCATCCATCCATCGGCAGGATGGAACGCACGCCGAACGGCGAGATCTCGAAGATGGCGGCGTCCACTTTTGATCCTCGTGCGTGAACGATCGTGAGAGCCGCGGAAGCTGTCGTGCTCGTGGAACGAATCAGGCTCTCTGCCTCAGCGAGCGAAGTCGTATCTTGGAGCAGCCTTCGAAGGAGGACATGAATTGGCGAAGCAAGGCCTAGGCCGTCTCGATCGGTGCGCAGACCGTTGAGGCAGACACTCAGGCCAGCGTGGTTGAGTCCGATCTTCCCAACAATTCCTGCTTCGGTGAACGTGACGAACCATCCATGGTCATGTTGCACGTGCCAGACAACCCGCGAGGCAGCAAGAGACGGGTGATAGTCCCAGTTCTGAGCCACCATGCTGCCAGAAGCAAGATGGCATCCTATGGCGAGGACCGAACACTCCGGCGAAGCAGACGATCGCAATTCGGTCCTGGCATTGACTGCCATCAAGTCAGCGACCCGGACGCCCGCACCCTGAGCGATGCCACGGATCTCGATCGCAAGATCCGGATGGTTGGCGCGGAGCCATTCTTCGACGTCTCGGCCGGCCTTCTCAGGCACCTCGGTAGGCAAACCATCCGCGGCGAAGAGCTCTTGGTAGGCCGAAATCGTGTGACGCACTAGATCACCACAGGTGGCCCCGAACTCCAAGCCTCGCTCCCATGGAGCCTTGGTTGAAGAGCGATGGAGCCTGGGTGGACCTATCGGACTCGGACCTCCCATCTCAGGCTCGATGCAACTACTTGTGGGAGTCACCCCAGCGACGACGCGACCCATCGGTATGTACGTTCACCCAGAGTGCTCGTGCCTCGACGTCGGTGGTGTTGGAGAAGCGATGGGGAACATCTGAGGCGAAATGGATCGCATCCCCTTCCTGGAGCGTATGCGACTCATCACCGACCTCAACGTCGAGTGTCCCGGACACGAGGAAGCCGATCTCCGAGCCAGAGTGATGAGCTGCTGCCTCGCCGGTTTGGGCCCCGGGCTGGAAGACGTAGTCCAAGAGCTCGATGCCCACTTCCGCATCGTCCAGGATGGTGCGCCTGGTAACCCCGTCCGCCGATCGTACGGCGGGCTGCGACTCCCGGAGAACGACGAGCCCAGGCTCTGTTTGCAGGGCACCGAAGAGCTCCGCCACATGGAGCGAAAGCGCGTCCGACAACGCCACGAGGGTGCCAATCGAGGGCGACGCTTGACCCCGCTCGACCAGACTGACCATCGACGGCGAGAGTCCCGAGGCCTCCGCGACCTTCTGAAGTGTCAGGCCTCGAGATCGGCGTGCATCCTTCAGCCGCTTCCCGATGTCGGCAACGGTCTTCGCGACCGCGAAGTCGGCATCCTCTCCGGCCATACTCCCTCGGGCGACGATGGTGATCGGATGTTCATTCTCCACATCTGATGACATGCGTTCAATCACCCTTCGCCGCAAGCCCGACGTCCCCGACGTATGGGAGCACTTCCCGGGCGAGCAACTCGAGGTCGGCGCCACGACGTTCGTTGTCCTTGATCCCGACGACGAACCGACGACACCCAGACCGGATGAATCCAAGGATCTGGTCGATTAGGTCCTCCGGGGAGCCCCACAGCACTACCCCACGCGCCACGTCCGGCGGTATCGACTCGGCTAGCTGCCGGGCACCTGACTCCGTCCAGCTGGTGGCACTCATGGACGATGCCACCTCCACGCCTGGAGCGAGCGACCGGAGCACATTGGGAGCCATCGAGAGATACAGCCGGCCGGCTGCCTCCGCCTCTGCAGACGCATCGACCCCCTGGCGCTGAATGAACGCAGGAATCCAGATACCCGGCACGAAGTCAGCACGTTCGGGACGAATCGCAGAGAGGTACTCAGAGTAGATCGAGGGTGTAAGACCGAACGGGAGCCAGCCATCTCCTAGCCTCGCAGTGATGTCCAGCGTTCGAGGACCAATCGACGCCACGTAGATCGGAGGCGGCGTCACTCCGGGAACGTTCAAGAAGGCATCCTGCAAATGGAACCTCGTTCCATCGTGGGAGACAGGAGTGTCCACGCCAGATCCGAACAGTGCCCGAATCACTTCGAGTGACTCTTCGAGCCGGGCCGCTGGATGCGCAAGGTCGATACCGAAAGCCCGAAGGTCGGGACCAAACCCAGTTCCCACTCCAAGATCGAACCGACCGTTCGAGAGTTCGGCAAGAGTCAGTGACGAGTGAGCGACTAGAGCAGGGTCGCGTTTCAGGAGCGAGAGAACGCAGGTCCCGATGCGAATGCGCTGGGTCGCCATGGCAACCGCGCCCAGCGTGGCGACAATCTCCGGCACGGGCCAGTCACGATCACGGCCGGCTCCGAACAGGTGATCAGCGATCCAGACCGACCTGAATCCGAGAGACTCCGCATCAATCGCTTGCCGCACGATCTCGCGAGGTCCGCCCGGGACGAGTTGGACGCCGATGTCGACTTCGTGCATCACCTACGTACCCGGGAGCCATGCTCGTGGAGCCCTAAGGTCGAGCACCGTCTTGACGCCAGGCGTAGTTTCAAGCAGGCGCGGAATCGCATTGACCACGATCGCCGCCGTGGCGACATCCCCCGCGATACCACCCTCTACTACCGCCTCGAACGAAGGCGAGCCAACAATGGTTATGCGGTCGTACTCGCTTTCCAGCTCGGTGGACATCTCTAAGTGCAAGGCTATCCCGGGCGAGCTCACGGTTGCCTCCCACCCCGTTCGCTGGTGGAACCCAACAACAGCCCTGTCGTTGGAGGCGAGGATGGGATCGATGTCGACGGAAGGCCACTCGAAGGAGAATCCGAGAGCATCGGCTAGGAGACGAGCTGATGCATCCAGCCCCACGTGTCCTATGCTCCCCGCGCTGGCCAACTCCCGAAACTCACCTTCGAGGAGACCCACTCCCGCCTTCTTGCGCAAGGCAGGTCGCCGACGATTCAGATCGACTTTCCGGTCGATCGTGACCTGCTCGATCTTGCGAGAGGCGAGCGATAGGAACGCTGGCAGGTAGTCCATCACGAAGCCCGGGTTGACGCCCACACCTACCACAGCCTTGCGAGTCCGCAATGCGACATCCGCGAGAGCATCTGCACCCGCTCGGCCGTAGGGGTAAGTCATCTCCTCGCAGGTCGTGATGACTGACGCGCCTGCTTCGAAGCACGTGATCGTGTCTCGAGCAACAGGCTCGAACCTGGAGCTGGTGGACAGAACCACGACATCCGGTCGGGTCTCTGAAAGACAATTCCCAAGCTCGGTATCGACCGGAACATCCGAGAGCTCTGCGAGACCCGAAAGTGCGCCGAGTCCTGCGCGTGCCCGCTCGGGGTCAATATCGACGGCACCGACGATGTCGGCATCAGGATGCAGACCGGCGGTCTTGACGATCTCAAGCCCGATATCACCGAGGCCAGCAACCAGCACCCTAGCCATCGGAACCGTCCATGGAGCCAATGGCGTCGTCGAAAGCCTCCACTGTCCTCTCGATATCCATCTCAGAGTGGCTAGCTGACAACCAACCCTCGTATCCTGGGAAGTCGATGCCTCTCTGCAGCAGGGCGTTCCGCATCTCCTCCGTACGGAACACAGACCGAGCCCGCTTGCGGCGATCCGACTCAATCCCCCGATCTTCATCACCCATTCCTGGCGTCAACTCCTCTATGGCGATGGGTAGCCAGTGAAAGATGGAGGACTCCCCAAAGACGGACCATCGCGCGCCGTGACGCACAATCACCGATTGCAGCGCGTCGCGGAACTGACGAGCTAGCTCGGAAGCGCGCGACCCGGCTGCACCGTCGGCCACGAGCCGCAGAGTCGCCACGCCCGCTGCAGCCGCTGTTGGGTTGGCGTTGAACGTCCCAGTGTGCTGCACCTTGTGCATGCGATCGAACCCCGGGTCGGGTGAAAAGGCCAGTCGATCGAGGATCTCCTCTGGCCCGGCGACAGCCCCACCTGGCAGGCCGCCGGCCAGCACCTTCCCCAGGCACGTGAGATCAGGCAGGATCCCAGTCAGTTCCTGGACCCCTCCAGGCGAGAAACGGAAGCCGGTAATCACTTCATCGAAGATCAACAGCGTTTGCGTCGCGTCGCAGGCATGCCGGAGCTCACCCAGGAGGTCTGGGCTGATAGGGATGACGCCCATCGATGCTCCCGTCGGCTCAAGGATGATGGCGGCCACATCGCCATCGCTGAGGGCGGCTCGTACGACATCCGCATCAGGCGGCAGGACTGTGACAATCTGGTCGAGCACTTGTGGAATGCCCGCGACGGGCTCTTCGAATGGTGGGGTGACGCCGATAGCGGCTGCATCGTGCCACCCATGAAAGTGACCTTCGAACTTCACGATTCGGTCGCGTCCCGTGAACGCGCGAGCCAACCGAATCGCCAACATGGTCGCCTCAGTTCCAGATGAGGTGAATCGCACACGCTTGGCGCTCGGGACAAGTTCCACGACCTTCTCAGCCCACTCAACCTCAATCGGATGACACCCTCCTACGTGTGTAGCCGATGCCAGCGCCCGCTCAATCGCACCTATGACGTCAGGATGGCGGTGACCGAGCAGCAGGGCACCATGGCCCATCCAGTAGTCGATGTACTCATTACCGTCCACGTCCCACTTGTGAGCTCCCTGGGAGCGCTCCACGTAGATCGGAAAGGGGCGCAGGAAGCGCATGTCGTGGGTCACGCCTGATGGCAAGACCTTCTTCGCTCGCTCCGAAAGCGCCTGGCTCCTTGATTGATCCACGGTGGGCACCGCGAGCCTCAGGACCAATCCGACGATACGAGCGCAGACCGAACCCTTGACCCGGCGTGCGCGGTAGTCGAGAGCGGAGCATCAATGGTCGAGTGCAGGCCCGGCGGAAGCCCCTCGAGGACAGGAGCGAGATTGAGCATCAGGGCAACGGTCGCCTGTGCGCCGTCGATACCCGGGCTGATCTCGAAGCGGATCGGTGGATCGCCGTCGATCACGACCATGTCGCCGAATGGCTCCTCCGCGTCGGCGGTGCCGATCCGCTGCGGATGCTCGAGCGAGACGGTGTGCCCTTCGGTCGAGGTGGCGATGCACCGCTGCATCACACCGATGACGACGCCCGGAGCGACAAGCTCGTTCGCGAACGGCGTGGGTACAGACCTCACGATCGGTTCCGCCGAATCCTCTTCGACGGTTAGCTGGAGGCCACTAGCTTCACCGATGATGGCGACTGACTGACGGAACCCCAGATGTCCGCTGACGTTGCCTTCGGTCTTCGCGGTCTTGAATCCTTCAGGCGTGAGGCCGATCCCGAGCCCCCGCAGCACCGTCCAACCGTAATGCGAGAGGTCACTTACTCGACGCGCGTGGAGGCGAGACCAGCGGCGCGTCGGGGCCGTCAACACCAACGGAAGTGCGTCCATGAGATAGCCAGGATTGATGCCAGTCCCGAGCACCGAGACCCCGTTCGCAATCGCCTCGTCGAGCAAGCGTTGCCCGATCCCAGCGTCCGCCGAAGATGGATGTAGCACCTCCTCACCGATGCAGACGACGTGGAGACCCGCCCGACACGCCGCGGTGATCTGCTCCTCGAGCTCCCTCACATGAGCTTGCGTCGCTAGGACAACGACGTCCGCACCCCCGGCGGCGGCAACCACCTCATCGAGACTGACGCCGGCGACGACGGTCGAGGCGGCACCGAGCGACGCGAGAGCCTCTCGAGCACGCTCAGGCCCTCTGCACGACACTGCGCCGACCACCCGGAATCTCGGATCGGCAAGTGCTTCGGCCAACGCCCGGGTGCCGATCGCTCCGGTGCCCCAGTGGATCGTTCGGATGCGCTCCACTAACCCTCCAGCAAGCGAAGTGGATTGTCGTGCATCATGAGCTTCGCGTCCGCGGGATCAAGCCCCGTATCGACCAGACACTGGACATAGCTTCGGAGCGCTTCCGGTGCCTTCGGATAGACGGCGGCACCGGCGTCCGACGAGATGATGCAGTTCGCGACGCCGAGCTCGTACATGGTTTCCACAACCAATCGCGGAGGTGCGTGCCCTGGGATCGGCAGAGTGATGCTCGCCCCGAACTCGATCGTCACGCCGAATTCAATCAGCTCCTTGAGATCGTCCATCTCGAGGCCGAGCGGCTTCCACAGAGCGTGACCGAGAAGTAGGCGGCGGTGTCCCAGGTCCCGCGCGAACCGATGTACAGCCTTGGCTTCCTCCGGAGCGAGGTGGGCGCTCGAGATCACCTGATCGTGTTCGCGCGCGACGCCGATGATGTCCTTGACCTCTGGCTTCAGCTCTCCATCGCTCAGCACGGTGATCCCGGGGCCAGATGTCAATCGATCGACATCGTCGCTCCCGCCGCTGAGGCGCGGCCCGCCGTCCCCGGCGTTTCCTTCGTCGTAGCTGCTCGTACGGCCGAAGTAGCTGAAGTGGTTCGCCGAGTCAGTCGTTGGGAACCAGATGATCCGACCACCTTGCTTCACGGAAGCCTCGACGGCGTAGGGATTGAGGCCACCGACCGGTCGATTCAAGACGACTCCGCCGACGAGCTTGAGGTCCGGGAACGAGCGTTGCGTGATCAACGCGCGGGTCACGCTTGGTTCGAAGTGGTTCTTGAGAACCAATCCGTGCATACCTTGGCGTAGAGCTTCCTCCGCGATATCGGTCGCCTGATACGGCCTCTCGAACAGGTCCGGCGCAGAATGAACGTGGAAGTCGAAGGCACCTTCGATGTCGATCACGAGTCCTCCGTTCAGGCGGTGTCAGGTGTGAGCTCGAGCTCCTTCATGAGCTGCTCGAGATAAGACACATCCTCTGGCGGCAGCGGGAGGAGGGGCCGCCTCACAGGGCCACCACCCAAGCCCATCAGATCCAGCGCTGCCTTGAAGATCTGGATGAAGTCCGGGCGTTCATCGGGGCGACCGAACATGGGCTTGATCGAGGTCATGTTGACGAGGGGAAGGATCCGGTACCAGTGCTCGCGAGCTGCGGGAAGATCCTGCGCCTCAGAGGTCAGCTCCCAGAGCCTCACAGCGTGGCGCGGCATGAAGTTGCTGACCCCAGCCACCCAGCCGTCCGCCCCAGAGCAGATCGCTTCGAAAGCACCGTAATCCTCCCCGTAGACGAGCCGCGTCGACTCCGGGACCATGAGCCGTAGGTCGTGGATCCTCGTGGGATCGCCGTGCGACTCCTTGATCACATCGGCGGTGCCTTCCTCAGCAAGCTCTGCCAGTGCGGCCACTGACAAGGAGACGCCGGACGCACCTGGGTTGTTGTAGACGACGAACGGGATGTCCACCGCTTCCGCGATGTCTCGGAAGTATCCGAGTACCTCCCGCTCCGGCGGCGATGAGTAATAAGGCGAAACGCTCATTACCCCCGTGGCTCCAGCGGATTCTGCCTGCTTGGCCAAGCGGATGGCGGTGGTCGTCGACGTATGCATCACCCCGACATACAGCGGGACGCGACCAGCTACAGCCGCAACGAGCCACCGGCCAGGCGCGCTCGCGTTCCTCAACCTCGAGGGCGTAGAACTCGCCACAGGTACCGATGCAAGATCCCGTCAACGCCGCAGGAGATTAGCCACTCGACGTGGCCACGTGTCCGTTCCCAGTCGATCCCTCCGCTCGAGTCAAAGAACGTGATGCAAGGTGGCATCACACCGATCGGTTCCCGCATCGCGACCTCCGCTCTTTGAAACCTGCTCAAGGAAGTTTAAATGGTACTACAACGACACCCACCGTGGTCAAGGCTCCTACCCGGTCGGTGTCAGCGCCCAGCCCCCGTCGACACGGAGGTTGACGCCCGTGATGTATCGCGCACGATCGGAAGCGAGGAAGGCGATTGCGTCCGCCACGTCTGACGGCTCCCCGAACCGCCCCATGGGTACCGGCGCGACCTCGCCACGGTAGATCTCCTCCTCGGATACGCCGAGACTCGCCGCCTCCCGACGCCAGCGCCCCTCCGACCGTGGCGTGGAGATCCAACCAGGGAGCACGTTGTTGATTCGGATGTTCTCTGGTGCCAGTTCCGTCGCAAGGTATTTGGCGAAACCGGTCGTTGCCAGGCGTGGCACCTCCGAAAGAGCTGTCTCCGGGATGAGCTGGTGGATCCCACATGACGTGATGTTGACGATGGAGCCACCCCTCGCCGCTCGCATGTGCGGCACTACTAGGCGAGACAATCGGATGACGCTCAAGGTCCACATCTCCCACGCTGCCGTCCATCCCTCATCGTTGTCCGGGAACGGCGTGCCATAGGAACCGGCCATGTTGGTGACCAGGACGTCGAGACGCCCGAATCGAGATGTCGCCTCGGCGACCGCGCGCTCGCAGTCCGCACTCGAACGAACATCGACGGGGATCGCCGCAACGGGCCTCCCGGCAAGAGTCTCGAGTTCCTCGGCGGCCCTCCCGAGGTGCTCATCATCGAGGGCATAGATGGCCACGTCCGCACCCTCAAGAAGCAGTCGTTCTGCGGTAGCCCTCCCGAGTCCCTGGCTGCCGCCTCCAACGAGGGCAACCCGACCGCCGAGATGAAGATCCATCAGCTCTCCTGGGAGGCTTGGTCTTCCTTGCTATCCGACGGAACGTGCCCAAGGACGTAGACGACCATCGCGCCTATGTCTCCACCCGAGTCCCGACGTTCGGTCACCCGTGCATCGACGATCCGCCACCCCTCCTCTTCTTGGAGAAGGCGATTCACCGCCGCCGTGATCGGAGGCGGCAAGCTGATCACGCGGATCTCATCGAATGCCGCAAGCCGTTCGAGGTCGGTCATCGCTGCTCCCATCTCAGTTCCGCGGTCTGTGCCGCCCCGGTCACCGGCGGCGCCGAGAGCGGGCACGCGGAGGCGACGATCACGAGGTCCGCCTCCGCGACGAGCCCGACGTGATCTCCTGCCCGACTCGAGGCCGCGGCTAGGTGGAACCGTCCATCCACCTCGGAGGTCTCGCGGAACAGCCCAAGCGGATACGGGATCCAATTCTCGGCGAGACCGATCTCGTTGAGCGCCGTTCGGAAGTTCTCCCAGCAGGTAGGACCCTCATCAGACCCATACAGCGCCGCCCGAAGACCTGGATTGCACGCCTCCAAGAACATGTCGTGCCGATCGGTGCTTTGGGAATCCAACCTGATGAGCGGGGTGTAGTCCTGGCTCCAGAAGCGCACCCCTGGTCGGGGGCGATGCACGTTCTCCGCAAGGGCCGTGACGAGTGTTGACAGGCGGAGTCTCGGATTGGCGCGATCGTGGGCGATCAACTCGACGGCCTGGGCATCGACGAGCGCGCGCACATCGAGCGTCGACCCTCGGTCGAGGTCGACCTTCACCCATGACCCTGGGCCGAGCGTCTTGTGCATCATCCCTCCTCCAGGATCGCTTCGAGCGAAGGACGCTCGTCGCTCCCCCCGCCGACCCATGCGTGTAACCGGCTCGGGTTGTAGGCGTTGGTCGGCGTTCGTTCCTGGGGGCAGGTGGATAGGAGGATCAAGAGTGGGACTGCGGCCCGCAGCTCTACGAAGTCGCCCGGTCGGCTCTTCGGGAGGTCGATGACGTACGCCCCGTCCGGCGACCGCGAGATCGTCATGAACGGACAGTAGATGTGCTGTACGTCTGGCTCCTCCAATCCGTAGGCGGCGCCCACCGCCTCCAGGTTCGTTCGACAGTTCGGTGTGTCACGAACTCCGAAGCGTGCGTAGTTCAGCGGTGCACTGCACGACCCGCCCACGATGACCCCTTCGTCAACGGTGGCAGCCTCGATCGTGGCGAGCCTCGTCCCCCGGATCGAGTACAGGCTGTGTCCAGTGGTTACGAGGAATGACGCGTTGATCAGCTGCGTGTTTGTCGGGGAAAGCCGATCCGCCAGATCGTCGAGGCGGAACATCACGATGTCGGGCACCTGCTGACCGTCCACGACAGTGATGCGCGCGACCTCATCCGCATCGATCTCGAGCGGGACGCACGAGCGCGCCTTGAGCAACGAGCTGTATCTCACGGGATGTTCTTTACCTCGAAGCACATCAACGGTTCATCCACGAGGAACGGTCCATGCACCGTGTGCGGCGGATTGAACGTGTAGGTGCCGGCGGGATGGAACTCCTCACCGTTCTTGCAGCCGCCTTTGAGGATCAAGACCTCCTCGTTGTGGTCGTGGTCATCGGGGATGGTGGTATCGGCACCAGGATCGAAGAGGAGCAACCTCGTTAGGGAACCTGAAGGTCCTTGCGTGAGGATCTTCTCACCATGCCCCGTAATGCCGGCCGCTGTCGGTAGCCAGGGCATCGCTTCAACCTGGTCGCGCGAGAGACGCACCGCATCCTTGTCGAGAGCGCCGTCCAGATCCCGCATCTGTATCAAGGTGCAGCCGCCCGAGGAAGCCCTTGGCTCAACATCCGTGTCCGGCGGTTGGCACGTGAACGATCCCTCGGCGAACTGGTCGACGCCTTGGCTATAGGAGCCCTCCAAGACGAAGGTCTCCTCCCATCGGTCCAGCTTCCCGCCGGGCAGGGTCCCTCCCGCCTCGATCCGGAGCAGCCGTGTTACCGACCCGGTCTCCGGATCGAGCGCAAGCACTTTCTCGCGCACCGATCCTCCATCGGCCACATCCGCCCAACCCATCCGCGCGATGTCGATTGGATACAGCCTGACCAATGGCTTCCCCATACAGATGCCCTCCTATGTGAGCGATCTCGTTAACCCACCATCGATTGGGATGATGGTTCCAGTGACGTACGCGGCGCGACCGGATGCTAGGAACGCAGCGAGATCACCGACCTCCTCGGGACCGCCGAACCGTCCGACTGGGATCTCGGCAAGATCGGCCTCCCTGGATCGATGCTCGTAGAACTCTTCGAAGGTGCGAGTGGAGATTCGACCAGGCGCGATGGCATTGACCGTGACTCCCGAACCTCCGACCTCGCGTGACAATGTCTTCAAGAAACCTAGGACCGCCGGGCGATACACGTTGGAGAGGACCAAGTCATCGATCGGCTCGAACACAGAGGTGGACAGGATGGCCAGGATCCGTCCGTATCCACCTTTGGCCAGGTAAGGAAGGCAGTGCCGTACGAGTCGCACGGCCGATAGGAGCACTAGCGATGCTCCTTCGACGAGCTCGTCGTCTCGAACCGATGCAGCAGGCCCGTGACCAGGACCGCCTCCGTTCAAGACGAGGATGTCCACCGTGCCGAACGAGGACACCGCCGTTTCGACGAGTCGCGCGACATCGGCATCATCGCGTTGATCGCCAACGACCCAAGCCGCGTTCAACTCATTGGCGCAGCGCTCAAGATCCTCCTTCTCGTTCGAGAACATGACGAGGTTGGCTCCTTCACGGTGGAACGCGCGCGCGATGCCGAGGCCGATCCCGGCCGAGGCACCGCCCACGATCGCCGTCTTCCCAGCTAGCTCGAGGTCCACAAGTCCTCGCTCACCTGCCCGACGCCGATTCTGCGTCGCGCTCGACCGGCACCACGGTTGCGTTTGCGGCGGACCATGCCACTCGCGTTCTGCCTTCCGTCATCAACGGCAATGCTTCCTTGGGA
Source organism: Actinomycetota bacterium (assembly GCA_046330185.1). Classification (GTDB taxonomy): domain Bacteria; phylum Actinomycetota; class UBA4738; order UBA4738; family HRBIN12; genus DATBLY01. The sequence continues at coordinate 96,751 of JAXLTF010000005.1, forward strand.
TCGAGGCGGAGCACGGCTGCCTCTCCGGTCTCGAACCGCCCTTGGCAACGAACCGTCTGCCCGTGGTACAAGGCCTGATCGAGAGTCACCTCGATGCCCGCCGAGACTTCATCTACCAACGAGAGCCGCTCGGGCCGGATCACCACGACCACCTCGGCGCCCGCCAGAAGCGTCTGCGGGGCAGCCTGGACCCGCTTCCCTGACGACAACTCAACTGTGGTCACAGCTTCGTCGCTCGACACAATCGTTCCCTTCAGGAGGTTGGCTTCGCCGAGGAAGCTCGCCGTGTATGCCGTTGCCGGCCGTTCGTACATCTCCTCAGGCGTTCCCACCTGCTCGATCCGCCCGTGCCGCATCAGCGCGACCCTATCGCTGAGTGCAAGCGCTTCCTCCTGGTCATGGGTCACGTACACGATCGTGGTGCCGAGGTTCCGATGGATGCGCTGGATCTCACCCTGCAAGTTCTGGCGTAGTCGCTTGTCGAGCGCGCTGAGGGGTTCGTCCATGAGCAGGACCGGAGGGCTGTAGACGGTGGCGCGGGCCAGTGCAACCCGCTGTTGCTGCCCGCCTGACAGCTCCCTCGGATAGCGTGCCTCGAGACCCCCGAGGTGGACTAGCTCCAGGGCCTTCGTCACCCGTGCTCGGATAACGTCAGCTGGTTGCGATCGCCGCTTCAAGGCGAACGCTACGTTCTCAAACACGGTCATATGTGGGAACAGCGCATAGTTCTGGAAGACCATCCCGAGGTTCCGGCGGTGTGCAGGCCGACCGGTGATGTCCTTGCCGTCGAGTACGACCCGCCCGCTCGACGGCGACTCGAACCCCGCGACCATCAACAACGTTGTGGTCTTGCCGGATCCGCTCTCCCCCAGGAACGTGAGGAACTCCCCAGCCTGAATCTCGATGCTCACATTCTGAACTGCCGCTACATCGCCAAAGTCCTTGCTGAGCGAGATGAGCGTCAGCGCACCTTGACGGACATGCGACCCGGAGGATCCCCCGGCGACTCGGGATACTGGGGTCACCTCGGAGTGGCCCTTCTGCGAGACAGGTCCCGAGTTAGTCATGCCGGAACCTTCTCAGGCGTCGGCACGGCCCGTGGTCCGGTCGTCTGGACATGAGTTGCACGCAGCAGGGCCCACCGCGTAATCAGAGCGATCCCGCCGATTACGAGCGTTGCGGCGATGACGAGCGATCCGGCTACCGGAACCAGCGGGTCCAACTCGTACCTGATGCTGTTGTAGACGCGAACGGGCAGTGTGGGCTCGAGGTCACCGGTCAGGAACAGTGAAACGACGGTCTCATCGAGCGACAGGATCAACGTGATCACAACGGCTGCGACCATCGCAGGTGCGATGAGCGGGAGCGTGACCAATCTGAAGGCGGTCAGCCTGGAGGCTCCCATGGTTTGAGCCACGAGTTCTAGTCGATGGTCAGTGGTCCGCAGACTGGCTCCTACCGTGGTAACGACGTAGGGAAGCGCCAAGACAGCGTGGGCGCACCCGAGGAGCCAGACCGACCCAACGAGATCGAGCCGGAGGGCGATGAGATAGGCGCCGACAGCGAAGACGATGCTTGGAACGATCATCGGCAGTAGGAGGACGCCAAAGAGAGCTCCCTTGGCCCGGAACCGTCCACGCACGAGCGCGTATGCCGCAGACGTGCCCACCGACAAGGCGATCAGGGTCGCTATCACTCCAACTCGAGCGCTCAGCAGCATGGCGCCCGTCCACTCAGGATCAGAGAAGATCGTCCTATACCACTGTGTCGACCAACCCGGTGGCGGGAACTGCAGGAACGGGCTGGAACTGAACGACATCGGGACCACGATGAGCACGGGCGCTAGGAGGAAGACGACGACGAGGACCGAGAATCCGACCAACCCGCGTCTAACCACCGTCTGCACCTGGCTGCAGCCGATTGCTGACGCGATAGAGGACGGCGAAGAATACGAGCGCCATCGCGAGCAGCACGACCGCGATAGCGGTTCCCTCACCCCAATCCAGGGTCGTTTGAATCTTGTCCGCGATCAGCTCCCCAATCATCACGTCCCCAGCGCCGCCAAGGATGGACGGGAGGACGTAGTACCCCAAAGTGGCGATAAAGACGATCGTGCAGCCGGCGGCGACTCCCGGCATGGTTAGCGGCAGGTAGACCTTTGCGAAGGCTACCGACGGTCGAGCCCCGAGCGTGGCGGCTGCATAGCGAAGGCGCTCATCGAAACGTCTCATGACGTCGTAGATGCTCAGGACCATCAGCGGTATCCCGTACTGAATCATTCCGATCACAACGCCCTGGATGTTGTGAACGAGGGTTACCTGCCAACGTTCCAGACCCGCAGCGGACAAGGCGCTGTTGAGCACACCCTGTCGATCAAGGATCGTGAGCCAGGAGTAGCCGCGAACGACCACGCTGATGAACAAGGATGCTGCTACGCAAGCAAGGATCAGCGTACGGATACGCCTGGACGACGTGGCGGCCACGTACGCGACGACATAGCCGACGATGAGCGAGATTGCCGTCACGAGGAAGGCAACCCACGCGCTCCTCGCGAGAATCGTGAGCTGGCCACGGGAACCAAGAAACGACCTGTAGTGGACCAAGCCTCCAGGTGGCTCCGTGAAGCTCCGTGTCAGTAGCGCGGCCGTCGGAAGAAGGAACAAGGCACCAATGAGGACCAGACTTGGGACCAAGAGCCACCCGATCGACGAGCGTCGCCGCCGTGCCGGGTGCTTGTGGGGATCGACAGGTCCCCGAGAGCGAGAGTCGTTCCCGTTCAGCTCTCCAATCACGCTCCGACCCACTCGTACCACGCATCCGAGACCGAGTTCAGGTTTGCCCCCCACCAGTCATCGTCGATCACGCCCACAGTCAGCCCGAGGTTGTCTGGGTTCGTGGACATGAGCGTCTTGGTCGTATCGTCAAGCAGGTCGTAGGCCTCCTGCGTCGGCGGAGCATTCAGGGACGCAGTTGCGTATGCGGCAAGTGCCTGAGGGTCGTAGCACGCCTTTATCCACTCGACGCAGAGCTCCGGCCGCGGCTGATTCTTCGAGATCAAGTGGTGGGTGATGATCTGCAAGTTCTGACCCCACTGCAAGCCCACCGGGAGGCCACCGGCTGCAAGGTATGCGATGCGGTTGTGCCACGCTTGGATGAAGTCAACCGTGCCGGCCACCAAGAACTGCTGCGACTCGGCACCAGAGTTCCAGAACACGAGGTCGTCGCGAATGGAATCGATCTTGTTGAACGCTCGATCGAGGTCCAAGGGATAGAGATCCTCGTACGCGACGCCATCGGCGATAAGTGCGATCTCGACGGTGCCGTACGGCCAGTTGAAGAGCGACCGCTTCCCGGCGATCCCCTTCGTGTCGAAGAACTCGACCCAGTCTCGCGGAACCTTGGCGTCAGCATCGGTCCGATGGCCGATTGCGTACGCGCTGTGGTACGAGATGAGTGCCTTCGGGAGGTATGCGTTCGCCACAGGGATGACGTCGCTCTCGGTGACGCCAATCTCGTCATACGGAAGATCCTCAAGCAACTCGTCCTCGGCAAAGACGAACCAGCCCTCGGCGTCGATCCAGTTCCACGTAACGTCGTCGCTCTCAATCTGTGCCACGAACTTGCCGTAGTCGATGGCCGTGTTCTCGACAGGGACCCCCGTGTTCTCGGTGAACTGCGCTCCCCAAGTCTGGAGGCGCACGGTCGCCGTGTTGCCACCCCAGTCCGCCACGATGAATGGCTGAGACGTGTCGAAGCCGCTTGTCGCTCCGGATGGCCCGGATGCTGCCGTCGCACCAGTCGCACCGGTCGCGCCCGTCGTCGGCTCGCCACCTCCGTCGCTGCTGCAGGCAGCGAGGATCGCGCCGAGGAACGGGGTCGCGGCAACAGCCGCAGATTTCCCGAGGAACCCACGCCGAGAGATCCTGAGATCCTCGAGGTCATCCAGACTGTAGGGCTTCGACGGATCGGTCATGCTCCCCCTCCTATCGCCGAACAGGGCAGGCGGCCCGGCTCCCCCAGAACGGGGGATTTCTAGCACTGTTCAAGAAATCTTTCAAGTGGCTCAAGTCCCGACTCGCCAGACGGCCCCCAGCGAGGTGGTTGAGTAGCATGGATGCCCCATGGCGTGGTTGCCTGAGTTGCGGGCCGAGAGCCGTGTGCGCGAACGGCGGGCCGTTCTTCCCAAACAGGCGGTTCCACTACCGAGTACGAGTTGTCCGCCTCCGGGAGATGTACATGAGCTACGGAACGCACAGCTGCCGATGGGGAAGGCGCTTTCGCTAGCTAGGAGAGGTAGGCCTCCAGGTCGTCAAGACCGCCACGAGCGCGGTTGATCATGACCTTCGCGCACCTCTTGCAGTACCCCTTCTCCCCTTGAGCGGGGCCGGGGTTCTTGACGACGAACCGGAGCTGCCCCTTGGCGATCGCGTGATTCTTGTTGTGCGCGCACTTCGATGCGCGCCCCGCCGGCCGCACCTCTAACTTCAACAGGACCGATCGGATCGCGCTCACCCGGGGAGCCTCGAGCGAAGGTCAGCTTCTACTCCGTCGGCGATCTCGTCGAGCCTGGGCACGACTTGCTCCAGCTCTTCGGACGAGAGCTCCCGCCGCTGGCCGCTGTCGATCCCCAGGTAGTCGTTGATCGCTCGGTTCATTAGGACGGTGACCGCACCGAGGTTGTTCGCCGCACCAGTTCCTCCGAGCGACGCAATCCTCTGGCCACCGATTCGCTGGCCCAGGGCATCGCAGATGCGGTTCGCAGCGGACTGTGTCTGCTCCCGGAGCCGCACTCGCATCTCCTGGCGATGAACCTGCGGCTGGACTGGAAGGCGCATAGGCTCCTGCGGACCGGCTGACGCTCGCGCCGTAACAATCCGCCTGCGAAGCTCATCCCGGTCGAGCCCGAGAGCAACGAGATCGAGGCCCTGCTCTCGCATGACGGTCAGCGCGTTGTCGATCAGCGTGTCGTCGCTCGGATCAAGATACGGGTCCGAGATGAACCGATCGATGATTTCGCGGGAGACGTTCATGTCCGGGTCGGAGCCGACGGCGCGTTTCACGTTCGCCAATCGGTGTCACATCCCCGGCGTCGAGCCACCCTGCGACGAGTTCGGTCGCCTCGATCGATCTGGCTTGAAGGCCCCAGCGCGATCGACATTGAGGCCGACATGGCTGACGACCACGCCCTGGTTGTCGGGGTGGCCCGGCGCGTTCTGGACGTTAACTCGCATGATCCGGCCTACGAACTGGATGTACGGGCTCAACGACCGGAACGGGCGGAAGATGGCTGCGACGGAGAGCGGCGGATGATCGAATCCTTCACCCAGCATCTGCACCTGCACGATCGCATCGATCCGACCGTTCGAGAGGTCGAGCAAGATGTCCTCGCGTTCGTTGGGCGGCATCCCCGAGTGAATCTCGCGAGCCTCAAGGCCCCGCTCCTGGAAGGAGCTCCGCACTTCACGCGCGTGATCCATCGAACAGGCCACCGCGATGAGCTGGTGCGGGGTCCCCGTCTCCCGGAGGTAGCTCAGCCACTGGATAGAGGCATCCGCGATCGAGACGTTGCATTCGCGCGCCAGAGCCACGCCGCGTGAGAACCAGTCCTCCTCGCGGAGTTCGAGGACTTCCTCGAGCGTGATGCTGCTCGTCGCCCTCGGTACGTGAAGTAGATCTCGGACGGCACGACGTTTACTGCTCGATGTCTCGATGTAGCCACGCTGCATCGCGTCACGGAAGGGGGTACCGGTAGATCACCTCGCCCTCGACGGTCGATCGTCGGAACGGAACGGTGTCGCCGAGGCTGAGGACACGCGCCTCAGGGAACCGATTGAACACATTCTGCCAGCTCGGTGCCGCGTTGTGATGACCTCAACCACAACGATCAGATCGAAGAACCCGTCCTCGAACTCGGGCAACCACCGGTCCGCCCGCGCGGCCAGCTGGTGGATGTTCGTGACGACGACGTGCGCATCGTCACAGTCGGACAGGTTCGCGTCGGCGTCGAGAGACGCGACGAACGGCCCGTCGGTAAGGTCGGTGAGGGCCCCGACCTTCCGGTAGAAGCACCCCTGGCTCGTTACGTCGAGCGCATCGCGGAGTTGCCGCTTGATGGTGAGATTCGGGGCGATGACGAGGACACGGCCGCGGGCGATCCTGAACGGCAGCAGGGTAATCAACCCTGTCTTGCCGCACCCAACTGGGATCTGCTCGACTGCTCGATGGCCCCCGTCGCCGAAGTGTGCCCTGGCGGCCTCGTACCCCCCTACCTGGGGGATCCGAAGGTTGACATTGCCCGTGATCCGGACGGGGGCCTCGCTGAAGAATCGCGCGACCTGATCGTTGCTGAGCGCCATGCCTAACACGATACGCCGGGGCACCGACGCCAGCAGCAAACGGATCGTTGCTGCACTTCGTCCGCGTTCCCAAATCAGCCGATTCCGTTCCGAACGCCCCGGTCGCAAGCGTCTGACCTGGTCGAATGGGGTTGTCTGCAAGCCCCACTCCGGCGCGCCGGCGGCCGCCCGATGATAGCGGACGTCCTCTGGTCCCCCGTCCGTGGGACCATCAGCACGGATGCGCCGGATGCTCGCGCTCGTGATGCTCGCCTCGCTGGCGGCCTGCGGTGGAGATGAGCCGTCGACGCCGTCGACCGCGCCGGACCATATCGTCCGGTTCCCCGGAGCCGGGACCGCGCTCCACGTCCGCGTATCCGACTCGGATGCGGAGCGGGCGCAAGGCCTGATGGGTGTGAACGACCTCCCCTCCGACGAGGGCATGGCGTTCGTGTGGGAGGAGCCGGTCGAGAGCACCTTCTGGATGAAGGACACCCCGATCCCCTTGTCGATCGCGTTCGTTGGCGCCGATGACCGGATCGTGACGATCGCGGAGATGGCGCCGTGCCGATCGGACCCGTGCCCGACGTACGCGGCGGACGCGCCGTTCGTGCTGGCGATCGAGGCGAACCGGGGCTTCTACGCCGACGCCGGCATCGGTGAGGGCGATCGGGCGCTCCTGGAGACGGCCTCGTGACCGAGGCCTGCCTGCTCTGCTCGGCCGAGAGGTTGACCGACTGGCTGCACGAGGACGACGACTGCTGGGTCGCCGAGTGCGTCGTGTGCCGCACCCCGATGGTGGTATGGCGGACCCACGGGCTCCCGGACGCCGAGCTCGAGGCCAGCCTGGTGGCGCACCTGGAGCGGATCGCGGCCGAGCGGTACGGCGACGGGGGGTACTACGTCGACCCCGAACGACGCCGCATCCCGGACCACTGGCACGCGCACGCCAGGCCGGCCGGGGGGTTCTTCGACCCGGCGAGCGACCTGTACGGGCGGTACGGCTAGCGTCCCGAGGACGTCACGGTCACGTGGCGATCCGGTGACGGGCCTTCCCCCCGGGAGGCTCCGGGGCGATGCTCGGCGCGTGGACGCGACGATGAGCCTCGCGATGGCCTTGATCGGCGCCGGCGCCGTCGTTGCGGGTGCCGTCGGGTTCGTGCTGCCGGTCCGGGAGCGACTGGCGGGCACCGTGCTCGCGCTCGTGGCCGGCGCCGGCGCCGGCGTGGCCGCGCTCGCCATCGGGTGGAACGGACTCGACCCCATGGACGGCGCCGCCTGGGAGCGCGCCTTCTTGATCGCGTCGGCGGTCGGCTTCGCGGCGGTCGTCGCTTGCCTGGCGATCGCCTGGCGGCGTCGCGACCGGAGCTGAGGGCCCGGTCTATCCTTCCCGCATCGACCGTCGAGAGACGCCGACCTCCCTGCCGTCGTGATCAGCGCCGGCCAAGCCGGCCTGGCGACGAGCCACGAGCTCTCCGCCGCCGGGGTCGATCACGTGGTGCTGGAACGCGACCGGGTGGGCTCATCCTGGGGCCGGCCTGTGGGACAGCTTCCGGATCAACACGCCGAACTGGCCCATCCGGCTGCCGGGCGCCACCCGACGACGACGAACCCGACGGCTTCCTGAGCCGGGCGGAGATCGTCGATCACCTCGAGCGGTACGTCGCGCGGTGATGCCGAGGTCCGCCGAGGCGTGGATGTCTCTTCCTGGAGCCCGCTCGCGACGGGTTCGTCCTGGACTTCTCCGACGGACCGCTGAGGACCCGGGCGGTCGCCGTCTGCACCGGCGCGTACCAAGCGGCCTACATGCCACTGGCGCCGATGCTCTCCGCGGCTGGACCTCCCGGTGCTCGACACGCGCGCCTACCGGAACCCGATCCCTGCCCGACGGAAGGGTGCTGATCATCGGGAGCGGGCAGTCCGGCCCCCAGATCGCCGAGGACCTGGTCGGCGCCGGCCGCGACGTGATCGTGTCGTGCGGCAAGGCCCCGTGGGGCCCTCGACGGATCCGGGACCAGGACGTCGTGTGGTGGGCGATCGAGACGGGGTTCCTCGCTCAGACGGCGGCGGAGCTCCCATCTCCGGTCGCGCGTCTGACCGCGAACATCACCGCGAGCGGCGTCGACGGCGGCCTCGACCTCCATCTGCGGACGCCTGGGACCAGTGTCGCGCTCGCGGGCCACCTCGTCGCGGTGGATGGGACCCGGGTGCGCTTCGCGGACGATCATGCAGGAGAGCGTCGCCTGGGGCGACGCCCGGTACCTGGATCTCCGCAGGGACGTGATCGCGCTCTGTGACGGGCGGCGGCTCCCGGTGCCGCCCTGCCGTTCGACGATCAAGGGTTCCCCCGGCAAGTCAACGGTGCCAGCAGCACGGCGCCTGGTCTGCTCTTCGTCGGCACGCACTTCCTCCGCAAGCGTCAGTCCTCGCTGCTCTACGGCGTCGGGGAGACGCGGCGATCGTGGCACGCGGGGTCGCCGGATCGGCCCCGCGGGGGTGCATCGCGCCGGTCGAGGCGCAGCGCGGGGCCGCTCGGCCCCGACGCCGCGCCGCCGCGGACCTTGCCGGCGACCGGGAGCGCTCCAAGATCACGACCGCCGTCCTTTCATGCGGACGCCTGGCGTACCCGTCCAGGCGTTCCGGGTCTCGCGCCAACGCTGCCACAACCGCTCGCGCTCCCCCACTTCGCGGCTCGGCCGAGAACCTCGCGCCGCACCCCGCCGGCGAGCTCCACGCACGCCGCCGGGTTGGCCTGCAGGTTCAGCCACCAGGCAGGCTCCGCGCGCCCCAGCTGCCATCGCCATCGAGACCAGGTTCGGTCCGTCCTCGTAGTAGCCCACGATCACGCTACGCGGCTCACCGCTGCGCTGACCGGTCGTCGTGAGTCGCAAGGCCCCACTCCTGCCCTGGACGTAGGTGTCACAGGCCCCTGCGTGTCCCTTGGTCGCCCGCACGAGCCTCCGGTGGACGCCAGAACGACACCATGAACCACCGCGGCGGCAGGCGACCCTTGCCCGTGTCTCTCACCGTGGTCGCATCCCTCATCTCGCTCACCTCGTTCCACCTCACCGAGATCGTTCCATGGCTGGCCCGCTCGCCCCAGGGTCTCCTGTCCCACCCGGCCCGGGTCACCCGGGCATCCCACGTCGGTTCACCGCGGGATCGAGCCCGCCTCCGCCCGGGCGCCGCTCACGATCCGGAAGGCGATCGGTTCGGGCGCGACGGGACCCTGATCGAACGTCTCTGCGCCCGAGAGCCCTCCTCCCCTCCCGCACGTGTCTCGGGAGGATGACCTCACGCGCACTTCATGTTATGGTTCGTGCATGAAGTGTTACTTCAGTCGGGGCTCGGATGGATCGAGCCGAGGCCACCTGGGAGGTGGACGCATGCATGGGATGACGGCCCAGGCGTATCGGTGGGGCTACGGCCGCTTCGGCGGACGGAGCGAACGGCCCGTCGCGGGACGCCCGCGGCTCCGGCCCGCCGCCGGTCGAACGAGCGCCCGCCCGTGATCTCGGGGGCGGGATCGATGGTCCCGGATCTCGGAGTTGCTCGCGGTCGGGCGCTCCGGCCCGCTGGGTGGTCGGGGACCCCGAGCTGAGTGGTCGCACGAGTGGGGGTGGAGGATCAGATGGCGAAGTTCGAAGGAAGGGTAGGGCCCGGCGGCGCGGCACGGTATCGGACGCCGTCGCCTCGTGGCGACCGGCCCGCTCATGGCGACCGGCGGCCGCCGATGCCCGCGTTCCCCGCATCGCCCCGGCAGGCGCTCCGACGCTGCCGGCCATCAAGCCGAAGGCTGCCTGAGCGCGGGTTCCGCGGCCCGACGTGGAGGCTGCGTCAGGGCTCGATGCATCTTCGAGCCCTGACGCGCTCGACGGTGAGCGGGCGACCGTCCCTATAGTTGCCCGACATGGCTCGCCCCAGCACCGGCCTGCGCCCCATCGACGACCTGATCGGCGGCGTGCGGGTCGGTGACAACCTGGTGTTCTCCACCAGCCAAGATGTCCCGGTGGACGGGTTCGTCTCGGCCTTCATCCGCGCGTCGGCAGAGGCAGCCGGCCTGGCCTACGTGAGCTCGCACGTGGCGCCGAGCGCCGTGCTCGAGCGTTTCGCCGAGGATTGGGGCACCGCTCCTACCGTCCTGGTCGACTGCTACACGGATGGCCTGGGAGGCTCCGACCCCGCGTTCGAACGCTTCTACCGATCGAGGCGGACCCGAGGTGGCCCCCGGGTGCACCGCATGCGCGACGTCGCTGACCCCGAGGGTGTGCGCACGTCGATGGCCGGGCTCGAGGACGAGCTGGGACCGAACACGCGATACGTGTTCGACAGCTTGACCGGCCTGCAGGAGATGTGGGGAACGCACGAGGCGCTGTCGTTCTTCCTCAGGTCGTGCCCGCGGCTGTACGAGCTGCGCACGGTCGCGCTGTGGCTCGTCGACCACGGGGCGCACGATCGATCGTTCCTGTCGCGACTCGCGCGGGTGACGCAGGTCCTGGTCCGCATCGAGGCCGACGACGAGGGCATGGCGCTGCGTGTGATCAAGGCCGAGGGGCGTCCCCCGGGGGTCACCGGCAGGCGCGCGCACATCCGGTTCGAGGACGGCGGGGCCAGCCTCATCCGCGAGGAGGGACCCGGGACCAAGGAGAGGGTCGGCGCGGCCCTGCGTGAGAGCCGCCGGGCGCGCGGGCTCTCCCAGGCCGAGCTGGCGCGCCGCATCGGCATCAGCCCGAGCGCGCTCTCGCAGGCGGAGCGAGGCGCGGCGGGCCTGTCGGGGACCACCCTGACCCGCGCCTGGCAGGAGCTCGGCACCCCGTTCGGGGAAGCGGTCCTCCCGCTGACCTCCTCCTACCGGGTGGCCCGACGTGGCGCCAGGCCCACCCGTGCGATCGGTCCAGGCGTCGCGGCGGAGGAGATCGCCGACGGTTCGGGGTCCGCGGGCGTGCACCTGGTGCGGTTCGCGCCGGGGGCGGCTGGGCGCAGGGCGCCCTTCGCCACCAAACGCGGGGAGGTCATCTTCGTCACGTCGGGGGTCCTCGAGCTTCGGATCGGCGAGGGCACGGAGACCCTGCAGGCCGGGGACGCCGTCGAGGTCGCGACGGAGACGATCACCGGTTGGAGGAACCTCGCGCCGGTCGAGACGGTCGCGGTCTGGACGATCCTCCCGTGACCACGGACGATCCGCGATCCGGCGGAAGCGGCGAGCCGGCTATCCGAGACGCCGCGGAGCATTCCTCCATCTCGAGTCCCGCTCGATCTGACGGAAGCAGTTCGCCGCAGGTATCCCGCTGACCCCGCCCCCCGCGTGCGTGGCCGAGCTCGCGTGGTAGAGGCCGCGGATGGGCGTCCGGTAGTCCGCGTAACCGGGAGCCGGACGCATGTGGAAGAGCTGATCGGGCGTGAGCTCGCCATGGAAGATGTTGCCGCCGACGAGCCCGAGCTCCTCCTGCATGTCCCAGGGACCGACGACCTGTCGCGCGATGACCGACCCCTTGAACCCCGGAGCGATCTGGTCGTAGCCATCGATCACCCGATCCGCGAAGGCCTCGAGCTCGTCGGTGTGACGTTCCTCGGCCCAGGATAGGGGGGCCCACTGGGCGAACATCGACATGATGTGGACGCCCTCAGGAGCCATCGTGCGGTCCCCCCATGTGGGGATCACACCGTCGCAGAAGGGATGCTCGGCCCCACGTCCCTCGCGAGCGTCCTGGAACGCCCGTTCGATGTAGGCGGGCGAGAAGCCCAGGGCCGAGGACGCCATGTGGTGCTCCTGCAGGTGGGAGCCGGGATCGGCCCTGTAGCTCGGGAGCTTCGAGATGGCGCAGTTCACCTTGACGACACCCGATCGCGTTCGCCAGCGCTCGACGTCGCGCACGAAGTCCGCCGGCAGCTCGGTTCGCTCCAGGAGCTCGAGGAAGGCGATCTTCGGGTGGATGCACGTGACGACCACCGGAGCGGATATCTCCTCGCCCGTGTGGAGCGCAACACCCGTCGCTCGCCCGTCCCGCGTGAGGATCCTGCCGACCCGTGCCTCGACCCGGACCTCCGCCCCGAACGCCTCCGCGGCACGGCGGCACGCGTCGGAAACCGCCCCCATGCCCCCCTCGGGGAAGCTGAAGCCGCAGATCTCGCCGGCCACGTCGCCGATCGCGTGGTGCAGCATCACGTACGCGGTCCCCGGCTCCGCCGGCCCGGCCCAGGTGCCGATGACGCTGTTGAGGGCCAGCATGCCCTTGACCTGCTCCGACTCGAACCACTCGTCGAGCAGATCGATCGCGCTCATGGTGAAGAGCCTGGTGACGTCGGCCACGCCGCGCACCCCGAGCCCACGCAGCTTCCACGCCGTTCGCGCGGTCTCCACCAGATCGCCCGGCGCGAGGGAGCCGAGCCTCGGCGGGACCGCTCGTTGGAGTGGGCCGAGGACCGCGGCCACCCCGCCCAGCCAGGCCTCCCACTCACCCATCGTTTCGGCATCCCGCTTCGAGAACCTGGCGATCGATGCCCGGCTCTTCGCGGCGTCGTTCGCGTACACCTTCACCGAGCTGCCGTCGGGGTACGCCTGATAGAAGAGGTCGAAGCCCGACGCCCTGTAGCCGTGCCGCTCGAGGTCGAGGGCGCGGATGATGGCGAGCGGCATCATCAGCATCGCGTAGGAGTACGTCGACACCCTGAAGTCGGGGTGCTCCGGCCATGGGCTGCTGGTGTCGGCCGCGCCTCCCACCTTGGACCTGGCCTCCAGCACCACCGTTCGCCGCCCGGTCCTCGCGAGGAACGCACCGGCGATCAGGCCGTTGTGGCCGGCGCCGATCACGATCGCGTCGTACCCGACCGTCATCAGCGGGCCGGCGACCGCCCGATCATCGATCGACCGCGACGGGCGCGGCACGGCGAGCATCGACGACGTCGCGCATCCCCGACAACACGTCCTCGGGCAACGGCTCCACGGCGTGCGATCCCCAGACCTCGAAGACCTTGGCCCGCGCCCGATCCCCGAGCGTGGTCGAGCCATCGGCCGACCACGACATCCTCGACCCCCAGCTGATCACGGACGGGAGCCAGAGCTCTCGGAAGCGCTCGCGCGTGTGACGCTCCCCCAGGAACTGCCCTCCGGGCCCGACCGCACGGATGGTGTCGAGGGCGATCGCCTCGTCGCTGACGTCGAACGGCGTGACCGCGACCCTGACCATGTCCGCGACCTCGTCGGCGATCACCAACAGCTCGGGCGAGAAGAGCAGGCCGCCCTCGATGCAGCCGGCATCGAAGACCAGATCCGCTCCCGCGAGGGTCGCGCCGAGCCCGTAGTAGGCAGCCTCCAGCGCCGCCTGCTCATCGAGCAGCTTGGAGTCGCCCCCGAAGCTCACGCCGACGGAGGGGAGCCCCCAGCGACGGCAGAGCTGTCCCATCGCCACCGTGAACCTGAACCCGTCGGGACCCCCCGTCGTGACGTTCCCGCTCCGCATGTCCATCAGGAACGGCACCGTGCCGCTGATGAACGGAACCCCGGGGGACCTGAGCTGCGCGAGCACCAGGCCCATGAGCGTCTCCGCCGCTGAGATCACGAGGGTCCCGGCGATCGTCGCCGGCCCGGTCGCGCCCACCTGCGGTGCCGCCTGGCAGCACACCGGGAGTCCCCGGTCGGCCGCCACGAACACCTTGTCCACCGTCTCGGGATTGAACACGAGCGGCGAGACGGAGTTCAGGTAGGGCACGACGAACGGCCGCTCGCGCAGGGCGTCGCGGCCCCCCGCCACGAGCTCGGCCATGTCGTAGATGTCCCGGAGCTCCGTGCCCCCGGCGATCAGGACCATCAGCGGCTTGGTCGTGTTCGTGACCATCTCCACGAACTCGCACTGGTTCACGATGTGGATCGGCAGCTCCTCGGAGGGGCGGGTCACGCCCGGGGTCGCGACGAAGTCGATGTGGGCGAGCGCATCGGCCAGACGCGTGGACTCGCCCGTGGCCCGGAGGCTGAAGTCCTCCACCTCGCCCGTGCGAGGATCGAGGTAGTTGAGGTTCGTGACGCCCATCCCGACGTAGACGTTGCCCTCACCAAGTCGCAGCGCGGGCCCGCCGTTCCGATCGAAGATCGAGAACCGGGACGGCGCCGACGCCAGCGCTCGTTCGACCAGATCGGGCGACAGGCGGACGATCTCCCCTTCGAGGGTCGACCCGTGGTCGGCGAGGAGCTCCCGTCCCTCCCGGGACATGATCCGAACGCCCACCTCGGACAGGACCACGATCGCGGCCGCATGCAGTCGCTCCAGGGCATCGTTCGACAGGAGCTCCAGCGTCGTCACGCCCGGATGCTGCGTCGAAGCCGGGCGGTCCCGGCAGGGACCAATGGCCCTGTGGAGGGGGGACCGATGGACCCTACCGCGGAGGCGGAGCGGGCCACAGGGTCGCTTCCGCGGCGCCGGCTTCCGCGGCGCCGGCGACCGCCGATAGGACACGAGTGTGGACGACGACGAGCTGTTCAAGGCGATGACCCGGAGCATCCTCGACGGGGAAGCCGAGGTCGCGGCCGAGCTCGCTCGTCGATCCCTGGACGAGGGGATCGACCCCCTCGAGGCCATCGACCGAGGCTTCCTGCCGGGCGTGACGGAGGTCGGTGACGACTTCGGGGCGGGTCTCGCGTTCCTTCCCGAGCTCGTGATGGCGGGGGCGGCGATGAAGGCGGCGATCGCCGTCCTCGAACCGGAGATGATCGCCCGAGGGACCTCGCGGGAGCGGTTCGGAACCGTGGTGCTCGCGACGGTCCGGGGCGACGTCCACGATATCGGCAAGAGCCTGGTCGGGACGATCCTGACGGCTCACGGGTTCCGGGTGGTCGACCTCGGCGTCGACGTGGCGCCCGAAGCCATCGTCGACGCGGTCCGCAGCGAAGGGGCCGACATCGTCGGGCTGTCTTCGCTCCTGACGACGACGATGCCCGCGCAGGCGGAGACGATCCGCGCCCTGGAGGCCGCCGGACTCCGCTCGCGCGTGAAGGTCCTGGTCGGCGGCGCGCCCGTCACGCTCGGATGGGCCCAAGAGGTGGGAGCGGACGCGTACGGCGAGGACGCGTCGGTCGCGGTCGCCACCGCTCGCCGCCTGCTGAGGCCCGGCGAGGGAACCGACCCGGCAACCTGAGCCGACCGAGACCCTCGACCGGTTCCGCGTCTTTCGCGGGCTACCTCTTGACGTACACGACCATCGTCGAGGGGATCATCCCGGCTCGCGCCGCCGCCGCCGCCACGTCCTCGGACAGGGAACCCTGGGCCGCCTGGAAGGCCTCCATGTCGGTGACGTCCCACGTGCTGGCCACCTGGTTCGAGCCGTCCACGGCGACGTAACTGGCTCCGTCCGACGCGACCTCCGACAACGCGGGGACCAGCTCCGCCTTGAACCTCAGCCACTCCTCCACATCGTTGACGGCTGCGGTGACGATGATCTGCGGCATCGCGGGTCTCCTTCCGAACGCCTGGAAGCGGTACCGGCCTGCACAGCGGCCGGTTCGAGGATCGAGTCTACGCGTCGGTCCGTGGACCGTTCGACCACCACCGGGGCGCTGATCATCCGGCACCGCTGTCTCGGTGCCCGTTACACGGCTCCTCGATCGAACACCACCGCACCGTCCACCATCGTGAGGTCCACGCGCGTCCCTCCGATCTCATCCACCGGTCCCGCGACGAGGTTCCGGTCAAGCGTGATGTGATCCAGATCGTTCACGTAGGCCGATCCCATCGTGAAGGCGGCGATGGCCGTATGGAGATCGATCCGCTCCTCTCCGGCAGCAGGGACGTGGCCATCGACCAGGACCAGATCAGCTCCATCCGCCATCGCTCGTGCCTCCTGCGCTTGTCCGCGTTCGCCGGAACATGCGATCCGTGCCGTGAGGCACGAGCGTAGTACCTCCGTCACAGGGAGCCGGCGACCACCTTGCCCTCGAAGATCACGGCATCGACCTCGATGCTGCCGAGGCGCTCGGGCTCGACCTCGAGGGGGTCTTGCGGCAGCACGACCAGGTTCGCGAGCTTGCCGACCTCCAGCGAGCCCAGCTTGTCGTCGAGGCGTAGCTGCCTCGCGCCACCGATCGTGTAGCCCTTGAGCAGGAGGTCGCGGGGCAGCTCCGCCGATGCCGGCGGACGTCTGCCGCCGGGGTGGGCGCCGGGATCGAGCGTGTACTCCGGATCGATCCTGGTGTGGGCGATCTGCATCCCGAGCAACGGATCGGCGCGATGACGCTCGTACGCCGTCACCACGTCGCTGCCGAAGCCGAGCACCGCGCCGCTCTGCGCGATCTCGTTGAAGCGGTACATGCGGTCCCACCGCTCCCGGCCGAGATGCCGCGCCGAACCCTCCCCGAAGTATCCCCCCGACCAGTGGGGGGTCCAGTTGACGAACACGCCCAGCTCCGCCGGTCGAGCCATGTCCGCGGGATCGACCAGCTCGCAGTGCGCCAGGGTGACCTGGATCGTCCACGCCGCCCGCAGTCGTTCGCGGGCCCTCTCGGCCGCGTCGCACGCGACCCGGAACGCCCGGTCGCCGACCAGGTGGATGTGCACGTCGACGCCCTCGGCGTTGCACAGGAGCAGGCACTCGGTTAGCTCGGCGACTTCCATGGCGATCTCGCCGAGGCCGCCGCCGGGGCCCCGGAGCGGTTCGAGCACCGCGCCGTTGCCGCTCTCGTTGGTTCCGTCGAGGAAGAGCTTCAGCGTGTTCAGTCGCACGTGCTCGCCCCCGTACCGCGACTCATACCGCTTGAGCTGAGCGATCGCACCGGGCAGATCCCTCATGTCCCGGAACCGGACCGCGCCCTCGTAGTACACGTTCAGCTCACCCAGCCGGTCGAGCTCCGTGATGGCCTGCAGGATCTGGTCGTCCTCGACCATCGCTTCGAACAGCGCGGTGACGCCGTGTTCGGTCATGAACCGCAGGACCTCGCGAACCCGTTCGGGCGTGATCTCCTCGGGAGGTCTCCAGCCGATCGCCTCGTACATCTCGTCGATGAACCGCTCGTGCACGCTCTCGCGCAGGTGCCCGGTAGGCTCGCCGTCCTCATCACGGTCGAACATCTCCAGGCCCGGCACCGGGTCCGGCGTGTCCCTCGTGATCCCCATCAGCTCGAGCATCCGGCTGTTGACCCAGTGGGCGTGCTCGCTGAAGTCCTGGCACAGGCAGGGCCGGTCGGACACCGCCGAGTCCAGCAGCTCCTTCGTCGGCGCACGGTCGCCGAAGGTCGCCGTGGGGTAGTACTCGAAGTAGAGGAACGGCGCCTCCGACGGAGGATGCTCCCGCGCGTAGCCGCGGATGAAGTCGAGGATCTCGTCCACATCGGTGGTCCAGGGGAGCCGGACGTGCCAGCTGCTCCGCGTGACCAGGCTCGGATGCGTGTGGGCGTCGACGAACGCCGGGACTACCGTCCGACCACCCAGGTCGTGCACGGAGGAGCCATCCGCCACGACCGGCGGGTCGGCGGCACCTACGTACGTGAGCACGCGCTCCTCGATGACGAGGGTGGTCGCGAACGGCTGGTCTTCGGCGGACGTGTACACGTTGCCGTTGGTCAGCACGATCCCCACGCGGCTCCACCCTTCTCTCGTCTCGACTGACGAGCGCACCTCGCAGGCTAATGGTCCGCATCGGCGGCGGTGCGGAGC
The DNA here is from genome assembly GCA_046330185.1 of Actinomycetota bacterium. GTDB lineage: Bacteria > Actinomycetota > UBA4738 > UBA4738 > HRBIN12 > DATBLY01. Next base: position 114,725 of record JAXLTF010000005.1, read on the forward strand.
GTGGTCGAACGTCAGGAGGACCGACGACCCGGCCCCTCGAGGAAGGGCCGGGAGCCCCGCTGCCCCATCCGGGTCCGATCACGGCACCGGACCACCCGCTGCGTAGTCGGACGCCCGTCTCACGCGTCTTAGGTGATGATGCGAGAGACATTGACCGCCGATGCAGCAACCTCGCCGGGCCTCGAGACCCTCTACCTGCACCACGCGCCGAGCGCCCTGCGGTTCGCCTACTTCCTGACCGGCGACCAGGACGCGGCCAGGGACCTCGTCCAGGACGCGTTCGTGAGGGTCGCCGGCCGTTTCAGGTACCTGCGGCAGCCCAGCGGGTTCGACGCCTATCTGCGCCGCACGATCGTGAACCTCAACGCCTCCCGGCTGCGGCGGCTCAAGGTGGAGCGGTCGTCCCTGGCCCGTGAGGCCGCCTACCCAGTGGTGGCCGATCCAGAACATGACCCGGGGGCGAGCGACGAGCTCTGGCAGGCGATCCTCGATCTTCCCCCACGACAGCGGGCGGCGGTCGTCCTTCGCTACTACGAAGACCTGAGCGAGCCGCAGGCTGCCGACATCCTCCGTTGTTCGGTCAAGGCCCTGAACCAGCTCGTGGTGAGGGCGATGAAGACCCTCCGTACGCGGCTCGGAGAGGACGGATGATGAACGATCTCGAGGCACGGATCCGCGACGCGTTCCGCGGCCGCGAGGGTGACGCGCCAGCGTTCGACCTCGCAGACGCACCCCAGATCGCACGTCGGACGCGGCGTCGCCAGATGCTGAACACAGCCGGCGCGGGGATCGGAGCCCTCGTCGTCGTGGTCGCGCTTACAGCCGGGCTCGGCCGGTTGACGCGCGCCGACGGGACCCCTGCGGATCAGTCCCCGCCTGTGGTGGTGTCCGGCGCGCTGGCCTACGGCCTCGATGGAGACATCTACGTCGCCGACCCGGACGGGACGAACCCGGTCAGGATCACCGACGTCGCCGCCCTGGACGACGACGAGTGCCCGGGCGAGCTCCGATACGAGCTCCCGTCGTGGTCGCCGGATGGGCGGTACCTCGCCTTCCGGGGGCCTCAGGGTCCGGCGTGCTCGAGTCCCACCGGTGTCGTGATCACCGACCCGCAGGGCAACGTCGTCGCGACGTTCCCGGGGCAAACCCAGATCAACCTGATGGCCCCGGTGTGGTCGCCCGGTTCCACCCGCGTCGCGGTCTGGGACGTCTACCCGGGCACGATCGGTGTCTACCGGATCGACGGCACCCGCGAGACGCAGATCGCGATGCCGAGACAGGGCGACATCGGCAGACTGGCCTGGATGCCGGACGGCTCCTCGCTGCTCGTGGATCAGTACGAGGTGCCCCTCGACGGCGGTACCCCGCGGGAGCTCCCGTTCCCGTTCACGGAGTTCAACTCCTGGCCCCAGCAATATTCGCCCAACGGATCCCTGGTCGCGTACGCCAACCCCCACGAGCTGATGGTCGCGCGTCCCGACGGGTCCGGGACCCGTGCGGTGTTCGGACCCTTCGGACCATACACCTGGACGTGGTCCCCGAACGGCGAGCTGATCGCGCTCAGCGCGAACCCCGCCAACCCATGGCCCCCGAACGAACTGCACGTCGTCGATGTGGCGACCGGGTCGGTTACCCAGGTGTTCGAAGGCGAGCGGCGGGCGATCCTCTGGGTCATCGGGTTCTCACCGGATGGTGACCGCGTCCTGTTCACCAGCAGCCGCTCGGGGCTGTGGAGCGTCGGGGTCGACGGCTCCGACGCCCACCAGGTCGCGGGCTCGGCTGACGGGACCTGGCGCCCGATCTAGGGAGGTACTCGAGATGGTGACGGATCAGCGGCGGAAGATCGGGGGGGTCGTGGTGGTCGCGGCGCTCGTCGTCGCGGGCGCGTCTGCCTGCTCCGGGGCGGGCGGGGACAGGACGACCGACGTCGGCGGCGGCTCGAGCCAGACGCCGACCTCGACCGGAGCGGAGGCGACACCCACCTTCTCGTCGAGCTACATCGGCTACCTCAACCTGACGACCGGCGAGATCTCGACGACCGAGATCCTCCCGCACAACTCGGCGATCGACGTGTCGCCCGACGGGGATCGGATCGCGTACGCGGCCGACGGTATCGTGAGCATCGCCGACCTCGACGGCTCGAACGGCCAGGTCCTCGAGGGAACCCGCGGTGACCCAACCGGACCCCAATGGTCACCGGACGGATCCAGCATCGTCTTCCAGGACGGCGGCAACCTCTACGTCGTGGACGTGGGTTCCGGCAAGGTCCGCCCGATCACCGAACTCGAGGGCGTGGACACGGCGGCGCTGTCCTACCTGTCGCCGACGTTCGATCCGAGCGGCGACACGGTCGTGTTCAACATGCCGACCACCGTGGGAGGGGATCGTTACGCGCTGTGGTCCGTGGCGGTGATCGACGGTGAGCCCTGGCTCGTCGGTGAGCCCACGCTCGTGCGGAAGGCGGCGACCTTCGGCGACGTCTCGCCCGACGGGACCCAGATCGCCTTCGTCGAGGACGGAGGATTCGGCGACCTCTTCGTGGCGCCGACGGCCGGCGGGAAGGCGCAGAAGCTGGCGACCGGAGAGATCGTCGTGCCGCGGTGGTCCCCGGATGGGACCCGGATCGCGTTCAACGACGGGTCAGGTGGCGTCTACGTCGTGGACGTGAGGACCGGGGAACGGACCCTGGTCGTCGAGAGCGACCACCTGCCGGCCTGGGTCGATGACGACACGTTGAGCCTGTCGCCGTAGTCCTGATCGTTGACACCATCGCCCGAGGGTCGCCTGGAGGTGGTCCATGGCTGGTGATGTCGGGCGCCTCAGTGTTGAGACGTGGTCGGTCGGTGGTTGGTTGGGGGTGGTCGGTCGGTCGGTGGGGTGTTCTCAGAACTCTCTGACCTCGCGGTTTGCGGCACTTCTGGAGGACCTCCCACAGGTTAAGAGGGGTACCTCCCACAGCAGCTCAGGGCGGAATTCGGTCAATCTTGCCTCACCTTGCGATTCGCTCAGTCCCATCGAGGCCACTCCTGACGACGCCTGACCGGACCCGCCGGCCGCAGTCGTTCCACCCGGTCGATGTGTGCCTGGCCTTCCTGCTGCTCCAATATGTGAATCGTCGGCGGGGCTGGCACCAGGCTAGCAACGCGGTGCTTCTGCTTCTTCGCCAAGGTTCTCACGCGCTGAACCGCGGCCACTGAGGGACCGTAGATCGCCCACTCGGCCGAGGCGTAGGTGCGAAGGTTGATCTCCTCGACGTCACCCTGATCAGCTTCAGCGTGACGAAGGTCAGGGGGACCGGGCGAAGCGACCAGTGCGCACGTGCGGTCGAGGGGGCAGGTCGCCACCGTCTCCGGGGAGGACAACCAGCCAGCCCCGTATCCAGGCGCCGCCTGCGGATCATGGATCAGGATCGGGTGATCGGAGACGACGAAGTCGAGATCCGACGGAGCGTGGAGGATCACCCAGCTCATCTGAGCTGCGATGCGCGGAACCACCCCCTCAGCGAACATGAACATCGCAGCGACCGCGTGGTCGTGGCTGGCCTTGAGGATGAGTTCTCCCGAGTCCAGATGGTTCGCCCAGACGCGCCCGCGACGCTCGGCTTCCTCGAGCGAGAGCTCCTCCCCCTGCAACCGATGAAGCTCCTGCACCTCCCGCGGGTCGAGGAGCCGTCTCATCGCATCAAGCGTGTACGCCTGCTCGAAGGCGTACGTGAACCACTGTCGCCCTCGGGGTGTGCGGTGGTACTGGAGATAGAGGAACAGCGCCATGGCCATCCTCTGGGTCTGATCGAGTGCACGACCCTCCACGAGGTTCGCGACGACCGAGGCAGCTTCGTCCTCGACGAGAGCAAGGGTGTGCTCGGCGAACTCCTGTGGCACACCTTCCATCTCTCGCAGGTCGTTGTAACCAGCGATCGCCGCTTCCCCTCGGACGCCCCGCACCGAGCATTTGCCCGTGCCCTTGTCGAGATGGTGCAGGCGCGGGTTCTCAGCATCGGGCTCGGCGGAGAAGCGGCGAAGAAGGAAGCGCGGAACGAAATGGTGGAGCTTCGGCTTCGTCATTCGCCGCCGCTCCGCTCGTTTCGGCTGGGCCAGCTGGAGTCCGAGCGTCCGCTAGTGCTCCTTGTCACGTGGAGGGTTCGGATCGTGGGCCGGCGGAATCGTGTCGGCACTCCGGATTCGGCCATCCCGGCCGTGTGTCAGGATCTCGCCCCCACCGCTCCCCCGTAGGATCTCGCGGGCGCGCCGATCGGCTTCGGCCTGGGTTTCGCCTCTGGCGCTCGCACGGGATGCGCCCTCGCGCTGCGCTTTCCATCCTTCCCCATCCTTCGTCACGTGGATCCGCTTTCGGTTCGTCATTTGGATCCTCCTCGAACTGATGTTCGAGTATGAGCCTCAGCTCTTGCTCGCGTCAAGGGCGGACCAGGACAGTGGCAGTCCGTTAGACCTGTCAGGAGGTATTTAGTGGACTTTGGGTATCTGCTATCTTCTATCCGCGAACTCCCTCCACGGATGAACTAGAGGACTCTGGATGTCATCTAGAGCTGGGATCGGATCGAAGGGTCGAGCGGAGCTCGCGGCCGTGCTGGCCGGGGGCCGCCGGTTCGTCACGCCCTCCGACGTCGCGGAAGCGCTCAACATCGACCGCGACGACGCCACCAAGCGTCTCGCCCGATGGGCCACAGACGGATGGCTCAGACGAGCCCGTCGTGGTCTGTACATCCCGGTTCCCCTAGACGCCGAGAACCCGGCCACGTGGTCGGAGGATGCCCTCGTCGTCGCGGAGGCCATCTGGTCACCCTGCTACTTCACGGGATGGACCGCCGCCAACCATTGGGCACTCACCGAGCAGGTGTTCCGGACGACCGTCTTGAAGACCGCGAACCGGGTGCGATCCAGTTCCACGACGGTCTTGGGACACGACTACCTCGTCCACCACGTCGATCCAGCAGTGATGGCCTGGGGGCTGAAGTCGCTGTGGAAGAGTGAACTGCGGCTGCGTGTCGCAGATCCTGCCCGAACGGTGATCGACATCCTTGACGCACCAGGCCTGGCTGGCGGCATCCGTCATGCAGCTGAGATCCTACGGGCCTACCTCGACGATCACGATTCAGCGCTCCTGATCGAGTACGGAGAACGCCTCGGGAACAGGGCCACGTTCAAGCGCCTCGGGTATCTCGTTGAGACGTTGGACGACAACGACCGACTTGTATCCGAGTGTCTGGCCCGCATCTCCACGGGGATTTCGGTCTTGGACCCCGATGGCCCGAAGACCGGGCGGCGCGTGATGCGCTGGAACCTCCTCGTGAATGCGCAGCTGGAACCAGGTGACTCCTCGTGATCTCCGCCCGCGAGGTCTTGGACCTCCGAGCGGAGTGGTCACTCGCAGTCGATGTCATCGAGAAGGACTACATGCTCGGGTGGCTGCTCGCCGGCATCGCCCAGGAACCGCAGCTGCGTGAGGCGTGGGTGTTCAAGGGCGGCACGTGTCTACGTAAGTGCTACTACGAGACGTACCGGTTCTCAGAGGACCTCGACTTCACGGTGCGAGCCGGTGGCCCCGAGACTCCCGAGGAACTTAAGCCACTCTTCGTGGGTATCGCGGCGTGGCTCGAGGAGGAGGCGGGAATCGAACTCGTGGTCGAAGGCTCCTCCTTCAGACGACGCCGGAATCGGAGGGGGAACGAGACGACTCTTGGGCGCCTTGCGTACCGAGGGCCTAACCGCCCTCCGCAGCTCCCGAAGGTGAAGCTCGATATCACCTCAGACGAACGCCTGGTCCAGGAGACTGTCAGCCGTCAGATCGGACATCACTACAGTGACGCGCCGCTCCCCATCGAAGAGGTCGCCTGCTACTCGCTCGTGGAGTTGTTCGCCGAGAAGCTGAGGGCGCTTCAAGAGCGGTGTCGACCACGTGACTTGTACGACGTCGTGCACATGCACCGGCATCCCGATCTCGCCGGTGAGGCGCCAGCGGTTGCCACGGTACTGGCAGAGAAGTGCGCGTTCGTGGGCATCGACGTCCCCACTGCCGAGTCCATCCGCTCATCTCCCTACCGAGATGAGATCGAGACGGAGTGGGAGAACATGCTGGGGCATCAGCTCCCGAGACCCTTGCCTCCGTTCTCTGACTTCTGGGATGTCCTTGACGATGTCTTCGGCTGGCTCACGGGTACGGGTGCGCGCACCGTGCCGGCTCGGATCGAGAGGGAGGACCTGGATCCCACCTGGGTCGCTCCCAAAGCCATCTCCTCTTGGCGAGCTGGGTTCCCTCTGGAACTCATCCGCTACGCGGGAGCGAACCGACTCAAGGTGGACTTGGACTACCGCGCCGAGGACGGACGGTGGGGCGTCCGCCGGGTGGAGCCATACTCCCTCAGACGCACGAAGGATGGATACCTGCTGCTGTTCGTGGTGAATGATCGGGGGCAGATTCGCGGCTACCGAGTCGATCGCATAGCCGGGGCTCAGGTGACGGGAGAGCGGTTCACCCCTCGCTACTTCGTCGAGTTCTAGACTAACGACTCCCCGATGGGAGCAGTCCCCTGGGCACCAAGCGCACCTTCACCACCTTTCCCTACCGCACCGAGTTCCCGGACTCCTCAGAGCGAGGGCGGAACTCGAAGACGTTGGAGGATGCCCTGTGGTGGGCAAGATGGCAGGTCCAGTCAAGGTGGCGCGAGACCAACGAGTTCGGGCGTGCCGGCGAGTACGCCAACGACTCGGAGATCGCGGTCATCACGAACCGGAACACCAGTTACCGCTGGATCGTGCGCCGGGGGGACCACCGCGTCGAGTTCCAGACCCCAGAGATGCTCGAGGGTACCGTGGCGGATCAGAGCGTTGAGCTCCATCTCACCGTCGAGGAGGTGGAGGCGCTGGCGCGCGCAACCGTAGATGCCAAACCCAAGGACCGTCGGCAGAAGGCGCTCGTCGAGCAGGCGCTCGACCAGATCGCCGTCGTGTGTCGGCAGGTCCGAGCGCGCGTCGAGGCGGGCGACGAGCTGATCGACTCCTGGACCCGAGCGATCCCGAGGAGGCCGCCAGACGAACCGCCATCCCCGGAGCCCGAGCAACCGGAGGAGCCTGCCCGCGAACGCCCTCGGTACCGACCGCTCGGTGATCCCGACAACCTGTCGCTGAAGGAAGCCGGCGAGATCCTCGGACGCAAGCGCAACACGGTCTACCTGTGGTTCAAGCAAGGGAAGTTCCCGCCCGCGGTCGACGTCGCGTCACACCTCGGGAGGGGCACCAAGCCGGTCATCGTGGTTCCCCGCTATCGACTCGAGGCGTGGCAGGCGGGTGAGCGGATGCCTCCGATCCTGCAGGAGGTCTTCGAGACCCGCGGACTCCTGGAGGCACCGTGGGCGTGCTTCGTGACACGCCGGAGAGCGCGTCGCGAAGACATCGAGTTCTGGGTGGATCGCCGCGGCCTGAAGCTTGCTGCCTCCACGACCGGACGGAAGATCTTCGGCACTGACCTAGAAGAAGGAAGGGTCTACGAGTTGAGAGAGCTACTGGAGAGCGGATGAATCAGGTTGTCTGCGCCACGATCGTGTTCTCTGGCGGAACCTTCCAGTAGGCGAACTTCCGAAGCTCGATCCGCCGCTCCCAGGAAGGGGAAGTCACGAGGAAGGTCGCGACGCCGGCGGGTGCCCGCTGCAACCGGTCCAGGTCGGTCTGTAGCTTCTTATTGCCGTCGTGGGCAGAAACGACATCACTCACCTCGAACCAGGCCTCGCCCTTGTCGCCATCGGTTCGGAGGTCTGAGGGACCTGGAACACCGCTGGTCGTAGGATTGCACTCGAGCACGCGGCTCGCCCAGCCGTTCTCGATCGCCCATCCGAGCGCGTCGAGGAGTCGTTCGACCGTGGCGCAGATGTTCAACAACTCCATTATCGGATGCTGCTCGCTGGCAACCAGCGGATGAAGGTTGGATAGGTCCACCGGAGTTCGCTTCCCTTGGATGCCCCAAGCGGGCCCGGCCACGTCATGCGTCCAGCTGATCGCTCGATCGACGATCGCGTCGTGAGCACCCTGAAGCTGGACCAAGTACTGTCCCGCCTCCAGAGGCCCGTCTTCCGCCATTAGCGGCTTGATCAGGTGCTTCTGAGTCGCCATTCCTTCGATACCTCCCTGCTCGGCTGTGCCGCCAACCGTCGCTCCAAGGTCCACCTGCGCAACAGGCTCCATCGTCGGCTAGCGACCCAACACTTCAGATGTTGAACTCGGCCACGATCGGAGCGTGGTCGCTGGGTGAGTTCTCGTCTAGCGGCTCAGCCGAACAACGAGTCAGCAGGTCAGCAAGTCCCTCCGAGGCGAACAGGTAGTCGTCCTGGTATGGGATGGTCGGTCGCCGCTTGTCATAGAAGGTTCTCGTGTGGGTGCAGTCGGGACCCTTGCCACACCGACAGTTGTCCATCTCCTTGCGGCGGACAGGGTCGTCGTAACGGTCGGCTGGAAGCTTGGCCTTGAGGCAGTCGACCAGACCAAAGTCCTCGAGACCCGTCAGCACGCCGTGGCTGCTGTTGGGAGGAGACCCCGCGAGGATGTTCCAGTCTCCCCCGAGCAGAACATGCTTCCCGTACTCCGCGTGCTCGAGGATCGGCATGACTTCAGATATCGCCTTCTCCGTTGATTGCCAGTAGGTCGGATACGCCTCGTCCGTCAGGCCATACAGCGCGATGCTGGTCACGGGGATCCCGCCAAGATCAACGCGGCACGCAACCCAGGTTCCGGCTCGCACTTCGGGCTCGAAGGGAAGTGGCTCGAATTCGACTCCACGAGGAGCGGCAACAGCCGTGGAGAACTGCCGGCCGGGGTAGTCGCACTTGCCTGGACCACACTGGCAACCCGTCTCTTTGCTGCTGCCGTTCATCTCGACCATCAAGGAGTCCTCGATGTGCTTGGGAGCGGGAACGGCTTCGCACAACAGGTAGAGGCCGGCATTCGCGATAGGACCCCAGTTCAGTAGGCGGTCCCAGTTTTCAGGACCGGTCTGACTCTGCATGTTCCAGACGACCACGTTGGCTGCCAAAGTGGTCAGAGTATGAACGGCCCGGGAGGTCGTGATTAGAAGCGTCAGCCTTCTTGTCGGAACGTCACGCGCCCCACCCCGAGCTCAACGGTCTCGACGCTCCAGCCTGCACGAAGCCAGCTGCGCGCCTGAACATGAGTCTCGTCGTTGGCCCACCAGGCCCGGTGGTTCCGGGCCGATCCCGGGAGCCCGCCGACGATCTCCGCTACCTCGACGAAGCTAACCGTCAGGGTGTCACTAGATCGACCGCGTAGGTACTGAGTTAGCGGAGCGTACTTCCCTCCCCCGGCAGCATCGGAGCGACGCTGTGACGGACGGGGCTTCGGCTCCTGGCGTCGGCCCGACGCGTAGAACGCCTGCTGCTCGAACAGCCCGAGTCCTTCAGCAGGACGAACGACCTCGGCGTCGGCAGCGACGAGCCCATCAACGAGCCCGAAGTCGGGTAGCTCGACCCGGCGTGTGCCTCGAACGTGAACCCATCGAGCTCGCCGAGCCGCTCACGGAGCGCCTCGAGCACGTGGGCACTCCATGCGCGCCGCTCGCGGGCGCTCGGGCACCACCCGCTGGAAGTGTCCGTTCCACGCTGGACTCCTCCGCTCCCGCCAGCTTCCGTTCACGATGCGCCGTTCCAGACACGCGCCGCTGGTGGAGTTGCTCGAGGGGGCCAAGTGCTGCGAGGGCACGATCAGCGTCAACGCGGCGGACCTTCCGTTCCGCCAGAAGCTCGTACCCGGCACGACGGCCTGGCGCAAGTCCTATCGGCGCCGCAACACCGTCGAAGGCGTGAACGGCATGCTGAAAGGCGGCTTCGTCAACATCCAGGAGAAGTTCTTCAGGGTCTTTGGGCTCACGAAGCTGACGTTCCTGCTGACCTTCACCATCGCCGGCTACAACGTCGCGTGCATCCGCTCGTTCAAGGCCCGCACCGCCGCAGATGCTGAGGCGAGAGACGCCAAGAAGAAGCATCGCGCCACGCGCCGCAAGGGCACGTACACGGACCTCCTCGGCGGAGGAGCGGAGGGACCAGTTCCGGATCCTCCGCCAGATCTGAGGCCAGTCACGACACGCGAACAACATCGAAGGGCGTCATCAGCATGACCTGATGACGCCCTTCGCGTGCATCTCGCGCTGCGGAGACGCCGATCGCCAGTTCTGCTCGTTGATGCGGCCGCACGACACCACGTCGATGGCGCACGTGACCCTCAGTCGATGAGTTCTGAGTTGTCGGGGGCCTTAGTCTTGAGAACACCCCTCGGTGGGAGGAGGAGGATTCGAACCTCCGTAGGCTACGCCGGCGATTTTACAGACCGCTCCCTTTGGCCACTCGGGCATCCTCCCGGGGACCACATAGTACGAGCCGCCCGCGGACGCGCCTGGAGGCTCGCCGATCGCCATCTCTCACGTGATGGCGATCGTGTCGTCACCCGTCGCGAGCTGGATGGCCTCGCTGAACCCGTCGGTCGCACCCCGTTGGAAGTAGCGAACCGCCGCCGGACCAGGTCCGAACGCGATGTTGCTCTCGGGCTGCAGCTCGACGGACCAGGCCGGAGCGGCGCCGGGGTCGCAGGACAAGCCACCGGACAGGTAGACGCGCGCGATGAACATGCCGTCGCGGAGCTGCCGGACGGCCGCCTCCAGGTAGACGATGGAGCGCTCGGAACAGCTCATGGTCCCCGTCACGGTGATGTCACCGCTGAGAGGGTCCGTGCGGCCGCCCGTGATCTCGATCGACGCCTTCAACGGCTCCGCGTTGACACGCTCGACGTGCAGGACGAGATGTCCACCGATCCCGTCGACCCCCGAGCCGCAGCACGCCGACACCATGATCGTGTAGGCGACACCCGCCTGCCCTCGGAAGCGAACCCCCGCATCCAGCCCGAACCGGTCGTCGTTGCACTCCAGGATCTCGGGCGGGCGCCGGCCCGCGAGGAAGACGGTCAACACCGTGTCGTACCCGCTCCCGACGGTATCGACCTGATAGCGGCCGCCCGTGGTCGGCTCGAGCCGGAAGAAGACCGATGCGTTGTTCCCGCATCCGCGAGGGCCGTCCGCGGTCGCGTCGGTCGTGTCCTGTTCGTGCACGAACGGGAGACCCGTCACCGAGATCGCGCCCGCTTCGCTGTCGTTCGTGGGCGTCGCCGCCGATGCGACGGATCCACCGAGCAACGCCGACGCACAGGCGACGACCAGCGCCGAGCCGAACCGGAACGATGTGCGCATCGTCAACCCTCCCTGCTGCGGCGGGCCCGGCTCCATGCCTCCTGGTCATCCAAGACCCGATCCCGTCGGCCGTCAAGCGCCGGCGTCGGCGCCGGCGCTAGAATCCGCCGCATGGCCAAGGAGCAGTTCTCGTTCGACATCGTCTCCGAGGTCGACATGCAGGAGGTCCGCAACGCCGTGGACCAGGCCGGCCGTGAGATCGCGCAGCGCTTCGACTTCAAGAACACCGACACGAGCATCAGCCAGGACCACACGACGATCGAGCTCCGGTCCTCCACCGAGGATCGGCTCAAGGCCGCGGCCCAGGTGCTGAAGGACAAGGCGATCAAGCGGAGCATCCCGCTGAAGGCCCTCTCCGAAGGGGAGGTCCACAGCGCGGCGAAGGGCCACGTCCGCCAGGCCGTCACCGTGCTCACCGGGATCGGCGACGAGAAGGCCAAGGAGATCTCGAAGTTCGTGCGCTCGTCCGTCCCGAAGGTCCAGACGCAGATCCAGGGCTACCAGATCCGGGTCTCGGGCAAGAACAAGGACGACCTGCAGGCGGCGATCCGCGCCGTCAAGGAGCACGACTTCGGCATCGCGCTCCAGTTCACGAACTACCGTCCCTAGCTGGGCGGACGCCGCTCGGCCGCGCGTTGCTTCCGGCGGTTCGCGGCCGGTAGGCTGGCCGGACTCAGGAGGTGATACGCGTGGACGTCGACCGTCTGAAAGCGCGTGCGGCGGAGATCGCCGAGAGGGAAACGAAGGTCCTGCTGGACCGGACCCCGGGCTCGAAGGCGCTGCACGAGCGCGCCCTGAAGAGCCTGCCGAACGGGGTGGCGTCGAACTTCCAGGCCGGGGACCCCTACCCCGTCTACCTGCAGCGAGGCTCCGGCTCGAACGTCTGGGACGTGGACGGGACGCGCTACACGGACTTCCACGGAGGCTTCGGGGTCAACGTCGTCGGACACGCCCACCCGCTGATCGTCGAGGCGATCCGCAAGGTCGCGGACCAGGGCATCCACTTCGCCGTGACGACCGAGTCCACGGTCGCGCTGGCCGAGGAGATCTGCTCGCGGTTCGAGCTGGAGCAGATGCGCTTCGTGAACTCGGGAACCGAGGCGACGATGGACGCGCTGCGCGTCGCCCGGGCGGCCACCGGGCGCGACAAGATCATCAAGATGGAGGGCTCGTACCACGGTCATCACGACTCGGTGCTGTTCTCGGTCGTGCCCGAGGCGGACGTGCTCGACATGCGCCACGAGGTTGAGCACGAGAAGAGCTGGTACACGACCGAGCCGACGTCGAGGGGGATCCCGAAGGCGCTCTGGGAAACCGTGATCGTCGTGCCGTTCAACGACGCCGCCGCGGTGGAGGAGGCGTTCCGGGACCATCCGGGCGAGATCGCCGCCGTGATACTCGAGCCCGTGATGATGAACATCGGCCTGGTCGTGCCCCAGCGCGGCTACCTGCAGGCGCTGCGCGACGCTTGCGAGGCGAACGGCGCGGCCCTGATCTACGACGAGGTCAAGTGCGGCGGCACGATCGCCTACGGCGGCACGACCGAACGCTTCGGCGTGCGCCCGCACCTGGCGGCCTTCGCGAAGGCCGTCGGCGGCGGCGCCACGATCGGGGCGTTCGGGGGTGAGGCTCGGTTCATGGAGTGGGTGACGAAGGGCGCCGCCCAGCAGGGCACGTTCAACGGGAACCCGCTCTCGGTAGCCGCCGGCCTGGCCGCGCTCACCCAGGTCCTTACGAAGGACGCTTACGTCGAGCTCGGCCGGATGGGGACGATGCTCGCCGACGGCTGCCAGCGCGCCCTCGACGAGAACGGGATCCCGGGTCACGCGGTCGACCTCGGCGCGAAGGGCTGCGTCTCGTACCGGCCCGAGCCCCTGCAGAACTACCGGGACTTCCTGGAGACGATCCCCGACTTCTTCTACGCGAGCTTCGCATGGATGATCAACCGGGGCGTCTTCATGACGCCGGGCGACGAGGAGCAGTGGACGATCTCGGTCCAGCACTCCGACGACGACATCCGCTCGTACCTGAACGCCTTCGGGGAGTTCTGCGGGGAGCTCGCCGGCTAGCTTCGGGCGGCGGAGGGCTCGGCGGTTCCCGAACGGGGCCGGTCCGAAGGGCCGGCCCCGCGTCGCGTGCGGCACCAGGAGGGCTGCGATGCAGGACATGCACCGGTACACCGACGAGACGGAGGCGCTCTTCCGGGCGATCCGGGACCACGTCCGCCACCGGATCGCCACCCCTGCCCCGCTCGACGGCCCCGCCTCGGCCGAGACGCTCGCCGCGGCCGCCGGCGCGACGATCACGCCGGCTGGGATCGGCGGGCCGGAGGCCCTGCGGATCTGGGCGGAGGTCCTCGCGCCCGCCACGGTCTCGACCGACCACCCGGCCTTCCTGGCGTTCGTCCCCGGGGCTCCCAGCCGGGCGAGCGTCCTGTTCGACCTGGTGATCTCGGCGTCGTCCGCCTACGCGGGGAGCTGGCTCGAGGGGGCGGGCGCCGTCTGGGCCGAGAACCAGGCCCTGCGGTGGATCGCGGACCTCGCCGGACTCCCGCCCGGGGCCGGGGGATGCTTCGTGTCCGGAGGCACGAACGGGAACCTGTCCGCCCTGGTCGCGGCGCGACACACCATGGCCGCGCGGATGGGACGGCGGCCCGCGCGATGGAAGGTGGCCGCCACCGACACCGTGCACTCGTCGGTCGCCTCGGCCGCCGCCGTGATGGACGTCGACGTGATCTCGGTCCCCCACGACGAGCGCGGACGACTCACCGGGGATCGCCTCTCGGCGCGCCTGGGCGAGATCGACTCCCGGGGACTGTTCGCCGTGGTGGCCAGCGCGGGGTCCACGAACGCCGGCGTCGTCGACGACCTGGCCGGCGTGGCCGAGGTGTGCGCCGAGCGGGAGGTCTGGTTCCACGTCGACGGCGCGTACGGGGGCGCCGGCCTGGTGGCTCCGTCGGTCCGCGATCGATTCACGGGCGTCGAGCACGCCGATTCATTCATCGTCGACCCCCACAAGTGGCTCTTCGCCCCCTTCGACGCCTGCGCCCTGCTCTATCGCGATCCCGCGCTGGCCAGGGCCGCGCATCGCCAGGAGGCGTCGTACCTGGACTCGCTGAACGCGACGCCGGACTGGAACGCCAGCGACTACGCCCACCACCTGACCCGGCGGGCGCGCGGGCTCCCCCTGTGGTTCTCGCTCGCCACGTACGGCACCGACGCCTACCGGGACGCGGTCGAACGGGTCCTCGCCGTCACCCGTGAGAGCGCCGACGAGATCCGGAGCCGGGACGGGCTGGAGCTGGTCATGGAGCCGGAGCTCTCGGTGCTGCTCTTCCGCCGGCTCGGATGGTCCGCCGACGACTACGAGGCGTGGTGGCCGCGTCTGCTCGAGGAGCAGATCGGCTTCGTGCAGCCGACGACCTGGGCGGGCGAGAGGGTCGCTCGGCTCTGCTTCGTGAGCCCGCTCACGACACTCGACGACGTGAACGCGATCCTCGACGCGATGGCCTAGGCACCCGAGATCGGCGAGCCGCCACGGAGCTGCTGCCCGATCGCCTCCAGGCGCGCGATCCGCTCCTCGGTGGGCGGGTGCGTCGAGAACAGGTTCGCGAACCCACGGCCCTTCAGCGCAGCCATCGGGTTCATGATGAACAGGTGCGCCTCGGCTGGGCTCACGCTGGACGGCGGCGGGACGCGCCGAACGCCCACCTCCAGCTTGCGGAGCGCGCCCGCCAGGGCCTCCGGGTCGTGCGAGAGGTACGCCCCCGACTCGTCGGCCTGGTACTCACGAGAGCGCGAGACCGCCATCTGGATGATCGCGGCCGCGATCGGGGCGAGGATCCATGCGAACAGCACGCCGAAGGCGCCGAGCGGGTTGCCGCCTCGGTCGTCGTTCCCGCCGAAGAACAACGCGAACCGCGCGAGGAACGTGATGCTCATGCCGATCGCGGCCGCGATCGAGGAGATGAGGATGTCGCGGTTCGCGACGTGGGAGAGCTCGTGCGCGAGCACGCCGCGGAGCTCGCGCTCGTCGAGGAGCTCCAGGATCCCCGCGGTCACCGAGACGGCCGCGTGCTTGGGGTTGCGGCCCGTGGCGAACGCGTTGGGCTGGGTCATCGCCGAGACGTAGATCGCGGGCATCGGCATGCCGCGCGCCTGGGTCAGCTCTCGGACGATCCGGTACAGGGCCGGCTGCTCCTGCTCGGTCACCGGCTTCGAACGGGTCGTCGCGATCGCGATCTTGTCCGAGAACCAGTACATGCCGAAGTTGAACAGCAGGGCGAACCCCAGGGCCCAGACGGCCCCGGAGGTGCCGCCGATCCAGGCGCCGATCAGGACGAACAGGCCGCCCAGGGCGGCGATCAGGATCCAGGTCTTGACCCGATTGATCCCGGGCTGCACGGTCGTTCCCCTCCTTCGGCCCGCGCGGTGCGCGGGTCATCCCGTACCGATGCTCTCACAGGCCCTTCGCTCCGCCGCCGACCCAGGTTCGCTCGCCGACCTGGGAGAACGCTGTGCGCCGCTCAGCTGCCGACCAGCGTCGAGATCCCCGCGGCGTCCGCGAACGGGGTCGGGAAGACGAACAGGGCCACGATCGCGATCGTCGCGAGGGCGACCACCGCGGTGACCAGCGCCGGCGACCTGAGCGGGGACTCGTCGACGGCCGGCTCGAAGATCATCTCCCGCGGCACCGCCAGGTAGTAGTAGATGCTCACGACCGAGTTGATCAGCATGATCACCGCGAGCGAGAGGCCGAGCCCGCCGCCCCGGTCGATGGCGACCCGGAAGATCAGGATCTTGGCCCAGAACCCGCCCGTCGGCGGGATCCCGGCCAGCGAGATCATGAACGTGGTCATCCCCACCGCCATCAGCGGAGCCGTCCGGATGAGCCCGGCGAAGTCCTTGAACAGCAGCAGTGGGTGACGGCGGCTGACCGCGGTCGCCACGGCGAACGCGCCCAGGTTCATCACGCCGTAGATCAGGATGTAGGCGACCGCCGCCGCGAACGCGTCCTTGTTCGTCGCGGCATCGTTCGTCACCAGCGCGAACGGGAGCAGCATGTAACCGGCCTGCGCGATACCGGAGTACGCGAGGAGCCGGACGACCTGGTTCTGCTGCAGCGCGACCAGGTTCCCCACCGACATCGTGGCGATCGAGAAGAACGCGAAGATCGGGACCCAGAACTCCCACTGCCCTATGAACGCCACGAACATCAGCTGCAGCAAGCCCGCGAAGCCCGCCGCCTTCGATGCCACCGCGAGGAACGCGGCGACCGGAACGGGGGCGCCCTCGTACGTGTCGGGGGCCCAGAACTGGAACGGGAACGCCGAGACCTTGAACGCGAACCCGACCACGACGAACAGGATCGCGGCCAGCGCCAGCGTCTCCTGGTCCGAGGGGAGGTTCCCCAGCCTGGCGGCGATCGCGGACAGGCCGGTCTCGCCGCGGGTCACGCCGTAGATGAGGCTCATCCCGAACAGCATCACGGCGGTCGACAGGACGCCGATCAGGAAGAACTTGAGCCCGCCCTCGTTCCCAAGCGGGTCCGCCTTGCGGAAGGCGGCCATCAGGAAGCCCGGGGCGGAGACCAGCTCGAGCGAGATGAACAGCAGCAGCAGGTCGCGGCTGGCCGGCATCAGCATGCAGCCCAGGAACGAGGTGAGCAGGAGGAAGTAGTACTCGCCCTGGTAGAAGCCTCCCTCCCGGAAGTAGCGGAGAGAGATCGCGAGCACCACGATCGCGACGACCAGGAAGAAGATCTGGAACAGCACCGCGAAGTTGTCGACGACGAACGTGCCTCCGAACGTCTCGCGCGGGAGGCTCCCCAGGAGGGTGAGCTCCGCGATCAGCGTCGCGACGACGCCGATCATCGACAGCGGCATCGCGAGCCACTTGCGTTGAGGGGAGAGGAAGACGTCGACGACCAGGACCACGACGATGGTCCCGGACAGGATCAGCTCGGGCAGGATCGCGTGGTAGTCGATCGCGCTCATCGGCGGCTCCCGGGGGCATCGGCCACGTCTACGCTCCGAACAACCCCATCAGCGACGCGACGGCGCTGTCGGTGACCCCGAACACCAGCCGGGGGAACAGCCCCAGCACCAGGATCCCGACGAGCAGCGGGAGCCACGCGAGCCACTCGACCGTGAGGATGTCGCTGAACGGATGCTCCCGCCAGTTCTCCGGCATCACGCCCAGGTTCACCCGCTGGAGCATCCACAGGAAGTACCCCGCGGTCAGGATCGTCCCGATCCCGCCCGCGATCATGAACGCGCGGAACAACGCGACGTTCAGCCCCGGGCCGGGCTCGAACGAGGACAGCAGGGCCATGACCTCGCCCCAGAACCCGGCCAGGCCGGGGAGACCCAGGGACGCGATCGCGACGAACGCGAATATCCCGGCGAGCCTGGGCATCTTCTGGGCCATCCCGCCGCCGATGACCGCGATCTCTCGCGTGTGGTAGCGGTCGTAGATGGACCCGACGCAGAAGAAGAGCATCCCCGTGATCACGCCGTGGGCGACCATGCCGAAGATCGCCGCCTGGATCCCGATCTCGGTGAGCGTCGCGATCCCGAGCATCACGAACCCCATGTGTCCGACGGAGGAGAACGCGATCAGGCGCTTCAGGTCCTTCTGCGCGAGGCACGCCAGGGCCGCGTAGACGATGGCGATCGCCGCCAACCCTCCGATCCAGGGCGCGTACGCCTGCGCGCCCTCGGGCAGGACCGGCAGCGCGATCCGGATGAACCCGTAGGTGCCCATCTTCAGCATGATCCCGGCCAGCAGGACGGAGCCGATGGTGGGGGCCTCCGTGTGCGCGTCGGGCAGCCACGTGTGGAACGGCCACATCGGCACCTTGACGGCGAACCCGAGCGCCACCGCCCCGAACACGATCAGCTGGAACGTGTGGCTGAACCCGCCGCCGGCGCCGAACTCGGTCAGCCGTACCAGGTCGAAGGTGTGCGGCTCCGGACCCTGGAAGTACATCGCCAGGAACCCCAGCAGCATGAAGATCGACCCAAGCAGGGTGTACAGGAAGAACTTGATCGCCGCGTACTCGCGGTTCGACGACCCCCAGATCCCGATCAGGAAGTACATCGGGACCAGCACCATCTCCCAGAAGACGAAGAACAGGATGAGGTCGAACGCGATGAACGTCCCGGCCATGCCGGTCTCGAGCAGCAGCATCAGGGCGATGAAGGCCTTGGTGCGGCCCGGGTCCGGCACGTACTTCCAGGTGTAGATCGCGCAGAGGAACGACAGGACGAAGGTCAGCACGTACAGCGGCATCGAGATGCCGTCGATCGCGACGTGGTAGCGGGCGCCGATCGCCGGGATCCACGGGACGTCGAGCGTGAACTGGAGCCCTCCGTGCGCGTAGTCGAAGCCCGCGGCGATCGCGATCGCCAGGACCAGGGCGGCGCCGCTGATGCCGATCCCCAGGCCGCGGGTCAGCCGATCCTTCTCCTTAGGGATGAACATGATCACCAACGCGCCCGCCACGGGCAGCAGCGTGGTGATCGTGATCGCCGACTCCTGCCAGTTCATCGGTGCCTCACGCTCCCTCTCACGCGATCCTCACGAACACGATCGTCAGCGCGATCACGCCCACGAACAGCGCCACCGCGTACCACTGCACGTTGCCGCTCTGGATGAACCGGAGCGCGGCGCCGAAGCCGCGCGTCACCTGGCCGGCGCCGTTCACCGCGCCGTCGATGACGTTGCGGTCGAACCAACCGATCGCGCCGGACGCGCGGCGCGTGACGTGCGCGGCCCCGTTCACGATGCCGTCCAGCACGTGCTGGTTGAACCAGTAGGCCCCCGCCGAGACCGAGTCGCGTATCGGGTAGACGATGCCCCTCAGGTAGACGTCGTCCAGGTAGTACTTGTGCTCCAGGATCCGCGAGAGCGCGCCCAGCTCGAGCGTCGGGTCGGGGTCGCGGTACCTGCGGTACACGACGAAGCCCGCCACGGCTCCGGCCGCGGCCGCGGCCGTCGAGAGCAGCGCGACCCACGCCACGAAGCTGATCTCCTCCGGGTGCTCCAGGAAGACCCAGTCGAAGAACACGGCGCCGGTCGCCGCGGCCCCCAGGAGCCCGACGAACAGCGTGGCGCCGGCCAGCGCGACCAGGGGCCCGGTCATCGAGGCGGGCGACTCGTGCGGATGCGCCTCGCCCCGGTACTCGCCCGTGAACGTCATCATCACCATGCGGGCGGTGTAGAAGGCCGTGAGGAGCGCCGTGATCACGAAGACCGCGAAGGCGACCTCGTGTCCGACGGAGGCGGCCACCAGCAGCTCGTCCTTCGACCAGAAGCCCGCGAGCGGCGGGATCCCCGCCAGGGCGAGCGACCCGATCGCGAAGGTCCAGAACGTGATCGGCATCGGGCGTCGCAGGCCGCCCATCTCGCGCATGTCGTTCGAGTGCACGGCGTGGATCACCGAACCAGCGCCCAGGAACAGGAGCGCCTTGAAGAAGGCGTGGGTGAACAGGTGGAAGAACGCGGCGTTGCGCCCGGCCTCTCCTAGCGACATCGCGAGCACCATGTATGCGAGCTGCGAGACCGTCGAGTACGCCAGGACCTTCTTGATGTCGAACTGGACCAGGGCAAGCAACGCGGCGCCGAGCATCGTGATGCCGCCAACGATGCCGACCACCTGCAGCACGAACGGGTCGGCTTCCAGGAAGACCTGGAACATGCGGCCCACCAGGTAGACGCCGGCGGCGACCATCGTGGCGGCATGGATCAGCGCCGAGACGGGCGTGGGCCCCGCCATCGCGTCGGGGAGCCAGACGTGCAGCGGGAACTGGGCCGACTTGCCGATCGTGCCGCCGAACAGCAACAGCGCCGCGGCCGAGACCAGGGCCGGAGACACGGCCGGTCCGCCGACCAGCTCGGAGATGGCCTGGATGTTCGAGGTCGTGAACCCGGTCGCGAAGATCAGCGCGAAGATCCCGAACATGAACGGAACGTCGCCGACGCGGGTCGTGAGGAACGCCTTGATCGCTGCGCTCGAGTTCTCCTTCGCCTCGTACCAGTGGCCGATCAGCAGGTAGGAGCAGATGCCCATGACCTCCCAGCCGACGAGCAACTGGATCAGGTTGTCGGCGATCACGACGTTCAGCATCGCGCCGGTGAACATCGACAGGACCACGTAGAACCACGTGAACCGCACGTCGCCGTGCATGTACCCGAGCGAATAGACGTGAACGCAGAGCGAGACCGAGGTGACGACGACCAGCATCACCGCGGTGAGGCCGTCGACGTACTGGCCGAGCTCGACGTGGAACGGGCCCACCGAGAACCAGGGGACGCTGCTGGCGTACACGCTGCCGCCCTGGACGAAATGCCAGAGCACGGCGAGCGACATCACGAACCCGGCGCCCACGGCCGCGATCCCGAAGCCGGAGCCCTTGCCGGGGGCGCGCTTGCCGAAGAACAGGATCAGGGCGGCCGACACGAACGGCAGCAGGGCTATCACCCAGGTGTACCGGATGATCCCGGAGGCGGCCTCGTGCGCGGTCTCGGCTACCACTTGAGCAGGTTCACCTCGTCCACGTTGATCGTCGCGCGATTGCGGAACAGCAGGATCACGATCGCCAGGCCGATGCCGACCTCGGCGGCCGCAACGGCGATCACGCACCGCGCGCACACCTGACCCGTGATGTCGCCGAGCTGGGAGGCGAACGCGACCAGGTTCACGTTGACCGCGTTCAGCATCAGCTCGATCGACATGAGCACCATCACAGCGTTGCGGCGCGCCAGGACCCCGTAGACCCCGGCCGAGAACAGGAACGCCGAGAACATCAGCACGAGCGGCAGCCGGATCACGAGCCCTCGTCCTTGCGGGCCAGGACCACCGCGCCGATCAGGGCGGCCAGGAGCAGGAACGAGATCGCCTCGAACGGCAGGATGTAGGACCGGAACATCACGGACCCGATCTGCTCGGTAGTCGCGTGGGCGGGCTCGAACGCCCAGGCGTCCCCGCGGACGTCGAAGGCGTCCTGGATCATGAAGACCAGGCCGGCGAAGATCCCGATCCCGACGAGGGCCCCCAGCCACCGCCGCTGGTTGTCCAGCGCGTCACGGCCGATCGGCGCCTTCGTGAGCATCAGGCCGAACAGGAACAGGATCACGATCGCGCCCACGTAGATCAGGATCTGGACCCAGGCGACGAACTCGGCCCCGAGGACCAGGTAGACGCCGCCCACCGAGAGCAACGACAGGACCAGGTACAGGGCGGCGTGGACGACGTTGCGGGCGGTCACGACCGCGATCGCCGATGCCGACCCGACCACGGCGAGGACGATGAACGCGTACTCCTGTCCCGACACGCCTATGCGCCCTCCCCGACCGCGGCCGGCTCCGGGGATGCCTCGGCCTCGACCGCCTCGGCGCCCTCCTCGAGCGGCGGCGGTGGCAGCACCGTGTAGGTCCACTCCTCGAGCCGCTCCTTCTCGTGCGTCATCAGGTCGATCTCGTGCTCCCCGTACTCGAACTCCGGGCTCCAGAACAGGGCGTCGAACGGACAGACCTCAACGCAGATCCCGCAGTACATGCATAGCGCGTAGTCGATCGCGAAGCGGTCGAGCACCTTGACGGAGCGCGCGCGGCCACCGCCGGCGGGCTCATGCGCCTCCTTGTGGGCATCGATGTAGATGCACCAGTCCGGGCACTCGCGCGCGCACTTGTAGCAGACCGTGCAGTTCGCTTCCTTGAGGGCGATCACGCCACGGGTCCGGGCCGGGAGATCCGGCTTGACGTGCGGATACTGCTGCGTGACCGCGGGCTGCAGCATCGTCTTCAGCGTGACCCCGAGCCCCTTGAGCAGCCCCTGGCCGGCGCCGCTCTGCGGCGCGTCGTTGCGGTCCTCGGCGTCCGATGCCACGACCCCTCCCTCCGACGCGTTCCTAATGGACCGCGACCTTCACGACCGCCACGACCATGATCTGCAGCAGCGCGAGCGGGATCAGCACCAGCCAGGAGAACCGCTGCAGCTGATCCTCGCGCATGCGTGGGTAGGTGGCCCTGAGCCAGATCACGATGAACGAGAGCACGCCGATCTTGCCGAGCATCATCAGCGGCCCGGGGATGGGGATCCCCGGTAGCGGCAGGTAGCCGCCCAGGAAGAGCACCGACGCGATCCCGGCAAGCGCCACGATCCCGCCGTACTCCGCCAGCAGGAAGAACGCGAACTTCAGCCCCGTGTACTCGGTGTATGCCCCGAAGATGATCTCGGAGTCGGCGACGGGCATATCGAACGGCGGCCGAGTGAGCTCGGCCAGCGACGCCATCATGAAGATCAGGAACCCGATCAGCTGCGGGATCACGAACCAGAAGTCGGTCTGTGCCTCGACGATCCCCACCAGCGAGAGCGTTCCCGCCTGCATCACGACCGCGGCGGCGGCGAGCACCAGCGGCAGCTCGTAGGCGATCAGCTGTGCCGCGGCGCGCAGGGCTCCGATCAACGAGAACTTGTTGGCGGAGGACCAGCCGGCCATGAGCACGCCGATCACCGACACAGAAGACATCGCGAGCACGAAGAAGATCCCGATGTCGAGGTTGACCGCCCAGACCGAGTCGCTGAACGGCAGCACGACCAGGATCGCGATGTACGGGATCATCGCCACGGCCGGCGCGAGCGAGAAGACGCTGCGGTCGGCCGCCTGCGGGACGACGTCCTCCTTCTGCACGAACTTCACGCCGTCGGCGACGAGCTGAGCCCACCCGTGGAACGCCCCGGCCTCCATCGGGCCGAGCCTGGCCTGCATGTGCGCCAGGACCTTGTGCTCCAGGTACCCGATCGCCAGCGGCACGACCAGGAAGAACGCCAGCACGAAGACCGTCTTGACGATCACGACGATCCAGACGTTGTCGAACCACTGTTCGACGAACGACGCGCCGGCCTGCGCGATCACTCCTCCTCTTCCTCCTCGCCCTCCACGGCCCCCGGCCAGGGCTTCGCCTCGCGGGTCATCAGCGGGAAGTCCTTGCGGAGCGGGTGGCCCTCGAAGGGCTCGGAGAGGAGCAGCTTGACCGGCTTCGGATGGCCCTCGAACCGGATACCGAACATCTCGAGGACCTCCCGTTCGTGCCAGTCCGACGTGGGGAACAGGTCGGACACGGTCGGGCACACCGGGTCCTCATGAGGCAGGACGACCTTCACACGGACGTTGTGGTGGTGAAGGGTCGAGAACAGATGCGTCACGACCTCGAAGCCCCGCTCCGGACCGAAGTCGACACCGCCCGTGAAGTCGCAGTAGTCGCAGGCGAGCTCGGGTTCGTCCCGCAGGAAGCGGCAGATGTCCCGGTAGCGCTCGACGGCGACCGTCGCCACCGCGTGCCCGTGCTGCTCGGCGACGTCGGCGATGTCGTCTCCGAAGCGGGCCCGCAGCCGGGCGGCGACGTCCTCAGGCGTGAGCCGGCGCGGCGTCCCGACCACCGAACTTCTCCTGGATGTCCTCGTCCTTGATCTTCTGCTGCAGCATCACGATGCCGTGCAACAGGGCCTCGGGCCGCGGCGGGCACCCCGGGACGTACACGTCCACGGGGACGATCTGGTCCACGCCCTTCGTGACCGAGTAGGAGTCCCAATACGGTCCGCCGCAGTTGGAGCACGACCCGAACGAGATGACGTACTTCGGATCGGGGATCTGGTCGTACACGCGCTTGAGAGCGGGGGCCATCTTGTCGGTCAGGGTCCCGGCGACGATCAGCAGGTCGGCCTGCCTGGGGCCGTGCGCGAACGGGATCACGCCGAGGCGGATGAAGTCGTGCTTGGATGTGGAGGTCGCGATCAGCTCGATCGCGCAGCATGCCAGCCCGAAGTTCATCACCCACAACGAGTAGCGGCGTCCCCAGTTCAGGAGGAACTTCACGGGCTGGATCCGCGGCAGGGGGGTCCGCTCGGTGATCAGGCCCACGTCAGCACGCCCTTCTTCCAGGCGTAGAGCAGCCCCACGGCCAAGATCCCGATGAAGATGCCCATCTCGACGACCGCGGTGTACCCGAGCGACTCGAAGACCCGCGCCCACGGGAACAGGAACACGCTCTCCACGTCGAACACCACGAAGAGGAACCCGTAGACGTAGTAGCGGATCTGGCTCTGCGACCATCCCTCGCCCACCGGGTCGATCCCGCACTCGTAGGTGGTGAGCTTGGCGGGGAGCGGCCGGCGGGGGGCGATCAGGCGGGCGGCCCCGAAGGCCACGGCCACGAGCGCGGCCCCAGCGATCACGACCGCGAGCACGACGCCGTAGGACTGGTAGTAGCTAGTCACGCTTGTGAACGCTTTCCCGAGCGCGGATCCTAGCAGGATCACTCATCGCGGATCCTCAGCTCCGCAGCGGGCCGCCAGGAAGCGCGCGAGCTGCCGGAACGCGTGGCGGGCGGGCCCGTCGGGAAGCGTCCGCGTGAGCCGGATCGCGCGTTCCACCTCCTCCGTCACCGCCCGTCGAGCCGCCTCCACCGAGCCCCCGCCCTGCACGATCTCGAGCGCTCGATCCAGCAGCTCGCCGTCGGGCGGTCCGTGCGACAGGATGCGCGCCAGCTCCGCGCGGTCCGGGTCGTGGGCGAGCGCGTGGAGCACGGGAAGCGTGTACACGCCCTCCTTCAGATCCTGCCCGGGCTCCTTCCCGAGCTCGAGCTGGGTCGAGGTGATGTCCATGATGTCGTCCGACAGCTGGAAGGCCATGCCCAGGGCGTGGCCGAACGCCTCCAGGACGTCGATCTGCTCGATGGTTGCATCCGAAAGCATCCCGCCCAGGCGGCACGAGGTGCCGATCAACCACGCGGTCTTGCGGCGGATGATCTCGAGGTAGGCCTCCTGCTCCTGTTCGACCCTGCCCGCGGCGTCCACCTCCCGGATCTGCCCGTCGCACAAGATCGCGATCGTCCGGGCGAGGAGGCGGCAGACCTCGGTCCCCAGCTCCGTCGAGATCTCCGACGCGCGCGCGAACAGGAAGTCGCCGGTGAGGATCGCGACCGTGTTGTCCCAGCGCAGGTTCGCCGAGGGCGAGCCGCGACGGCTCTCGGCCTCGTCGATCACGTCGTCGTGGTACAGCGTGGCGAGGTGGACCAGCTCGATCGCGACCGACCCGGGGATCAGGCGGGGATCGGCGGCGTCGCCGAAAGTGCCGGCCAGCAGCACCAGCATCGCCCGGAAGCGCTTGCCGCCGGCCGCGATCAGGTACGACGAGGTCTCGGACAGCAGCCCGGAGGTCTCGACCCGGACCGCCTTCTCGAGCGCCTCCTCCACCCGGTCCAGCCGGCCACGGATCTCCGCTTCGAGGGCCGGGTCCGGCGACTCCAGCCCCGGGAGCACGCGAAGGCTCATCGGCTCACCATCGCAGCACCGACGCCTGCTGCAGGATCTCCGACAGCAGGCCAGGGAAGATCCCGAGCACCAGCGTGAGCACCGCCGGGATCGCGATCGCCACACGCGGGGCCACGGACGGATCGCGGGAGTGCTCCCCCTGAGGTTCGTGCATGTACATCAGGACGATCAGGCGCAGGTAGAAGAAGGCCGCCACGACGCTCGACACGACCCCGATCAGCGCGAGCGACCAGTACCCCGCGTCGATCGCCGCGCCGAAGACGCCCGCCTTCGCGATGAAGCCGACCGTCGGCGGGATCCCGGCCAGGGAGAGCAGGAACAGGGTCATCAGGCCGGCCAGCAGCGGCGAGCGACGGGCGAGGCCCGCGTACGCCCCGAACGACGTCTGCTCCTCGCCCCGCGCGGACACGAGCATCACGATGCCGAACGCGCCCAGGATCATGACGGCGTACGCGATCAGGTAGAACATCGCCGCCCGGATGCCGGTCTGGTTCGCCGCCGTCAGGCCGGTGAGGATGAACCCGGCGTGGGCGACGCTCGAATACGCCAGCATCCGCTTCACGTCGGTCTGGGCGATCGCCAGGACGCTCCCCACCACCATCGAGAGCGCCGCCAGCGCCCAGATCACGGGCGTCCAGTCCCACGTGATGGGCTGGAACGCCACGTCGAGCACCCGGATCAGCGCCATGAACGCGGCGACCTTGGTCGCGGCCGACATGTACGCAGTCACCGGCGTCGGCGCGCCCTGGTAGACGTCCGGGGTCCACATGTGGAACGGCGCGGACGAGACCTTGAAGGCGAACGCGACCGCCAGGAACGCGAACGCCAGCAGCACGATCGCCAGGTCGTCGGTCGAGCCCGTCAACGCGTTCGCGATCGCGCGGATCTTCGTCGTGCCGGTGGCGCCGTAGGCCATCGCCACGCCGTAGAGGAAGAAGGCCGACGAGAACGCCCCGAGCAGGAAGTACTTCATCGCCGCCTCGCTCGAGCTACGCCGGCCGGTGATCCCGGTCAGCACGTACAGCGACAGCGAAAGGATCTCGAGCGCCAGGAACGTCACGATCAGGTCGTTCGCGGCCGTGATCAGCGTCATCCCGGCCGTGGCGAACAGCAGCAGCGGATAGAACTCACCACGCGGCTCGTCGCCGGAACGCGCGAAGTAGTGCGCGCCGTAGACCAACGCGAGCGCGGCGATGGCGACCAGCAGGACGCGGGCGACGACCGAGAACCGGTCGACCGCCACCATCCCCTGCAGGGCGGTCTGGCCTCCCTCGTGGTTCCAAAGGAGCATCGAGGCCGCGGCGGCCCCGGCGAGCCCGATCGCGGCCACCAGGACGTGTATCCGGCGATCGGATCGACGGGCGAACGCCTCGTACAGCAGCCCCACGATCGCCGCCGCGCACAGGACCAGCTCGGGGAGGATCGGGACGAGGTCGATCTCCGGGGTGCGGATCATGACCCCCCCTCCGTCGATGGCGGCGCCAGCGCGAGCGCGGGCTGCCCGAGGTCGGTCTGCTGCCCGGCCGGCGCGACGTGCCGCACGACGGCCGACGTGGTCGGGTCGATCCGGTCGGTGACCACCTTGGGGTAGACGCCGAACACCAGCAGCAGGGCCAGCACCGGAGCGAGCAGGACCACCTCCCGCAGGCTGACGTCGGGCAGGTGACGATGATCCTCGTCCCGGACGGGCCCGAACGCCATCCGCTGGTAGGACCACAGCAGGTAGATCGCGGCCAAGACCACCGCGACGGCCGCGAGCGACCCGAACCACGGATCGACCATGAACGCGCCGGCGATCACCAGGAACTCGCCGACGAAGTTGTTCAGCCCGGGCAGACCGATCGACGCCAGGACCACGAACAGGAACGCGCCGGTGAGCCACGGCATGATCGTCGCCAACCCGCCCATCCGGGCGAGGTCGCGCGTATGCGTCCGTTCGTAGACCATGCCGACGACCAGGAACAGCGCGCCGGTCGACAGGCCGTGGTTGACCATCTGCAGCACGCCGCCGGTGGCGCCCTGCTCGGTGAACGCGAAGATGCCCAGCACCACGAACCCGAGGTGCGACACGGACGTGTACGCGACGAGCCGTTTGAGGTCGGTCTGCATCAGCGCCACGACCGCGCCGTAGACGATCCCGATCACGGCGAGGACCGACACGGCGGTGGCGAAGTACCGAGAGGCCCCCGGGAACAGCGCCAGGTTGAACCGGATCAGGCCGTAGGCTCCGACCTTCAGGAGCACGCCCGCCAGGAGCACCGAGCCGGCCGTCGGCGCCTCGGTGTGCGCGTCGGGGAGCCAGGTGTGCAGCGGGAAGACGGGCACCTTGACAGCGAACGCCACGAAGAACGCCAGGAACAGCCACCGGGTGGTCGCGGGAGACAGCGCCCCGGCCACCTCGGTGAGGGCCCGCAGATCGAACGTGCCCGCGCCCAGCTGGGGGCCCGCTTTCGCGTACAGGAACAGGATCCCCACCAGCAGGAACGCCGATCCCGCCATCGTGTACAGGAAGAACTTCACCGCCGCATGGACGCGGCGCTCCCCGCCCCATCCGCCGATCAGGAAGTACATCGGGACGAGGATGGCCTCGAAGAAGATGAAGAACAGGAGCAGGTCTAGCGCGACGAACGAGCCGACGACTGCGACCTCCAACGTCAGCATCGCCATGAAGTAGCGGCGGACGTTGCGCTCGATCGACCACGAGGCCAGGACCGAGACCGGCATCAGGAACGTCGTGAGCAGCACCATCCACAGGCTCACGCCGTCGACCCCGACCAGGTACCGCAGGCCGATCGCCGGCACCCACGACGCGTCCTCGACCATCTGGAAGCCGGGGACCTGCGCGTCGAAACGCCCGAGCACGGCGAGCGAGGCCACGAACGCGGCGAGCGTGGTGACGAGCGCGACGACCCGGGCGCCGTCGTCGGACAGGGACCTCCAGGCCAGCAGGATCGCGACGCCGACCAGCGGCAGGAAGGTCACCAGGGAGAGCAGGTGGTCGATCACAGCCGGAACCCCAGGTAGACCAGCACGCCCACGGCGCCGGCGAACAGGAACAGGGCATAGGTCCGGACGAATCCGGTCTGCAGCCGCCGCCCGACCGACGCGAGGCGCCGCACGGCGCCGCCCAGCCCCTCGACGGCGCCGTCGATCACGGCCTCGTCGATGGCGCGGGCCGAGAAGGCCGCGGTGGCCCTCGCCGGCTGGATCACGACGCCGTCGTACGCCCGGTCGACGTACCAGCCGTTCGCGAACAGGCGCGGGATCGAACCCAGCCGTTCGCGCAGCGCTCGCCAGTCCACCCTGCCGGTGCCGTACACGATCCAGGCGATCGCCAGGCCGGCGAGCGACACGACCAAGGCGATCCCGAACAGCGCCGGTCCGCTCAGGCCGAGCGTGCCCTCGGGAACCGCGCCGTGGACAGGCTCCAGGAACCGCTCCAGCCGGCCCTCGACCGACAGGCTCAGGTAGCCGGCGGTCGCCGTGCCGAGCGCGAGCAGCGCGAGCGGGATCCACATGATCGGCGGCGCCTCATGCGCCTGCCTCGCCCCCTCGCTGCGCGGGCGACCGAAGAACGTGAGGACCAGGAGGCGCCCGATGTAGAAGGCCGACAAGAGCGCCCCCACCATCCCCAGCACGTAGACCCACACCCGGCCCTGGCCGTTCGCCACCTCCAGGATCAGGTCCTTGGTGAAGAACCCCGACAGGGGGGGCAACCCGGCGAGCGCGAGCGCCCCGATGGTGAACGTGACGCCGGTCACCGGCATGCGTGCGATCAGCCCGCCCATCTCCTTCATGTCCGTCTCCTCGTGCATCCCGTGCATCACGGAGCCGGCGCCCAGGAACATCAGGGCCTTGTAGAAGGCGTGGGCCACGAGCATGAAGATCGCGAGGGAGTAGGCGCCCAGCCCGGCGGCGAGGAACATGAACCCCAGCTGGCTCACGGTCGAGTACGCCAGCGCGCGCTTGATGTCGTCCTGGCCGATCGCGCAGGTCGCCGCGAAGATCGCGGTGAACAACCCGACGAACAGCACGACGTCGAGCGCCGTGCCCGAGAGCTCGAACAGGACGTGCGAACGGACCACCAGGTAGACGCCAGCGGTGACCATCGTGGCCGCGTGGATCAGCGCGGAGACGGGCGACGGGCCGGCCATGGCGTCGGGGAGCCAGACGTGCAGCGGCACCTGGGCGGACTTCCCGATCGCACCCGCGAGCAGCAGCAGCGCGATCGTCGTGGCCGTGGCCTTCGTGATCGCCGTGGCCGCGCTGCCGAAGATCACCGAGAAGTCGAGCGTCCCGAACTTGAAGGCGAGCAGCGCCAGTCCGACCAGCATGAACGTGTCCCCGATCCGGGTCGTGATGAACGCCTTCTTCGCGGCCTCCGCGTTCTCGGTCCGCTCGAACCAGAACCCGATGAGCAGGTACGAGCAGAGCCCCACGCCCTCCCACCCCACGTACAGGAGCAGGTAGTTCTGCGCGAGGACGAGCAGGACCATGAAGAACACGAACAGGTTCATGTAGGCGAAGAAGCGGCCGGAACGGGGGTCCTCGGCCATGTAGCCGATCGAGTAGATGTGGATGAGCAGCGCCACCCCGGTGACGACCAGGATCATCACCAGCGACAACGCGTCCAGTCGCAGGTCCACCCCGACCGAGAAGGTGCCGACCTGGATCCAGTCGAAGAGGTGCCGGACGTAGAAGCGCTCCTCGGCCGGGACCCCGAGCAGCCCGACGGCGATCATCAGGGCCAGCACGAACGACGCTCCCACCAGGACCGAGGCGATCACGCCGGCGCCGCGCCCCAGCCGCTTGCCCACGAACAGGTTCAGCGCGGCGCCGGCGAGCGGCAGCAGCGGCACCAGCCAAAGCAGCTGCATCGCGGTCGTCGGGGCGGCGATCGGCGTGAGCTCCCCTACCACCTGAGCTCCTTCAGCTCGTCCATGTTGACGGTGTGCCGACGGCGGTAGACCGAGACGATGATCGCGAGCCCGACGACGACCTCGGCGGCGGCCACGACCATCGAGAAGAACGCCAGCACCTGGCCGTCGAGGTTCCCGTGCATCCGCGAGAAGGCCACCAGCGCCAGGTTCGCTGCGTTCAGCTGGAGCTCGACCGACATGAACATCACG
Source organism: Actinomycetota bacterium (assembly GCA_046330185.1). GTDB lineage: Bacteria > Actinomycetota > UBA4738 > UBA4738 > HRBIN12 > DATBLY01. Next base: position 145,450 of record JAXLTF010000005.1, read on the forward strand.
AGCGCGTTGCGACGGACCAACACGCCGACGCTTCCGACCGCGAACAGGATCGCGGACAGGACCAAGAAGTAGGCGATCGGGGTGCTCACGGGACGGGCTCCGCCTGCGCCGGGGCCGGCGAACCGCCCGGATCCGAAGGGTCGTCCGGGCCGGCCGCCGCCATCACCGCGGCGGCTTCCGCCTGGGTGATCGCGCGAGCCTTGCGGTGCGCCAGGATCATCGCCGCGATCGCCGCGATGATCAGCAGGATCGAGGTGACCTCGAAGGGGAAGAAGTAGTCCCGGAACAGCACGCGCGCGAGCGCCTGGGCGTTCCCGGGGGCGTTGACCTCGTCGAACCCGTCGGGGGCGAGGGTCGCGAACCCGATCCCGGCGCGGATCGCCAGGGTCACCTCGAGGACGAACGCGACCCCGAACGCGATCGCCAGCCAACGCTGGCCCGACAGCCGCTCGCGCAGATCCTCGGTCCGGTCGACGCCCAGCAGCATGATCACGAACAGGAACAGGACCATGATCGCGCCCGCGTAGACGACGATCTGCACGGCGAACAGGAACGGCGCGTCGAGGATCAGGTAGAAGACGGCCAGGCAGAAGAAGTTCACGATCAGGAACAGCGCCGCGTGGATCGCGTTGCGCATCATCAGCATCCCGATCGCGCTCGCCACCGAGATCGGCGCGAACACCCAGAAGGCCAGGAGGTCGGCCGGCACCTAGCGCCCCTCGCGGTCCACGGGATCGGTGCCCAGCTCGGGCGGACCCTCGAGCAGGCGCTCCTTCGTCCACACCGCGTCCTCGCGGCTCGTGAACGCGAGCTCGTAGTAGCTGGTGAGGGTGAGCGCCCGCGTGGGGCAGGCCTCGACGCAGAACCCGCACATGATGCAGCGCAGGTAGTTGATCTGGTAGTCCTTCGCGTACCGCTCCCCCGGCGACACCGGGTCATCGGGATCGTTGTCCGCGCCCTGCACCCAGATCGCGTCCGCGGGACACGCGTACGCGCAGAGCTCGCACCCGATGCACTTCTCCAGCCCGTTCTCGTGCCGGTTCAGTCGGTGTCGGCCGATGTGGGAACGCTCGGGCGGAGGCACGATCTCGGCCGGGTACCGCTCGGTGTTGTCCCGGCGGAAGGTCTGCTTCCAGACGGTCCCCAGCCCCTTCGCGATGGCCGACGCCGCGTCCACGAACGTCCTCGGCTCGCGTTCGCTCACACGGACACCCCTTCGTCGGATGAGCCCGGCTCCGACGGCTGCGGCCGGCGGGGAGCCACGAGCGGCGCGAGCAGCGAGACCAGCAGCACGGCGCCCAAGATCGCGGCCGCGCCCACCAGGATCGCGCGACGCCCGAAGTGATCCGGCAGCACCACGACCGCTCCCGTGATCATCACCCAAACCAGGCCGAACGGGATCAGGACCTTCCAACCGAACGTCATCAGCCGGTCGTAGCGCATCCGGGGGAGGGTGCCGCGAACCAGGATGTAGACGTAGATGATCGCGGTGACCTTCACCAGGAACCACACGATGGGCCACAGGCCGTGCAGGAACTCGGGGGCGGGGCCGCGCCAGCCGCCCAGGAACAGCGTCGTGGCGATCGCGGCGACCGTGACCGTGTTCACGTACTCGCCCAGGTAGAACATCGCGAACTTGATGCCCGAGTACTCGGTGTGGAACCCGGCGACGAGCTCGGTCTCGGCCTCGGCCAGGTCGAACGGCGGACGGTTCGTCTCGGCCAGCCCGCACACCAGGTACACGACGAACGCCGGGAGCTGCGGGATCACGTTCCACACGCGCTCCTGCGCGTCCACGATCTCGCTCATCCGCAGGTGTCCCGAGTACATCAGGACCGCGACGAGCGCCAGGCCCATCCCGACCTCGTAGGAGATCATCTGCGCCGTCGAGCGGATGGAACCCAGCAGGGGGTAGTTCGACCCGCTCGACCAGCCGGCCAGCACGATCGAGTAGACGCCGATCGAGGTCATCGCCAGCACCCACAGGATCCCGATGTTCAGGTCGGAGATCTGCATCGGCACCTCGCGCCCGAAGAGCTCCACCGGCGCGCCGAACGGCACGACGGCGAAGGCCAGGAACGCCGGCAGCATCGCGATCACCGGGGCGATCAGGTAGACGCCGCGGTCCGCGTTCGCCGGCGTGATGCCCTCCTTGAAGAACAGCTTGATCCCATCGGCGAGCGTGATCAGGATCCCCCGTGGCCCCGCCCGCAGCGGACCGGTGCGGGTCTGGAAGTCGGCGATCACCTTGCGCTCCATCCAGATGTAGAGCATCACGGCGATCAGGAGCGCGAAGAACACGATCACGACGCGTGCGATCAGCAGGACCCAGTCGAGCCAGTCCATCTACGCGCCCACCTCCGCGCGTTCGGCGTCGTCGGCGCCCGATCCCGTGTCCAGCGCCTCCACGACCGCGGGCGTCGTGAACGTCCCCGACAGCAGCGTGTTCGCCGCGAGACCCGGCTGGTTGAAGGGCACGAACGCGGAGCCGGCAGCGACGTGAGGGGTCACCCTGACCGGGAGATCTGCCCGCCCCGCCGCGGTCCGCACCGCCGCGCGCCCGCCGTCAACGATCCCGCGGACCGAGGCGTCGTCCGGATGGACCTCGAGCACGGCCTCGTCCTCGAGGGCCGCCTTGAGCTCGACGGCCCGCTCCGAGAGCCGGCCCTCATCGACCAGGAGCGGATACGTGAAGAGCGCCAGCTCGCCTTCGCCGAGCGCCCCCCGCTGCGGAACCGGGGCCCGCTCCAGGGGTGTCCCGACCGGCGCGACCCCGCCCTCCATGGGGGCCAGCAGCCGGCCCATCTCCTCGTGCAGCTCGTCGAGGGTCTCGAACCCCAGATCGCCTCCGGCCGCCAGGGCGAGGCTCGCGAAGATCTCCCAGTCGGGCAGCGAGATGCTCCGCGGGCCGCGGACCGGCCGCAGGCGCTGCGAACGTCCCTCCCACGTCGTGACGTGGCCGTCCTTCTCCAGGTACGGCGCCGCCGGCAGGAAGGCGTCGGCGAAGGGCTCCAAGGAGCCGAGCTCGAGCGACTGGACGACCTTGCGCGGCACGTTCTCCAGGGCCCGTCGCGCGAGCGCCGCGTCGGGGTAGTCCCGCAACGGGTCGATGCCGATCAGGAACAGCACGTCCAGCTCGCGCGACGCGCATGCCTCCAGGATCTCCCGCCAGCCCCGGCCCTCCTCGGCCGCCAGGATCGGACCCCACCGCGCCTCCACCTCCGCCCGCTCCGCGTCGGCGCCGAACCTGCGACCGCCGGGCAGGAGCGACGGATGGACGCCGGCGATCAGCGCGCCGCGGTCGTTCGCCCGCCGCGTCGCGAACGCGAACCGCGCGCCGGTGGACCGGGCGAGGTCGCGCGCTGCCTCAACACCCCCCCGGTGCGCCGCGAGCCGCGGACCCGCGATCACGAGGCCGCGCTCGCCCGCGTCGCGGAGAGCCGCCACGACACCCGCGAGCTCGGCCGCGCCGCCGTCGGGGTCCAGCAGCCCGGCCTCGTCGCCGGGCCGGCACAGGACGTGCTCCGCGACGTCCCACAGGCGCGTGCGCCGCGGGTGCAGCACGACGATCCGGACGCCGCGTCGGGCGGCCTTGCGCAGCCGCAGGTGGAGGATCGGCACCTCCTGCTCGGCATCCAGGCCCGCCACCAGGATCACGTCGGCGCGCTCGACGTCCGCGTAGGTCGTCGAGAGGGTGCCAGCCGCCAGCCGCTCCTCGACGTCGCCCGCCCCCTCGTCGCGCCGGTGATCCAGGTCGTTGGTGCTGAAGACCGTGCGCGCGAGCTTCGACAGCGCGTAGTAGTCCTCGTCCATCAGCCGACCGCCGGTCAGGAACGCGACCCGCCGGCCCCGGCTCCATCCCGCGACCCGCGTCAGCACCTCGCCGAACGACGCGGGCTCCAGCCCGTGGTCGCGCAGCAAGGGGGTCGTGATCCGATCGGGGGCGTCGGCGAACCGGAAGGCGAACCGGCCCTTGTCGCAGATCCATGCGTCGTTGACGTCCAGGTTGTCACGGGCGACCTGTCGGACGACCTCTCCGCGGCGGAGATCGAGCTTCATGTTGCAGCCGGCGCTGCAGTGCGGGCAGATCGTGTCCACCGTCGACAGGTCGAACGGGCGGGCCACGAACCGGTACGGCGTCGAGGTAAGGGCCCCGACGGGGCAGATCTGGATCGTGTTGCCGCTGAACGGCGACCGCAGATCCTCCCCCGCCGCGATCGCGACCTGCTGGAAGGCGCCGCGGGCGAACATGTCGATGAACCGGTCGCCCGAGATCTGGTCGCAGAAGCGGGTGCAACGGGCGCACAGGACGCAGCGCTCCCGGTCGAGGTTCACCAGCGGGGACAGCGGCAGCGGCTTGCGGAAGACCCGCTTGGCCTCCCGATAACGGCTCTCACCCGGACCGAACGCGAGGGTCTGATCCTGCAGCGGGCATTCGCCGCCCCGGTCGCAGACGGGGCAGTCGAGCGGGTGGTTGAGCAGCAGGAACTCCAGGTTCGCGACCTGCGCCTCGCGCGCCTCGTCGCTCGCGTTCTGGGTCCTGACGACCATCCCGGGCGCGACGGTGGTGGTACAGGACGTGAAGAGCTTGCGCTGGCCCTCGATCTCGACGTAGCACTGACGGCAGGCGCCGACGGGGTCGAGGAGCGGGTGATCGCAGAACCGCGGGATCTCGATGCCCAGATGCTCGGCCGCACGGATGATGAGCGTCCCGGCGGGGACCGTCACCTCCTTGCCGTCGATCGTGAGGGTTACGAGGTCGCTCATGCCCCGGCCCCGGTCAGGCTCGCCTCGACGCCTCCGTCGGCGGGCTGCTCCATGCCTCCGCCCGCGGCGGGCTCCTCGACGCCCGGGCCGACGCCCGTGACCGGGCATCGGCCCTCCCGCACGTGGGCCTCGTACTCCTCGGGGAAGTGCTTGAGCGTGGACGCGATCGGGGATACGGCGCCGTCGGCCAGGGCGCAGAACGCGCGGAACAGGATGTTCCGTCCCATGTCGTCCATCAGCGGGAGGTCCCTCGCGCTCCCGTACCCGCCCTCGATCCGCCCGAGCACCCGCGCGGCCCACCACGTGCCTTCGCGGCACGGCGTGCACTTGCCGCACGACTCGTGCGCGTAGAACTGCACGAGCCGGCGCGCCGCCTCGACCATGCAGTCCGTCTCGTCCAGGACGATCACCGCGCCGGTACCCAGCAGCGAGCCGGCCTCGGCGATCGACTCGAAGTCCAGTCCGACGTCCATGTGCTGGGCCGTCAGGAACGGCGTCGACGATCCGCCCGGCGTCCAGGCCTTGAGCGCCCTGCCGCCCAGCACGCCGCCCGCGTGCTCCTCCAGCAGGACCCGGAGCGGCGTCCCGAGCGGCAGCTCGTAGTTGCCCGGGCGCTCGACCTTGCCGGAGACCGTGAACATCTTCGTGCCCGGTGACTTCTCGGTGCCCCAGCGGCGGAACCAATCCGCGCCGTTGCGGACGATCGGCGGGACGTTCATCAGCGTCTCGACGTTGTTGATCACCGTCGGGCTGGCGTACAGGCCCTCGACCGCGGGGAACGGCGGCCGCAGCCTAGGCTGGCCACGGAAGCCCTCGAGCGAGGAGAGCAGCGCCGTCTCCTCCCCGCAGATGTATGCCCCGGCGCCGCGGTGCAGGACGACGTCCAGGTCGTAGCCGCTGCCCATCACGTCACGCCCCAGGTATCCTGCGGCGTACGCCTCGTCCAGCGCGCGCTGCACGACGATGCCCGGCCACAGGTACTCACCGCGGATGTAGATGAACGCCTGGTGACACTCGATCGCGCGCGCCGCGATGGCGACGCCTTCGATCAGTGCGTGCGGCTCGCGCTCGACCAGCTCTCGGTTGTTGCACGTGCCCGGCTCGGACTCGTCGAAGTTGCATACGACGTAGGTGGGCTTGCCGGTGTCCTGGGGGACGAACGACCACTTCATGCCCGTGGGGAACCCCGCGCCGCCGCGGCCGCGGAGCCCGGAGTCCTTCACGAGCTGGATCAGGTCGGGACCGGACGTCGCCAGCGCGGAGCGCAGCGCCGCATAGCCGCCGGCCGCCTCGTAGCCCGCGAGCGGGATCACGGAGTCGTCGCCCCAGTGGGCGGTGAGGATCCGTGCCTCCTCGCTCACACGACCACCTCGGTGGGCTCGGGTGCGCCCCCGCTCGGCGGCAGCCCCTCGAGGCCCGCCAGGATCCGCGACGCGTGGCGGAAGCTCGTGACGGCAGGGCCTCGGGCCGGCCCGGGGACCGTGCCGGCGCGCAGCGCATCCACCAGCTCGGCCACCCGCTCCGGGGTCACATGGTCGTGGTTCGCGGCGTTGACCTGAACGACCGGCGCCAGCTCGCAGACCCCGAGGCACTCCTCCTCGTGCACCGAGAAGACGCCGTCGTCGGAGAGATCGCCCCCGTGGGGGATCCCGGTCGCCCGGTGGGCGGCCTCGTAGACGTCCTTGGCGCCCCGCAGGGCGCACGACAGGTTCGTGCAGACCGCGATCAGGTGGGTGCCCGTCTCACGCAGCCTCAGCATCGTGTAGAAGCTGCCGACCGCCTCGACCTCCGCCGTCGTGATCCCCAGGAGCTCGCCGACCTCGCGCAGCGCGCCCCGAGTGACGTGGCCCTCGATCGACTGCGTGAGGTAGAGCAGCGGCATCACGGCGGAGCGTTCGCGCCCGGCCGGGTACCTCGCGATGATCGCGCGCGCCTCCTCGAGCGTGGTTCCCTCGAACAGCGCCATCAGCGGTCCACCCCGCCCATCACGGGATCGAGGCTGGCGATCGCGGCGATCGCGTCGGCCACGAGATAGCCCTCGACCATCTTCGCGGTCGCCTGCAGGTTCACGAACGACGGGTCGCGGATCTTCACGCGGTACGGCTGGTAGCCCCCGTCCGAGACGATGTAGAAGCCGAGCTCTCCGCGTGGCGACTCGACCGCCTGATAGACCTCGCCGGCCGGGACCTCGACGCCCTGGGTAACCATCTTGAAGTGGTTGATCAGGGCCTCCATCGACTCCTCCATGATGTGGCGAACGTAGGCGGGGTCGTTGCCGATGCCGTCGGGCCCGACCGACAGACGCGAGGGCCATGCCACCTTCGGGTCGGCGACCATGACGGGACCGGGCTCCTCCAGTCGCTCGAGGCACTGCTCGACGATCCGCATCGACTCGCGCATCTCGTCGAGGCGGATCCGGTACCTCGCGTAGGCGTCGGCGTCGTCGAGGACGGGAACATCGAACTCGAACGTCTCGTAGCCGCAGTAGGGCGCATCCTTGCGCAGGTCGGCCGCGACGCCGGCCGAGCGCAGGATCGGCCCCGTGACGCCCAGCGCGAGGCAGTCCTCGGCGGACAGGACCCCGACGCCCTGGTTGCGCTGCAACCAGATCGGATTGTCGTCCAGGATCGCCTCGTACTCGTCGATCCTGATCGGCATCTCACGCAGGAAGTCGCGGACGTGCTCCTCCGCCCCCGGCTGCAGATCCATGATCACGCCGCCGATCCGGAAGTACTCGTGGTTCATCCGCAGGCCCGTGGTCGCCTCGAAGATCTCCATCAGGACCTCACGCTCGCGGAAGCCGTAGAGCATGATCGACACCGCGCCCAGCTCCATGCCGCCGGTGGCCAACCACACCAGGTGCGACGCGATCCGATTCAGCTCGCAGAACAGCACCCGCAGGAGCTGAGCGCGCGGCGGCGCCTCGATCCCCAGCAGCCGCTCGACCGCGAGGCAGTACCCGAGCTCGTTGAAGAACGGCGAGAGGTAGTCGGCTCGGGTGACGTAGGTGACGCCCTGCTGCCAGGTCCGGTACTCGGTGTTCTTCTCGATCCCGGTGTGCAGGTAGCCGATCACCGGTTCGCACGAGATCACCGTCTCTCCGTCGAGCTCCAGGAGCAGACGGAGCACCCCATGGGTCGAGGGGTGCTGGGGACCCATGTTGATGATCATCGTCTCCTGCCGGATCTGGCCGGAGGCGTCGCGCTGCAGGCGGTCGGTTGGAGGGGTCATGGTCGGGTGATGGTTCGCCGGTCCACCGGCGGGATGAACGCGCCGACGAAGCGCGTGTTCACGCCGCCGAGCTCCTCGTCCTTCCGCAACGGGAACCCGTCCCAGTCGTCGGGGAGCAGGATCCGCTTCAGGTCCGGGTGCCCGGCGAACGTCACGCCGAAGAAGTCGTACGTCTCGCGCTCGTGCCAGTTCGCCGTCGGGAACAACCCCGTGACGGTGGGCACCCATGGATCGTCGTTCGGGACCCCGACCTTGACCCGAAGGCGGTGCGAGTGCCGGAGCGATCGCATCTCGTAGGCGATCCAGAACCGCGGATCCTCCCCGGGTCGATCTACGGCTGTGACCGACGAGCAGAAGCTCATATCGAGCTCCGCGTCGTCGCGGAAGGTGGTCAGGGCCTCCAGCAACTCGTCGCGATCAACCACTACCGTCGCCTCGTCCCGCGCCACGAGCACGTCCGGCCAGCGTTCCCGGATCCGCTCGGCGAGCTCCCGCGGCATCATCTGAACGTCTCCGCGGTGCGGACCTTCTCGTGCAGCTTCAGGATGCCGAACATCAGCATCTCGGGCTTCGGTGGACAGCCGGGCACGTACACGTCGACCGGGACGATGGTGTCGACCCCCTGGACGATCGCGTAGTTGGTGAACATCCCTCCGGCCGACGCGCAGACGCCCATCGCGATCACCCAGCGGGGCTCGGGCATCTGGTCGTAGATCCGGCGCAGGACCGGGGCCATCTTCTGCGACACGCGGCCCGCGACGATCATCAGGTCCGATTGGCGAGGCGAGGCGCGGAAGAGCTCCATCCCCCAACGCGAGAGGTCGTATCGCCCGGCGCCGGTCGACATCATCTCGATCGCGCAGCAGGCCAGACCGAACGTCGCCGGCCACATCGACTGCTCGCGCGCCCACCCGACGGCGCGGTCCAGCGTGGTGAGCAGGACGCCCCGACGGACCTCCTCCTCCACCTCCTCGGGGGTCTTCCCTGGGCTAACGCCCGGGATCCGCTCAACCGGCACCGACGGCCTCCCGCTCGGGCTCCTCCTCCGCCGCCGCGACGGGCTGTTCCGCTAGGCCCAGATCCTCCGACCAGTCCAGGCCCCCCTTCCGCCACACGTACGCGTACGCGACGAACACCAGCGCGATGAAGACCGCCATCTCGACCAGCCCGAACAGGCCGAGGTTGCGGAACTCCACGGCCCACGGGAACAGGAAGATCATCTCGATGTCGAAGATGATGAACAGCATCGCGACCACGTAGAACTTCACCGGGAACCGCTCGCCCTTCGGGAGCCGGACCGGGTCGTTGCCGCACTCGTACGGCATCAGCTTCACGGGGTTCGGCCGGTTGGGCCGCAGGAGCGACGACGCGAACAACGACGCCACGGCGAAGACGAACGCGAGGACCGCGAGGACCAGGATCGGCAGGTACTCGCTCAACACGGGCGGCATCCTAACCGGGGGTGCCTCACGCCGCCCTCGCCAGCCGCTGCAGCAGGGCGAAGAGCCGGTCCTGCGCGTCGCCGTCCCACCCGTCGGAGATGTTGCCCATGACCCGGAGCGCGAAGCCCATGACCGTCGGCCGCGGGAGCATCCACCTGGTCGCTAGCCCCATCACCGCCGGGTTGCCGATGGCCCGGGCGAACCCACGGCCGATCGTGAAGTAGCGCCCGTAGCGCTGCCGCAGGACGGTCGGGTACATCGCCGCGATGCCGGGCCGCCGCGCGACCAGAGCCTCGTGGATCAGCTCGGCGGCGATCTCGGCCGTCTCCATCGCGTAAGCGATGCCCTCGCCGTTCATCGGGTTGACTGCGCCCGCGGCGTCGCCCACCAGCAACATGCCGGGAACGGCCTGCGGCGTCCGGTTGAAGCTCATCGGGAGCGGGCCCGAGAGCAGGCGTCCCTCGGCGGTCTCCTCCGCGATGCCGTACGTCTCCGGGAGCATCGCCGCGAACGCGTCGAACAGCCGCTGCGCGGAGACCTCCTTGAAGTCCCTGAACGTGTTGAGCAGGCCGGCGCCGAGGTTCACCGTGCCGCCGGCTACCGGGAAGAGCCATCCGTACCCGGGCAGGAGCAGGTCGCCCTCCCAAAGATCCAGCCACGACTCGAGCCACGGGCCCGGGTGGTACTCGGTCCGGTAGTAGCGCCGCGCGGCGATCCCCAGCGGCCGGCCGTCGTCGCGCACGACCCCCGCGGGCACGGCGAACCGCGAGGCGGCGCCGTCGGCGGCGATGACGAACCGAGCGCGGACCTGCCGGACCTCACCGTCGTCCCGCGACCCCGCCGGACGCACGGTCGAGCCGACGACCCAGCCCTCGTCGAGGATCGGCGCCACGGCCTCCGTGGCCTCCACGAGCCGCGCGCCGGCCTTGACGGCACGCTCGGCGAGCATGGCGTCGAGGTCGTGGCGCGTCCGAACCACGCCGAAGTCGGGCCAGGACGTGAGCTCGGGGAACGGGAGCTCGATGGTGTCGCGCCGCGAGTGGACGCGCAGGCCGTGGACCCGTTCGAACCCGGGCTCGTTCGGGTCGATCCCCATCCGCTTCACGGCGGCGACGCCGCGGGGGGTGAGGCCATCGCCGCAGACCTTCTCTCGCGGGAAACGGGTCCGCTCGAGCATCGTCACGTCGATCCCGTGGCGCGCCAGGTGATAGGCGGCCGCCGACCCGCCCGGCCCCGCCCCGATCACCAGCACATCGGTCTCGGTGCCCGTCACAGACTCCCCCTCAGATGCTTGTGAAAGGCTTCACGAGCGGCAGCGTATCCGCTCGTGAACGGCTTCACTTTCGAGCCTACAACGGCTCGTTCCCACGCACGACGTCGGGGGCGCGGGCGTGGTCCCAGGTCCGCACGGCCGTCGTCAGGACCCGCACGAACCCGAGCGCCGGCACATCGCGCGCGAGCTGTTCGAAGCCCTCGCCCGCCACGGCGCCACGGTACTTCTCATGCCAGGCCGACATCGGGCCGCGCATGTCCGGGTGCTCGACGGGCGAGAGCTCGCCCGTCCCGTCGATCCGGACGCCGGCGAGCTCCATCCACGACCTGCCGCGGTCGACCACCACGCTGAGGCGCGGGTCCGCCTCGAGGTTCTCCCAGGTCGCGTCGCCGCGCGGTGTCGCGACGAACAGCCCCGGTTCCGTCCATACGAACCACCGGCTGGCGACGTGCGGATGCCCGTTCCCCCCGACGGTGGCGATCCGGCATGCCGGGACGTCACGGAACGCCCGCCGCAACGGCTCGAGGGGATCCCGCTCCATCACGGGCCCGCCAACCGCAGCGCCAGATCGGCCAGGGCTCCGGCGACGTCGGCCTCGAGCGCGGCCCCGTCGAGGGCGCCCACCGCCTCGTCGTAGAGCGCGGCGACCCGACGCCGGTCCACGGCGGGTTGGTCGCGGTCGCGGAGGTCGTCGAGCAGCTGGAATGCCTCGCCGAGGGGTCCGCCGAACGCCGACAAGGTGTCCAGCACGGCCGGGGAAGCTCCCCCAGGGTGCCCCCGATCACGAGTGGAGCCGCGACCGTGTAGGAGCCGCCGCGCAGCCGGGCGGCCCGGCCGGGGTCCGCGCCGGGATCGCCCAGGAGCTCCACCACCTGACCCGCCGCCATCTCGACCCGCATATCCGCGTACACGCTCAGCGCGGCGACCGATCTGTCGGGGGCGAACCCCGCATCCAGGAGGAGCCGGTCCGCCAGCACCGCGGCGAGGTCCCCGGTCAGCAACGCGAGGGACCATCCGGTCCGCTCCGGATCGGCCGCGCCGGCCTCGCGGGCGCGGCCGGTCAGCCATGCCTCGCTCGAGGGGACGTCGCGGCGCTCGGTGGCCCGGTCGATCAGGTCGTCGTGTATCAGCGCCATCGCGTGAAGCAGCTCCAGCGCGCTCGCCGCCCGCAGGATCGCCGGTTCGTCCGCGTCACCGCCCGCGGCCCGGTACCCCAGCACGCAGCAGGCGGGACGCAGGCGTTTGCCGCCCGCGGCGAGCAGCCGCGAGAGCTCGTCGACGAGGATCGCGGCGCTCGGATCGAGCGTCGCGATCGACGAACGCGCCCGGCTGAGAGCCTCGTCCAGGATCTCGTCGACCCGCGCGCGGATCCGTCCCGTAGGGTCGACGGCCGACGGCAACGACGGGCCCGACACGCATGCACGGTACCCGAACCCGCGATGCCGGGGGTGGCGATATCATGGCGGGGAGCCCTCGGCTCACCATCGGATGAACCGCTTCCAGAAGCTGACGCTCGTCACCGCCTGCACCACGATCGTGCTGTTCGCCGTGGGTGGGCTGGTACGCGGCACCGGGTCCGGTCTGGGGTGCTCCACCTGGCCCGGGTGCGAGCCGGGGCAGCTGTTCCCCAGCGGGACGATCCATTCGTTGATCGAGTTCTCGCACCGGGCGCTCGTGTTCGTCGTGAGCGCCCTGGTCGCCTGGACCGCGATCGAGGCGCTCCGCCGGTACCGGTCCGTGCCCGCGCTGTTCTGGCCGGCCGTCGCCGCGATCCCGCTCGTGCTCGGGCAGGCGGTCCTGGGCGGGATCGTCGTGCGCACGGAGCTCGACCCCGCCTGGGTGACGGCCCATTTCGCGATCGCGCTGGCGCTGGTCGCGGACGTGACCTTCCTGGCCACGCGCTCCGCGCTCATGGAGAGACCGGCCGCCGAGGCCGCGGCCGACCCGGGATCCGCCCGCCTGGCGTGGGTCACGACCGGCGCGACGGCGGCTCTGCTGCTGGTCGGGACGTACGTCCGGGCGCGCGACGCCGGGCTGGCGTTCACGGACTGGCCCCTGCTGGGCGGGAAGCTGGTGCCGGGCCTGGACGGCTACACGACGCCGATGTTCCTGCACCGCCTGCTCGCGGCCATCGTCTTCCTCCTGGTGCTGTGGATCGCGATCCGTGCCCGGACCGGTGGGAGCCTCCCCGTTCTCGTCCGGCTGTCGACGGTGCTGCTAGCCCTGTACGTCGCGCAGATCCTCTCCGGCGCCGCCAACGTGTGGACGCGCCTTCGGCCCTGGACGGTGGTCCTGCACGTCGCCCTCTCGGTCCTGATCTGGGCCACCACGGTGGCCCTGGCGACGGCGACGCAGCGGTTGGTCGAGCGGGAGCCCGCCTCGGCCGAGGAGAGCCCGGACGCGACGGCGGGCGGTTCGCTGCAGGAGCAGGTCACGGCCTACGTCCGGCTCACCAAACCCCGGATCATCGTCCTGCTCCTGATCACGACCGTGCCGGCGATGATGCTGGCGGCCCATGGGGTCCCGTCGCTCAGGTTGATCCTGGCGACGCTGGCCGGCGGCACGATCGCGGCGGGCTCGGCGAACGCGATCAACATGTACCTGGACCGCTGACATCGACCAGATCATGCGCCGCACCGTCAGCGCCCGCTCCGGCGCGCGGTGACACCGGATCAGGCCCTGCAGTTCGGGTTCGTGCTGGGCGCGATCGCCTTCTACTTCATGGCCATCGCCGTGAACGTCCTGGCGGCGACGCTGGCGCTCTCCGCGATCGCGATCTACGTATTCGTCTACACGCTGTGGCTGAAGCGCTCCAGCCCCCAGAACATCGTGATCGGCGGCGCGGCGGGGGCGATGCCCACCCTCGTCGGATGGGCCGCCGTCTGAGCCTCGCTCCCCGCCTGGATCTTGTTCGCCGATCGTCTTCGTCTGGACGCCGCCGCACTTCTGGGCCCTGTCGATGCGGTTCCGGGGAGACTACGCGGCCGCCGGCGTGCCGATGCTTCCGGTGGTTCGCGGTGAGGACGAGACCCGCCGCCAGATCCTCCTGTCTCGCTCGTGCTGTTCGCCGGTGACGCTGCTGCCGCTGCTGGTCCCGGTGGGGCACATGGGCCTGGTCTACCTGACGACCGCGCTCGTGCTCGGCGGTACGTTCGTCTACCCCAGGCCTGCGTCTGTGGCGAGGGCGGCGACGCCCAGCGTGGAAGCTGTTCAAAGGCGTACTCGATCGTGTACCTCGCGGCGCTGGTGTTCGGCGCAGTGGCCCTCGACGCGATCGCGTCCTAGGACCCGCCGCGAGGAGCTCGTCGAGCAGGCCGGCCAGCTCGACCTCGTCCGTTCGACCGAAGATCGCGTACCGGATGGTGCGCCGCGGTCCACCACGTAGGTGTCGGGGAGCCCCACGAACCCCAGATCGTCGGCCCAAGCGCCGGCGTGGTCCACGAGGCTCGGATACGTGACGCCGGTGGTCTCGACGAGCGCCCGGGCCTTGTCCTCGTCGTTGCGGTAGTTGATCCCCAGGAACGCCACGCCGCGATCGCCGTAGCGCTCGTAGAGGCGCTGCAGCGCGGGCATCTCTTCGAGGCACGGCCCGCACCACTCGGCCCACACGTTCACTACCGCCACGCGCCCGCGCAGGTCCCGGGTGTCGGCCGTGCCGCCGTCGAGCGTCGGCCCACGCAGCAGGGGCAACGGGCGATCCATCGCCGTGACCCCCGGCTCGAGCCCCGAGCCGCCGGCCCGGCGCTCGATCAGGTAGACGGCGCCCAGCACGACCGTCAGGCAGATCACCCCGACGGGCAGCAGCTTGCGCATGCCGGCCACCCTAGCAACGCGCGATCGGCAACCGGGGTCGGCCCGGCCGAGGTCAGCCCGACGGGCCGGTTCCCCCAGTGGGGCCGGACTCGCCGCTGGGCGCGGTGGGACCCGTCGGCGCCGGTTCCCCGCCTCCCCCGCCTCCCCCGGCGGCCACCACGACGGAGCCGGACATGTTCGGATGCGTGTCGCAGTGGAAGTAGTAGGTCCCGGCGGTGAAGGCCGGCACGTCGTAAGTGATCTGGTCGGGGCCCGTGATGTCCGCTCCGTCGAACATCGGAGCGTCCAGCGACTCCTCGTCCGGGAATATCGCGATGTTGTGCACGACCGCGGGATCGCGGTTGTCGAGCGTGATCTGAGACGCCTGGTCCGCCGGCAGGTCGATCTCGGACGTGTCGAACACGAGCCCGCTCGCGACGACCACGGGTCCGCCGCCGCCCTCGCCGCCGCCGCCCTCGCCGCCGCCGCCCTCCGATGCCTCGATGGTCCCGGTCATCGTGGTCGGGTGCACCTCGCAGTGGAAGAAGTAGCTGCCCGCGGTGAGCGGCTCCAGGTCGACCGACTCCTTCGCGACGCCCGTGATGATCGTCCCAGCGACCAGGGTCGGGGCGCTGTCGTCCTGACCGTC